>CAMMIW010000035.1 GCA_946497035.1 uncultured Eubacteriaceae bacterium | reverse complement strand
GATGGTACTCTCGTATCAATACCTCCTTGACTAAATGTAACAGATTGCAACTTACCTAAAGATACTTCTTCTACTGCACTTACTGTATCGTATGTAGCAAGTATAAATACCTCATCTGCACCGTTTTCTCTTACAGTTTTGATACCCTTTTTTATCTCCTTAATTATATTCCCATCAAGAGTATAATTGTATCTTGCTTGTAAATCTCCATCTACACCCATAGCATAAGTTGCAAGTTTAGATATTCTATAAGCATCTATTTCTGGTATTACTTTTGTTTTTTGGTATTTACCCATTACTCTACTTGCTTCTGCTATAAAGTTACTCTCATCTACTTCCATAGCATCTAAATAAAATTTTCTACCTCTATCTTGTGTCATTTTTAAAGTTTGATATGCTACATTAACAGCACCTTTAACATAACCTGTATTTCTATTATAGTTAGCCTGTCCGTCCATATCTATATCTGGTATTTTTATTTCATCTCCGCCAGTATATTTTATACCATTTGTATTTTGCTCCATAAAACCAGTAAATAAACTTTGTACTGCTAACTCGTCTAATTGTTGTTGAAATATTTTAGCTGCTTCTATTGTATTAAATCTTTCACTCATAATTTAAAACCTCCTATTTTAAGCCTAAACCTTTTTTAATTTCATCTTCTAAAGAGCTTGTAACAGTATTCGTTGCTTGTTTAGGCGTACTACCCTTTAATCTATCATTTATAGCAACCTCTAAAGCATCATTTAATATACTTTCTACTGTATCTATACTTTTTATACAGTTTTCTTTGTTGCTATAATCTAAAATATCTAGTATTCTACAGTCTAACTTTCTCTCCACTAAAATGTTGTGTGCATCTAGTCTTAATTCTCTTTTTATAAGCTCTACCTCTTTGTCTTCATTAGCTTTTTTTATTTTGTCTAACTCATATTTAGCTTTTTCATCAGGCTTCATATTTTTTATTTTTTCAGTTTCTTGTTTTGATTTATCCATCTGTTCTTGCCATTCTTTAAAAATCTCTTTTTTGAAGGCCTCTTTATCAAATGTATCTTTGCTTATTTCCTCATTTAAATTGTTTTCTTGAGTATCTTCTTGTTTTTCTTGTGTATTTTCTTTTATGTTTTCTTCGCCCATACTGTAACCTCCTTTTAGGCATAAAAATAAGACAGTTTAATGTCTTGTCTAGGACAGTTATTAAATATACTGAGATAATACCTCTTCTATATATTCATAACTAGGTGTTATAATTATTCCTTTTTCTTCATATAGCTTTTTTCTTTCTCTAGCCATATCTTGTAAGTTTTTAATATATTCCTTAAATTCATCTTTAGCCCATTGTGGTGCATCTTCTTTTAATTTATATTTTTTAGTTTCTTCATCAAGGTATTCAAAACCTTGTATTTTAAAATTAGGTATCACTAACATATTCAATTCAGCCCCTTTAGTATCTTATTTAATTTATTGCCAAATATTATAGCAAATTCTCTAGGACTTTTGCCACCATAAAACTCTGCGAATGTTTCTGCAAATAACTCTGACTCCGCACTAGCACCATAAATACTAACTATATTTCTAAATTCTCTATAGCTTGTATAACTTGTATTATATTTATCATTATATTCTTTTATACATTCACTTATAAACTCACTTTGCCAATTATAATTATTACTTATCCATCTCATAGAATTAGAAATATGATGTCCATATTCATGTACAAATGTATGTATTGATTCTGCATTTGCAACACTGTGATTGCCTTTAACATAATCTAAATATTGTCTAAAATAATCTTTATCACTATGGTATTTTGCATTTAAAGCTAATTCAACGACTTTGGTATTATTAGAATAATATGAATAATACCCTACACTATTTTTCATCTTACTGTCTGGATAATTAGCTATAATAGGTATTTTACACGGATTTACTTTCATAAAATTCGAATACTCATCATTAAATGCATCAAGCCAACTAACACATTCATTTAAAATACTCTCATCAATAGGGTATTTTCTACTGTCTTTAAAATCTATACCATACTTATTTTTTAGAATAGATACAGATTCTTTTTTAGTATAATTAGCATTATTTTTTATACCCTTCCATTCTTTTATTATACTATCTTTCTCCTCTTGTTGCAACTGTTCCTCTTCAAAATAAGCAACTGTTGTGCTTCTACAAAAGGGGTGCATAGGTGGATAATTTACACCTATTCTAGCTTTATCTATATGAAATATTTGTCCATTTAATTTATTACATGTATGCGACGTTCTGCTATCTATTGTAGCTAAAAACTCATATTTTTCTATCCCATAATCTTTATAGGCTTTTAAAGTTGTTCTGTTATGAAAAAAGTTAGTCTCTGTACGTATTAACCTTTCACAATTAAAACTACCTACTCGCATCATTTTATTAATTTGTTTAGCCATAAAATCTATACTTTTACCTGATACTGTTCCATCTAACAATATATCTTCCATTTTTTTGGCTAATAAATTTGTATTCTTCCAAACTCTATCAGAATAGTTTTCTCCTAGCCATTTTATGCTTAACAAATCTTGTATAGCGTCTGTTTTTAGCATAGAAAAAGAAGCATCTGTTTTAATGCTTCCTAAGTATTCTGATATATTTTTATATGTGTTTTCTATTACATCTTTGTAATGTTTAGTAGTTACATTTATTTCTTCTCGAGATAGGTTTCTATATTCGTCATAGATTTTATTTTTTAAATCATTTAATAGCTTTTGTCTATATTTATAAGCCTGTACATCATCTAAAAATATAATATTTATATTATCTATTTTATCTTGTATTTTATTTACTTCATCACGTAAATTTTTAGCTATTCTTAAATAACTTGCATTTAATCTTTTTATTGTTTCTTCACTTTTTACAAAATTGCTATTTTCTAGTTCAAAAGCTCTTTTTATCCAATAGTTGTTAAGGTTCATTTAATCACCCACCTAAGTTAGAATAATTTAATTTATTAAATGTGTTGGCCATATTTTCATCATCTTCTTGTTTTTCTTCTTTTAACTTTTCCAACTCTTTTACGGGGTCTTCTACAAATGGTAACTGTGCAAGCAATGTTTCTAAAGATACATTTTCAGTTAATAAGTTTATCATTTGTGCTAACTCTAAATTATTTACAGGTAATGTTCTAACTATTGTTATTTTTATATTTTCTACATCATAATAACTCATAGATTTTTTATTTAATATAGTATTTATAAGTTTTAATCGTCTTTTTATACCAGCTATAAAAAATCTTTCTTTAACTTTTGCTAGACTTTCAAGAGCTAATAACTTATAAGCCATAGCCACCCCGCTAACATTACCACTAAATTTTTCATCTGTAAAATCTGGCGTTTGACTAAACTTATGTATATCATCTTTTATAGCATTAGCTAAGACTTGTGCCTCTGTTTCATTTAAAGACTTTGTAATATATTTTATATCACTATTTTCTGCAGGTATTTCCATTATTCTGCTTTGCTTTATTCTTTTGTTTGCATCTTCGGCTACATCTTCAAATGTAAACCCTGTTACAACAAGTAAGCTATCTACAAACTTTTCTTTATCATTTACCCTATCACTCATTAAAACATTATAAGCATCTATTTGAGAAATAACACCCTCAAAGTCTCCTTTACCTTCTGCGTTATTAAAAAATTGTGTTATAGGTACTCTTTCAAAAAAATGTTGTTCCACTTGTTGTAGCTTTATATCTCTTAAATTTTTGCTATAATAAGTTAATATTTCACTATCTGTATAAACATTTATTATATAGCCTTGTGCTTTTAGATTTATATCAAAATCTGTATAATAATTTATTGCAAATAACGATTTATTGCCTATCTCATTACTATATACAACAAAAGTATTTTCTGGGTTTAAAATAGCTATTTTAACCTTACCATCTTCATTTATGTATAAAAGCTCATAACCTATACCATATATGCTTAAATCTTTTTCTAAATCTGCATTATGGGTATTTACATTTAACTTTTCTAGTGTATCTAAAAGACCTGTTATATCTTTATTGTCTTCACTAGATATAGTTATAGGGTTACCTATAAAATATCCAGATACTATATCTGTTATATATTTAGCAAAATTATTGACTATTTTGTTGTTAGGTTCATTTTCTCTTTTAATAGTATTTAATATTTTATGCTTACCTAAATAATAATCTTTATTTTTTATTAGTCTTGATAAATCATTTTTATGTGATTTTATACATTTCAATATTAACTCTTCTGGTATTTTATCTTTGATAAATTCTTTATTTATTCTTATCACTAAAATATACCTCCCCATTTGCTACTATCAACAATACGTGCTGTTTTATTTTGCATTATATCTTCTAATCCGTATCTAAGAGCATCTATACCGTGATTAAAACTATCAATAGGTTTATTTATATATTCATTGGTCTTTTTATCTTTTTGCCAAGTGTAGTTTTCAAACTCCTCAATAAGTCCCGTCAGCCTTTCATCTATAACTATCTTTCTAGTCATTAACCATTGTAAACCAAAATTAACACTATCATTAAGTTTTTTACAAGGCTTTATCCTTGTTATACCTAGTCTTCGTATTTCTTCAATAGATTTTTGCTCTGCACAATCTGCTATTATAATTTCTTTTCTAAGACCTA
The DNA here is from genome assembly GCA_946497035.1 of uncultured Eubacteriaceae bacterium. GTDB lineage: Bacteria > Bacillota > Clostridia > Lachnospirales > CAG-274 > Tyzzerella. Next base: position 597 of record CAMMIW010000035.1, on the reverse strand, counting down.
AGTTATCTATTGTTTTATATATCTCATCGTTTGTTAACCCCTTTTTAAAGTATTCACCTGTTATATAAACTGTTTTGTTATCTTTGTCATACCTACCCCATATTATAGCAGTAGGGTCATTTGTAAAACCAAAGTCTAGTCCACAAAAAAACTTTAAACGTTTAATCTTGTCCTTGTTTATTATCTGTTTATGTATTATAGGGAATACAAGTTTATCAAGAGTTGCAAATTCTCCTAAGCAATATATTTTATAATAAGCAGGGTTAGTATTTTTATAATCTTCTATTTCATCTCTATACGCTTTAGGCAAAAAGTTATTATCTTTGTAGGTTGTGTGTAATACAAAGACATTAGTTTTTCTTACAAAGAAGTATTGATAACACCAATTAGCCTTACTAACTGGGTTAAATGATAGCCATATTTGCAAATTAGGATTTAACGCTCTTAAACGTAAATTTAACTGGCTAAAATCATCAAGTGTTAATTCTGTTGCTTCTTCACACCATATATCTGTTATATCTGCAATAGATTTTATTTTTTCACTATCGTCCATACCTTTAAAAAGTATTATACTTCCATTAGGTAAAGTTATATCTA
>CAMMIW010000034.1 GCA_946497035.1 uncultured Eubacteriaceae bacterium | reverse complement strand
AACCCACGCATTCAGCTTGGAAGGCTGACATTCTACCATTGAATCACACCCGCAAGGTGCCCAGAGACGGAATCGAACCGCCGACACGAGGATTTTCAGTCCTCTGCTCTACCGACTGAGCTATCTGGGCTCAAGGTTATCTAACGCCCTTAAGACAATAATTATTATAATATACTATATAAATATTGTCAATAGCTTTTTTTAAAATTTTTCAAAAAATTTTAAAATTAGTTAAAATTTTGATGAAAGGTTACATTTATTAACATTAAAAATAGTTATTTAAAATAAAATTAAAACAAAAACTATAAAAGCCTTTGTTTTAATTTTAATTGTATAAAAATGTAAAATGTAAAATAAAATTTAATATAATATATTATATTAATTAAGAAAGATAAGTATTAATATTCTATTGATTTGAGAGTAACTATAAAAAATTAATGTCTAAAATGTCTAATGTTTGTAAATACCATTGCAATATTATTCTCATCACAAAGTTTTATAGAATCTTCATCTCTTATAGATCCACCAGGTTGAATTATAGCCGTAACTCCATTTTTTATAGCTTCTCTTACACAGTCATCGAAAGGAAAAAAGGCATCTGATGCTAAAACACTATTTTTAGTAGCATCATTATTAATCATTTCTTTGCCGTGCTCGATAGCTTGTTTTGTAGCCCATATTCTGTTTACTTGCCCATTACCAATACCTATAGATTGTTTATTTTTTCCTAAAGCAATACCATTAGATTTGGCATATTTAACTATTTTCCAAGTAAATATTAAATCTTCCATTTCTTCATCTGTAGGCTTTCTCTTTGTTACAACTTTTAAATTTTGTTTATCTAAAAGGCTATTATTAACATCTTGAACTAATATGCCACCAGAAACTTTTTTAATATCAAATGCAAAATTTGGTTGTTTCTTATCAATATTATCAAGAGTTAATAAACGTATGTTAGGTTTTTTTGTTAATATATCTAAAGCATCTTTTGTAAAACTAGGAGCTAAAACAACTTCTAAAAATATTTTATTCATTTCTTCTGCTGTTTTTTTGTCAATTTCTCTATTAGATACTACAATGCCACCAAAAATAGATGTAGGGTCTGCATTATAAGCTTTCATATAAGCATCATATATATTTTTACCGCTACCAACACCACAAGGGTTAGAATGTTTGCAAGCAACTATTGTAGGTTCATCAAATTCTTTTAAAAGTTCTAAAGCGCCATTTGTATCGTTTACGTTGTTAAAAGACATTTCTTTACCATGAAGCTGTTTAAAATTTGTAAGCATACCTTTGTTATGGCCAATCTCTTTATAAAAAGAGGCTTTTTGATGAGGATTTTCACCATATCGCATATTTTGAACTTTTTCAAAAGTTATAGTAATAGTATCATCGTATTTAGGTAAGTTTGCTTTTTCTTTTAAATAGTTAGCTATAAGTGTATCATAATGGGCAGTATGTGCAAAAACCTTAGCAGCTAAATAAAAATTAGTTTCTTTGCTAACTTTTTTATTCTCTTTAAGTTCTTGTAAAACTTTTTCGTAATCTTCGCTAGATGTAATAACAGAAACATCTTGATAATTTTTAGCAGCAGATCTAAGCATAGTAGGCCCGCCAATATCTATATTTTCTATAGCTTCTTCTAAAGATACATTTTCTTTTAATATAGTTTCTTTAAAGGGATATAAATTAACTACTACAATATCTATAGGAGAAATATTTAAGTTTTTTATTTGTTGCATATGGTTTTCATTATCTCTAATGGCTAATATACCTGCATGTATGTTAGGGTGTAAGGTTTTAACTCTGCCGTCTAAACATTCTGGAAAGCCAGTAACATCAGATATATTAATAACATTTATACCATTTTCTTTTAATAAACTATATGTGCCACCTGTTGATATAATTTCAATGTTTAAATTTTGTAGCTGTTTTGCAAAATTTACAATGCCAGTTTTGTCGGATACACTAATTAATGCTCTCATTATATAAAAACTCCTTTTTATAAAATTTTAATAATAACCTTACATAAATTGATAAGAGGATAGTCTTATGAAAAGAGAAGGTTGGTAGTGTTACACCTTATAATAAAAACAATAAAAAAGCCCACCTGTGCAATAAAAAATTACCCAGACGGACGATTAATAAATTTTGTACTCCCTTGTGTTAATTCACATACCGCCAGTTGTACAAAATATTTTATGTAATTTTAAGATGTAACATAATGATAACATTAAAAATATAAAATGTCAACACATAAAAAATTATAATATAAATCTCATAATATGACAAATATTTCCTTTTAGTTGCTTGACAAAATTTACAATATATAGTATGATTATTACCGAAATATAATAATTTTATACAAGTTATTTTTTAAAATATATAATTTTATTGTATAAAAATAGCTTATTATATATTTTAAAGAAAGGAGTATTTTTATGAAAGATAAGATTTTTGCTGTTTTGCAGCGTATAGGTAGATCTTTTATGCTTCCAATTGCTATTTTACCAGTAGCAGGCTTATTTTTAGGTATAGGTGGTTCTTTTACTAACCAAACTATGTTAGATACTTATAACCTTACAAGCCTTATGGGGCCTGGCACAGTATTAAATGACTTTTTTGCTATATTAAATAGTGCAGGTGGTATTGTTTTTGAAAATTTACCTATTATTTTTGCTATGGGTGTAGCTATAGGTATGGCTAAAGCAGAGAAAGAAGTTGCCGCTTTATCTGGAGCTATTGCATTTTTTATAATGCACTCATCTATAGGTGCTTTAATTAAAATAAACGGTGCACCAGATTTAAGCGGTGCTACTACATCTGTTTTGGGTATTACATCATTACAAATGGGTGTTTTTGGAGGTATTATTGTTGGTTTAGGTGTTGCTGCATTACATAATAGGTTTTATAAAATAGAACTTCCACAAGTTTTATCCTTTTTTGGTGGCACTAGATTTATACCAATTATAAGCGCTATTACATACTTATTTGTAGGGATTTTAATGTATTTTATATGGCCAACAGTTCAGTCTGGTATAAATCAAGTTGGAGATTTAGTTATTAAATCAGGGTATGCAGGTACATTTGTTTATGGCTTTATGGAAAGAGCTTTAATACCTTTTGGTTTACATCACGTTTTTTATTTACCATTTTGGCAAACAGCTGTGGGTGGAACTGCTATGGTAAATGGTGTTTTAGTAGAAGGGGCTCAAAATATATTCTTTGCAGAGCTTGCTGCTCCTGGCATACAACATTTTAATACAGAAGCTACAAGATTTATGGCAGGTAAGTTTCCTCTTATGATATTTGGTTTACCTGGTGCTGCTTTAGCTATGTATAAATGTGCTAAACCAGAAAAAAGAAAAGTTGCTGCTAGTTTATTAGTATCTGCTGCTTTAACATCTATGTTAACAGGTATAACAGAGCCTTTAGAATTTACATTTTTATTTGTAGCACCTTTATTATATGTAATACATTGTATATTTGCAGGTCTTGCTTATATGTTTATGCATATACTTAAAGTAGGGGTTGGTATGACATTTTCAGGTGGTCTTATAGATATGACTCTATTTGGTATATTACAAGGTAATGCTAAAACTAGTTGGATAAATATAGTATTTGTAGGTATAATTTATTTTGTAGTTTACTATTTCTTATTCTCTTTCTTAATCAAAAAATTTAACTATAAAACACCAGGTAGAGAAGATGAAGATGTAGAGGTTAAACTATATACAAGAGCAGATGTAAATGCTAAAAAATCTGGTGAAAAACAACAAGACGGCAAAGATGAACTTTCTGCCTTAATATTAGAAGGTCTTGGTGGTAAAGATAATTTAAGCGATGTAGATTGTTGTGCTACAAGGCTTAGAGTTACTGTAAAAGATTCAGAAAAAGTAAATGAGGCTATTTTAAAATCTACAGGAGCATCTGGTGTTATAAAAAAAGGGCAAGGTGTTCAAGTAATATATGGTCCAAGAGTTTCTGTTATAAAATCTAATTTAGAAACATATATTAACAGTTTATAGTTTTTTATATAAACTGTTAGATAGTTATAAAAACATTAAAAAGATGTAGGGTTAAAATCTACATCTTTTATTATTTTATAAGCTTAGTAAAATAAAAAATAATGAAAGATAATAAAATTTTAATAAGTATATTGACTTTTTTTAGTTAAGTTTGTTATAATTTAAGTTAAGTTTTAAAGGGGTGATTTTATGAGCAAAAATGTAAAGATGAAAGATATTGCTGATAAATTGGGCGTTAGCATAGTAACTGTATCTAAAGCTTTATCTAATAAACAGGGTGTTAGCGAAGAGCTAAGAGAAAAAATTAAAAAAATTGCATTAGATATGGGTTATAAAACTAACAATATAAATAATAAAGACTCAAAATACACTTATAATATAGGAGTTATTGTTGCTCAAAAATATATGGATGTAGAAAATTCTTTTTATTTTACTATTTATAATAATATAGTAAAACATTTATCAGACTATAATTATTATGCCATACTAGAAATAATAGATAGAGATAAAGAGATTGAAAATATTATACCAAATATAATATTAGATAAAAGGGTAGATGGTATAATAATTTTAGGTCAAATGGAAGAAGAATACACAAAAACTATATGCCAACAAAATATACCTGTTATATTTTTAGATTTTTATGATAGACATTTTTCTGTAGATTCTGTTATAGGAGATAATATATATAGCTCATATGCAATAACTAATTATCTTATTGAACATGGCCACACTAATATAGGGTATGTGGGAAATATTCATTCTAATAGAAGTATATTAGATAGATATTTAGGTTATTCTAAAGCTTTATTAGAAAATGGATTACAAATAAATATGGAATTTATAATAGATGATAGAGATGCTAACGGTGCTTTTTACAAATTTGATTTACCAAAATCTTTGCCAACTGCTTTTGTTTGTAACAGCGATAAAACCGCATATTATTTTATTAGATACTTAAATGAAATAGGATTAAGCGTTCCAGATGATGTATCTATCGTAGGTTTTGATAACGATATACATGCAAAAATATCTACACCACCTATAACAACAGTTCAAATAGATATAAATAAAATGGCTAAAAAGTGTGTTGCAAATATTATTAAAAAAATAACAAGTGTAGATGAAAAGATTGATAATAGTATAATACACGGAAATATAATTATAAGAAATTCGGTTAAAACTTTAGGCTATAGATAAAAATCTATAGCCTTTTTAGTTATATTGTAGGTTCTGCTAAAGTTGTTTCGGTTGTTTTTTCTGTTTCTTCAACATTTTTATGCATAGTAATATTAAAAGAGCTATCTTCTTCACCAATAGTTACACTAGATAAAACAAAATCATTATAGCCATCTTTTTTTAATACTATAGTATGAACACCTTGTGGCAATTTATATTTTAAAGGTGTATATCCAACAAGGGCATTATTAATAAAAACTTCTGCACCATCTGGAGAAGAAGATATATTTATTTCTCCCATTTTTTCAATTTTTTTAAGGTTAATATCTACGCTAGATTGTGGGCTATTTATAGATATTTGAGCTGTAAAAGGAGAATATCCTTCTTTTTCTGCTCTTATAGTGTAAGCACCGTATTGTAGTTTTAAAGGTTCTCTAGATGTTTCTATTACATTATTTATATATAATGTATAATCATCAACGTTGCTTTGTATAAATAATGTGCCAGATTTATTTTGTATTTGGTTTAAATCTAATATAGTTTCTTGGCCAGATATTATGTTAATTTCTTTAACAAAAGATAAAGTATCTTCACTTCTAATAACTATTTTATGGTTTCCTTCAGATAGTTGGATTTTATCTATTTCATCTAAAGATTTAAATATATCTCTATCAATTTCTATAACAGCATTATCTAAATCTGGCTTATTTTCTAACTTTAATATACCGTTACCTTTTTTAATTTCCATAAAATATATAGTATTCTTATAACCTTTTATATCTAAAACATCTAAAGGAGAAACATTAGCTAAATCGTATGGTTCATTATTTTTTAATATAGATATTTTGTCGCTTATTTTAAAAGTTTTATCATTTAATGTTAATACGTTTAAATCTGAATTAATTTTAACATTTGAAACATTTTCTAATAAAAAGCTATCTTTATTTTCATATATATAATTTATTTTGTTGTCATCATCAAAAGAAAAATCTACTAAATCTCCTATGTGTAATTCGGATATAGTTAGCATATTGTCATATTTATCTTTAAATATAGATGAAGGTTTAGACCTTAATGTATAAATTTTATTAGTATTTAAGCTAGAAAAAGTAAATATATTTTTTTCGTAGTTTATACTTTTTATAACACCTACTATATTTTTGTTTGTGTTACTATCTAAAGCTAGGCTATCTTCAATATTTTGGTTGGATGTTGTTAAATTTTTATCTTCTACACTTGGTAAGCTAATATAGCTAGATAGAGAAGAATATGTTAACATAGCCACTATACCAAAAATAATAACCCCGATAGCAATTGTTATGCCCATAAACAATGAAAAATTAAAATTTGGAGCTTTTTTTATTTTAGGTTTATTATCATTAATATTTTTATTATTAATTTTATTTATATTATTATTGTTATTATTATTTTTTATATTTTCACTAGGTTCATATATAACACCTTCATAGTCGATGTCTGTTAAAGGAGTTTCATTATTGTCTTTATTAAAATTTTTATTCATAAATCCTCCTTAATAAAAATTTACAAAAATATTAATTTAAAATATATAAATAAAATCATCTTTTTTTATAATTTTATTTATATATATTATAACATAAAAAATAGCTCTTGTAATAAAATATTTAAAAAATTAA
>CAMMIW010000033.1 GCA_946497035.1 uncultured Eubacteriaceae bacterium | reverse complement strand
ACTACCTTTAAAAATATAGAAAAAGATATACAGTTAGATGAAAAAGCTTCTATTTTTATAGAAATTATAGAAGATACAAAAGTATTAAATTATTTTGGAAATGTAGTAGGCATTATAGAAGATAGTACGGCTATAATTGATATAGACTTTGAAACAGATATATTAAAAAGATATTGTAATGATAACAACCTAAATTGTGTATTTAAAGAAAATATTTATGATAAGTTAGCTAATTTTAGCTAACTTTTTATATTTATTAGAAATTTGAAAGGGGGGATGCCTATGATTGTTTAAATTATGCTTGTGTTCAAATATAAAAATTAAATTAACAAATAGTTTTATAAATTTTAGGAGGAAAAAACAATGAAAAAAATTAATGAAATTAGTACAAAATTATATATTAAAGGACAAATGGTAAAAGAAAGAGTTGTAAAAAAATTAAAAAATAATGACGGCGAGTTTTATATTGATAAAAATGTTACTATTGCAATAGTAGTTGTATTAGGGTTAATATTGTTTGGGTTAGCAAAAGATAAATTACCAGAGCTTTTTCAAAAGGCAATTGATAAAGCAGGAAGTGTATATGATGGTGTATAAAATAACTTTAATATGTTATTTTATCATATTGACAATAGGTAGCATATATGATTTTAAATATAGAAAAATACCTAATTATATACATTTATTAATATTGTGCCTTTGTTTATTTACCTTTGATATATATTTAGATGGACTTATATTATCTATTATTTTATTATTGTTAGTTGCTTTTACTAACTTTAATATAGGCGGTGGAGATATAAAGTTTATAGGAGTAACAGGGTTATTGTTTGGGCTTGAAGATACAATATTAATGGTTATATTAGGTATTTTTGTTATGTTTATTTATTATGGTATAGACAAGGTATTAAGAAGGAAGCAAGTAAAATCGCTTCCTTTTTTACCTTTCTTTTTAATAGGTAATTTGCCTATATTATTAATTACAATTAAGGTATGACTTAATTTATTTAATTAAAATTTATATACGTCTTTTTGTATTAAATTTTAGTTAAATAAATTTTAGGAGTACCTGTTTTTGAATATAAAGTATTCAAAAAATTGATTATATAGTTTATTAATATAAAGGAGAAAATATATGTTAAGTAAAAGAACAATTTTAGGTTTAATAGTTATGACGATAGGTATTGTAACCTATTTCTTTAATCCATTTCAAAATGGAGAAGATAAAGTAGATGTTTTAGTTGCTACAAAAAATATAAATAGTGGGGATAAAATAGAAAAAGATATGATAAAAACATTAAAACTTTCTAAATATAATTTGCCTAAAGAACTTATAAAAGCAGACCAAAATATAATAGGTACTTATGCAAAAACAAAAATATTAGAAAATGATTTTATAACAGAAAATAAAATATCAGTTAAGCCTGTATCAAGCTCCGAATATTTAACAAATTTAAATGGAAAACAGGCTATATCTATTTCACTTAAAACTTTATCAAAAGGCTTAAGTGGAAAAATAGAAACAGGAGATATAGTATCTATAATTGTACCACAAACAGATGAAAATAATGATGGATATATACCCCAAGAGCTTAAATATGTTGAAGTAATAGCAGTTACAGATGAAAGTGGTTACGATACAAATGGGCAACAAAATGGAGAGCAAAAAGAATTATATTCTACAGTAACATTACTTGTAAATGAAGCACAAGCAATAATGCTTGCCAATTTTGAAAATAATAGTAACGTACATATTTCTCTAGTACATCGTGGAGATGAAGAAATTAAAAAAGCATATTTAAAAGAGCAAGATAAAGTTTTTGGTATTGTGGAAAGCGAAGAAGAGTTGGCAGAAGATGTTACAGAACAAACAACAATGAATAAGGAGTAATTTTATGATTAATTTAAAAAAAGGTAAATATTTTAAAAGACAGTTTGAAAGTGAAGAAATAGAAGAAATAAGTTTAAATACTAAAATGTTAGCTATTTGGGGAAGTCCTAGTGCAGGTAAAAGTACGATAGCTATAAAACTTGCAAAAAAGTTATCATCACAAAATAAAAATGTATGTTTAGTTTTTTGTGATATGACTGCCCCTATGATGCCTTGTGTAGCTTTAGAAAATGAATTTGAATTTAAAGCTAGTATAGGTAGTATATTATCTGCAAACAACATAACAGACAATTTAATAAAGAAAAATTTAACTATATTAAAAAGAAATAGTTATTTAGGATTATTAGGTTTATTAGAAGAAGAAAATGAATATTCTTACCCTGAAAGTACAGAAGAGCAAATAATGATACTATACGAAAAATTAAAAAATATATTTGATTATGTAATTATAGATTGTACAAGCTATATATCTAATAATATGCTATCAATAGTAGGTTTAAAGATGGCAGATAATATAATTAGAATAGCAAATCAAGATGCTAAATCAATAAGTTATTTTGTATCACAAAATAGCTTATTTAAAAATGCAAATATAATTGATGATAAGCCTATAAGAATTTTGAATAATTATGAAAATAATGTAATAGAAGAAGTTTTTGCTAATAGTGATTTTAAATTTATAAGTTGTGAAGAAATAAAAGAACAATTTAACGAAAGAGCACTTTTGAAAAATATTAGTAGCAAAAATGGACTTATTTTTGATAAAGAAATTAATAAATTATGTAGGAGGTTATTTTAATGGAAGATAGATATTCTTCTTTAGGGAAAAGAACATCTATTTTAAATAATAACTTAAAAGAACAAAAATATATAGATGTTTTAAATGGTGCAAAAGCCTTTTTTCAATCTAATGATAATTATAAAGATTTAATATTAGAAGTTGATAAAGGAAGTATAGAAGAAAATAAAAAAGATAAAATAAGGCTTATTTTAGAAAAATTTATAAATGATAGCAACTCATCTGTTGAAGGTTTATCAATAGATGAATTATTAAAAAAACTATATGAAGATATAGTGGGGTTTTCTTTTATAACAAAATACTTAAATGATAAAAATGTAGAAGAAATAAATATTAATTCTTGGGAAGATATAGAAATAAACTATTCTAATGGTAGTAGAATAAAAGCACCTGAACAATTTATAAATAAAGAACAAGCATTAAATATTGTTAGAAAAATGTTAAATATATCAGGTGCAACTATAGATAACGCAAGTCCAATAGTTTTAGGGCATTTATCTAAAAATATAAGGATAGCCGTTTTAAAATCTCCTATTGTAGATGAAGATGTAGAAGTATGTGCATCTATAAGGATAGTAAATGCTAATAATTTAGAACGAAAAGATTTTATAAAAAATGAAACGGCAACTGAAGAAATGTTAGATTTTATATCTACTGTTATTAATTATGGCACAAGTATGTGCGTAGCAGGTGGTACAGGTAGTGGAAAGACAACAATAACAGATTGGATACTAACTACATTAGAAAATAAAAGAATTTTTACTATTGAAAGTGGCTCTAGAGAGTTTGATTTAGTAAGGCGTGATAAAAACGGAAAGATTACAAATTCAATAGTGCATACAATAACAAGACCAAGCGAAAACGAAAATTTATCGATAGAGCAAGAAGACTTATTAGCAGTAGCACTTCGTTTTCATCCTGATGTTATATGTGTAGGGGAGATGCGTGATAAAGAAGCATTTTCTGCACAAGAAGCTGCTAGAACAGGGCATACAGTTATAACAACGGTACATTCAAACGATTGTCGTTCCACATATAAAAGAGTAGTTAGTTTATGTAAGAAAGGAACAGATATAGATAATCAAACATTAATGGAATTTGTAACAGAAGCATTTCCGATAATTGTGTATGCTAAACAGTTAGATAATAAACAAAGAAAATTAACCGAAATAATGGAATGTATTGTAGATGAAAAAGGTAATGTTTCTTATAATACACTATTTAGATACAAAGTTACTAAAAATATAAGAGAAAAAGATAAAGTTATAATAGATGGACATTTTGAAAAAGTTAATAATATATCTGAAAATATGAAAGAAAGGCTTTTACAAAATGGTATGCCTTACAATGAGTTAGAAAAATTAATAGGTAAGGAGGTAAGCTAAATGTATAATCTTATAACATTTATAATATTTTCTATCGGTGTATACATAGCCTTTGATTTAAACCTAAACCAAATATCTAATAATATATTTGACTATATAATGAGCGATAGTTATAGAAAAAAAGGCATAAAATCTCAAGTATATTTATTAAAAGGGAAAAAGAAGGAAAATATAATAAAAAAGCAGATTTTAGAAACTGAAAGAATGCTTAGGATAAGCCGAAGAGAAAACAAAATATCATTTATTTTTGGTATAAGTTTAATATTTTCTATAATAGGTATCTTGATAGCATCAAGTTTTCAAAACATATTTTTAATACCAACATTAGCAGTAGGATTTTTACTTATACCTTTTTGGTATTTTCAAATAAGTGCAGAAAATGCAAAAAAAGAAATAAATGAAGAACTAGAAGTAAGTTTGTCTGTAATAACTACCACATATTTAAGAAATGAAAATATAGTAAAAAGTGTAGAAGAAAACTTACAATATTTAAATGAACCTATAAAAACATTTTTTAAAGATTTTTTATTTGATGTAAATAGTATAGGTATAGAAAATGCACTTTATAAATTAAAAGGTAAGTTAGAAAATGCCATATTTCACGAATGGTGTGAAAGTTTAATATCCTGTCAAAGTGATAGAACTTTAAAAGCTACATTAATGCCTATTGTAGAAAAATTAAATGATATAAGAGTTATGAATTCTAAAAGCGAAGCAATGTATTATTCTTCAAGACAAGAATTTTTAATAATGGCAATAATGGCTATATGTGCAATACCTGTTATAAAATCAATAGGACAAGAATTTTATGATGTACTAATGACATCTAGCATAGGTAAAATGACTATTAGTGTTGTAGCAGGTGTTATTTTAATATCTGCTTATATGGTTTTAAAAATAACAAGACCTTTAGAATATAAATAAGGAGATGTAGGTATGGATATAACTCTTTTAATACCAAGTATTTTATTAAGTATTGGTACATTTATGTTTTTTGCAGGTATATTAAAATTACCAACTAAAAGGCATATATCTAGTGTTAAAAATTTTAATACGACTGCTAAAAGTATATCGGATATAAAAGAAGATTTTTGTTTAAATATAGCTAATCGTATTGAAAAATTTATAAAGCTTGAAAAGTCTAAAAAGGAAAAACTTAAAAGAAATTTAAGAATTGCAAATATAAAAAAGACAGAAGAAAACTATGTAGCTTATGCTATTGCTAATAGTATATTTTGGTTGTTATCTTTTATTATATTAAGTTTAATTTTTAATAAATTTTTAATATTTGTAGGTATAATGTTTGGCATAAAAATATATTTTGATTGTATAAATGAGGCTCAAAATAAAATTAAAGAAACTAGAGAAAATATAGAAAAAGAAATGTATAGATTTGCTAGTACTATCGAACAAGAAAGTAAAAATCATAGAGATGTTATAAAAATATTTGAAAACTTTAAAACAGGTACAAATGAGAGTTTTAAAAGAGAAATAGAAAATTTACTTGTAGATATGAGATTAACATCTTATGAAACTGCTTTAATAAGATTTGAAAATTCTATAAATTCTACTATGTTGTCGGAAGTAGTAAGAGGACTTATTGGTATGTTAAATGGAGATGATAATACAGAATATTTTAGAATGTTGTCATACAAATTTAAAAGTTTTGAGCTTAATAGATTAGAAAAAGAAGCACAGAAAATACCAGGCAAAGTAACAAAATTTTCTATGCTTATGATGGTATGTATGCTTTTATTATGTGCCGTAGCTATTACATTACAAATAGTCAACAATGCAGGAACTGTCTTTTAATAAGGAGGCAATATGTTTAAAAAGATAATAAAAAAATTAAAGGAAAACAAAGGTGAATTTTATATAGATTTTAGCTTATCGTTATTTATTATATTCATAATTATAGGTTTTGTTTTAGAATTGTATCCTATTTATGCTAAAAAGAATGATTTGAATACATTTGCAAACGAAATAGCTAGAACTGTTGGTATATATGGACAGGTTGGAGCAGAAGTAGAACAAAGGATAGAAACATTAAAGAAAAGCCTAAATGTAGACCCTATAATAGAATATGATAAAAATAAAGTAAATTTAGATGAAGAATTTACAGTAACTGTATCGGAAGCATACACCGTAGATTTAGGTAGTTTTTTTACATACAAAATAAATTTAAAATCTAAGGCATCAGGTATAGGCGAGGTGTATTGGAAATGATAAAGGCTATTGTAAAAAAATTAAAAGAAAAAGATGGGAATATGTATATATTGGCATCTTTTATAATGGTTTTTATATTTATGTTTACTTATTTATTTTCTTTATATTTTGAATTAAAAACAATAAGTAAAGGTATAAGAGATGCAGTGCAAATTGCTACAATAAAAACTATAACACATAACTATTCTAATGTATTTAGAGGGACAAGACAAGGTTATGCAACAGGGCATAAGCCTTTAGGTAAAGAAGAATGGCAAGAGGTAATAAACTATGGGCAAATATATGAAGAAGTAGGAAGTTTATTAAATCTTAAAGAAGAAAATGGACAGTATATAAAATATACTAAAGATGATAAAGTAGAATATAAAATACATAGCTTAAATGTAAATATTGATAATATAGAAATAGGCTCTCTTAATACAGTAGATAAATTTAATGCAGATGTTACTATAAAACTAGAAGTGCCTCAAACTTTTTTAGGTATTAATGGTAACTTAAAGTTAACTCTAAATCTAAAAGCAGGTTATATAAATAAATTTTAGGAGGTAAAAGTATTGAAAAAAAGAAAAATAAATATATTAATTGCTATTATAATTATAGGTGTTGTTAGTATATATTTTGTTAATTTAAAATATAAAAATTTACAAAAAAATAGTCCCCAAATCATAGAAAATACAAAAGAAAAAAGACAACAAATAAAAGTACCCCCAATAGAAACAACAGAAGTAACTGAAGCAACTAGCCAAGACCAAGAAACAACTAGTATTTTAAAAAATGAAGAAACAAACAATAGTCAAAACAATACAATCGAACAAATAATACAAGAAGAACCTACAACACCTGAATATACTGAAGTAGAAAATTTACCAAAAGTATTAGAAGTGGAAGAACCTACAACAGATGAAAGTATGAAAAAGCCTGAAGTAATACATAATGAATTAAAAATAGAAACAACAACTAAATAGGAGGTGTTAAAAATTAAAGAAAATAACAGAAATATTAAAATAAAAGTTTTAGAAAGGACAAGCTCAGGTGTAAGGTTTTTAGATTTAGAAGGTAAGATTATAAAAACAGAAGACCAATATATATACATAAAAGGATACACTATAAATATAGAAAATATAGTTAAATGGCAAGAAATTTAAAATATTAGTAACATTATATAAAATAATACTTGACAAAATAATTATATATCTGTTATAATAAATTAT
>CAMMIW010000032.1 GCA_946497035.1 uncultured Eubacteriaceae bacterium | reverse complement strand
TTTTAAAACCTTTTACCCAACCAAAAATAGTGTCGATAATCATCAACACTATTAAAGCTATTATATGTTTATGTGTTTCTCCAAAAATACTGGCAAATACACCTAGTGTAGATGCTATACTTAATTTAGTTATTTCTGTATCAATATTCATTTTTCCCTCCTATTATTTATTAATAAAATTCTATAATTGTTACAAAAAATCTAAATGATTGATTATTTTTATTATAAAGGCAAAATTTAGTAGTTCCTTCTGTAGATATGAAATATTCATAGTTTCCTCCTAAACTTACTAAAATAATTGACTTTCTTGTATCTTCAACAATATACTCTCTTCTACTATAGTAACTATCTACAGAATTATCATAATGACTAATTTTTTTAATACTTCCTTTGTTAACTATATTTGTTAAACTAGACAAGTTACTTTTTATATCATTAACTTTACTTTCTATACTATTAACTTTTGTTTGAGTTGTAGTAACTTTTGTGTCAATAGGTGTAACTTTACTACTAAATAATTCTTTAATTAAAGTATCTAAACTCTTTTTAATATCACTATTTATTGCTTTTTTTATTTCTGCCCAACTCATTAACTAACCACCTCCGTTATACTTCCATCACTATTAAATTTTGTAAGGACTGTACCTTGTTTCATTATACTTTTACCATTTCTTTCATAAACTTTAGTGCTTGCCTCTATATCACCATTTGATAAAAATTTAGTAAGCCTATCTGCCACTTGTGTATTATCTAAAGTTATAAATATTTTTTCTTCTATGTTTCCACCTTCTAAAAAGTTTGTATTTTTAGTAGTTCCTTTTAACTCTGCTAAATTATCAAAGTCAAAACTTTGTAATTTTGTTATATCTATTTTTATAGAATTATACCAATTTTCTATTTCTGTCATTTGTTCATTAAAAATTTGTTCAAGTTCTTCTTTAATACGATTAAGCTCGTTGTCATTTGCCTCTTTAAGTCCTACCATAAATTCATCAAACATTCTTTGCCACTCTGAGCTATCAAGTCCTAAAATACTATTTATAAGTCCACAAACATCATCATTAAAACGTTCGTCTATTATATCTTCTTGTTTTATAACAAGAGTATTAGCTTTAACAAATATTTTAGCTAATGATATTTCATAAACTAGATTATTTCTAGTTAAAGCTGGTGGCGCTGGGTTGCTACTTGCCGTGCCTCTAAGTATAATAGGCTCTATTGTCCTTTTTTGTGCATTTCTATCAAGCCTTAATACAACTCTGTCTATTCTGTTGTATTGATTGTGAGAATCTTCCACCTCAAGCTCTATATATCTTCCACTGCTATCTCTTTCACTTATAAATATATAGCCTTGTATATTAGCTATACCTTCATTTATATTTATATACATACCTGTTTTATTAGTTACTTGTAAACAAGTTCCACCATTTCTTATACCATCTGTTATAAAAGTTCTTATGTATTTTGCCCAATCTTCTGCCAATAATGACCTTTTATCATTAATAGCACTATCAAAATGACCATACCATACTTTAGCCATTATCTTATTACCTCCTTATTTTTAATTGAAAATATATTAGGTACTTTATCTCCTAATCTAAGTTCACATATATATCCCCCCTCTCTCTCCCATATTTCTATAACAGATGTTACAATAACATCTATTTCCAGACCTATTTTATCTATATATACACTTACTTTATCACCTAAAAAATAATCTTTTTCAAAAGTAAAAGTTCTAGGTAGTGTTAGTAATTCTATTGTCTTTTTAGGTTCAAAATCAACCATTTTTTGTTTAGCATAGTACATTAAATCAGTTATGTTATCACTGTTTGCACAGTCTAAAAATGTTTCAAATCTATCAACATCTTTATTATCTGGGTTTAAAACATACATTAGCCTTTTTTCATCTTCTCCAGAACCACCAGCATAACCTGTATTTGAATAGTCTAAATAATCTTCTGTATATGTAAATTCATTTATGTTTGAATACTCTGTTCTAAATACAACTGGGGATAACTGTTTTTGGCTTTTTGTTCTATCTTTGCCCCTTAAAATATCAAATATCCATTTTTTATTTTTAATATCTGCATATATACTATACCCTACTTGTGCATAAGAACATATATTTTCCAGCTCTTGTGCAAGGTTTGTATATCTTGATTTCCAAGGAAATGTTTTCCCAAAGTTTGTATTGTCTGAAATTTTTAAATTGCTTATATTCCTATTTTTATCATAAGCATTATACATATTTCTATTTATAAAATGTTTTATAACAGTTTCGGCATTACCCTCTATCTTTTCCCAACCTAAAGCATTACTGTCTTGTGATACATTAGGAGGTACTACAATTTTTTGTGTTGTTAACCCATCACCTGTGTGGCCATTTATTGTAACAGTAGCTCCTTTTCTGCCATCTTCTATTTTGAAACTTCTTATTATGCCTACTTTTCTGCTATCTCCATTTACAACTATAATATTACCTATCTTACATAAGTCTAATACACCTTTTATATTTAAACTTATTTGTAATTCAAAACTACCAACTCCATATAACTCTCGTTTAAACTGTAAATAATTGCATAAATTTATAACACCTATCCAATTAAATTTTTTATCATAAAATCGTATTTCAAGCTTCATAGCTACACCCCTAAATAACACTTTCTATAATAGATTTTGACTCTTACTTTTTTATTTTCTTCATCATCGGATTTAAAAGTAAGTTCATTTATTCCTGTCTTTAACTTAAATAATGTACTGTCATAAGTTAAATACCCATAGGCATTTTCTCTTATTTCTCGGTTAGTCTCTGTATCTTTTCTAATAATGGATACTTCAATATGTTCTGGATTAGTGTTTATATATAGCTTTTCATATAATTCTAAAGGCTTTTCTATTTTTATAAACTCTCCTGTCGTTTCATTTTTTATAGTTGGGTTTAAAGAACCACCGTCTACATACATTTCTACTGGCAAATCACAGTCCGAATCATTATCCACTTCTACATAATATCCAAACAAACCAAATTCAGTAGGTGTAACAAGTGGAAATTCTAAACCGCCTTCTACATAATTTAAAAATACGCCATTTTGTTCTGTATCTTGAAAAAAAGGAAAAGGGCATTCAAATATTAATTCTACTGTTTGTAACCCTGCACTATTGTACTTATCAAGATTTGTATGACTTTTTAAAAATGCACCTATTTCATATTCTCTATAATCATTTTTGTATACAAGCTTACCCATACTAAGCATAGGATTTAATACTTTAGCAAGTTTTCGTCTTATTTTATACATTTCTAATAAACAATCTTGCCCCTGTCCGTGTATATGACCTGTTATAGTTATAGTTCTTTCATTTAATAATAAATTATTTAGGCTATAACCATACTGACTAGGCGACTGAGTATATACTGGCTCTACATCTTGTATCCCTAAACCGTCTATTTTCCAAAATACATATGGTGCGTGTGATGTAAATGTTATTTCTTCTCCATTAGAATTAATAAACTTTAACTCTTGCAATATTACACCTCCTTATTTTTACATAAAAAAAGACAAGTAAAAACTTGCCTTTATAATAATCACCCCCTAACCCTTGTTAGAGTTAGTAGGCTAACAACCCTTTTATTAAGATTAGCTCCAATAAATTATACATTTTTTGTTATATATTGTCAATCTGTAATATATCTTATAAATACCTAGCTTTATTAAGCATTTGCTCCATTTCTCGTCTTGCACGGCTAGGGCTAAAGTTATTAGCATTTATTGTTTGATTAAAGTTATAGCTATTTACTTGGTTATTACCACTTGTCCTACTTCTTTCGTTTTGTTCAAAGCTATAAGTAGCATTATATGGTATGTTTGACGTTATGCTATCAACTACACTATTAAAAGCATCTGCTACTGCTTGCCCCCAACTGCTACCAATATCACTAAAACTACTTGTAAAATTATAAAGTGTATTTATTAATCTATTTGTACCGCCCTCTATTATTTCATTTTCTTTGTTAATATTTTCAGTTGTGGCTTTCTCTTTTTTAGTATACATTTTTTTAGCTTCATCTAGCCTTTTATCTAAGTTTTTCTTTAAATTTTTTGTAGCTTCTTCATTAGCATTTATTTCTATTTCAAGTCTTGTTTCTATTGAGGCTAAATAGCTTTCTAGTGCTTTTTCTGCTTGTTCTATTTCATAATCACGCATTTTTTGTAGCTCTTCTATTTTTTTATTGTTGTTTTCTTTTATAGCATTTATTTGCTCTTGTAGGTCCTCTTTCTCATCTTCTAAAGCATCTTTTTTCTGATTTTTTTCATATTCTGCTTTTAATCTGTCAATCTCTTTTTGTAATTCATATTTATTAGTTTCACTTGTTTCATATTTAAGTTGTTCTTCTGCTCTTTTTATTTTATCTAATATATCTTCGTCTCTCTCATCTCTTTGGTCTTGCTTTAATATATCGTCTATTTCTTTTATTCTTTGTTCATAAATGGCTATTTCTTCATTAGCTGCATTTTTAGCAAGCTCTATCTCCTCATCGTATCTAGATTTTATCTCTTCTATATATTTTTTATTACATTCTTTGGCTAGCTCTTCTTGTCTTTTAAAGCTATCTTCTAAATCTTTTATTCTTTTTTCATTTACTTCTTTTTCTTTTGCCTGTCTTTCTTTTTCTGCATTTATAAGCAAATCAGTATATTTAGAATTATAACTTTTTTGCATTTCTAAAAGATATTCATAATATTCCTTATCTATATCTGTCATTAATTTAATATTATTACCTTTTTGTACTACAAATTCATTTAAAGTTTTTGTTATTTCATCTAAGTTTTGTTTTATAAGTTTTGCTTCATCTTCATAAGTAAATATTATTTCTCCATTACCAGTGTCTAAGCCATTTAATTTTTTCATTAAAGATATATGTTCTTCTGTATTTTTTATTTTTTCGTTTAAAGTTTCTTTTTCTAGATTAGCTATTTTTACAAGTCTTTGTTCTGTCATATCTATTATATAGTTATTGACTTCAGTTTCTAATTGTTTTAATGTTTCTGGATAATTTTTATATATAACTTTAAGCTCTTCTATAAGGTCTTGATATTTGTTTATAATATCTGCAAAGTCTGTGTTATCTTCTCTGCCCTTATTAAGTTTTTGTATGGTTTCTATCTCATTCTTATACCATTCATCATTAGCTTGTTTTCTGGCAGAATATATAAGCTTGTCTATTTTCTCAAAATCTTCTGTTGTTTTAGCGTATTTATTTTTAATATTTTCTAATTGTTCTAATTGTTGTGTAGCACTAAGCTCTGTTGTTTCTTTAAGCTTGTTATATATTTCTAATTGCTTTTCAAGTTCTGTATTTTGCTCTTTAACTGCACTAGATGCACTTTTAGAAACACCACTCCCACTGCTACCTTTACTCTTTTTAGATATGTCCCCCATTGCCTCAAGCTCTTGTATAGCTTTTTGATACTGCTTCTTTTCTTCTTCTTTATATTTAGCGTATTCATCTAATATTTTTTTATTATATTCTTTATTATCATCATAAGTAAGTGGACCCATTTTACCATAATCAACAGATATGCCATTATTATATAAAGTTTCTCTAGCTTTCATTAAATCTATTATGGATAATCTTTCTTGCTCATACATACTTGTTATAGCTTCAAGTTCAAGTTCTATTGCTTTTATCTCTGCTTTACTATTAGCTATTAGGCTTTCTCTTTTTGTATTATAGGCTTGTGTTACCTGATTTGTTATATCTATTATTAAACTTCCTGATTTAAAGCTAACATCTCCCGTTTGTTGCAAATGTTGTTGTAGCTCTGGAAATGTATCTATAAGCTTTTTAGTTTCTTCATAAGTTAAACTTTGCCCATTAGCTAATTTTTCATAACAACTATTTAATAAGTTTAATTCACCCTCTAGAGTCTTTAAATCACTTAAGATTTCATCTACTCGTAAATTAGATATTTCATTGTTTAATAAATTTTGGCTAGCCTGTACCTTTATAGCTTGCTCTTCATATCCTTTTAACTGTTCTTTTAAAACTTTTATTTGCTCTGATACTTTATTATATTCTTCTCCAGATAAAGTTTTCAAAAGTTCTTCATTAGCTTTTATTTGTTCCTTTGTTATAACTATACTATTTTCTATTCTTGATTGTTCACTCATCATAAGTTGTTTTTGCGACAATGCCTGTTCATTTAGCTGCTCTAAAAGTTTATTACCATTTTCAAGAGATAAATCTCCTGTTTCTGATACATATTGTGCAAGTTCACTATTTTGTGATAAAAGTTTACTAAGTTCTGCACCTGCTAATTGTTCTCCACTTAATAGCCTTTCATAAGCACCTGATAAACTTTCTATTGAAGATAAGCTCTTTGATACATCTTCTAAATTTACATTAAATTTAGTTGTCTTGTTAAAATGTTCAACATCATTTGTTACTTGGTTTATAGTGTCATCAAAAATGCTTAATTCTGGTGTAAATTCTCCAAAACTATTAAATAGTTCATCAAACTCTAACCCACATATAGCTACTGCTTCTTTTAGATTTTTTAAATCTTCTTCTGTTTTTCCAAGCTCTTTTGTAAATATATAATCAAAGTCTTTTTGCTCATAGCTTATTCCTGTTGTACTAGAAGAATATGTATTTTTCTTTAAATAGTCATCTATTTCTTTTAAATCTTGTTTAGCTTTTTGTAAATTTTCTAACCCTGTTTCTTTTAAGCCTATATTAAAATCATTTGTAGCTTCTCCCATAAGCTTTTTAAAATTTTCTACTTCTTCATTTAAAGCTTTTTGTTCTTCTTTAGCTTTTTCCATTTCTGTTCTAATAGAAGTAAACAAGCCTACACCTATACTAGCTACAATAGATAAAGCTATTCCAATAGGTCCCAGTGCTGCAGAAAACCCTGTTGCAGATACTTTAGCCGTGTCAATAGCCACTTTTAAAGATTTAATAACTTGTACACCTTTAGTAAGTGCAAATATAGTAGTACCTAAACTTATAAATGTAGCAATGCTTGTTGTTGTACCTGCTACAAGCCCTTCATTTTCTTTTATAAAATCTGTAAGACTTTTAACGGCTTTAGTCATTACAATATTAAAATCTTTTACTGATGGCTCTAAAGCACTTCCATAAGCCTGTGCAAGTCTTTTTACTTGTGCATCATTTTCTGCCATTACTCCACCTAGCTGTTCACTATATTTAGCAGAGTTTCCCATTACGGCTTCTGTCTCTTTCATTACACCTATGTAAACTGCGTGTGCTTTTTCAGACTGAGTTAAACTATCATAAGTTTTACCTTGGCTTTTAGCATATTCTTCTTGCATTTTAGCTATATTTTTAGTAACTCCTGCTGCATCTGACAGTACAGAGTTTTCATTTTTAATACCTTCTGTTGTAACTCTTACGGCTTCTCCTAGTTCATAGTGGGACTGTCTATTATAAGCAGCACTATCTTTAAGTCTTAATATCATATCATTTGCCTGTTCTAAAGAATACCCATAAGAAGTAAGATTTTTTATAGCCATGGCAACATCTGTTTCACTCATAAGGCCGTCTTTGGTAAGTTCTTTTACCATTTCTGTTGCTTTACCTATATCTTCGCCTACATATTCCATTTGACTTTTTAATCCACTCATAGCATTTGTATATTGATTATATGCATCTATGCCTTTGTTTACAGATACTACAATACTAGCAAATGTAGCAGTAGCAGTTGCCCCTAAAGCTATAAATGAACCGTCTAAATTTTTGTTAATATTTTCTGTTTGTTTTAGCTTTTCATTTAAACTACTAAGCTCTGTTTTTGCCTTATTTATACCACTTGTCTCTAAAGTTATTTGTTTTTGTCTTTCAAGTTTTTGTATCTCTTTTGTTATAGTATTTAACTCTTTATTTAACTTATCTTTATTTTCTATATCAACTTTAACTTTAGAATTTATCTCTTTTTGTAGAGATAATTTTATCTTTTCTAGTTCTTTTAATTTTTGTTTAGCTTGGTCATCATCAATATTTAACTTAACTTCCTTTATTTGCAAATCTATATTGCTTATTTGTGATTTAAGCCTCTTTATATCACTTGTGTTAGTTTTAAGTTTTATTTCTGTTTCTAGCTCTTGCTTTCTCTTGTTTAAATCGGATATTGCATTTTCTATGCTCCTAATCCCACTTTTATCAAATTTAAGCTTTATCTCTTGTTGTAAAGCCTGTATTTGCTTTTGATAACTTGTTAAATGCTTTTTAGCTTCATCTATACCGTTTTTCACACCTTGTACATTTACTCTTATGCCTACTATAAGTTCATCTAACCAGTTTGACAATTTTTACACCACCTTTTTATACACAAAAAAGACACTTAACTATTATATTAAACGTCTTTACAAACATTTAAATATATGATATATTTTAACTAGCACTTTATGTGCTAAGAGTAATTATTGATTAAGGTTGTTACCCTTTAATACGCAATTATTTATAATTGTCGTAACATAAAAAAGGGGGTGATGCTATGAATAAAATAATTAAAGTTTTACTTTTTATTATTATTGTAGCATTACTTGTTATAAGTAATACAACAATAGTTTATTAATATAACAAAAAAACAACCTTAAAAAGTTTGCCGACTGTAAGGTTGTTTTAAACAATCAATCAAAGGGAACAACTATTCAATAATTGCTCTTTTTATATTATAAGTATACCACTTATATTTTATACAGTCAATATCTTTAATTTATTTAAAAATTAAAAAACTCTTCTGGGCCAACATATGTTACATCTTCTTTTTCTTGGTTGAATAAGTTATATTGCTCAAATATATACTCTATTTCATCTATGTAATAATCTTCAAAAAGCTCTTTTTTACTTATACCTATTTTTAAACAACATACTATTAGTTTTTGTAGCCAATATTCTGTATCTTCATAGGTTTTATTTTTATTAGTTTTTTGAATTTTTCTATTAACTTTCCCAAGTTATTAAGCTCTATAAAGGTTTCTATTATTTCTGTAAGCTCATATAAACCTATTTCTTCATTATTTATAAGTTTATCTTTATCTACTTCTAAAATATCTATTATAAAATCTATTAATAAATCTGGAGCAGTCGCAAGTAACCCATTAAATAGCTTTATAAGCTCATCTTTATTAATGTTTGATAAATCTTGTAAAATTTCTTCAACAGATTTATTATTAAAGCCTTTTTGTAATAAGTCTTTTCCTAAAATATTTATTTTTTTAGTTAGCTCTAAATATTTCCCAATAGGTAACTTTCTTATTTTTATACCATACATAGTTTTACTATTTGCAAGTGATAAATTATCCATAATAACCTCCTAATATTATAAAAGTAGAGAGATTAAACACTCTCTACTTGTTTTTTAGCTTTACCATTTGTAGCAGACATTTCTAAAGGTGGAGAAGGCTCTATTGTATCAAGCCAAGTTAAATCACTACCATCTTTTATTACACTGTAGCTATCGTCTTTAGCTCTTCTTTTAAAAGTACCCGTTATTATATATGGTTGTATATCTCCACTATCTCCTTTTGTTTTTATAGCAGATTCTTTTACCTCTGTAATAGCAAAATCATAAAATTTAAACATTCTATATTCACCATTAACTTTTTCACAAGCAAAAGACACTGCAAACTCTTTGTTTGCACCTTGTGGGTTATGTTTAAATTCTTTACTTTCTTCGCTATATTGTCCAAAGCCTAAAGTAGCCATTTTTTGTAAGTCCATTTCTGCTACTGTTATGCTTATTTTTTGTCCACTCCAATCTACTAAATTAACGTATATACCATCATCTGCGTATACAGGCTTTTCCGTTTTTATATCTTCTTTGCTCATTTCTTGAACATCATTAATAGGTATTGCTTCTCCTACTTCATATTCTGTTCTTGTATTTTTTGTTATAGGGAAAAATGTTAATCTTTTAAACCCTTTTATTGCTTGTTTACCACTCATAGTTTGTCCTCCTATTTTATAGTTTTAAACCTCATAAATTTATGTTTTATATCTTCACTAGGTACATCATAACTAACTTCTCTTATAAAATCTATTTCTTTTAATTTTTCATTTACTTTTATAGCTATATTGTTTATTTGTTCATAACTTTCTGCCCAAATATCAATAACATAATTTATTTCAGATAAATATTCATCATCTTCGGTATATATTGCTATTGAATTGTTGGCTTCATAAAAAGTAATGCAAGGTAATTTAGAAAAAGTTTCTGGATAAGAATAATTTACACCTTTTACTATACCTAGCTCTTTTAATTCGTTTAATTTATTAAATATTTGTTTGTTTACACTAACCATTTAAACTCCTTATATAAGCATTTATACCTTTTTTTATATACTCTTTAGCTTTATTTTCATTAGCCTTAAAAGCTGGATATAAAAAAGGTTTTGCTATTTTCCCTTTAGTATATTTAACACCATTTTTAGATTTATAGTACCAACCTTGAGTCTTATATTTAGGTTTTATATTAGGTGGTAATATTTTAGGACTTTTTGCTCCAATAGGCCCTGTACCAAGCTCAACATATATAGCATAATCTACATTTGTACCTACTGTGCCAACTATCTCTTTATCTTCATATTTAACATTAGTATGTATACTATTTCTTAAAAGACCTGTATCAACAGAACAATTTCTTTTAGCATCTGCTTGTATTTTAGATACATAGTGTCCTACACCTTTATATATACCCTCTTCTATATTTCCACCTAAGTTTTGTATTTTGTATAAAAGTTCTTCAAAACTGCTACTCATTAAAACACCTCTTTTACAGTGTATATATTGTAGCTATCCCATTTTTTTATAACTAATATTTCATAAAACACACCATCTAAAAAAAGCTTATCTAATACATTAGCTAGACTTTTAGAATAAATGTTATAACAGTTGTTTAATGTAATACCATATTGTTCGTTTACTTGTTTTTCTGATACGGGTTGCATATTACCATATAAAAAATTATCTGTTTCTTTATATTCTTTTAGCACTTCCCCATAATCTGTTTCTTTTTCAGCAAACTTAAATATTTTAAAATTTTTTTCTCTATCTTTTATAAGCCTCATTAAACCACCCTACAAACTCTATATTTATTTAAAATATTAGTTATATCTTTAGGATAATCATCAATATAGCTATTAGATATACTACCTTCTGTTTGGCTTGATAAATTTTCAATACCAAGTTTGTTATAATCTATACTTGCTATTTTAACTTGTATATCATCAAATATAGGTATCCACTTTTCTTCTTTTCTGCCTGTATAAGATAATATATAGTTTTTAGCACTATCTAATAAAGTCAACAAAAGAGGGTCTTTTTCTACCCCCTCTATACCTAATCTTAATTTTAAAATAATTAGTTTATTTTGCATTTCTGCCACGCCCTTTTTTAGCCTCTTTATGCTCTTCTGTTTCTTCTGCATTTTCAATAGACTCTTCTATTTTCTCAATAAACTTTTCTTCTCTATCTTCTATAATTGTTTCCTCTATAGGTTCTTCTATCTCTTCTTGTACATCTTCTTCTGTTGTGCATTCTTCTATGTCTTCCCCATATAAAGTGTACCCTTCTCGTATAAGCTTATCTCTTTCTGCTTCTGTAGAAACAACTCTTCTTACATTTGCATTTTTTAATTTATACATTATTTAGCCTCCTGTACATTTACATAAATTTTACCCATTTGATTTTTTAATACCCATAAATCGTGGAAACGTCTATAATCCAATTGCCAAGCATTTAAATCTTGTACTACTGTTGGGTCAAATATACGCACTATATCCTGTTTTGTAACTGCTATTGGTGTAGATTTATCAACAATAACAAAATTGATATTTTTAGCATCATCAGCTTTTTTATATCCTCCTTGTTCTTGTCCAACAGTTGTACCATCTAATAATTGTATAGAACTATACATTCTATTGCTAGGTACATATATTAAAGGACAACCATCAATAGATGGTACTCTCGTATCAATACCTCCTTGACTAAATGTAACAGATTGCAACTTACTTTTAGCATCATCAGCTTTTTTATATCCTCCTTGTTCTTGTCCAACAGTTGTACC
>CAMMIW010000031.1 GCA_946497035.1 uncultured Eubacteriaceae bacterium | reverse complement strand
TACCCTCTGCCCCAATAAGGTTAGACATATAAATTCTGTAAACAAACCCTAAAACACGCGTTATAACATTAGCTAATGTTAATATTAAAGCACTTTTTATAATTAAATTTTTACTCATATATTATATAAAACTCCTTATTTTTTATATTAATATATGGATATTTTTATATAAATATTCTACTGTAAATTTATATAAGCTATACGATATTGTGCCAATATTTTTATAAAACCAATATTTACAAATCTAAAAAATTATATTCTTTTATTTCATTTAAAAAGATTTCCATATCATTTTTTAGGTAAATACAGCAAGCAAGCCTTACTCCATCATTTATCTCATAATTATTTAATTTTATTTTATCTAAATTTGTAGGTTTATCTACACCTTTTAAAATTTTTATTTTACAATTTCCACATCTTCCATTACCACCACAAGGAAAAATAAAGTTTATATCTTGTTTAGCTAAAACTTCTTTTAATGTATCACCTTCTTTACATTGTATATTATAAATATCATTTTTAGTGTTTATTTTTAAATTTATCATTATTATCACCTTAATCTTTAGTTTTTAATATATTATATACTATTTAATAAGATATATCAATATATCTCTATAATATTTGTATTGCTGTAATATTTTAATAAAATTTCTTCATAGTTTTTTCCATTTTTAGCCATTTGGTTAGCCCCGTATATGCTAAGGCCTACTCCATGGCCATAGCCACCGCCATAAATAGTAAATTTTTTCAAATAACCATTATTATCATATATTTTATCAAATACAAAATAAGTGCTAGGTAATATATTAACATTTTCTACTATATCCCCTTTATTATTTATAACAGACTTTAATGTAAATACTTTTTTTATTATTAAATCTGAGCTTATTAAAACTGTATTTTTATCTCCTATTATTTCAATCTCCATTATGTTTCCAGCTTCGCCTCTTTTTTTAACATTAATATCTTTAATTTTGCCTAGTTCTTCTATTGGTTTATAAATATATTTTCCATTTTCTAAAGTTTTTAAAAAATGTTTTTCTGTTTTATATAGTTCTTTTACATTGTTATTTATTTTTAAAATATCACTTTCTTCTAAAGTTGTGCTCCATCTAAACCAATTACTATCTTTTTCCACACTATTTATATCTTTTGTTTTAAAAAATATGTTAGCGTTTATATCATCTTGTAAATTTTCATATATATTTTCTTCAAAATCTTTAATATGTAATAAATATGCTTTATTTGTGGCAGGATATGAATAATACTCTTTATCATACCAAATTTCACCACTATTTGCTGTAACACCTGATGAATAACTAAAATAAGTAGGTTTTATAACATTATTTTCATTTAATAATACTTTCCCTTTAGTAGCAACAACTGGATTTTTAAATATTTCTTCAATTTTTTTATTATTATAACCTATATATTTTGAGCTATCATCTAAATTAGCACCTATATATTTTAAATTATTTTCATTTATATAGTTTATAGCTAAAGTTCTATACATAACTGCAAGAGCTTTCAACATTTCTTCATTGTTATTACCATTACTATTAGTAGCTAAAACACTTTCTAAATATTTTTCTATATGTATCTCATTTATAACTATATATTTATCATTTATTTTGCTTATTTCTATTTTACCATAAAAAACAGGTTGTTCATAGCCTCTTTTAAGGTTTTCAAATATTATTCCTTCATTTTCATTATTAGCCTCTATAATAATAATTTCATTTTGTCCTATAGAAAAGTCTTGATTATTTTTTATATGTATATTTTTTAAGTTTTTTTCTTCTCCTTTTACAAAAACTTTTAAACCACTAGTAGCTTTTAATTTTATTTCATTAAAATATAGATTTTTATAAGTGCTATCATTTATAGCAACTCGTATATTATTATAAACAGGGTTAGTATCTATTATAGCACCATATATTTTATTTTCATTACCTTTTGTAAAATATGTAGCTATATCTTGTCCTATAATTAAGTTATTTTTATCACTTATAGTAATATTATTATTAATGTTACTATAAATTTTAAAGTCTTCATCTAAAACATAATTAGTATTATTTAATCTAATAGTATTTTCGTCTAATCTATTTATAATACCTCTATTTGTCTGTTTATAATAATCTATTTGTAAAAGTTCATTATCTTTAAATTTTATATCTGCCAATATACCATTATCTTGTAATTGTATATTTTCATTTTTTATATGTAACCTTTTTCTAGCTCCCCCTACAAATATGTCTATATTATTGTTAGCTGCATTTTCTATGTAAACTCTTTTTAAAGTTGGCTCTGTTTCTAAAACTTCTATTATAGATAAAACTTCATTTTCTCTTACTAATACTTTTATTTTGGTATTTATATACAAATTTATATCTATTCCTTCAAAAGAAAATAAACCCTTATCTGTTATAACATAGTCATCTTTTAAAGTTTTGTTAGTTTCTTTTGTAGCTAATATAACTAACTCTTCTTGTTTTATATTTTCATTTTTTATCATTTCTAAGTATATACTGTTCCAAAGAGCATAAGAGATAGGCTTGTCCTTATTTGTATCGTCTATTTTTATCTTTTTATTTTTGTCATATTTATTTATTAAATGTTGTGTTTGAGTTATAGTTAAATTGCCATAAGGGTCAAATTTATCTTCTAAAACACCGCTCATATCACCTTTTATATATGCACAATTTATATATTTATTATACCAATTATCTTCATCTACATCTTTAAAATTTATAACATTGTCTAAAGCTAAAATTTCTTTTTTGCTATATCCTGCTAAAGACATCATTTTAGAAACAGTTGCCCTATTTACAGGATAATCATTTCCAACTATTCCTACTTTAACGTTATTTTCAATTTTATTATTATTTGAGCAACCAGATAATATAAATAACATTGCCAAAATAATAAATAACCTTTTATTATTCATAATATTTCCTCCTTAAGTAAAACCATACCTATAATAAATATATGAATAATAGCTAAT
This sequence comes from uncultured Eubacteriaceae bacterium, assembly GCA_946497035.1. Classification (GTDB taxonomy): domain Bacteria; phylum Bacillota; class Clostridia; order Lachnospirales; family CAG-274; genus Tyzzerella. The sequence continues at coordinate 11,474 of CAMMIW010000031.1, read as the reverse complement.
ATTATTACAATTTTTTAATTATGCTATATAATAAATATAACAATAATATATACTAATAATAAAAAATACATTTTAAAAATAGTATATAAATAATAGAATATTTTTTTATATTATGATATTATATTTATAACAATTTTTAGAAAGGTGGTTATTATGCTAATAAGAAAAGATTATACTTGCCCTTTAGAGCTTGTCCACGATATGATGAAAGGAAAATGGAAATGTATAATTATATGGCGACTTAGACTAGGAGCTACTATGCCATCTAGTTTATTAAAAGATATATGTGGTATAACAGAAAAAATGCTACACCAACATCTAAAAGAGCTTATAAGCTATGGTCTTGTAGAAAAAAATACATATGGAAAATATCCCTTAAAAACAGAATATTATTTAACAGAAACAGGTAGAGAAATTTTAAAAGCTTTAGAGATTTATCAAAAAGTAGGCATAAAATATATGCTTGAAAATGGACAAGAAAATATTTTAAAAGAAAAAGGACTTATATAATAATACTAACAAAAAAGTGGGTAATTTACAAATTATAAAAATGTTATATAATTAATATATAAATTAATTATTTGGAGGAAATAATATGAAAGTAACTAGTAAAGGTATTGTAAATGGTATTATAGATGATAAATATGGTAAAAGAGGACAATGTAATGAATTTGGTATGCCTATATGTTCTTTACCATTAAAATTTGAAGATGCTCCTAAAAATACAGTTAGTTATGCTATATTTTTAGAAGATAAAGATGCTTTCCCTGTAAGTGGTGGTTTTTCTTGGGTACATTGGACTGCTTGTAACATTACAAAAGCAGAGCTTGAAGAAAATGAAAGCCAAAAAGCAGATTTCATTCAAGGTGTTAATAGTTGGATGAGTATGCAAGGCGGTAGCAATCCACCAGAGCTTTGCTCTTATTATGGTGGTATGGCACCACCAGATAAAGCACATACTTATGAAATAAATGTATATGCTTTAGATTGTATGTTAGATTTACAAAATGGTTTTTATATGAATGAGCTTTTTAATGCTATGGAAGGACATATTTTAGCTCATTATAATTTAAAAGGAATTTATAATAATTAATAAGTAAATATTGTATCATCCCAAAATAGTTTAAAAAATAAAAAGATATTAAAGCTATATCTATTTAACATTTAGGTAACTTTAATATCTTTTATTTTATTTATACAAAATAATTAAAAATTATTATTTTTTATTTTTATTTCATTGTAAACATCTCTTTTAGATATACCCCTATCTTTAGCAACTTTTTTCATTGCTTCTTTAACATCTATACCATTAGAAATGTATTTTTCTAAATGTTCTTTTATAGATATTTTAGCTATATCTTCTCTTTGTTTATTTAAAATATCACTTTCATTAGCACCTTCAATAACTAAAACATATTCGCCTTTTGGCTCGTTATTTTCAAAATATTGTATTGCATCTAATAAATTAGATTTAAACACATTTTCATATTTTTTTGTAAGCTCTTTTACTATAGCTATATTTCTATTGCCTATTTGCTCATATATTTCTTTTAAAGTTTGTATAAGGTGATGAGGAGCTTCATATATTATATAAGTTCTTATATCATCTTTAAGCCTTTGTATAACTTCTTTTTTTGCCTTTTTGTTAGATGGTAAAAAACCTTCAAAACAATAGCTTCTTGTTTTTATACCTGATAAAATTAAAGCGGTGATAGATGCCGTAGCTCCAGGTAAAACAGTTACCTCCACATTCTTTTCATAACATAGCTTAATTAGGTCTTCTCCAGGATCACATATACCAGGCATACCCGCATCACTAACTAAAGCTATATTTTTATCATCTAACAATAAATTTAAAATTTTTTTACCTTTAGCTTCTTTATTATGCTCGTGATAACTTTCTAAAGGGGTTTTTATTTCATAATGATTTAATAATTTTATCGTATGTCTTGTATCTTCAGATGCTATTAAGTCTACTTCTTTTAATGCTTCTAAACATCTTAAGGTAATGTCTTTTAAATTACCTATAGGTGTTGCACAAACATATAATTTACCTGCCATATTAAAACTCCTTTAATGATAGTATATTTTATTTATTTCATCTGTATATTGTTTATTTTTATTATAAACTATAAGATTAGGTAAAATTTTTAAAAACGGTTTACTATTTTTTATACTTTCTATTAAAACCATATTAGGTTCTTTATCTTCAAAAGGTTGAACAAACCTTATAGTTTTTGGCTCAAGTTTATATTGTCTTAAAGTGTATATTATATCACAAAGCCTATTAGGCCTATGCACCATATAAAATTTACCATTTGGTTTTAATAAAAGTGCTGTAACTTTAATAATATCTTCAAGGTTACAAAAAATCTCGTGCCTTGCGATAGCTTTTGCATCATATTTGTTAACTATCCCTCCACCTACATTCATATATGGTGGGTTACTAGTTACAACATTTATAGAGTTTTTTTCAAATTTTTCAAATACATTTTTTATATCTAAGTGAAATATTTCTATTTTATCATCTAAATTATTAAGAGATACACTTCTTTTAGCCATATCAACACTTTCTTTTTGTATATCTATAGCAAAAAATTTTTTAGCCTCTGTTTTTGCCGACATAAGTATAGGTATTATGCCTGTACCTGTGCCTATATCAAAAACTATGTCATTTTTTTTAGCTTTAGCAAAATCTGCTAATAAAACCGCATCTATACCAAAACAAAACCTTTTTGCATCTTGTATAATTACATAATTATTTCTATGTAACTCGTCTATTCTTTCGTTTTCTTTTAAAATATCCATTAGTCTTCTATACCTTTAAGCTCTTCCATACATATTTCTTCTTTAATTATTTTTCTTTTTATTATTTCTATTTCAGATACATTAAAAAACTCTACGTTAGGTATATCTTGTTCAGTTTTTCTAACGGCTGCCTTTATAGTTTGTCTTAAAACATTTACAGATAAAACCTCTCCTATTCCCTTTTCTGTTTTTATAATATCACCTTCGTTAGGTAAATTTTTAGTAAGTTCCTCATAGGCCTCTTGCTCATATTTTAAACAACACATAAGCCTACCACAAGCACCAGATATTTTTGTGGGATTTAAAGAAAGCTTTTGGTCTTTAGCCATTTTTATAGAAACAGGTTGAAAATCTCTTAAAAATGTAGCACAGCACAAAGGACGGCCACATATACCTATACCGTTTACAATTTTAGCTTCATCTCTAACCCCTATTTGCCTTAGCTCTATTCTCATTTTAAAAATAGATGCCAATTCTTTTACAAGATCTCTAAAATCTACCCTACCTTCAGATGTAAAATAAAATATAATTTTATTAAGATCATAAGTAAGAGTAATATCTATAAGCTTCATATCTAGATTATATTTTTTAACCTTTTCTATAAATATAAAATGTGCTTCTTTTTCTTTTTCTAAATTTTTGTTATATTGTATCGTATCTTCTTCTGTTGCAAGTCTTATTATAGGTTTAATATCAAAATCTATTTTTTCATCTGCAATAATTTTATTTTCTATTTCCACTATGCCATATCTTAACCCTTGAGATGTTTCTACTATAACTGGTTGATTTTTATCTATAATTTTACCCTCAGGATTAAAATAATATAGTTTACCACCCTTTTTTAATCTAACACCAATTATCTCTGCCATTTTATTTCTCCTTTAGTTTAAAAAATAAATATTCCATTGTCATATTAAAATTAGAATTTTGCTCTAAATATATTTTAGCTTTTAATAATGCTTCTATTTTATTAATCAAATTTTTTACAGACATATTAGATATTGTTTTAATACAATTTTGTATATCTTTTTGTATAACTATATCAAAACTATTTGTTTGTTTAAATATTAAGCTATCTCTATATACTAATAAATATATATCTAATATGTTGTTTATATTTTGTTTCATAGTTTCATATTTGTTAATAATGTTATACATTTGTATAAGATCTAAGCTATCTAATTTTTCTACATCATTTATAATATTTTGCCTAAAATTAATAAATTTTTCAGAATAAGCTATATCTAAAGCTACACCTATGCTACCTCTAGAATATGCAGAATAAAATTTTGCCATATTGCTATCTATACCTTTATCAATTAAAAATTTTTCTATTGTATTAGGTAATAATGGTTTTATTTTAAATAAAATACATCTTGATAAAATAGTAGGTAAAAAACTATTATAATTTTTAGATAATAATATAAAAATAGCAAATTTAGGTGGATCTTCTATAGTTTTTAGAAGTGCATTTTGGGCTTGTATAGTCATATTATGAGCATCTTTTATTATAAAAACTTTATATTTATATTTAAAAGGCTTTGTTTCTATATTTTTTATAATATTATCTCTAATATCTGCTATACCTAAGCTCTTTTTTTCACTATCTATAAAGAAAAAATCCGGATTATTTCCACTTTCAAAGCTAATGCAAGAAGAACATTTTAAGCAAGGGTTTTTATAATTATTTTCACATAACAAAAGTTTTGCAAAAGTTTTAGATATAAGCTCTTTTCCTGTTTTTTCTTTTCCATCTAAAATATAAGCGTGAGAAACTGTGTTATTTTCGTTAGCTTTTATAAAGCTATTTATTATATTATCATTTCCAACTATATTTTCAAATTTATACATTTTATATAATAAGATCTAACAATAGACCTCTTATTTCTCCTGTTTTATCTAATATAGCTATATGGTTTTTTTCTGTTTTTATAAGCTCTTGGGCAAGCTCATCTAAATCTTTGTTAACTAATTTTACTATACCATAAACTCTGTGCCTACCTCTTCTATCTAAAAAATTTTCTCTAGAAAATTGGTGGCTATTAGTTACAACCTCGTTCATAAATTCTGTTATAAGGCTTCTATATTTTTTCATATCTTTTATATCCATATGCTCAGATATTTTTTTACCTTGAACAGTTATTTCATCTATAAGCCCATTTAATTTTTCCATAAGGTTATCATTTTCAACCTTATTTAAAGTAAATTTAAAATCTTCTGTTTGTTCTACCTCTTTTTTAGCATCTATAGTAGGTAAACTATCTAACCTTATATCACTTACTTTTAAATCCATAAAAACCTATCTCCTTTAAACTTTAACAAACTTATCTACATCTAAAACAAAAATAGTTGCACCACCTATAGTAACCTCTATAGGCGGTTGTGAATAATTATTTCCATCTATATTTATACCATTTGTAAATTGCTTTTTACTATGGCCTTGTTTTTTTATAACATCTATTACAAAATCTACTTTATCATCATCAACACCACATATTAAAGTTGTATTTCCAACTTTCAAAAAACCTCCTGTACTTGCAAGTTTTGTAACACTAAAACCTTCTATATTTAAAGCATTCATTATATTAAAGCTATCGTCATCTTTAACTATGGCCATAACAAGTTTCATATTGTCCCTCCTTAAAAAAATATACTTTCTATATAATTAACTATATTTTTATGAATATTTTCTATAGATTGGGTAGCATCTATTACTTTTATTCTTTCACTATTTTGACTTATTAATAATTTATATCCATCATAAACTTTTTTATAAAAATAATCTTTTTCACTTTCTAACCTATCTAGCTCTTTTTGTTGAATTTTTCTTTTTATAGCTTCTTGTGGTGATAAATCTAAAAAAAATGTTATATCTGGTGTGAGACCACCTGTTGCAATATTATTTATTTTTTTTACAACATCTATACCAATATTTCTGGCTATACCCTGATAAACAATACTAGAATCTACAAATCTATCACAAATAACTATAGAACCTTTTTTAAGCTCTGGAGCAATAATTTCATTAACAAGCTGGGATCTAGAAGATGCATATAAAAAAGCCTCTGTCATATAGTCCATTTTTTTATTATTTATATCTAAAATTATATCTCTTATTTTTTCTCCAATTTTTGTACCACCAGGCTCTCTTACAAAAACAATATTAAAGCCTTTTTTTTCAAGATATTGGCTTAAAAGGTTTAATTGGGTGCTTTTGCCTGAGCCATCTGTACCCTCCATTGTAATAAATAATCCTGACATACATTCTCCTAAAATAAAATTTTATTTTTATTATACCATAATAGTAAATATTTTAAAAGATGAAATATTGCTATAAAAATAATAACACTTAAAATTAAATATAAGGTTGTAGTAAAATCTACAACCTTTATTTTTCTTTTTTATAAATAGTTATTAATAATATTATTAAAAATAATAAAGAACATATGTAAATAGAATAAATTTGAAAATAATTTACTAATATAATGCCAAAACCTATACCAAAACAAAATGTAATAATAATTATAAAATATTTTAAGGCTGTTTTTTTTGCTGCCTTTTCTTTATGTATAATCCATTTAGAAAAATATTCCATTAAAGACCTTAAATTACCTGTACACATAGTAGGTGCGAAAATATCTCCTCTTGCCTTTTTAAAAGTGGCTATCATTAAAGAGCATATAAAAGATACCATACAGATAATAATTATCATATTATCTTTAAATATACCTAAACCTATTATAATTGTTAGTATTATATTTATAGATAAAACTAGTTTTATCCATTTTTTATTTTTATTAAATTTATACATTAAAAATTGGGTTATAAAAATAGCTATGCAAAAAGATAATATAGGAAAAACTCTTAAAAAAGCATTATAAAAATTTCCTTCTACCAAAAAAATAGAAAAAAATATTATATTTCCTGTTTGTGTATTTGCAAATATTTTATCATATAAAACATAAGTATATGCATCTAAAAAACCACCTATAAAAGTTAAAATTAAACTTATGTAAATATTTTCTTCTATATTAACTATTTTTTTATTTAACATAATATATCCTTTCTAAAATTTATGTTATAATACAATGTTATCATAAATTTTTTTATGTTGTCAACATTTATCCTATTAATAAAATAATATATACTAAATATTTAACATACAGTTTAGATAATATTTTAAATTTTATATTTTTTAAGAGTCTACTAAAAAATTGTTGTAAATGTTATTTTTATATGATATGATATTATATATATAATAATAAGTAGTTTTTAAAACTACATAGGAGGACTGTTATGAATATTTTTAAATGTTGGCGTGAACCTATGAGTGCTCTTACACATCTTATAGCCTTAATATTTATATGCCCTATTACCATTTTTTTAATGTATTTAGGCTATAAAGAAGGTGGTGCTCCCTATCTATTTTCTTTTTTTATATTTAGTTTATCTATATGTTTATTATATTTAGCTAGCACAATATATCATATGTTACCTGTTAAAGAGAATGTAGTTAAAATTTTGAAAAAAATAGATCATATGATGATTTTTGTTTTAATAGCAGGCACTTATACACCTGTTTGTTTAATATCTTTAAATAATAAATTTGGATATTTTATACTATCTATAGTTTGGATAATAGCTATACTAGGCATTATTTTAAAAATATTTTGGATAAATGCTCCTAGGTGGTTTTCTACATCTATTTATATTGTTATGGGTTGGCTTTCTGTATCTGCATTTTTTCCATTAATAAAAGCTATAGATATAAATGGTATATTGCTATTATTATTAGGTGGTATAATATATACAATAGGAGCAATAATTTATGCTACAAAATATCCTAAATTTTCTTCTAAATTTTTTGGTTTTCACGAAATATTTCATCTATTTGTTATAGGTGGTAGTATATGTCATATTATCTTTATGTTTAAATATGTTTTATATGCTTAAATATACTATAAAGGGTATATACTTTATTTTTTATGTTACTTATACAATATATTTATATAATAAGTAATATGTAGCAAATAATAAAAAGGATAAATTTAAATATAAAATATATGTTTTTTATGTTTAGATACAAAATATCATAACAAAAGGAATATTTAAAAAGTTTAAATATTCCTTTTGTATTTAAAGTAAATATTAAATATACAATAAAAAATGGAGTTATAAAAGCTTCAAGATGAGTGAAAAACAATGTTTGAAATAATACTAGATAATCTAGATATAAGATACACAAGAACAAGAATAGCAACACCAAGACATAATGGGAAAGTAGAACGCCAACATAGGCAGGACAGTGAAAGATTTTACAAACATTTAATTTACTATATCCTTGTATTAAATTTAGTTATATCATAACTTTTTGATTATTTGCATTAAAAAAGGAATAAACAACAGGATCAAATTTTTCAAGAAATTCATCAAAATTACTAACAAGTAAATTTTCATTAATTTTCTTGATTTTTTCATCACTTAAGCTGTCTATCCCTTTAGTATCAACTACTAGAGTTACTAAATCTAGTTTTTCTGGATTTATTTCTTCCATTAAAATAGTTCTATTAGTTTGACTTATATTAGCCATTTTAAATACCCAATCATTATTATATTTTATATTGTTTGTTATATCGTAATTTTTAAAACTTTTATAATTTATTTCAAACTCTGTAAATTCATCTTCAAATATAATACTTACTTTTTCATTAAAATTTATATTAGTACTTTCTTCAAAAGTTAGTAAGCTACCATTTTTTATTATTTTTGAATATGAATTATTAGTTAAATTTAATACTTTGTTCATTATTGGCTCAAATATAATTTTTTCTCCACTTTCATCTCCTATATTTAATTTACAAGTATTTAAAATATATTTTAATGATATTTTTTCATTACTTTACTTTCTTTGTAAATTAAACACTTGAGGTGGTATATCATAGCCTTCTTCTGTATTTACCACATATATATTTAATTTTCCAAAATATTCATATGAATTTTTCGAAACAATAGGTTTTTTCTTCTACAATTTCAATTTTTTGATTATTTTTAGCTTTATTTTTTAGTAATATTAAAACGATTACTAAACATAAAAGCCTAAAATTATGTATAATGGTAAAAATTCAAATGATTTATGTTTATTGTTTCCTAATAATTCATTTATTTTTACTTTATCTAAATTTGTTGTAGGTAACTTTACATTAAGTTGTCCATTTTTAGTATTACCTACTCCTACTTGAGTTTTTTTAATTTTAAATTTTTCAAATAAAATATAGTTAGATATTTCATCTAACTTTAAAACATTATTACATTTAAATATTTGTCCATTAGTTAAATTACTAGCATCAAATATATTAAACTTTTTACCTTCTTTAGTAATTTCTCCAAGAGCAGTAGTATCAATAATTATATTTTTATCTTTGGCAATATTTATATCATTTTAAATGTTTCATTAGATTTTTTAGTTAAATCGTCATTTTGTAAAACTATTTCTCCATCTCAAATCATAATAATATTTTTAAAAGTTGAATTTTCTCCAAACATATTAACTGCAAATACAAGTGCATCTCTAGTATTAGTATATCCTATATATTTTGTTCTATCTAATATACTGTTAAAATAAGTTAAATCGGTAGTTAAATTTGCGTAGTCAATTACTTTACTATTATAAGTAACTATTCCAACCTTATAATATGATGTTAAAAAATTAGCTATTTTTTTAATTTTATCCATAACTAAATTTTAACTATCAAAGCTTTTCATAGAATTACTTATATCAACAATAAATATAACTTCTTTTATATTGTCGATACTTTTAGCAAATGTAACAAAATTTGAAAGTGATAAACTAAAAATTATTATAATGAATATAGTTTTAAAAAATTTATTTTTCTTGAAAATTTTCATCTGCTCTCTCAAAATATGATAATCCTAACTATTCAATTTTCAAAGTACACTAAAAACAAAATTTAATTACTTTTACAACATAACCTTACAATACATTTTATAATTTGTTAATATATTTAAAGAAAATATTTCCAAATATTTTTTACTGTTTCTTTTTGGCTTGTAACATTTGCCCAAACATCATATTCATATTGATTTAATATTTCTCTATCATCTACTATATGGGTTATACTTCCCATTTCATCATTTGCATAATGATAATAAGTTTTGGCATAATCGCTACTACTTGATAAAATTTCCGGACCACGTATATATATTGTCCATTTATTTTCTCTTTCTGCTATTACTTCTCTATTTGTATTAAAAATAAATTGAACAAGTTATCCGTTTTCTTCCATTTCATATCGTAATCCTTCTGCGTAATATCTATTGATTTGTATATTACCGTCAAATGTTTCTACCTTTGTTGTTTGGTTAAAATCGTTATATGTGTAGTTGGCTTTATTATCTTGTATTAAACTAGTTTATTTAAATTTCTCCTATCATAATATCAGTACCATGATATATATATAATTTGTTTGAAATTTTCTGACAGTAAAATAGAGACTTCTGTATTAACATAGTGTATTTAACTAATAAATTCTTTACTTTAAAAAAAGTCTAATATTTGACATTTTATAATAGGAAAATCTTCTCCACATATTATATAATAATATTTATATTTACAATTTTCAAATATTTTTTATTATTGTATAAATCTTCCATAAAAATGATTTTATACATATTAAAATAAGATAAATTTGATTTATCAAGTTTAGAAGCATTACATGTAAATGAAAATATATCATAACACTTATTATAAATTTTCAATCTTTATTCTTCATCTTCCATATAGAAAATATAAAAATCATTATCTAAATGAAAGCAAATATTTTTAAATCTTTCGTTAATATCTTTAAAATACTTTTTTTATTTAAATCTAAGTATTTTCTTTTTAATCCAATATATTTTAGTTTTTGTTCCTCTGTCATATATTTAAATAACTCCTTTAAAATTTTTTATATGAATAGTTTATTTTTTATACTATTAAAATTTATACCTTTATTTATTATATAAATCTATAATTTTTTATATTGTTCTTCATCAATATCTGTAGGAATAGCTATTTTAATAGAATTTTTTCCCTTACCATTCGAATAATCTTTAATATTAAAATGAACTACCTTATTTTCATCATAGTCTAATCTCCAATATGTCTTCCCATCAAATGACTGTCTACCTATAATTTTATTATATCTATAACTCTTTTTTAACCTTCCAATATACGGTATACTACCATTTTTATTATTTCCTAATATATCTAATATTTTAATTAAATCATTTCTAGAATTTTCAAAAAAAACGTTTTTCACCATAAACAAATTCCCTTTTACCTATTGCATTTTCAATAAAATTTTTAATAGTATCACAATCATGTCCACTAGGATCAACATACTAAACAGGGTTATTAGCACAATAAGTATAAAGATTTAGTCCATCTCCCCTATGTGTATCTTCTTGTGTAAATCTTCCTATTATTGGGTTATGTTACTTGCTTTATCATATGCAAATTTTGTAGTATTATCTATTCTACCTTTTTCAAAATGTCTTTCACTTATTAAACCGTCTATACTATCATATTCTCTTATTATTTCATAGCCGTTAGAGGGGTTTTTATTTTTGTTATATTTCCATTTTTGTCATAATAATACTTTGTTATA
>CAMMIW010000030.1 GCA_946497035.1 uncultured Eubacteriaceae bacterium | reverse complement strand
TCAATATCCCACTGAATTGTATGATAGCCAACTTCTTTAGCGGCTTGTAAAACCGTATCATTATATTCGCCAAAAGGTGGACGATATAAATCCATATCATATCCTAATAAATCTTTAACCTTTTTATGTACTTCTAATATTTCTTTTTTATTTTGTTCTAAGCTTATTTGAGTGCCATGAGGATGAGTATTGCTATGGTTACCTATTTCATGGCCATTTTCATATATTTTTTTAACTTCTTCTGGATATTTATCTACCCAATATCCACATAAAAAAAATGTAGCTTTAACATCATTATTTGCTAATATAGTTAAAAGTTCATCAGTATCATCTGCACCCCAAGCAGCATCAAAGCTTATAGCAACTTTTTTTTCATCTGTATCTACACAATAAATAGGTAAGTTTTTTTTAGCAGGGTCTGGCTTAGTAGATACAGAAACAGCTTTAATATTTTTTTGCACAATAGGCCTAAAAACAGCAATTAATGAAAAGCAAATAATAGTTAATAAAACAAAATACTTTACATTATTATTAAATAAATTTTTAAATTTTTTCATAATAATCTCCTTTAACATAGCTTATATATAAAACTTATTAAAAAAAAATTAAATTTATTCTAAATAAATTTAAAAAAGCTAGTGAAAATTATTCACTAACTTTTTATATAATTGTATTTTCATTAGGAATTACAAATATAAATATTATATAAGCAATTAATAAAAAACCTGTTAAATATCCAAACAAAATTAAAAATAAAACTCTAATAATATTAGGATCAATATTATAATAATTTCCTATACCACCACATATGCCTGCCAATTTTCTATCATAAATGCTTCTTGTTAATCTTCTCATAAAATATCCTCCCTAATTATTCATATCTATAATGTTATTTTCTACAGGTATTATAGCAGACATTATAAAATATGCTATAACAGGATATATACCTAAGCCAGATATTAAAAAAACTATAAATAATATTCTAACAATAACTGGATCTAAACCAAAATAAACTCCCAAGCCACTACAAACACCACTTATAACTTTTTCATTAGATTTATATAATTTTTTCATAAAACCACTCCTTATATAATTTTATAATAATATATACGAAGTAAAATAAAATTAGTTTAATTTAATAAGATAAATTACATAAATCTTTTTTAGCAAAGCTAAAATAATCATCATTACAAATTATAATATGGTCTAAAACTTTTATATTAACATATTCTAAAGCATTTCTAATTTTCATAGTAACTTCAACATCTGCATTAGATGGTTTATTGTTACCATTAGGGTGGTTGTGCCCTATTATAACAAAAGAAGAATTAAATAAAAGAGCATCACCTACAACCTTTTCCATATAAACAACAGTACTATTTGTAACACCATCACTTATTTTAACTTCTTTTACAAGCTCTTTATTAATATTTAAACATAACATATAAAAGCTTTCAAAAGTTTTTCCTACTAATAAAGATTTTAAGTATTTATATGCACTATTAAAAGAATCTATTTTAGGACCTTTAACATTAAAATTACTATTTAAAAATCTTCTAAAAACATAGGGTAGCATAGATATTAAAACAGCTGTTGTTTCTGAAACTTTACATCTTTTTATTATATCTTCTGGCTTTGCATTCATTAGGTTATATAAATTGCCATATTCAATTATTAATCTATGTGCTAGTTCATTAGTATCTCTTCTTGGCACAGCATAAAATAATAAAAGTTCTAATATTTGATGTTCTTCAAAATTATCTAAGCTACCTTCATTAATAAATCTAGCTCTAACTCTTTTTCTGTGATTTGCGTGTAAATTTTTAGTCATAATCTTGCTCCCATTTTATTTATTATATCATTTTTTAAACTTGTTTAATTCTTTTAACAAATATTCATTTAATACTTTTATATATGTGCCTTTCATACCTAAAGAGCGTGTTTCTATAACTCTTGCACTTTCAAATTTTCTAAGAGCATTAACTATAACAGATCTCGTTATACCTGCTTTATCTGCAACTTTGCTAGCGATAACTAAGCCTTCACCTTTTTCTAATTGTTCAAAAATATTTAATATAGCTTCTAATTCAGAGTAAGATAATGTATCTATACAAGATTTTATATTTTGTATTTTTATTTGTTTTTCATTTAATTGTAAGCTTTTATAATTCCAAATTAAAATAGTTAATATAGATAATATATATTCACATACAAAATTTATATCATTATCAAAGCTAGTATCCTTTCTATAAATAATAATATTAGCTATTTTTTCTTTATACATATATACAGGTAAAAATAAACCATAAATATTTTTTAAAGATTCTCTATCAAATTTAGTTGTATATAAATTATCTAAAGTTATATTAGTTTTTATTTCTTCTATATTTTCTAGTTGTTTTACTATTTGATTTTCAATATTTTTCTCGCTTGTTGTTATAGATGATAAATTATTGTTAAATTCATATATTACATTACCATCTATATCTAATATAATTATATCACTTTTTAAACATTCACAAATTTTGTTTGAAAAATTTTCTAAAATACTTTCATCTTTACACATACTTTTTATTGTAAAATTTAAAGATTTTATTATATTTTTTAAATCCATATTCAAACTATTTTTCCTCCTTTGTTATGTTTAATCTTCTTCTTTTGGTATATAATATCCACAATCATCATTGCTACAACTAATAATTTTTTTCTTTGTGCCTTTTTCTATTAAAAAGCTATTACATTTAGGACATTTTCCTCCTGTAGGTTTGCTCCAAGATACAAACTCACAATCTGGATTATTTTCACAACCAAAAAATTTTCTTCCTTTTTTAGTTTTTTTAATTAAAACTTTACCGTTACATTCTGGACAATTAACCCCTGCCTCTTCAAAAAATGGTTTAGTATTGCTACAAGTTGGAAAATTAGGACAAGCTAAAAACTTTCCATATTTTCCATATTTTATAACCATATTAGCTCCACATTTTTCGCATAAAATATCTGTCTTCTCGTCTTCTATATCGATATGCTCTATTTTTTCATAAGCCTCTTCTATCATATTTTCAAATGACGGATAAAAATCTCTTAAAACTTGCTTCCATTCTATTTGCCCTTCTTCTATTTCATCAAGCTGGCTTTCCATTTTAGCGGTAAAATCTACATTTATAACGTTACCAAAATTATTTTTTATAAGATGATTTACTATTTCTCCAAGCTCTGTTGTATAAAAAACTTTTTGCTCTTTTGTAACATAGTTTCTTGCAGTTATTGTAGATATAGTTGGAGCATATGTGCTAGGCCTACCCACGCCTATTTCTTCTAGAGTTTTTATAAGAGTAGCTTCTGTATATCTAGCTGGAGGTTGTGTAAAATGTTGAAGAGGCTTAATCTCTTTACATTGTAATTGTTGTTCTACGCTAATATCTGGTATAATTATATCTTCATCATTTTCTTTAGCTTTTTCTTCATTTTTTTTATAAACTTTTAAATATCCTTCAAAATCTAAAATAGAACCAGAAGCTCTAAAATCATATTCATTAGCTTTTATTTTTATAGTTTTTGTTATAAAAATTGCTGGTGCCATTTGGCTAGCTAAAAATCTTTCCCATATAAGCTTATATATTTTATATTGTTCTATTGTTAAAGAATCTTTTATGCTATCTGGTGTTCTATCTGTATAAGTTGGCCTTATAGCCTCGTGTGCATCTTGTGTTTTACCTTTAGATTTATATATTTTTCGCTCTTTAGCAAAAAATTCTTCTCCATAGTTGTTTATGACAAAATCTTTTGCTTGTAAATAAGCCTCATCAGATATTCTAACAGAGTCTGTACGTATATATGATACTAAACCAACTGTTCCCTCATCTTTAATGCTAATACCTTCATAAAGCTGTTGAGCTATAAGCATAGTTTTAGAAGATGCATAGCCATAAATTTTAGATGCTTCTTGTTGCAATGTACTAGTTGTAAAAGGTGGTAAAGAATTTTTTTGTCTTTTACCTTCTTTTACTTCTGTAACAATAAAGTTGCTATTTTCTATATTATTTAATATTTTAGAAACTTCTTCTTTAGAGGATATATCCATTTTTTTATCATTTTTTCCGTAAAACTTAGTTTTTAAAATTTTATTTTTTTCTAGTTTTAAATCTGCATCTATTGTCCAATATTCTTCAGGTATAAAATTTTCTATTTCCTCATCTCTATCGCATATTAACCTAAGAGCTACCGATTGAACCCTACCAGCACTAAGACCTTTTTTAACCTTTTTCCATAATAGAGGGCTTATTTTATAGCCAACTATTCTATCTAAAGCTCTTCTTGCCTGTTGTGCATCTACAAGGTTCATATCAATTTCTCTTGCTTCTTTTATAGACTTTTGAACAGCATTTTTTGTTATCTCATTAAAAGTTATTCTATAGAACTTTTTATCGCTATTTTCATTTAACTTTAAGGCATATAAAAGATGCCAGCTTATAGCTTCTCCTTCTCTATCTGGATCGGTTGCTAAATATATTTTATTGGCAGATTTTACCTCTTTTCTAAGCTTTGCTAAAAGCTCTCCTTTACCTCTTATAGTTATATATTTAGGCTCAAAATCTTCCTCTATATTTATGCCCATTTCGCTTTTTGGCAAATCTCTAACATGCCCCATACTTGCCTCTATTTTATAATTACTGCCTAAAAATTTTTTTAATGTTTTTGCCTTGGCAGGTGATTCTACTATAACTAAATTTTTTTTAATAGCCATATTAATATAAATCCTCCTAAATTAGTTATAAAGCTTTTATATATTTTTGTCCTGCAAGTTTTTGTATATATCCTTTAATTTCTAACATAGTTAAAAGGTATTGTGCAGTTTGAATATTTATATTAGCTTTTAAAATTATTTCATCTATTGTGATAGGACTTTCTTTTATACAAGCATATACTATTTTTTCATCTGGTGCAAGTAAATTTTTTATATTTTCAGATTTTTCTGTATTATTGTTATTATTTTTTTCTATTTTATTAGAAAAATCATTATATTTATTAATAATTCCTAAATTTGATAATATATCTTCAACATTTGTAACGGGAAATGCACATTCTTTTATAAGATTGTTTGTGCCTTCGCTCATAACATTATTTATATTACCTGGTATGGCAAAAATATCTCTCCCTTGCTCTAGAGCTTGTCCTACAGTTATTAATGTGCCACTTTTTAAGGCAGCTTCTACAACCAAAACCCCATCACTTATACCACTTATAATTCTATTTCTCATAGGAAAATTAGCTGCATATGGTGGTGTTCCTACAGGAAATTCACTTATAACACAACCATTATTAATTATGCTATCTCTAAGATTAGCATTAGATGGCGGATAAACTATATCTAAGCCACAGCCTAAAACAGCTATTGTTTTACCTTTGCCATCAATAGCACCTTTATGAGCCATAGAGTCTATACCTGTAGCCATACCGCTAACTACAACTACATTGTTTTCTCCCAGCTCTTTACCAAATTTATATGCACACATAGCACCATATTGAGTGCATTTTCTAGCACCAATAACACTAACCTTATTATATATACTATCTGGCATATTGCCTAACATATAAAACCCAAGAGGAGCATCTGGTATATTTTTTAATAATTCTGGATAATCTTCGCTATTTTTACAAATAAATTTTAAATTATATTTATATAGCTCATTTATATAATTTTCTATAATAATCTCATTTTTTAAATCTAAAATATTTTTTATATTTATTCTATTTTTATCACAAAAATATCTAATTTCTGAAATATCTGAATAAAAAAACTGTTTTGCACTTTTAAAATGATTTAAAATATCCCATTTCTTTTTTATACTAATACCATCTATTCTAGCAAGCCACATTATAAAATTTTCTTCTAGCATAATAAAACCTCATTAAAACATAAATTTTCTATCTAAATTTCTAAGTTGAACCGCCTCTGCAATATGCTTTACATTTATATTTTCACTCTCTTCTAAATCGGCTATAGTTCTAGCTATTTTTAATATTTTATGATAAGCTCTAGCGCTTAAATTTAACCTATCAAAAACCCCTTTTAAAATTTCTCTTTCCTCATTTCCTAATTGGCAATATTTATCTATAAGGCTAGCTGTTAATTGAGAATTAAAATATATACCATCTTTTTTATATCTTTCAATTTGTATTTTTTGAGCTAAAACAACACGTTTTTTTATATCTTCAGAAGATTCTGATTTAGAAGATATGTCTAAATCTTCATAATTTACAGCAGATGCCTCCACCTGTATATCTATCCTATCTAAAAGAGGTCCACTTATTTTGCCTAAATATTTTGATATAGCATTTTGTGAACAATTACATTTATCAGAATAACCATAAAAGCCACAAGGGCAAGGGTTCATTGCTGCTACTAACATTAAATTTGCAGGAAATGTCATTGTGCCATTTACCCTTGATATAGTAACGTTGCCATCTTCTAGAGGCTGTCTTAATTCTTCTAAAACTCCTCTGTTAAATTCTGGTAGCTCGTCTAAAAATAAAACCCCATTATGAGATAAGCTTACCTCTCCTGGCTTAGGCAAACGGCCACCACCTACCATAGCAGATTTTGATATAGTGTGATGAGGTGCTCTAAAAGGCCTTTTTGTAACAAGAGAATTTTTGTTTTGTAAAATTCCAGATACACTATATATTTTAGTTATTTCTATACTTTCTTCAAAAGATATATTAGGCAATATGCTAGGTATCCTTTTGGCCATCATAGTTTTACCAGAACCAGGAGGCCCTACCATAATAATATTATGCATACCAGATGCGGCTATCTCTAAAGCCCTTTTTACATTTTCTTGCCCTTTTACATCTAAAAAATCAAATTCATTAATAAGTGTATCATTTTTTAATAAATTGTCAATATTAATATTTATAGGTTTTATTATATTTTTACCATTAAAATGGTTTATAAGCTCTGTTAAATTTTTTACACCTATAATATTTACATTAGAAACTAAACCTGCTTCTTCTACATTATCATATGGCACTATATATTTTTTTATACCTATTTCTTTTCCAGTATGAACCATAGGCAAAATACCATTTACAGGTTTTATAGAGCCATCTAAAGATAGCTCACCTATTATCATAGTATCTTTAAAAGAGTCTTCTTTTATAGCTTCTATACAACATAATATGCCTACTGCTATAGGTAAATCAAAGGCAGGTCCTTCTTTTCTTATATTAGCAGGAGCTAAATTTATAGTTATTCTTTTAACAGGCATATTTATACCAGAATTTTTTATAGCCGTTCTTACCCTATCTTTAGATTCTTTAACGGCAGAATCTGGCAAGCCAACTATATCAAAACTAGGCAAACCTTGGCTAATATCTACCTCTACAGTTATTTTAAAACCATCTATGCCTATTAACGTAGACGATAGAACTTTTGAAAGCATATTATTCTCCCTCCATTTAACCTTTATATATTTAATCTTATTTTCTATATCTTAACAGTATTTTTAAATTTTTTCAAATATTTTTTTAATTATGCTTGATTATTTTTTTTTTAGGGTTTATAATTTTCTTTAGCTAATTATATTTTTAAGGGGGTTTTTATATTGATCTATTTACAATATTTAGTTCTTGCTAGCCTTGTTGTTATTTTATCTATATTTTTATCAAAATATGTAGATGCTTTAGATAAAAAAACAAATTTATCTGGTGCATTTATTGGTGGTGTTTTATTAGCTGCTGTTACCTCTTTACCAGAGTTTATAACAAGCTTAACAGCTATATTTGCACTTAATCAACCAAGCCTTGTGCAAGGTAACGTTTTTGGTAGCAATATATTTAATCTTACAATATTAGGTGCTTGTATAATTTTATTTTCTAAAAAATTTAAAGAAGCATATTTATCAAAAAGCCACCTGTTAACAAGTATTTTTACAATAATTATATTTGTTATATGTCTTTTAGGTATGAAATATAACTATAGCTTAAATTTAGGCTTTTTAAATGTTAGCTATGCTTCTATCGGTATATTAATTTTATATATAATAAATATTACAAAAATGAACGATAGCTCTTCTGATAGTTCTGATGAAGAAGATAATGTAAATTTAACAGTTAAACAAATAATAGCTAGATTTATTTTATGTTCTGTATTATTAGTTGTTTTTAGTATGTTGTTAACTCAGGTTACAGATAAATTAAACGCACAATTAGGCTTAGGAGCTACTGTTGGTGGAGCTATATTTTTAGGTATAGCAACATCTTTACCAGAGCTTACATCTTCATTTAACCTTGTAAGACTTGGCAATTTTAACGCATCTTTTGGTAATGTAATTGGTAGTAATTTATTTAACTTTACTATTCTTGCTATTGGTGATATATTTTATTCTAAAGGTAATATATTTTCACCAGATAAACAAGCAAATAACCTTATTATATGGGGTATAATTGCTACATTTATAGTAATAGGCACTTTATATACTAAAAAAAATCAAAAATCTTCTATATTTTTAGGAGCTTTAATAATAGCTTGTTATATAGCTAGTATATTATTTTCATTATAATTTTTATTAAAAAGGCTGTAGATAAAATCTACAGCCTTATTGTATATGGTCAATTTTATATATATTTGCCATAACTTGCAATTTATTATTAAATTTATATAATTTTTCTATATCTCCTTCTTGATATAAATCTATAAACTCTCTATTAAATTGGTTCATCTCTTCCATTTTACCTATATAATACAAGTTTTGTATATTCTTTAATATTTCATACACAAGGTTATCTTTTTTCTGTATAATTTTTTGTGTTTCTATAATTTCTTCTCTTATAGTGCCCATTTCTGTATCTAATTTAAAAGAGGCTTCAGCGCAAGCCTCTAATTTTTTTCTTAAATGTTCTGGCATATTACCATTATATTTATATCTAAGAGAATGTTCAATAGTAGCCCAAAAATTCATAGCCATAGTTCTAATTTGAATTTCACAAGGTATAACCTTAACACCAGTAGCAGTTATAACTTCATATTTTATAGTAATATGATAACTTCTATAACCACTACTTTTAGTGTTATTAATATAATCTTCTTCTTCTTTAATAACTAAATCTTTGCCATCTCTATCTCTTATAAGTTGAACAACCTTGTATATATCTTCTACAAATTTGCAAGTTATTCTAACGCCTGCTATATCTTCTATATTTTCAAATATTTTGCTTAAAGGTATATCTCTTCTATTAGCCTTTTCTAAAATGCTACCTATAGTTTTAACTCTAGTTTGAACTAGCTCTATAGGAGAATGTTGCTCTAAATCTATATATTCTTTTTTTATACTATTAAATTTTATATATAGCTCATCTGTGGCTTGTTTATAAGGAAATAATTCTTCTTTCCAATTAATTATACTCATATAATCACCGTTAATTCTTTAATATTTTTTTATTTTATGGTTATATTTTTTTATTTTATACATACGCCTTTTAGCTTTTCTTTGGCTTTCTTTACTAAGCCTATTTTTATTCTTCAATTTTACACTTTTATTATTTTTTTCTATTTGGTTAGATTTTTCCACATAATCTGGACAAACTTCCTTTAATATATCCATAAATTGTTCACCCGTAATATTTTCTTTTTCTATTAAATATTGTGATATTTTATCTAAAGCATTTTTATTTTCTATTAAAATATTCCTAGCTTTAGTGTGGCAATCTTTTATAATAGATTGTATCTCTTTGTCAATTTCTCTTTGAGTTTTAGCAGAACAATTAGAAACCATTCTACCATCAAGATATCTATTTTCTATATCTTCTAAGGCTACCATATCAAATTTTTCGCTCATACCATATAAAGTAACCATACTTCTAGCTATACTAGTTGCTCTTTGTATATCATTACTAGCACCAGTAGTTATAGAGCCAAATTCTACCTCTTCGGCACAACGGCCACCAAGTAAAACCATTATTTCTTCAAGCATCTCTACATTATTTTGGAGATATTTATCTTGCTCAGGTATTTGTAAAGTATAACCTAAAGAGCCCATTGTTCTAGGAACGATAGTTATTTTTTGCACAGGCTTAGTATTTTTTAACATAGCAGATACTAATGCGTGTCCCACCTCGTGATAAGCTACAATTCGTCTCTCTTGCTCTGATAAAATACGATCTTTTTTCTCTTTACCTGCTATAACTACCTCAACAGCCTCCATAAGATCTTCCTGTTTTACAAGCTCTCTACCACATCTAACAGCTCTAAGAGCTGCCTCATTAACCATATTAGCAAGATCCGCACCAACACTTCCACTTGTAGCTAATGCTATCTTTTTAAGATCTACATCTTTATCCAGCTTAACCTTTTTAGCGTGAACTTTCAATATATCTTCCCTACCTTTAAGATCTGGCCTTTCCACAATAATTCGCCTATCAAATCTACCTGGTCTTAAAAGAGCTTTATCTAAAACCTCTGGCCTGTTTGTAGCCGCTAATATAACAATACCTTTTGAGCTATCAAAACCGTCCATTTCAGATAAAAGTTGGTTTAAAGTTTGTTCTCTTTCATCATTTCCTCCGCCGTGGCCATCTCTTTTTTTACCAATAGCATCTATTTCATCTATAAATACTATACAAGGTGTATTTTCCATAGCTTGTTTATAAAGACTACGAACTCTAGATGCTCCAAGACCTACATACATTTCTACAAAATCTGAACCTGATATAGATAAAAAGGTAACATTTGCCTCTCCAGCTACAGCTTTAGCAAGCATAGTTTTACCTGTACCAGGAGGACCTACTAATAAAGCACCTTTAGGTTGAACAGCACCTATTTTAGAATATTTGTCTGGGTTATTTAAAAAATCTACAATTTCTTTTAAAGATTCTTTAGCTTCTTCTTGACCTGCCACATCTTTAAATGTAACACCTGTTTCTTTTTGCATATAAACTTTAGCGTTACTTTTACCCATACCAAACATACCACCGCCCATTTTTTTACTAAGGCCTCTAAATAAAAGAGTTAAAATAAGATACATTATTAAAATAGGTAAAATATAGTAAACAAAAAAGTTTACAAAGCCGTTATTTTCTACAATAGGAGCTTTAAATTCTACATCATATTTTTGTAATTCTTCTTTTAAAGTAAAATCTGGAAACCTACCTGTATATAAAGGTTGTGAACTCGTTCTAAAGCTAAATATTTTGCCATCTTGTTTATTTTCATTTTTAGGAAATATTAATATTTTACCTGCTTGAACCTCAACTTTTTCAACTTTGCCCTCTTCTAACATATTTAAAAATTCGCTATAGCTAACCTCTCTGCTACCTTTTGTTAGCATAGACACAGTTATCATATTAAATAAAAATGTTAAAACTATAGCTACAATAAGTATAGTTAAGGCAGTATTTTTATTAGGTTTTTTATTGTTATTATTTGAACCATTGTTTTGTGGCTCATTTAGGTTATTATCCATTTCACCCTTCCCTCCAAATAATATAAATACTATTTAAATTATTTTTTATAATTAATATATTACTTATTTTTATTATTAATATACTAAATATAAAGATAAATTAAAAATTTTTAATATAATTTTTTTATTTTTAGTTAAATTTACCTTAATATATATTATATCTAATTTATACAATTTCTTCAACCATTATTTAGTTAATTTTTTGTAAACTTTTATAAATTATTATAAGATAATTACTTTTAAATAATAATTATTTTATATTATTAAATTTCAATATGTAATAACTAAATTATACCTTAAAATTGAAAAAATAAAAAAGCTACAGACAATATCCATAGCTTTAATAATATTATTTACATTAAATTTTGTGGAGCATAATTTTTAAAATATTTAGGGCGTCTTATAGCAAAAATATCATTTAATAATAAGCTTTCTACAGCAGATCTTAAAAGCCCCCATCTGTCCCATTCTCTAAGATAATTTCCTGTTCTTTCATTTTTAGCCTCTCCAACTTGGTCTAAAGTTTCTTCTGCTAAATTTATAACTCTATCTATCATTTGAGATATAGTTTCTCTATCTATTCCTGTTAAGCTATAAATAGGGCTACCTACAAATTCAAATTCATCTAAAACTTCTACAACAAAAGGGTATAAAAAAGTATTTATCTCCGAATATGATTTTCTCATAAGCTCCATTTCTCGTTCTTTAATATATCCTATTTGTTGGTTATTATCTTCCCTAGATGGTATGCTCTCTTCTCTCTCGATATTTTTATCCATATCATTATCTGTATTTTTTATAACATATTCATCTTTGTTGTAAAAAAAATCTTTTATACTATATTGCATAAAATTTTCCTCCAAAAATATATATAAAAAATTATATGCAAAAAAAATATATTTAGTGCTAATTTATATAAATATTAATATTCTACATCTATAAGACACAAGCCACAAGATGGCATAGTTATACCTGCGTTTATTCTGTCTTTACCTTCAAAAATTTGTTTTATATTATTTTCTCTTTTTCCTTGCCCTATCTCAAATAAAGTTCCTACTATTATTCTAACCATATTATATAAAAACCCATTACCTTTTATATATATTTTTATTTCTCCATCTTCTTCTATTATGCTTATACTATATATTTTTCTAACAGTAGATTTTTTGCTTTTTTTATTACTACAAAAAGGTTGAAAATCGTGTTCACCGATAAATTGTTTGCTAGCTTGTCTCATTTTTTCTAAATCGATGTTAGCTTTTGTATTAAAAACAAAATTTTTTTCAAAAACCTTTGGTATGCCCGTTGTATTTATTCTGTATAAGTAAGTTTTTGTTTTTGCATTAAGTCTACTATGAAACCTCATATCAACTTGTTCTATACTATTTACTGCTATATCATTTGGCAAATATTCATTTAAATATTCAAGTATTTGCCTTTTATTTTTGCTTGTATCTATTTTAAAATTAGCCACTTGATATTTTGCATGTGCTCCTGCATCTGTTCTACCAGAGCCAAAAATTTCAACTTTATCTCCCGTCATTTTACATAAAATATTTTCAATCTTTCCTTGTATAGTATTATCTGTATTACCTTGCTTTTGCCAACCGCTATATTTTGTACCATCATAGGATACTATAATTTTATAATTTTTCATACAATCACCTTAAATTTTTTCAAATAAAATTTTTAGATTTAAATTTTTTGCTAATAATTTATACTTTGATATGTTAATATTATTTTCAAAAAATAAAATAAATTGTTTATTATAATTTGTCCATAAAGTTATTTTAGGTTCTTCAAAATAAAATGTTGAAAACAATATCTCTTCATAGCTTATTTCTATTATAAAATCAATTATTTCATCGTCTAAATTATTTATATCAAAATAAATTTTATCTTTTTCAAATTTAAACCTTTTTAATATATTATCATAATTATTAAAATTATAAAAGAGCTGTTTTTCATTTTCTTGTATATTAGAAAAATAAAAATCTAAAAAAGATTTTTTATTTTCTTCTATCATCATTTTTATAAATAATTTATAATTTTTATAATCTGCTGTAAAACATATATGTTTATAATTTTCTATACCATATAAAATATTTTCTACATATAAAAAATTATATTGTTTAAATTTATCTAAATTTATGCCTTTAATCAATTTTTATTCTCCTTTGATAATTATTTTTCATTTAATAATAATTATTATTTACTTGACTATTTTTATTTTTCGTGTATAATATTATATGTAATTTAACTTTAATTATGGAGGTTTTAAAATGGATAGAAATAAAGTTATTTGCAGATGTTTTAATGTTACTGCTGGTGCTATTGAAGATGCAGTAAAATCTGGTGCAACTACTTTTGAAGATGTTCAAGCTAAAACTAGCTGTAGCACAGGCTGTGGTTGTTGCGAACAAGATGTTAGAGATCTTATTAATGAATTGGCAAAATAAATTTATATAAAAATAGGCTGTAGATTTTTCTATAGCCTATTTTATAATTTTTAATAGATATTAAATACAAACCAATTTAAGCTTATTATAACCTTATTAAGAGTGAATGTGTATAAGATTAAATATATCTTAAATCTTACTCTTTAATTTTAACCCTAACAATTTAAAAAGAACCAAAATAACCAAAAAATTAAGTATGAAAATATATAGTTATCATACTTAATTTATCTTTAAAACCAAAAATAAAAAATGTATGCGAAAGGATTCGAACCCTCGACCTTCTGATCCGTAGTCAGACGCTCTATCCAGCTGAGCTACGCATAC
The DNA here is from genome assembly GCA_946497035.1 of uncultured Eubacteriaceae bacterium. Lineage (GTDB taxonomy): Bacteria > Bacillota > Clostridia > Lachnospirales > CAG-274 > Tyzzerella. The sequence continues at coordinate 347 of CAMMIW010000030.1, read as the reverse complement.
ATAAAATTATGCCCGAGACCGGAATCGAACCGGTACGGTATTTCTACCGCAGGATTTTAAGTCCTGTGCGTCTGCCAGTTCCGCCACTCGGGCACATAGTGCCTTTTATTCAAGACAGTGGGTGGTGGAGGATTCGAACCTCCGAAAGATAAACTAACAGATTTACAGTCTGCCCCCTTTGGCCACTCGGGAAACCACCCATAATAATATTGAATTTTAAGTGTATTATAAAATTAGTTTATAAATTAAACTAATTTTAACATTATTTAAACACTCAAAACTAAATAATCTATGAATTTACAACCTTTTTCCTTAGAAAGGAGGTGATCCAGCCGCACCTTCCGATA
>CAMMIW010000029.1 GCA_946497035.1 uncultured Eubacteriaceae bacterium | reverse complement strand
AAGAACATTTAGACCCACCACCTAGTGTATGTAACCCTTCAAATGACCCACCAAGACCAAAGCCTACTATAACAGAAACTACTATAACAGTAAAAATAGAAGAATTAATAGAAAATACCCCACCTGACCCTGATGCAGATGATAGATGGGGAGGTTATCAAAAATTTAATGTATATGAAGCAGAAAGACATATACCTAAATTAGAAGAAGTAAAAGATGCTAAATGGACTATATGGAGTGCAAAGTGGCATTCTAATCCTGTAGAAAAAGGTTGTGAAAGATACTGTACAAGTGGAGAAGAACATGATGACGGAAATGGTGGAACTTGTTATCATTATTGTGAACACGGAAGAAGCGAACATCACTATTATACAGTATATTATACAATAGATGAAGGTTGGTGGGAATATGAATTACAAGAAAAATATGCAAGATTAAAAATAGACCATTTAATAATATCCGACAAATATAATCCAACTGCTAAAAGAAATGGCAAAGAAATAAAAAGTGCTTATGGTGTAGACCAATTTTTAAACAGTAGAATAGTATCTAATGATGTGAATAATACAACTAATATACAAAATGGAGTTTCATTATTTCCTGATTTCCATTATAAAAATTATTTTAGAGTTTTAGATTTAACATATAATAAAAATAATGAAAGTAAGTTGGAATTTAAACCTAATAGATATTCTACACTAAAATCTAGAACACATTTTACACCTATATGGTATCCTGATAAGGCTAATTATAACGTTTATACATATGCATTTGATGCTTGGACACCTGTTGGTATGCTATCTATAAATTTATTAGATGGTGTATATGTTGACGGAGATATGTGGGACGATTGGACTGTAAGACCATTACCTGTAGATTAATATTTACTTATAGAACGATTGGTATATACAACCACAATATAAATAACAATATATTAAATTTAAGGCAGAATTTTTATTCTGTCTTTTTTTGTTTTGAAAGGAGAAAATTAAGCTATGGGAATTAGATTTAGTAAAAGTATAAAAATAGGTAAGTATATAAGATGGAATATTAGTAAAAGTGGTGTAGGTTTTAGCATAGGCAATAGATTTTTGAGGATAGGGCTTAGCCCTAAAGGAATTGTAAGAAAAACTTTAACATTACCTAAAACAGGAATATCTTACATAACACAAAAAAAGATAAAAAGGAAGTGAAAATAAATGTTTTTATATGAAAAAGATTTAAAATATAAATTTTGGAAATTTTATAATAATAAAAATAGAGCTAAAAGGTATCAATTTGAATGTCCTATAAGAGATGGTAATGCAGATTTAATAACTATTGAAAAATATCAAGGAGATTATCAAATAAATGCTTTTGAATTTAAACTTAATGATATAAAAAAAGTAATTTTACAAGCAGAATCAAATTTAGATTTTGTTAATAGAAGTTGGATAGTTATACCTGTAGAAAAGAAACAACTGATTTTAGATAAATATAAAAATTATTTAGACAATAAAAAGTATATAGGAGTAATTGGAGTACATAGTGAAGGTAGGTATGAAATAGTGTATCAACCTAAATGCAAACAAGCTATTTTACACAAAAAAATATTAGATTTATGTATTATGTAAAATTTTAAAGAAAGGATATAAAATATAAATTATGAAAAGAAAAGTAGCTTTACAAGGAATAGCATTATTATTAACATTAAGCACAACAACAAGTGTATTTGCAAGTGATATAAAAGTTGAGATTGTTGGGGGTGGGGATATAAATATTTATAACACTAAAAAAGAAGAAGCAACAGAATTGCCAACAATACAAGAAGAAATAGAAAAAGATAAACCTATACCATATACAGAAGAAGAATATCAATATTTAATGATAAACTTCACAGAGCCATATACAGAAGAGAGATATAAGCAATTAATAGGAAATAAAGAAAGTTTTGTTATATCGGATAGTAGATTAATTCAAAAAAATATTAAATCTTCTATTTATCTAAATAAAAATACTTTTATAGATGATGCTTTTAGAAAAGAATTATATATAATTTTAAACATAAATGAAAATGATGTTATTCCACCATCAAAATTAAATATAATAGAAATGAACATAAATAGCCAAAATCAATCTATAATGTACTTAGATGGTATAGAACATTTTAAATCATTACAAAAAATAGTTATGCCTAACCAAAATATACAAAGCAGTAGTATTTCAAATCTAAGATTTTTACCATTAAAATATTTAGATTTAAAAGGAAATAATATTATATCTGTAGAAGATTTTAAATATTTAACTCAATTAGAATATTTAGATTTATATGATAATGCTTTAGGAACATATTATAATTGGATAACTAATTTAAAATATTGTAAAAAATTAAAATACTTAAATCTAGGTGGCAGTCAGAGATTGGAAGATACAGGAGTAAGAAGTTGATATTAGGTATATACAACAGATATTAGGGCATAGTTCTATTACAACAACTCAAATATATACACATATGTCAATAAATAAACAAAAAGAGATATTGGACTACAAAAATCCTATTAATAAAATATATCATAAATAAAAAATAGTTTTATATATGTTATTTATAATTAAAAAACCAATATATTGAAAACATTTATAATATAATGTATAATGTTGTCATAAATTTTACATATAAATAAAGGAGTATAAAACTAAATGGAAAGTACATATAATGCACTTGAATATAATAAATTAATAAGTTTTATTTGGGCTGTTGCAGATGATTGTTTGAGAGATGTATATGTTAGGGGCAAATATCGTGATGTAATACTTCCTATGACTGTAATTAGAAGATTTGATTCTATTATTGAGAAAGAAAAAGGAAATATACTAAAAGTAAAAGAAATGGCAGAAAAACAAGGATGGGATATAACAAAAACATTAGATACTGCTATTGGTTTGCCATTTTATAACATTTCTAAATTTTGTTTAAAAGATTTAAAAAATGAAACAAATAGACAAAATTTAAAGAAAAACTTTGAAGAATATTTAAATGGATTTTCAAATAATGTTAAAGAAATACTTCAAAAATTTGACTTTAATAACCAACTAACTAAAATGACAGAAGCAGGTATTTTAGGTTCTGTTATTGAAAAATTTACTGCAAGTGAATTTAATTTAAGTCCTTATGATGAGAAAAATTCAGAAGGAGAAATTATAAAAAAAGGGCTTGATAATCACGCTATGGGTACTTTATTTGAAGAGCTTATTAGAAAATTTAATGAAGAAAACAATGAAGAAGCAGGGGAACACTTTACACCTCGTGATGTTATTGAATTAATGGCAGATATAACAATATTTCCTATTGTAGATAAAATAAAAGATGGAACTTATTCTATTTATGATGGTGCTTGTGGTACTTTAGGAATGGGAACTGTAGCAGAGGAAAGATTAAAATTATTTGCAAAAGAAAATAATAAAGAAGTTTCTATTCACTTAATAGGGCAGGAAGTTAATCCAGAAACATATGCTATTTCTAAGGCAGATTTACTTATTAAAGGTGGAGATGTAGATGCAAATAATGTTTATTATGGCTCAACAATTTCTGAAGATAAAACTGCAGGAGAACATTTTGACTTTATGTTATCTAATCCACCATATGGAAAGTCTTGGAAAACTGATTTAGCCATTTTAGGTAGTGGTTCAGATAAAGATTTAAAGAAAAATATTATTGATAAACGTTTTGTTAGAAGCTATAAAGAGCAAGATGACTTTAGAATGATACCAGATGTAAGTGATGGACAAATATTATTCTTATTGAATAATATATCTAAAATGAAAGAAACAGAATTAGGCTCTCGTATAGTAGAAGTACATAATGGTTCTGCTCTTTTTACAGGTGATGCAGGTAATGGGGCAAGTAATGCTAGGCGATTTATGATAGAAGAAGATTTGATAGAAGCTATTATACAATTACCTGAAAATATTTTTTATAATACAGGTATAGCAACATATATATGGGTTTTATCAAATAGAAAAGAAGAAAGAAGAAAAGGTAAAATACAATTAATAAATGCAAGTAATATAAAAACATCATTAAGAAAAAATATGGGTAGAAAAAACTGTGAGCTTTCAAGAGAAGATAGAAAAACTATTTTAGATTTATATTTAAACTTTGAAGAAAATGACTATTCTAAAATATTTTCTAATGATGAATTTGGATATTATAAAGTAACTGTTGAAAGACCTTTGAAACAAGCAGTCATTTGTAATAATGAAAATATATATGAAATAGAAAAAGAGTTAAATAAAATTGAAGCATTAACAGGTAAAGTAAATAAAAAAGAGCTTGAAAAAAGTTTTATAAAAAATACAACAAGGGCTATTAAGGAATTAGAAAAAAAAGAAAATATAATAGCTTATATTAATGTACTAAAAGAAATGGAAAAAGACGACAAGTATTTAGATTTTACTTTATTTCAGAAAACATTTAATAAAAATTTAAAAAAATATAACTTAAAAGGGACAAGCTTAAATAAATTAATCTCTACAGGACTTTTAGATAATATGATTGTTAAAGATGAAAATGCAGCTATACAAATAGATTCAAAAGGAAATATAATTCCAGACCCTGAACTTCGTGATACTGAAATTATACCTATGACTTTTGATGGTGGTATAGATGAATTTATAAAACAAGAAGTATTACCATATTATGAAGATGCTTTTATTGATGAAAGCAAAACACAAATAGGATATGAAATTAATTTTACTAAATATTTTTATAAAGTTAAAGAGCTCGAAAGTGTAGAAAATATTGTTGCTTGTATTAAAGAACTTGAAAAACAGTCGGAAGGTATGTTAGCTAATATATTGGAGGGACTTTATGAATAAGTATGAAAGCTATAAAAAGGTAAATTTGCCTTGGTTAAATGAAATACCAAGTCATTGGGAATTTATTAAGTTAAAAAGAATTGCTAATTTTATTACAGGTAATAGTATTAAAGACGAAGATAAACCAAAGTATTCTAATAATAATTTTTCACGTATATATGTTTCTACATCAGATATAGATGGAAATAGTATGAAAATTAAGCATAAATCTAATATTTATATACCTGTAGATAACAAACATTTTAAAATATCTAAAAAAGGTTCAACTTTGGTATGTATAGAAGGTGGTAGTGGGGGAAAAAAGGTTGCATTTGTTTATAGTGATGTTAATTTTGGAAATAAACTATGTTCAATAAAAGCAAATGACTTAGTAGATAAGTTTATATATTATGTAATTTTATCACAAGTTTTTAAAACATATTTTCAATTAAAAATAAATGGCGATAGGAATGGTGTGTCTCTAGAAAATATTGGAAATTTTTTATTTCCATTACCACCAATATCAGAGCAAGAACAAATAGCTAATTATCTTGATTGGAAAATAAATGAAGTTGATAAACTTATTTTAGTTGAAAAAGAAAAAATAAATCAAATAAAAAAATTAATTAAATTAAAAATAAATAATTATTTTGAAAATATTATGAAGTTTTCTAAAGATAATAAAAGATTAAGGTTTTTATATAACTTTCAAAATGGAATTTCAACATCTAAAGATTATATAAATGGCACATATCCATTTTTAACTTATTCGGATGTATATGGAAATTTATTATTACCAGAAAAATTAAGTGGGAAAATAAACTCAACTAAACAAGAACAAGATATCTATTCAATAAAAAAGGGAGATTTATTTTTTACACGAACTTCAGAAAAAATTGAAGATGCTGCTAGAGTATCATTAGCATTAAAAGATATTGAAAATGCTGTTTTTAATGGTTTTACAATAAGATTAAGACCTAATGAAAATAACAGACTTGTAGATAAATTTGTTTTATATTATTTAGATAGTGACCTTGTAAGACATAAAATTTTAAACAAGTTAAATTTAGTTACCAGAGTTTCTATAAAACAAGATATTTTAAAAGATATATTAATACCAATAATTAAAGAAGATGAACAAATAAAAATAGTAGAAAATATTGAGAGTATAAGGACTAATTGTTTAAAAAAGATAAAATTTATAGAACAAAAAATAAATCAATTACAACTATTAAAACAATCATTAATAGCAGAAGTAGTTACTGGAAAAATTGATGTTAGAGATGTTGTTATTCCAAAATATGAAAAATCAACAATTATTGAAGAAGATGAAATTGAAGAAATGGAGGTTTAATTGATATGGGAATTAGGGATACAAAAATGGAAGCAGAACTTGAAAATAATATTATTGAATATCTTGTTCAAAAGCAAAATTATGAATATATAACACCACAACAAATGAAAATATCTTTTAATAGAAAATATGCCTTTGATGAAGATAGATTATTAAGTTTTATTAAATCTTCACAACCACAAGAATTTGATATACTTAAACTTGATACAGAAGAAGGTAAAACAAATTTTTATAAACAATTAGATATATGTATAAAGAAAAATGGTATAGTTTCTGTTTTAAAAAATGGTATTAAGTGTTATCCTTCATCAGGAACTATAATTTTTTACCATACTATTGACCCTAAAAGACCTAGCTCATATGATGAATTTAAAATGAATATTTTTTCTGTTACTAATCAATTAAACTATTCTGATAAAAATAAAGGTTTAGAGCTTGATTTAGCTATATTTATAAATGGACTTCCTGTTATTACAATGGAACTAAAAAGTAGAGCTTCAAGTACAGGTTGGACATATAAAGATGCCGAAGAACAATATAAAAATGATAGAAATAATAAAGAAACTTTATTTAGTTTTAAAAGATGTATTGCACATTTTGCAGTAGATGAAAATTTTATTACATTTACAACAAAATTAGATGGTAAAAATACTAGATTTATGCCATTTAATAAAGGGACTGAATTAGGTGGTTCAGGTAATCCTATTAATCATAATGGTACTATGACAGATTATCTTTGGAAAGAATTTTTAAGTAAAGAAACTTTAACAAGTTTAATTAAAGATTTTACATATATTTCTATTGATAATGTTAAGAAAAGTGAAGTATTAATTTTTCCAAGATATCATCAATATAGAGTTGTAACAAGACTTGTAGATGATATTATAAAAAATGGAGTTGGTAAAAAATACTTAATCCAACATAGTGCAGGTAGTGGAAAAAGTAATTCTATAACTTGGCTTGCTTACCGTTTGGTAGAACTAAACTACAAAGAAGAAAAAGCCTTTAATTCAGTAATTGTTGTAACAGATAGATTAAATTTAGATAAACAAATAAATGATAATATTAGAAAATTTATTGATGAAAGAAGTGTTGTAGGACACGCAAATTCATCTTCAGATTTAAAAAATTTATTAATTAATGAAAAGAAAATAATTATAACTACGGTACAAAAATTTCCTTATTTACTTGAAAAAATTGGCACAGATTTAAAAGGCAAAAATTTTGCAATTATTATTGATGAAGCACATTCTTCTCAAAGTGGGAAAAGTGCAGCCTCTTTAAATATGGCTATATCTGGCAATATAAATGATAATAATGAATTTGAAATTGAAGATAACCTAAACGAATTAATTGAAGCAAGAAAAATGCCTAAAAATGCAAGTTTTTTTGCATTTACTGCAACACCTAAAGCTAAAACTATTCAAATGTTTGGTAGTGTATTTGATTTATATTCTATGAAACAAGCCATTGAAGAAGGGTTTATTTTAGATGTATTAAAAAATTATACACATTATGAAAACTATTATAAAATTTACAAAACTATAGAAGAAAATCCCAAATTTGATAAGAAAAAATCTCAGAAAAAAATAAGAAATTATGTTGAAGGAGAAGAGTTTCCTATTAGAGAAAAAGCAGAAGTAATAGTTAATCATTTCCTTAGTAATACTGTTAATAAAATAAATGGAAAAGCTAAAGTAATGGTAGTTACACAAAGTATTTTAAGAGCTATAGACTACTATTATGCTATAAGTAAATTATTAGAAAATACTAATACAGGATATGAAGCATTAGTTGCCTTTTCTGGTGAAAAAGAATACAATGGAAAAGTTGTAACAGAAGCTAGTTTAAATGGTTTTTCTGATAAAGAAACACCTGAAAGATTTAAGCAAGATAAATATAAATTTTTAATTGTTGCTGATAAGTATCAAACAGGATATGACGAACCACTACTTCATACTATGTATGTTGATAAAGTATTAAATGATGTTAAAGCCGTTCAAACATTATCAAGATTAAATAGAAGTACAAAATATAAAATAGACACTTGCGTTATAGATTTTGCCAATAACCCTAAAAATATATTAGAAGCTTTTCAACCATATTATAAAGAAACAAAGCTTATAACAGAAACAGACCCTAATAAGCTCTATAATTTATTAAATATACTTGATAATAAATATGTTTATGAAGAAGATGAAGTAGACAAGTTGGTAGAATTATTTTTAAAGAATAGTTCAAGAAGTCTTATTGATAGTATTATTGATAAATCGGTAGAAAGATATAAAATGTTAAGTGAGAAAGACCAAGTTGAATTTAAAAGTGGTGTTAAATCATTTATAAGAACATATAACTTTTTAGCTTCAATTTTACCATTTGGACAAGTAGATTGGGAAAAGAAAAATATATTTTTTGAACAACTAATACATAGACTTCCAACACCTAAAGAAGAAGATTTATCACAAGGAGTTTTAGAAACTGTTGACCTTGAAAGTTATAGATTAGAAAAGAAAAATACTATTGATATTATTTTAGAAGATGAAGATGGAGCTATTAAAGGGTTTGATATTGGAGTTGGTAAAAAAACTGAAACAGAGTTGGATTCATTAGAAAATATTGTTTCTACATTTAATGATATTTTTGGTAATATTGATTGGCAAGACAAAGATAATGTTGCAAGACAAATTAAAGAATTACCTAAAATGGTAATGAAAAATGAAAAATTTAAAAATGCTTTAAAAAATTCTGATATTGAAAATATAAAAAGAGAATATCAGTCTGCTTTAAAGGAAGTGTTTAGAGCTATTATGCTTGATAATATGGAATTATTTGGACAATGGACAAATAATTCTAATTTTAATAAATGGTTAAATGATATAATTTTTGATGAAATAATGAAGACAAATAAAAAATAAATTAAATATTTATCTTCTATATTTTATTTAGAAATAAAATTTTTATTAAATTCTAAATTATATTAAATTATTAATTAGTAAAAAATACAAAAAAGATAAAAAATTTTTTATTTTTATAATTTATCTTTTTTGTATTTTAGTGTATTTAAAAATACTTTTATAACAAGGATAAAATCTTAATTAAATATTTTTAAACTAAGTAATTATATAATTTAAATAAGATTAATCTTATGGTATAATAATATTAGAGGTGGTTGAAAAATAACAAATAATAATTATGGACAAAAATGGGAAGAGCTAACAATAATGTAAAGAAGTAATAGAAACTCTTTTAGATATAAAAGTTGGAAAAATAAAATATTTAGAAGAACAAAAAGTAATAAATATAGTATATGATAAAAAAAGTATCAGGTTAGATGTATATGTAGAAGATGAAGATAAAATATATAATATAGAAATGCAAGTAACTAATAAGAAAGAATTAAAGAAAAGGGTTAGATATTACCAAGATTTAATTGATTTAAATATAATAGAAAAAGGGGAAACATATACAAAATTAAAAGAAAGTTATATAATATTTATATGTACATTTGATGCTTTTAATAAAGGGTTACCAAAATATACATTTGAAAATATATGTAATGAAGATAATAGTATAAAATTAGGAGATGAAACATATAAAATATTTTTTAATACATTGGCATTTGAAAAAATAGAAAATGATAAACTAAAAGCATTTTTAAAGTATGTAAATGGAGAAAGAGAAGATAATACTTTTATAAATAAAATAAATGATAAAGTAAGAAGAATAAAAAGAAATGAAGAATGGAGGCAAGAATATATGACACTGTTAATGAGAGAACAAGAAATAGCAGAAGAAAACTATAAAAAAGGTATTGAAGAAGGAATTAAAGAGGGTATTAAAGAAGGTATGATAATAAAGCAAATAGAAATGTTAAAGAGATTTAAAAAAGATGAAGAAGAAATCATAAGAGAAATAGAAAAAGAATATAATCTTTCAATAGAAGAAGTTAAAAGATATTTATAGTTAGAAAATAAAAAGGTAATTAATACTATTTAGTTAATTACCTTTTTATATTTTTATGTTATTTTAGAATAATTAAATTATTATTAAAATATATTAAATTAAAAAGGGGAGTTTAATATGTTTGATAATATTAAATTATCTAAAGAAGAAATAGAAATGTACAAAAGTATAGATTTTGATAAATTAAAAAATTTAAATATAAAAGAAGTTAAAAAAGAAGATTTGGTAGATATTAGGAACATAGATATAGATGTAAATTTACCACAAGAATTAAAGATTTTACAATTTATAAAAATGATTAAAAATCCATATTTTTTTAAGGTTGGAGATGTAGTTGTCAATACAATATATAATGATACTGATAATAAAATGTCAATTGAAGATTATATAAGTATTAAATTTATGAATTAGTATTTAATCAACTAGACAAATAAAAAAACTTATGCTATACTTTCAAAAAATAAGACACATAAGCTTAGTTGATTTTTTACTATTTTTGATTAAATAATTAACTAGGAGTGAAAAAAATGAAAAAATATAAAGTTGCAATGTATTTAAGAATTTCTAGAGAAGATGGTAACAAAAATGAAAGTGAAAGTATAACTAATCAAAAAACTTTGATACAATCTTTTATTTATGAAAAAGAAGATTTAGAGCTAGTTTCTATAAAAATAGATGATGGTTATAGTGGAAGTAATTTTGAAAGACCAGCTTTTAAGGAGTTGATAGAAGAAATAAAACAAAATAAAATAAATTGTGTAATAGTGAAAGATTTTTCTAGATTTGGACGTAATTTTATAGAGGTAGGAAAGTATATAGAAGAAATATTTCCTTTTATGGGGATAAGATTTATAGCTATTAATGATAATTATGACAGTCTTAATAGTGATAATATGGATTTAATTGTTCCAGTTAAAAATCTTATGAATGATGCTTATTTAAGCGATTTATCATTAAAAGTTAGAAGTCAGATTGATACAAAAATGAAAAATGGACAATTTGTAGGTGCATTTGCAGTATATGGTTATTTAAAAGACCCTAACAATAAAGGAAAGCTAATTATAGATGAATATGCTTCAAAAATAGTACAAGAAATATTTAAATTAAAACTAGAAGGATATTCACATACTAAAATAGCAGAAAAACTTAATAATGATGGTGTTTTATCTCCTAATGAGTATAAAAAATCTATAGGATTAAATTTTACTAATGGTTTTAAAACTAATGCTAATGGAAAATGGCATCATAATGCTATAATTAGAATTTTAACAAACCCTGTATATATTGGAATATTAGAGCAAGGTAAAACTACTACATTAAATCATAAAACAAAGAAAAAAATTAAAAGAGAAAAAGATGAATGGTTAGTATGTGAAAACACTCACGAACCTATAATAAATAAAATTACATTTGATATGGTTCAAAGTTTAATGCGTTCAGATACAAGAATAGCTAATAATAGGGATAAGTTATTTTTACTTTCAGGACTTTTATATTGTGCAGATTGTGGAAGTACACTAATAAGAAAAAATTATGGCACACCAGATAAAAGATATATTTATTATGTTTGTTCTGGAGCTATAAAGAAAAATGGTTGTACAAAACATTCTATTAGAGACAATATTGTAGAAGAAGCTGTGTTACAATCTGTAAAGTTACATATAAAATCATTATTAAATGTAGAAAAAGTTTTAGAAAATATAAAAAATGTATCCTATACAGAAAATAAAATAAAACAAATTAATACAAATATTGATAATAATAAAAATAGTATTATAAAATTACAAGAACGTAAATTTAAAGTATATGAAGATTACAAAGACGGATTAATAAATAAAAATGAGTATCAAAAATTTACAGATATAATACTACAAAAAATAACTACTTTAGAAACATCTAATAAAACTTTAAATAATACATTAAAAAATTTATTTGATGAAAATTCAGATGAACAACAATTTATAAAACATTTTACTAAATATAAAGACATTGATAAACTAGATAGAGAAATAGTTGTTTCTCTAATTGATAAAATTTATGTCTATGAAGATTTAAAAATATCTATTAAGTTTAGATTTGAAGAAGAATATAAAGAACTAATTAAAATGATAAGTGAATTTAAAAATATATAATGAGGTTTTTTATATGGCAAGAAAAAGTAGAATTAATATAGAAAATAAATGCTCTAAAAAATATTACAATGTTGGTGTTTATGTTCGTCTTTCTGTTTTTAATAATAATAGTAAAGAAGATACTATTGAAAACCAAAAAAATCTAATTTTAGATTATATAAATAAAAATGATGAATTTAAACTAATTGATATTTATGAAGATAAAAATAAAACAGGAACAAATTTTCAAAGACAACAATTTGAAAGGCTTTTAAATGATATAAAATGTAATAAAATAAATTGTATTATAGTTAAAGATTTATCTAGATTAGGGCGAGATTATAAGGAATGTAGCAATTATATTGAAAATATATTTCCATTTTTAAATGTAAGGTTTATAGCTATTAATGATAGTTTTGATAGTAAAAATCTAAAAAGTAGTGATATCTTATCTATGCAATTAAAAAATATCGTAAATGATTTTTATTCAAAAGATATTTCTAAAAAAATTTTATCTAGTATAAAACAAAAAAAAGAAAGTGGAAAATATTTATGTTCCGTTGCGACTTATGGTTATTTAAAAGATACTGAAAATAAAGGCAATGTCATAGTAGATGATAATGTTAAACAAACAATTATAAATATATTTAATTGGAGATTAGAAAATTTAAGTTGTAATCAAATTGCTTTAAAATTAAATGAGCAAAATATAGATGCTCCATTTAAATATTTTTGTAAGATAGGAATTTTTAAATCTAATAAATATGATAATATAAAATGGAATAGGGTAACAGTAAGTAAAATTTTAAAAAATGATTTTTATATTGGCAATTTATCTCAAGGTAAATATACTAAAAGAATAGAAAACAATAAAAAACTATTGACTACAAATAAAAATGAATGGATAGTTAAGGAGAACAATCATACCCCTATAATAGACAGAGATATTTTTTATAGTGTACAATCTATAAATAAGGCTAAAGCAGAAAAATATGCTAATAAAAATATTTTAAAAGATAAAAATGATATTTTTAAAGGTTTATTAAAATGTGGTTGTTGTGGTAAAAATCTTACAAAAAGAATTAATATAAAAACAAATAAATCTACTAGTGCTAATATTCAAAATAGAATTATTTGTGAAAGAAGATATAAAACAGTAGATAGATGTAACTTTAAAGGTATAAGAGAAGATACTATAAAAAATGTAGTTTTAGAAGCTATAAAAGCGAATATTAATCTTTCAAAGAATATTAAATCAATTATAAAAGATAATTTAAATAATAAAAATCTTACTTCTTATGATAAAATATTAAAAAAAGATATAATTAATATTAATAAAAAAATAAAAAATATAGATTTTAAATGTGATAAACTTTATAATGATTATTTAGATAATATTATAAATAAATTAGATTATATTTCTATTAAAAATACATATATAAAAGAAAAAAATAATTATATTGAAGAATTAAAAATACTAGAAGAAGAATTACAAAACTTTCAAAATAATATAATTAATAATAAATTTTTAAATTTATTTTCTGAAGTAACAGATTATTATATATTGAATAGGGAAATGATATTAAATTTAGTAGAAAACATAACTATATATGACAATAAAAATATATCTATAAAGTTTAAATTTTATGACGAATTTATAAATTTAAGTAAGTATTTATCAAGTATAGGAGTTATATAAATATGTCTTTAAGTCATTCTATAGCAGTTTATTTGAGGATTTCTACTGAAGATAAATATAAACAAGATGAAAGTAATAGTATAACAAATCAAAGACTAATAATACAAAATTTTATTAATAAAAATAATGATTTAAAAAATCTTAATTGTGTTGAATATATAGATGATGGTTTCTCTGGAACAGATTTTAAAAGACCTAGTATACAAAATTTATTTGAAGATATTAAAAAAAATAAAATAAGTTGTATTTTAGTAAAAGATTTATCTCGTTTTGGTAGAAATTACATAGAAGTTTCAAACTATTTAGAAAATATATTTCCTTATCTGAATATAAGATTTATATCTATAAATGACAATTATGATAGTAAAAACTTAAAATATAATTTAAATAATTTAGATATAAAATTTAAAAATATTATGTATGCATATTATTCTAAAGAATTATCAAAAAAAGTTACTATTTCAAGAAATATTAAAGCTAAACAAGGAAAATATTTAGGAAGTATAGCACCTTTTGGTTATAGAAAAAGTACTATTAATAATGGAGAATTAGAAATAGATGAATATACCTCTCAAATAGTAAAAGATATATTTAACCTATTTTTATCAGGCAAAAGTTATTTAGAAATAGCTAAAATATTAAATAGTAAAAATATATTGACTAGAAAAGATTTTTATCAATTTAACAATAATCATAGTATAGCTAAAAGGAATATTTGGAAAAGTGATATGGTTAAAGATATTTTAACTAATAAAACTTATATAGGTACATTACAATATTTAAAAACAAGTAAATCTATAAAAACAAGTAAAAGATTTATAAGAAATTCTAAAGATGACTGGATTGTAATAGAAAATGTATATCCTGCAATTATTAGTGAAGAAGATTTTTTAAAAGTACAAGCTTTATTGAAAAAGAAGAATTTTAAAAAACCAACTAAAAGAAAAAATATATTTGCTTATAAGTTATATTGTGGACATTGTATGTATAGTATGTTTAATTCTAGTAAAAAATATATTTGTCAAAATATAAAATATGATTATTTTGATGAATGTAGTAAAAATGTTATTTTTAAAGAAAACCTTGAAAAAGATGTATTTAATCTTATACAAGAAAAAATATATAAATTTCAACAAGAAAATAAATTTGATGTAAAAAATCAAATAAAATCATATAAAAGTAGTCTAACTAATATAGAAAATGAAAAAACAAATATCTATATGTTATATTTAGATGAAAAAATTACAAGGGAGCAATATATTTGTAAAAAGAAAAATTTAGAAAATGAAGAAATTTATATAAATTATAATTTACAACAATTAAATGAAAAAAGTGAAAACTATATAAAATTAGAATATATGGATAAATTTATTGATATAAAAGCTTTAAATAATGATTTAGTTGATTTTTTTATTGAAAAAATTTATTTATATGATGGCAACAAAATTGAAATTGAATGGAAAGTTTAAATTAAAAATAAAAATATATTATAAACATATTGCTAAAAATAAAAAATTATATTAAAATATAATAAAAAGATTAATTAATAAAGTTATTTCTTAATATGATGTTAAAAATTTGCTTATTTATCAATAAAAATTTATGATTAGTTTAGATATAATAAAAATTTTTAAAAAAATCTACTTCTTGTCTTGACATCATAATACTTTGTTGATATAATAAGTCATAATCAAAAATAGTTAATTTAAAACTAAAGTT
>CAMMIW010000028.1 GCA_946497035.1 uncultured Eubacteriaceae bacterium | reverse complement strand
ATATGCAAAATTCTATGAAGCAGGAACCCCGCGACTTTAGTCGTGGGAGGTTCAGGATAATTTATTAGATGGTATGCCTTGCGATAGAGCAAAGGTAATATTAGAAAAAAGTTATGATAAAGTTATTTTTGAAAGAAAAATTTGCGTCCATAAAAAATATTGGGATAATATGGAAATAGATGTTAATATTTATTATGATTTAGTTAATGAATTTATTTTTGGTATTTTATATAATACAAAGTTTACTATTAAAAAAGACAATAATATCTTTGAAATATATGAAAATCTATAAAACATTTATTAATATATTTTTAAAAATTTAATTATATAAAAGACAATTAATATATTTTTGCGTATAATTAATTGAAAAAGTATTAAAATATATTATTAATGGAGGGTTTTTATGAGTGATTTTAGCGAATTTAATAACAATAGTAGTAGCTTTGAAAGACCAATAGGTTGTAAATTACAGCTTACAGGGTCACCTTTAGGATATATAGGTTATACAATTTTAGTTGCCATAGGTAGTGGGCTAACATTAGGTATATTATATCCATTTTTAATGAGTCGTTTAGTTAGATGGTGTGTACAAAATACTACATACAATGGTAGAAACTTAAGATTTGTAGGATCATCTGTTGAGCTTTATGTTAAAATAATTATTTTTGGTTTACTAGGTTTAATAACATTTGGTATAGGATTTTTATTTTATGGTTACTATTTTGTTAAATGGATAATAGAAAATATTGTTGTAGATTAAAAATTATATATAATATAAAATTTAAACAGGCTGTAGAAAAAAATCTACAGCTTAATTATTTGTTAAATTTAATTATTATTACGCTTTTGCATTAAAATAATAAAAAAGAGTGAAAAATACTTTAAAAATCAATATTTTATGACTTTAAAGATATTTTTTTACTAACTTTTTTACTAATTATTAAATTAAAAAGAATATACAATATTAATATTTATACAAATGATATGTATATTATACGGTTTTAAAATATTTATCTAAATGTTTTATTGCTTCTTTTTTCTTCTCTTCATCTAAATGGACATAGATATTACTTGTTATATTTACATTAGAATGTCCTAATTGTTCGGAGATAGTTTTAATATTTACACCCATTTCATATAGTTTGCTTCCGCTTGTATGTCTAAATATATGAAAACCACTAGCATTTATATTGCACTTCTGTAAAAGTTTTGTTAAGGAATAATTTATTGAAGTAGAATAAATCAAACCAAACTTTCTATTTGTAAAAATTAACGTATTTGAGGTATATCTTGTACCAAATTTTAAATAACGTTCTTTTTCTAAGGATATATACTTTTTTATATCGTTAGATATACTGGGGTTAAAATATACAGTTCTTATACTACTATTAGATTTAGGATTAGTTATAACAATTTTTGTTTCATAATTTTTCTCATTTTTAAAATGTTTAGATTTAGATATAGTTTTATTAATACTTATGGAAAAATTATCAAAACAAATATCTTTTTCTGTCAATGCTAATATTTCATTTATTCTCATACCAGTAGATAAAGCAATTTTTATAATTAATAGCAATCTTTTATCATCACAATTATTAAAAATACATTGTATGTCCTCATCTGTAAGATATTTATTAGCTTTACTTTCAGTTCTTTTAGGTAATTTCACAGAAGAACAATAATTTTTTGTAACATAGTCTTCTTCTGTTGCATAAGTTAATACAGTGCTTAAAAATGTTTTAATAACTTTTATAGTAGAGAGTTTTAAATTAGTATTTAATAAATTATTAAAATACTTTTGAAGATGTTCTCTTTTTAAATCTGTAAGTTTTATATTGGATATAATACTTTCTTTTATATGAATTCTGTAAATAGCTTCATATCCAGAAAATGTTTTTTGCTTTACAGAATTACTAGGTAGCACTATTTCAAATAAATAGTACCTTACAAATTCGGAAACAGTCATATTTTTAATATCTAAATTTGATATATCATTATTTAAAAATTCTTCCAACTTATTAAAATACTTTTCTTTTACTTCATCTTTAGATTTACCCGTAACATTAACTTTATTGTTTTTATCAAGTTGTTTTTGTATACGATAGTATGTATACCCTTGACTTTTAAACTCTTTTATGTTAAAGTTAAGATACTTTAAATCTATATTAGATATATTTAATTTACTCATATTATCAAATCCTTTCTTATGTGTGGGTAGGTTTGATGTATAAGTAAAATCCTTAGCTCCTTTTAGGAGCTTATTTTTATTATATAAAGATTTTTTTGTTTTGTAAATAGAAATATAGTTAAAATATAACAACTTATTCTAGCTATGAAATATTATCATTTTATTATTAACATTAATTGAAGTAGTTAGACGTAACAAAAAAGACTTAGTTATCATTCTAAGTCTTTTTTTATACTGTAAAAATATAATATAAATCTATGCTTAATTTTTTAGATTTTCTAACATTTTTATGCTTTCCCTATATTGTTCCGCTTCTGGTATATCAACAAATTTGATAGAAAGTCCTAAATTATTTAAAATATAACTTTTTAATTCTTCTATATCTATTTTGAAAAATTCTTTTCTTAAATTTACTTTGTTTATGCTTTTATTTTGAAAATACTTATGTAATGAGTTTTCTAAAGATGGTGCGTCATCAGAAAATATAAGTGCGTGCACATCAAAAGGAAAAGGAACAGATGCTGAACTTAATTCAGATATTCTGTCCATGGGCTCTAATCTTCTAGTCATACCAATTTTAAATACATTTTCTCCAAAAGAGCCTATATTACTTATAATGTATACAAAACCTGCTCTAGTATTAGTTTCTCTTTGAAGTACATTTTCTTTATCTTTTTCTAATAATTTAATTTTTTCTTCTAGCTCTTTTATTTTATCGGCGTATATTTGCTTTTCAACATCATTGTTAGCTTTTTGAAGGTAAGATAACATTTTGGAAATTTCATTGTTAAACTGCTTCTCTTCTTTTTCTATTTTTATTTTTTCTTTTTCTATTTCTTTTCTAACTTTTTCTTCTTCTATCATTTGCTCTCTTATAGCTTTTTGAGTTTCTTTTTCTTCTTGTTGTTTTTTGGCAATTTCTATTAATATATTAAACTCTTTTAATTTAAGGTTTAAGAAATCATCAGATAAATTTATATCATCTGTTTTAAAAATATTGTTTAAGCTATTAAATATTTTTATTATCTTATCTCTGCTTTTATCTATATTAGAAAACTTTAGATTTTGAAATATGATATTGCATTCTGCTTCAAAACAACTTAATAGCTGTTTTTTATTATTTCTTTCAACAGATTTATCTGTATATTTAACACTAACAGGTTTTATTGCATTATCATCTTGAATAAGTTGTTTTTGTTCAAGTTTCAAAGTAGATAATTTATTTTTTAACTCTTCAGATGAAAAGTCATCAAAAGTTTCAAATAATATCTTTTCAGTATATAAGGTTAAATCTTCACACTCTAATAGTTTTATTTGAGTTTGTAATTCTGTTATTTCTTTTTTTAATACATCTTTTTTTTCTTGTAATTCTTTACTTTCATTATTGATTTGAGTTTGTAATTCTCTTATTTCTTTTTTTAATTTAGTTTTTCTCTCTTCTAGTTCTAAATTATAGTTAATTAAGAAGTTGTTTGATTTCTGTTTTTCTAGTTTTAGGTCATTATATTTTGTTTCTAAGTTGTTCAATTCATTTTCATAATTTCTAATTTGGTTTTCTTTTTTACCGATAGTTGAAAGTGTTGACAACAACATAGATAAACAAATAATTAGAAGTAAAAATAATATTACCATAAAAATACTCCTTTTAAATATTTATATTTTTCAATAAAATTCTATATTAAAATACAAATTTTGTCAAGAAAAACCTACTATAGATGAAATATAGTAGGTTAAAAATAATAAAATAAAATTATAGATTTTATATTTTATTGCTATTTATAAAATCTTTAAAATTACTATGTACTTGCCTTTCAAGAGGGCTTAGTTTGAATTTATTTCTCCTTAACAGCTCTTGCATTCGTTCAGCACGATATTGTGCCGTCTGCAATGATACGTTGCATATATTAGCTATATCTTGTGCTTCAATACAATTTATTTCTTTTAGAACTATCGCAGGCATTAATAACCCTCGAGCAAATATATTTGCTTGGAATTCTTCTATATTTTTATATGTATGTACTGTATGAGTTAGATTTTCGTGTTTTAATAATATGTGACCTAGTTCGTGAGCCAATGTAAATCTAACTCTTTTAATATTATAGCTTTTATTAAAATAAACAGTGTTATTTTTTATAAAAGCCTCATCAGAACTATTAATAAATGTTTTTAAATTTATATTGTAATAACTAAATACATCTTTTAAATTAATAGGCAAACTATTAACATTTGTTTCAATTAAAGTTTGCCAAGCTTTATCACGAGCTATCTTATAATATTTATAATTCATATAGCTACACTCCTCTAATGTTAAATAATAATAATGGTTATGTCGTAAAGTGTAGCTATTATTATTTATGTTATTATTTTATAAGAAGTCAATATCTTCTAAGTTTAAATCTTCTGAGTTTTCTATGATTTTATCTATTTTAGATTTATCCTCATAGGTAATACCCTTGCCACGAGCGACAATTTTTGTTTTTTCTTGTTGTATATTTAAAATATTTTTATTTAACTCTTTTAACTTATCTGGATTATTAATATAATAATCTTCAATAGATTTTAAAAGAAATTCAACAATATTTTTTTTAGAGAAATCATCTAAATTAACGAAAGTTGTTAATAAACTTGTAGAAACTTCATCTAACTTATATTTATTTTTTAAACTTTTTATTAAATCTTTTTCTTCTTCCGCATTAAATATAGGCTCATTACCATTACGAAGCCAGTTTTCATTAACGTTGAATGTTTGGCAGATAGCTTTAATATTACGCTCTGTTAAGGCTATTCTACCTATTTCTATACTAGACATATTAGCTCTAGATATATCTAATTTATTAGAAAATTCTTCTTGTGATAATTTTAATTTTTCTTTTCTTAATAATTTTAATCTTTGACTAATATCCATATTAGAATAATCATTATTGAAAATAGGTTCATTACCATTACGTAGCCAATCTTCGTTAACATTAAACTTTTCGGAAATAGTTTTGATATTACGTTCTGTTAGGATACTACCACCAACTTCTATTTTACTCAATCCAGCTTGTGTTATTTGTAGTTTATCAGCGAATTCTTTTTGTGATAAATTTAATACTTTTCTTAATTCTTTAACTCTTTTATTCAAGATTTTTCACCTCCTTTTTTATATTATATACAACTGAGTTGTAAAAAGTCAAGAAAAAATAAAAAAAAGTATTGACAAGTACAACTAAGCTATATATAATAGAATTACAAATTACAACTCAGTTGTATTTTGATAGTACATTGAAAACTGAATAAAGGAGGAATAAAATGAATGAATTATTAAAAATTAATTTAAACCAAAATCAAGAACCCATTATAAGTGGTAGGGAGTTACATCAAGTTTTAGAAGTTAAAACAGAATATAAAAAATGGTTTTCAAGAATGGTTGAGTATGGTTTTGTTGAAAGTAATGATTACATAAGGGTATCCCAAAAATGTCATACCCTTGGAGGAGAACAAAATATAACAGACCACGCATTAAAATTAGATATGGCAAAAGAAATTGCAATGATACAGAGAAATGAAAAAGGTAAATTAGTAAGACAATACTTCATAGAAGTTGAAAAGGAATATAATTCACCTGAAAAAATAATGGCTAGGGCATTAAACATTGCAAATAAACAATTAGAAACATTAACACTTGTAAATAAGCAACAAGAACAACAAATAAAAGAATTACAACCTAAAGCATTGTTTGCAGAAAGTGTTGAGGCTAGCAAGACAAGTATTTTAATAGGGGAACTTGCTAAAATATTAAAGCAAAATGGAGTAGATACAGGACAAAATAAGCTTTTTGAAAAGTTAAGAGAAGAAGGCTATTTAATGAAAACAGGCTCTAGTAGAAATTTACCAACACAAAGAGCAATGGAACTTGGATTATTTGAAATAAAAGAAAGCGTACATAATAATCCAGATGGTAGCATTAGAGTTAATAAAACTACAAAAGTAACAGGTAAGGGACAAATTTACTTTATAAATAAGTATTGTAAAAAGATAGCTTAATTATAGTACTTTGAAAATTAAATAATTGTAAATAAAAACCACTCATAAGAGTGGCTTAAAATTATTTAATTAATAATTGAACAAAAAATTTGTTATTTTTGGCTAGTTTATTTACTTCTTCTAAGTATTCAAAACTTTTCCTATAACTTTCATACCAATCTTTTAATTTCAATAATGCTTCTTGTGGGAAAACTATATCACAATTTATACATGATAAAGAATTTTTATTTTCTAGATATTTAGGTTGGATTTCCATAGAAGTATTACAATTAGTACAAAAAATATTTAAAATATCATATTTCATATTGTCTTTTTTATTTCCCATATATGTACCTCCTTTTCTTGTATATTTCCATATAATAAAATGGCAGTTTTAAAATATGGATACTAAAATTATACAAGAAAAGGAGAATATTTACAATATTTTATTAAAAATTATTAAAGGGGTTGATTAAAATGTTAGAGTTAAAATCAAAACTTGAAATATTAGAAAATATAGCTAAAAGTGATAACATTTTAGCTACTGAAAAATTTTGTATATTTTCTACTATACTACCAAAAGAAATAGAACGAGATTTAGTAAATCAAGTTAGGGGTATGATAAATATGGCAGAAGCATTAGTTAATAAAGGAGTGTAATTATTAATTTACATACTAAAAATATAAAAATAAAATAAACAAAGTGTGGGTGGGTTTATTTATGATTATAAGTGAAAACGAAAATCAATTTTTAATAGATTTAAAAGATTTTCAAAAATTGATTAAAAAATTAGGAATTTTAGAACTAAAAAATGACAAAATAAAACGTTGGATAGAATACAAAAAAATAGATGGTGTTTATGAAAAAGGTGGTATTTGTGCTGTTTATGTAGATAAAAATACATATAATTTACTTATTAATAATGTATCAAATTGTGATAAGTGTTTATACAAAGATAGATTAAGCATTATAACTGATATTTTAAACAAGGGAGTGTAAAGGGTTCGACAGACTTATGAAAGATAAAAATATCACTAGGACAGCAACCTTAATAGCTAAACAATTTTAAAAATAAAAGATAAACAATATTTATCTGTAGCTTAATTAAGTTACCCCAAAACAATATCCATACTGTTGGTAAATATTTGAGGGTCAGAGAATAACAGTATTATTTTTCTTAATTTTTTTTAAAAAAATTAAGTGGTGGAGATAGGAGAAATTCCTTTTTAATGGTGTGAAAGTATTTTTATTGAGTAGTTGGTTTGGACGGGGGTTCAATTCCCCCCACTTCCATAAAACGAAAGGAGGAAAACAAATGAAAAATTACACAATAACAGTTAATAATAAAACTTACCCTTTAATTGCTAAAAATAACAATGAAGCTATGAAATTAGCAGGTAGCTTTGGCATAAAAGCGGATAATGGTATTAAAAGTCTTATTAGGAAAGATGGGAAGGTGGTTATATAGTGGAAAAAATACTAAAGAAAATATATAAAATAGAAAAAAGAATATGTAGTGCTTTAGGCATTAAAATTACATATTTATTGATATTTTTATCAGTTATAAGCTTCTATTTTTTAGGTTATATAATAGGAAAAATAATATTCTAGTAGGTATTTTATGAAAATATAAATAAAATCAGCTATAGTAAATACAAATTTAGCTCAACAAGAGGTAGCAGACAAGTTACATATTAATAGATTTAAAGGTGGAGATTATTATTTTAACAGATGAACAAAGAAAAATAGCAGAAGAAAATCACAACTTAATTTACTTTTTTATAAGGCATTTTAAAGTTGATGAAGAAGAATACTATGATTTATTTGCTATTGATTATCTTAAATGTATAGAAGTTTGGGATAAAAGCAAAGGTAATTTATCTACTTTATTAGGACGAGCTTTTTTATATAGAATAGAAAAAGAAAATAAAAAAAAGAAAGCTAAAAAACGATTTGAAGAAAGTTATATACTTAGTTTAGATGAAGTAGTATTTAAAGAAGATATAAATATAACTTTAGGGGATATAATACCAAGCTCTACAAATGTAGAAGAAACATTTGAATTAAATGAAACATTAAACTTTTTTATGAAAAATGAGATAACAAAACTTGTTATGTTTGGCTATTCTCAAAGGGAAATAGCTAAAAAATTAAATTGTTCTCGTTCTAATATAAGTCGAGAGATAAACTATGTAAAACAAGAATTTAACAATAAACTATTAAAAATTTTATAGGAGTTTTAGAGGATTAATAATATGAGAGTACAAGAGATGAAAGCTGTAACAATAGTTTTAAATAATGGTAAAACTAAAACATATGTTTTTGAAACAGAAAAAGAGGCGTTGGAAACCTACAGTAAATACAGAACCCATACTTCTGTAAAAAACATTACCATAGGTTACACAAACACTCTAAAAACAAAAAAATCATGTTAATTATAGCACAGATTTTATAAAAAGAAAAGAGGTAATTTTATGGGATATTTTTCACGGCTAGTTTTAGAAGTGCAAGAAGAAAATATAGCACTTAAAATAGAAAATGAAAAACTAAAGGAAGAAAATAAAAAACTAAAGAAAAAATTAAATATTGAAGGAGAATAAACTAATGGTAGAAATAATAATTAAAATAACAGGAAATACATTATTAAATGATAAGGTAGACGAACTCGTAAAGGTAGCAAGACAAATACAAGAGACAGAAGAAAGTTTAGACACTAAAATGGAAATAAAAAATAAAAAAGAGAAGGTTAAGAAAGAGCCTAGAAAAACTAAAAAACAAGAAGAGATATTAGACGACTTTGAAGAAATAGAAGAAGATAACACAGAAGATGAAGAACAGGCTAATATAGAAGAACAGGACGTAGATGAATTAGAAGATATTGAAGAAGATGAGGACGAAGAAGATATCTCTAGTGTAGAAGAATTGAGAAAAGAAGCAAAAAGTTTATTCATAAAATTAACTAAAAAAGATAGACCAAAAGCAAAAGCTTTAGTTGAAAAATATGAAGTTGGTAGTTTTTCTGAACTAGAAGATGTGTTTGAAGATAGCACTACTAAATGGGAAAAACTTATAAAAACATTAAAAAAATATGTGGGGTAGAAAATATGAGTGAACACGCAAGATTATCAGCATCTAGTAGTAAAAAATGGCTAAATTGTCCTTTATCTGTAACTCTAGAAGGATACTTTGAAGATGAAGAAAGTACATATGCTAAAGAAGGTACAATAGCACACGCGTTAGGAGAGTTAAAGTTAAAAGTAGATTTAGGCAGAATAACTAGAAGTGATTATTGTTTTAAAAAGGAAAATTTACTAAAAGATTTAACTAAAGAAGAAGAAAAAGAGTTAGAAAACTATACAGGAGATTATGTAGAGTTTGTAACAGAAACATATAATAAAGCTTTAATTAACTGTGAAGAAGCAGAAATATTAATAGAAGAAAGACTAGACTATTCTAAATATGCTAAAGAAGGCTTTGGAACAGGAGATGTAGTTATATGTGATTATGATAGCATTGAGATAATAGACCTTAAATATGGAAAAGGTGTAAAGGTAGATGCTTTTGAAAATTCACAACTAATGTTATATGGTTTAGGTGCTTTAGAAATATATGGAGATTTATTTGATATAAAAACAGTAAAAATGACAGTATTTCAACCTAGACTAGACAATATATCTACTTATGAAATAGCTACACAAGATTTACTAAAATGGGGTAAAGAAGTAGTTTTTGATAAAGCAGAACAAGCTTTTGATGGTATAGGGGATTGTAATTATGGTAGTCATTGTGATGAAGGTTTTTGTAAAGCAAAACCTTTATGTAAAGCTTATACTAAACATCATACTCAAGTATCAAAATACAAAAGTATGCACCCTAGTTTATTAACAGATGAAGAATTAGTAGATATATACGATTTAGCTTTAAGTTATGATAAATGGATTAAATCTATTAAATCTTACATATTACAAGAAATGTTAAATGGAAAGAAATTGCCAGGGTTAAAATTAGTAGAAGGTAGGAGCAATAAAACTTTTACAAATGAAGAAGATATAATAAAAGCTTTAAAAGATAACGGTTATAAAAAGTCTGATTATATAGTTGAAAAAATTATATCTATAACAGATGCAGAAAAACTTTTAGGTAAAGCTAAATTTGAAGAAATTTTATCACCTTTTATAATAAAGCCACCAGGTGCACCAACTATTGCAAAAATTGAAGATAAAAGACCAGAATATAATTCACCAGAATTAGATTTTAAAGATATAGAGGTGTAGCTTATGGAAGAAAAATATAAAAAAATAATAGCTAATAAAGTAGAACAATATATTAAAAATGATGAAAATTTTGTTTTATTACAAAAGGTAGTTGATGGTAACGAAAGAGTATTTTTAATACCTGCTAAAAGATATAAACAATTAACTAATAAACAAAAGAAGTTTTTAATGGAGGATAAATAAATGAAAAATATTAAAAGTAAATTAAATGGAACAAAAGTTATTACAGGTAAAGTAAGATTTTCTTATGCTTATGTATTTGAACCTAAAGGAGATGGGGAAGATAAAAAATATAGTGTATCTTTAATTATACCAAAAGAAGACAAGCTAACAATAAAAAATATTAAAGAAGCTATAAAAAATGCTTATGAAATAGGTAAAGATACAAAATTTAAAGGTAAAAATATTAAGGATATATTTGCTATTTTACACGACGGGGACGAAGAAAGGCCAGATGAAGTAGCTTATGAAAACAGTTATTACATAAATGCTAGTGCTAGAACAAAGCCAGGTATAGTTGACAAATACAAAAGGCCTATAGAAGATACAACAGAATTTTATAGCGGTTGTTATGGTTTAGCATCTATAAACTTTTATCCTTATAACACTAATGGTAATAAAGGCATAGCTTGTGGACTTAATAATCTTATGAAACTTGAAGACGGAGAAAGTCTTGGTGGTAGAGCAAGTGCTGAAGATGATTTTGCTGGCTTTGGAGAAGAGTTAGACGACTTTGAAGAAGATTTTGAAGATGATGAAGAATTATTATAAAAGGTGGATATATGAAATACTTAAGTATTGATATTGAAACATATTCAGATAAAGATTTAACAAAAGGCGGAGTTTACAATTATGTAGACTCTGCTAATTTTGAAATTTTATTGTTTGGGTATGCTTTTGACGACGAAGAAATTAAAATAGTAGATTTAAAAAACGGTGAAAAATTGCCTAAAAAAGTATTAGACGCTTTAAATGATAAAAATATAATAAAAACAGCATATAATGCTAACTTTGAAAGAACTTGTATATCAAAACATTTTGGCATAGATTTAACTTATGAAAGTTGGATATGTACAATGGTATGGGGATTATCTATTGGGTTACCTTCTGGACTTGATAATGTAGCTAAAATATTAAATTTAGATGAGCAAAAAGACGCTAAAGGTAAAAATCTTATAAAATATTTTTCAATACCTTGTAAACCTACAAAAGTAAATGGGGGAAGAACAAGAAATTTACCTGAACACGACATAGAAAAATGGCAAACATTTAAAGAATACTGTATACAAGATGTTCAGGTAGAAAGAGATTTAAGAAAATATTTATCTAACTTTGAAATGGTAGAAAGTGAAAAGGCACTATGGCTTTTAGACCAAAAAATAAATGATAATGGTGTAACGGTAGATACAAAATTTATAGAAAAAGTTTTATTAATAGATGAGCTTAACACCAATAGAAACAACGATAGACTAAGAGAAATAACAGGACTTGATAACCCTAATAGTTTACCTCAGTTAAAAGAGTGGTTATCAAATAAATTAGGTTATGAAGTAGACAGTGTTACTAAAGAAAGTATACCTAAAATAGAAAAATTTACAAATGATAAAGATGTTTTAGAAGTTTTAACTCTTAGAAAAGAAAATGCTAAAACATCTGTTAAAAAATATGAAGCTATGGCCAGAAGTGTTTGTAGTGATAATAAAATAAGAGGGCTTTTACAATTTTATGGTGCCAGCCGTACAGGGCGTTGGGCGGGACGTATAGTACAAGTACAAAACTTACCCCAAAACCATTTAAGCAATATAGCAGAAGTTAGAGAAGATTTTAAAACTTTAGATTTTGATACACTAGAGTTACTTTATAAAGATATTCCACAAATATTATCAGAGCTTATAAGGACGGCTTTTATACCTAGTAAAAATAATAGGTTTATAGTGTCAGACTTTAGTGCTATCGAAGCAAGGGTTATTGCATATCTTGCAGGTGAAAAGTGGAGACTAGATGTATTTAGAACACACGGCAAAATATATGAGGCATCGGCTAGTAAGATGTTTAATATACCTATTGAACAAATAACAAAAGGTAGCGAGTTAAGGCAAAAAGGTAAAATAGCAGAGCTTGCTTTAGGTTATGGTGGTGGTGTAGGAGCTTTAACAAGTATGGGGGCTTTGAAAATGGGTCTAAAAGAAGATGAGTTACAAGACTTAGTTGATGCTTGGAGAAGCTCTAACCTTAATATAAAAAAATTTTGGTACGACTGTGAAAAGGCTGCTAAAGATGCTATAAAAAATTATAAAATAACAACTTTAAACAGTGGCATAACTTTTTATATGAATAAAAATAATTTATGTATACAATTACCTAGCAAAAGAAGTTTATACTATAACTCTCCTATGATAGACAAAAACAGCTATGGTAGTGACTGTATAACTTATATGAGTATGGACCAGACAAGTAAAAAGTGGAAAAGAGTTGATACATTTGGAGGTAAGCTTGTAGAAAATATAGTGCAAGCTTATGCAAGAGATTGTTTGGCCGAAAGTTTAAAAAGATTAGATAAGGTAGGGTATAAAATAGTATTTCACGTTCACGATGAAGTAGTTATAGACTGTCCTATAGGTAAATCTTCAGCAGATGAAATAGCTAAAATAATGAGTGAGCCTATATATTGGGCTAAAGGGTTACCACTTAATGCAGATGCTTATGAATGTAACTTTTATATGAAAGACTAAAGAAAGGAGTTTATAGGAAATGAAAAAATATAAAATAGCTATTGCTAACACTAGAAACTCTAAATATTGGAAAAACATTGATATAACTTTTGATGATTTTATAAAAAGATTAAAAAAGCCCACAAGAACAGCAGAAACACAAGGCGAATATAAAAATATGACAAAGTCAAAACAAGATGAAATAAAAGATGTAGGAGGATTTGTTTGTGGTTATTTAAAAGAAGGTAAAAGAAATAAAAATAGCCTTCAATACAGAAGTATGCTTACATTAGATGCAGACTTTGCAGAAGATGGCTTTTGTGAAGTATTAGAGTTATGTTTTGACTATGATTATATAATATATTCTACTAGAAAACACGAAGAAGAAAAGCCACGATATAGACTTATTATACCTTTTAATAGAACTTGTAGCTCAGACGAATATGAAGCAGTAGCTAGATATATTGCTAATGAGATAGGTATAGATATGTTTGATGACACTACTTATGAACCTAGTAGGCTTATGTATTATCCTAGTGTATCACAAGACCAAAAATATGTATTTGAAAGTCGTAACAAAGGCAAAGAAATAAATATAGATAAAATATTAAAAGAATATGATGACTGGAAAGATAGAAGCACTTGGTATACATCTTCAAGGATAGGCAAAGTATTAGATAAACAAATAAAAAAGCAAAAAGACCCTTTAGAAAAGCCAGGTATGGTAGGTACATTTTGTAGGGTATATGATATAGAAACTGTAATAGATACTTATTTAAGTGATGTTTATGAAAAGTGCACTACTGAAGATAGATATACTTATTTAGATGGTTCTACATATGCAGGAGCTGTTTTATATGAAAATGGTACTTTTTTATACTCTAATCACTCTACTGACCCTGCTAGTAGCACTTTATGTAATGCTTTTGATTTAGTACGTATCCATAAGTTTGGAGAACTAGACGAAAATGCAAAAGAAAATACACCATCTACAAAGCTACCTTCTTATTTAGCTATGCTTGAGTTTGCAAGTAATGATAAAAAGGTTAAAAAATTAATGCAAAAAGAACGTATGGAAAGTGCGTTAGAAGATTTTGAAGATATAGAAGGTGAAGACAATACAGAAAATATTGAAGAAGATGACAGTTGGTTAGAAAAGTTAGAAACTAATAAAAATGGTAAAAATTTAAACACTATAAACAACATAGTTATAATACTTAAAAATGACCCTAACTTAAAAGGT
This sequence comes from uncultured Eubacteriaceae bacterium, assembly GCA_946497035.1. Taxonomy (GTDB): domain Bacteria; phylum Bacillota; class Clostridia; order Lachnospirales; family CAG-274; genus Tyzzerella. The sequence goes on along the minus strand of CAMMIW010000028.1, from coordinate 3,593 downwards.
AAGATAGCTTTTAATGAATTTACTCAAAGACCTATGCTAAAAGGTAAGACACCTTGGAATAAAGCACCTAAAATGTGGGGAGATGAAGACGATTCTAACTTAAGAAATTATATAGAAAAAGTATATGGGATAAAAGGAGAAAAACCTATAAAAGATGCTTGGACTATTGTTTTATATGAAAATATGTATCACCCTATAAGAGATTATATAAAAGGTATAGAATGGGACAAAGAAAAAAGAATAGAAACTTTATTTATAGACTATTTAGGTGCAGAAGATAACGAATATATAAGAGAAGTTACAAAGTGTACTTTAGTAGGTGCAGTAAAAAGAGTTTTTGAACCAGGGGCAAAGTTTGATACTGCTATAGTTTTAATAGGGGCCCAGGGCAAAGGTAAAACTGAAATAGTTAAAAGACTTGGTGGAGAATGGTTTAATAATAGTTTAACTACTTTTAAAGGTAAAGACGCATACGAACAGTTACAAGGTTCTTGGATAATAGAGCTTGGAGAGTTAGAAGCTATGCGAAATATAGATTTAAACACTGTAAAACACTTTATGACTAAAACAGAAGATAACTTTAGAGGGGCTTATGCTAGGCACGTTAAATGCAATAAAAGGCAATGTATTTTTATAGGTACATCTAATACATATGACTTTTTAAAAGACCCTACAGGTGATAGACGTTTTTACCCTATAGATTTAGAAAAAACAAAAATAACAAAAAGTATATTTAAAGATTTAACAAAAGATGAAATAGGACAAATATGGGCCGAAGCATACTATTTATATAAAAAAGGAGAAAAGGCTTATATTGAGGATATAAAAATATTAAAAGTTGCAGAAAAAGAACAACAAGGGCATAGAGAAGATAGTCCTTTCCAAGGTATAATAGAAAACTATTTAAGTATTTTACTACCAGAGCGTTGGAAAAATATGACTATATCAGAAAGGCTTAAGTATATAAATGATATAAACAGAAAAGACCCTTTAGCAGAAGTAGGAACAGTTAAAAGGGATAAAGTTTGTATCCTTGAAATATGGGTTGAAGCTTTAGGCGGACAACCTAAAGATTTAGACAGAGCTAAAAGTAATGAAATAAAAAACTGTATTCTTAAAATAGATGGTTGGATTTGGAATAAAAACCCGTTACATTTTTCACCAGATTATGGAAAACAAAAAGGGTTTGTTTTTAAAAATTAATCTTAATTATGGCAACTAAAAAATATAAAATTTTACACATTATATTTTTTTATGGAAACTAATATTAGTTGCCATAAAAAATTAGTTTCCATATATAGTTGCCATAAAAACATTAGATTTTATAGGGTTGCAACAGTATGGAAACTATGGAAACCAATATTTATTAATATAAATAATTATATATATTAAAGGGTATATATAGGGTTATAGTATCCATAATTAATATAATATATAAAAAATAGTTAAAAATTAGTTGCTTAGTTGCCAAAATTTTTAAAACCGTTGAAAATTCAAGGATTTTTATGGCAACCAATATAAAACGAGGTAAGTTTATGTTAGAGAAGGATATAGAGCAAAGTTTAGTTAAACATATTAAAGCTAAAGGTGGCTTATGTATAAAATTAAATTCAAGTACAATGGCAGGTTTGCCAGATAGATTAGTAATTTTAAAAAATAAAATAATATTTATAGAGCTTAAAGCACCTAAGCAAAAACCTAGAAAATTACAAACTGTAATAATGGGCAAGCTTAAAAGTTTAGGTTGTGATGTTAGAGTAATCGACAATTTAGAAGATATAAAAAATATATAGGAGTTGATATTTTGGGACAAGTTTTTAAACCCCATAACTATCAAAAAATAGCTATAAAACATGTTTTGAAAAATAAACGAGCAGGGTTATTTTTAGATATGGGATTAGGTAAAACAGTAATTACACTTACAGCAATAGACAAGCTAATGTATGATAGGCTTGAGATAGAGAAAGTGTTAATAATAGCACCGCTTAGAGTTGCAGAAGATACTTGGAGTAGGGAAACAGAAAAATGGGAACATTTAAAACACTTAACAATATCAAAAATTTTAGGAAATGTTAAAGAACGCAGAAAAGCATTAATAACAGATGCAGATATTTATGTTATTAATCGTGAAAATGTAGTTTGGCTAATAAACGAATTATCAAGTTTTGGTAACGGTTGGGGCTTTGATATGGTTGTCATAGATGAGCTATCAAGTTTTAAGGCGTCATCAAGTAAAAGGTTTAAGGCTTTAAAGAAATACATAACTAAAAGTAATAGGGTACTTGGCCTAACAGGTACGCCTAGCCCTAATGGACTTATAGATTTATGGAGTCAAGTTTATTTAATTGACAGTGGTGAAAGACTTGGAAAAACTTTAACAGGCTATAGAGAAAGATTCTTTTTACCAGATAAACGAAACCAACAAACTATATTTAGCTATAAGCCAAAAGAAGAGGCAGAAAATAATATATATAAAAAGATAGAAGATATATGTTTATCTATGACAGCAGAAGATTGGCTAGATTTACCAGAAAGAATAGACAATATAAACTACATAACTTTTGATAGCAAAGAAGAACAAGCTTACAGAGAGTTTGAAAGAGAAATGTATTTAAGCTTGTTAGAAGGAGAAGTAACAGCAGTTACAAAAGGAGTTTTAACAAATAAACTTTTACAGTTTTGTAATGGAGCTATGTATCTTGAAAGTGGTGGCATAGGCATAGTTAGTGATAAAAAAATAAAAGCATTAGAAGAAATTGTAGAATGCGCTAACGGTAAACCTATTTTATGTTTTTATAGCTATAAACACGACTTAGAAAGAATAAAAAAAGCTTTTAAAAAAGCAACAGTTTTAGAAAATAGCGAAACTATTAAACAATGGAATAATGGCGAGATAGAGATACTTTTAACACACCCAGCAAGTGCTGGCCACGGACTAAATTTACAAGCGGGAGGTAATATAATTGTTTGGTTTGGACTTACTTGGAGCTTAGAACTTTATATGCAGGCCAACGCAAGACTACACAGACAAGGACAGAAAGAATCGGTTATTATACACCATTTAATAACTAAAAATACAGTTGAAGAAAGAGTATTAAATGCACTTAGAGATAAAAAAGAAGTACAAGATGATTTAATGGAGTATTTAAAAGCTAAATACGAATAATGGAGGATACTATGAATTTAGAAGATAAAAAAGTATTTATCTACAGAGCACACAAAAAATATGAAGTTGAAAAATTACAGGGTAAGACTAATCTTGATTTTACAGAGGGGTTTAAGGAAAATTTCACTATTACAAAAACTGAATTTAAATTATAAATTAAAGGAGAAACTTATGGAATTTAAAGACCTATTAGATACAATGAATGACATTTATACAAGAAAAAATAATGATTATGGGAATAGCTTTGATAAATCTTTAGATGAGTTTGGAGTTGTTGCTGCTATTGTAAGAATGGAGGATAAATTCAATAGGTTAAAAAGCCTATTAAGCAATGAACAGAAAGTCAAAGATGAAAGTTTTGAAGACACATTAATAGACTTGGCAAATTATTCAATTATGACTTGTTTGTACTTGAAAAATAAAAATA
>CAMMIW010000027.1 GCA_946497035.1 uncultured Eubacteriaceae bacterium | reverse complement strand
CTAGAGCACACGGTTCATACCCGTGGTGTCGGGGGTTCAAATCCCTCTTCCGCTATTTTTTGGCTAGGGTTACCTAGCTTTTTTATTTTGTTTTTTCTTAGATTATTAGGGATACTTAAATTTTATAAATAAATTAGGCTATAGATTTTTGCCTATAGCCTTTAATACACAAATATTTATTTTCTTTTTACTGTATAACCACAATAATCTAAAACTAATTCACAAAACATAGCATTAGCCCAAGAGAACCATTCTCTAGTAAATTCTTCTGGGTTATTTACATTAAATCCTTCGTGCATTAAGTTTGTATTACCGTCAGTAGCTTTCATTAAATCTATAATTTGTTTTTTATATTCTTTATCACTACTTGTTAAGCCTTGCATAGCTAAAGATATGTGCCAAATATAATTAATAGGAGTGTGAGGGCTACCAATACCTTTAGCTTTTTCTCCTTCATAATAATAAGGGTTGCCGTTACCTAAAATAAAATCTCTAGTATTTTTATAAGTTTCATCATTTTCATCTCTGTAGCCAATGTATGGGATAGAAAGTAAGCTAGGTAAGTTAGCATCGTCCATAAGGTTATATTGGCCAAAGCCATCTACCTCATAAGCATACATTCTGCCATATTTATAATGTTCAATAACACCGTAAGTTTCTATAGCTTCTTCTATTTCTTTAGCAAGCTTAATACTTTCTTCTGCTAATTTTTCATCTTTAAGAATTTCTAGAGATATTTCGTTTAAATATTTTAAAACTACAACAGCGAACATATTAGAAGGTATTAAATAACCATATTGGCAAGCATCATCACTAGGTCTAAATCCCGACCAAGTTAAGCCGATATTAGGTTTAACTAAAGCACCTTTACCATCTCTAGAAAGGGTGTCTGTATAATAGCAATCTTTTCTAACGAAAGAGTAAGGAGAGTTTTCTTCGTGGTTTTGTTCTGTTCTCCAAACTTGGATAATTTTATAAGCAGCTTCTTTAAAAGTATCATCAAAGTGAGAAGTTTTACCTGTATTTTTCCAAAGAAGGTAAGCCATTTGAAGAGGGAAGCAAAGAGAGTCTATTTCATATTTTCTTTCCCAAATCCAGCCAGACATTTCTGTTATATCTTTTTCCCAGCAGCTACCGTTATCTGCTTCGTTAAATGCGTTAGCATAAGGATCTAATAAAATATATTTCATTTGACGTTTTACTAAGCCTTCAATAAGATCTGCTATTTCTTCATCTTTTTCTGCTAAGAAATAATATGGTCTTAATTGGCAAACAGAATCTCTTAACCACATAGCAGGTATATCTCCTGTTATTACATAAGTAGTGCCATCATCCATTTTTTTAACAGTAGTATCTAAAGTGTTTGTGTAGCAATTTTCAAACATAGTTTTTAATTTTTCGTCATTGCCTAATTTTTCATAAACGTCTTTTAATAAATTTTCCATAGATTGTGGTAATTGTTTTTTCATAAGTAATTCTCCTATATATATAATTTAAGTATTATCTAGAAAGCATAGCTGCACCTATTAACCCAGCATCGTTACCAAGTGTAGCTATATCAATTTTAGTTTTTAAATCGTTACCAAAAACTTTTGTAATAACTTTTTCTTTTAAAGGTTTAGTTAATTTTTCTTCTTGTTTAGATATACCACCGCTAAGAAGCAATATTTCTGGTTTAAAAATATTAACAAGGTTAGCAACACCAACTGCTAAATATTCGATATAATCCTCTACCAATTTTGTAGCAACAGAGTCTTTTTGGTCTTTTGCATCAAAAACTATTTTTGCTGTCATATTATCAAGATTATTTTCTGATAAAGTGTTTAAAAGGGAAGAAGGGTTTTCAATAGCAGCTTTTTTAGCATCTCTAATAAGAGCGGTAGCAGATGCATAGGCCTCTAGGCAACCTTTGTTACCACAAGTGCAAAGTTCTCCATTATGAACTATTGTTTGATGGCCAAGCTCAGCACCACCTGCATAAAAACCAGAATAAATTTTATTGTTTATGATGATACCACCACCAACACCTGTGCCTAAAGTGAGAATAATTAAATCGCTATGGCCTTTACCAGCACCAGCAACAAGCTCACCTAAAGCGGCACAGTCTGCATCATTTGCAAAAAAGAAAGGTATATCCATATTTACTTTTTTGCATAAATTTTGCATATAAGAACCAACGTTAAAATCTTTCATAGGTATATTATTAGAATAGTTTATTATGCCTTTTTTGCCATCAACCTCACCAGGTATGCCCATACCAATACCTTTTAAAGAAGATGTGTCAAGGTTAAACTCTTCTATTAATATTTGACACATATCTATAATATCATCAAATATTTCTTCAGTTTTTCTAGTAGTTATAGTTGGTCTAGTGTAACATTTTAAAATATTACCTTCACTATCTGTAATACCAACTACTATGTTTGTACCACCTAGGTCTACACCTATGTATTTCATTTAATCACACTCCTAAAACAATATTTTATAAACCTATTATAATTTAATTATAAAAGACTGTAAAGAATAATATTTAAAAATAGTATCCAAAATAATTAAGTAAAAAAAGGTATAATTTATATAAAAAAATACATAAAGTGAACTAATTATATATTTATTGTATTTTTTATAGTATAGTTTTAAAAATGTATAATTAATTATTGACATAATATATAAAAGTTGGTATTTTTATATTAAATATTTAAAAAAAACAAAATAAATTTGTTTAAAATTACTATATATGTTTTGGGAGGTAAAAATGAAGTATAATTTACATATCAAAAAATCTGCTGCTTTGGCAATAGCAACTATGTTTGTTGTTTCTGCATCTTTGGCAGGTTGTGGAAATGGTAGCACATCTAGTGGTGGTTCAAGCCAAGCTTCAAAACAAACTTATACTATAACAGAAGAAGGCGTAGATTTTAAAATGCCTAACGCTCCAACTACACCTGCTTGGACACCAGAGCAAATTTTGGAAGCGGATATTAAACAAGAAGCTTTATATAATAAAAGTATGATACCTTTAAAAGATAGAGTTAGTGAAGATAGAATTTACCCTGTTAATTCTACACAAAACAAAGATACAAACTTAGTAGCTATATCTATTATGAATAACAATACAAGTGGAAATATACCTCACGGTAGCAATAATTTTAATGTTAATACATTTTCTTATTGGCAATATTTAGATAAATTAGTTTATTGGGGTGGTTCTGCTGGTGAAGGTATTATAGTTCCACCTAGCCCAGATGTTACAGATTCTGCTCATAAAAATGGTGTGCCTGTTTTAGGAACAGTATTTTTCCCACCTTTAGAATATGGCGGAAAAATAGAATGGTTAGATCAATTTTTACAAAAAGACGAACAAGGCAATTTTGTTATGGTAGATAAACTTATAGAGGTTGCTAATGAATTTGGCTTTGATGGTTGGTTTATAAATCAAGAAACAGATCCAACAGAAAGCAAAACTATGAAACCAGAAGAGTATGCTAAGCTTTTTCAAGAATTTGTAGCACAATATAAACAAAAAGCAGGGGAAAACCTTGAGCTTATGTGGTATGATGCTATGACTATAGAAGGTAAATTAGATTGGCAAAACCAATTTAACGAAAAAAATAAAGACTTTATGATAGATGCAAATGGTAACAAACTTGCAGATAGTATGTTTTTAAATTTCTGGTGGACAACAAATAAATTAGCACCAGAACAATTACTTAAAAAATCTAACGAATATGCAAAAACATTAGGTATTGATAGCAAAGATTTATACGCAGGTATTGATATACAAGCAAATGGTACGGCCACACCTATTAAATGGGAATTATTAGAAAATGCAGAAGGCACACAAACTTCAATAGGCCTTTATGCTCCTAACTGGTCATTCTCTTCATCTAATGGAGATGTAGACCAGTTCCAAAGTAAAGAAGCTGCTATATATGTAAACGAATTTGGTGATCCTTCTAAAGATAGCCAAGCTTTCGGTACACAATGGAGAGGTATGTCTAAATTTATTACAGAAAAAACAGTTATAAATTCTATGCCATTTAATACTAATTTTAATATGGGTAATGGTTATAACTATTTTATAAATGGTGAAAAAGTTTCTTCTTTAGATTGGAATAATAGAAGCTTAGCAGATGTTATGCCAACTTATAGATGGATAATAGATGAAAATGGTAATAGCATTAAAGCTAGCATAGATTATGCTAATGCTTATTATGGTGGTAACTCTATTAAGTTTTTAAGCGATTTAAAAGCTAACAAAGTTTCTACTGTAAAATTATTTAGTGCCGATTTAAAGATAGAAGAAAAAACACAATTTTTAACTTATGCTAAAGCAGATGGTGAAGTACAATTAGATTTAAAATTAACTTTCCACGATAGTGAAGAAGAAGTGGTTATTAAAGCAGATAAAACTCTTAATGAAAATTGGCAAACTATATCTTATGATGTATCGCCTTATATTGGTAAAAATATAAAAACTATTTCTTATGAAATTTCTTCAACAGAAGATAAAAATGCAACTATTAATTTAGGTGGTATATCTATTAAAAATAGCGATACAAAAGCTGTTGTAACAGATGTTAAATCTGTTAATATAGATGATAGTATGTTTGAAGAAGAAGACACTTTAGCAGGTGTTAATTTATCTTGGGAGGCTACAGATAGCAAAGATTTAAAAGCATATGAAATATATAGAAAAAATGCAGACGGTAGCTTATCTTTATTAGGTTCTACATTAAATAATAGATTTTTTGTAAATAGCTTACAAAGAACACCAGAAACTATGGAAACAGAATTTGTTGTTATGGCAGTTAATAAAGACGATGTTAGAGGTAAAAGTGCTTCTACTAAATTAACTTGGCCAGATAATACAGTGCCTAAAGCTAAATTTAAAGCAGATAAAACTTTAATTGCTCCAGGCGAAGAGGTACAATTTACTAATATGAGCAACAAACTTTCTGAAAGCTTTGAATGGACTTTTGAAGGAGCTAATATAGAAACAAGCACAGATGAAAACCCTGTTGTAAAATATGAAAAAGAGGGCACTTATACTGTTAAATTAAAAGCCAAAAATGCTAAAGGCGAAGATGAAATAGTTGAAGAAGGCCTTATCACAGTTACATCAAAAGCTGCTAACGGCTTACAAAACTTTGCATTAAATGCTAAAACAGAAGCATCTAGTTTTGTTAACGATAACGAAGCACCACAATTTGCTGTAGATGGTGATAAGACTAAAAAATGGTGTGCTGTTGGTTCTGATAAACATAATATAACAATAGATTTAGGTGCAGTTAAACAAATTGCTAGATTAGATGTATATCACGCAGATGCAGGTGGCGAAAGCCCAGATATGAACACAGAAGAATACATGCTTGAAGTAAGCGAAGATGGTACTAACTTTACTAAAGTATTAGATGTGGAAAAAAATACTTTAGGTGCTACATCAGATTCTTTCAAACCTGTTAATGCTAGATATGTTAGATTTACTGTTTTAAAACCTACTCAAGGTTCAGATTCTGCCGCTAGAATATACGAAATAGAAGTATATGGTTTAGAATAAAATATATAAAGCTATGGAATTTTCCGTAGCTTTTTTCAATGTTTTAATTATTAATATGTTGTAAATTTTTTAAATAAAGTGTATAATATAGGTGTTTTATATATTTCTGAAAGGAAGCTATTATGAAGAAAAGAACAATTTTTTATAAAAAACTTATGATAAGCTATAATGTTGTTATATTTAGCTTTATTTTTGTAATAAATTTTGTTTTATTTAAAAATGTGCAACAAAAAGATTTTTCCTATAGCCAACAAATAAATAGACGAATGGTAAATAATGTGGCAGAAATATTTTATGGTGCGGAAAGTTTTATTAGCAGCTTTATGTCTGAGTTATATAGCGATTCTAACATTATAAATGATACTATATATTTTTTAAATAATGATATAAATGTTTATTTACAAAATAAATTAGACAAGTTTTATGAAAGTGATGATAGCTATTATAAAGGGATAGAATATTTAATTAGAAGAAGTTTTGCAAGAAACAATTTAATAGAAAGTATAGAGCTGTTATCTTATAAAAAAAATGTTTCATATTTATTTGATAGGCATAATAATATAAAGCAAAAATATTTATCAAATATAGAAATTAATGAAAGTTTTTTACAAAGTACAAAGGGAGAGGATAGTGCAATTATATATACAAGAAATATTAATAATCCTTTAAATTTACAATTAGAAGGAACTATAATATTTAAATTAAATAAAAATGAACTAGATAAAGTTGTTTCAAACTATGAAGATTATTTTAGAGTTTTAGTGTTAAGACAAAATGGCTTAATATTATATGATTCTAAAAAAAATTATTTAGATAGAGAAACAGATTTTTTAGATATAACAAAAGCATTAAATACCAATAAAAACAATATAGCTACATCTGAGCCAGGTAACGACATAGTTATATTAGGTACAATAGAAAATATGCCTACAATTATAAAATATAAACAATTAATATTATATATTATTTTAATAGATATAATATTTTTAATAGCTTCTGAAATACTTATATTTAAACGTCTTAAAAATCTTAATAGCAGATTAAACACAATATTAGATACTATGGCACATATAAATATAAATGACAAATTAAAGAGAATACCTAAAGATGTACAAAAGGAAAAAGATGAAATATCTATAATATGTGAAAAATTTAATAGTATGTGTGATAATTTAGAAGAATATATTAATAAATATTATATATCTAAATTAAATGAAAAAAATGCAGAGATGAAAACTTTGCAAAGTAGCATAAATCCACATTTTTTATATAATACTTTAGAATCTATAAGAATGAAAGCTATAATAAACGGTGATAAAGAAGTTGCTAGAATGATATACATATTAGCTCATATTTTTAGAAGCCAATTAAAAGAAAAAGATATTATAACTATAAAAAGTGAGTTAGAATATTGTGATAAATTTTTAGAGCTTTATAAATTTAGATATGCTAACAAAATAACATATACAGTAGAATGTGAAGAAGATTTATTAGAACAAGAAATAATAAAATTTATTTTACAACCGTTAATTGAAAACTATTTTGTTCACGGTGCAAGGCTTGAAAATAGTGATAATAAAATAATAATAAAGATAAAACGCATATTAGACAATATTAATATTACTATAGAAGATAATGGAAAAGGTATACCAAAGGAAAAACTTGAAAATTTAAAGCTAAAAATATTAAATAGGGAAAACGATTTACAAATGGTAGGTATTTTAAATGTAAACCAAAGGATAAAAATAAAATATGGTAATGATTATGGTTTACAATTAGAAAGTGAAGAAGGTATGGGAACAAAAATAACTATAAAATTACCATATTTTGATGAGAGGAGATAACATATGTATAAGGCAATGCTTGTAGATGATGAAAATCTTATAACAGAAGGGCTTAAAAATATTATTGATTGGGAAAAACTAAATATAACTGTTTTAACAACAGCAGAAAATGGAAAAGAGGCTTTAAAGAAGTTTAGACAAAATCCTGTAGATATTGTTATAACAGATATTAATATGCCACTTATAAATGGTATAGATTTATTAACAGAGCTAAAATCTTTAGATGAAAATGTTAAATTTATTATACTTAGTGGATATGAAGAATTTACTTATGCTAAAGCGGCTATATCTATAGGTGTTGAGGCATATATATTAAAGCCAATAGATGAGGAGGAACTTACAAAAAGTTTAAAAGATATAGTTAACAAGTTAGATGAGGCTAAAAGTAGTAAAAAAATTAATCTAAAAAAAGATACTATATTAAAAGGTATATTAAATAATATTGCAACAAAACAAGACTTGATAGATAGCAAAGAAAAAATAAAAATAGACCTTGATAATAGCCTATATGTTACAAGTATAATGTTAATAAAAAATGGTTTTACAACGATAAATTTTAAAAATATAGAAAATACAGAAGTATTATATGATGATTATGGAAACCTTATCCTTGTTAATAGCTTTGAAAAGGGGACAAGTCTTACACAAATAAAAAGTTTTTATGAAGAAATTTTGCAAGATATAAAAAATAAATATGGATATGATGTTTTAATATCTATAGGAAAAGTTGTAGATCAAATTAATATGTTAAGTAACAGTTTTAAAATTAGCAATATAGTTAAAAAAAATATATTAATAAGTGGTTTTAACAAATGTTTAACAGAGGAAGATTTATTAGATAATATAGATATGCATTTTGAAAATGAGCTAAACGAAATAAATAGATTAATAATAGATAGCGATAAAGAAGGTATAAATAATTATATAGATGAAATATTAGAAAATAGTAACTTAACACCTCAAAATATATATGAATTTGCCACAAAAATTTTAATACTTTATGATAAATTAAAAGTAAAATTTAAAATAGAAGATGAAAACGCAGACGTTTTAGGTAGCTCTATAATAAATGTTTTAAATTTTACAACTTTAGAAGATATTAAAAAATATTTAAAATATAAACTAGAATATCTTATAGATCACATTCAAGATGAAAATATTAAATTAAGCCCTATTGTTAGAAGAATTGTTAAATGCGTAAACGAAAATTATAACAAAGATTTAAGCTTAAAAGTTTTAGCTTTAGAATATAACGTTAACACATCTTATTTAGGACAAATATTTACAAAAGAAATAGGTATACAATTTTCAGATTATCTTAATAAAATAAGAAACGCTGTTGCCAAAGATTTAATTTTAAATACCAATAAAAAAATAAGCGATATATCAAAAGAGGTAGGCTATTTAGATACAAGCTACTTTTATAGAAAATTTAAAAAGTATTATGGTGTAACCCCTGCTACTTTAAGAGAGCTACAAAATTATTAATATACAAATTGCACAAAACAAAAAATGGAAAATAGTATACAAAGTATATAAAAAATACAATTATTTTTAATATCTATTCTACATAAATATAAGAGTTATAATATAGCATATTAACAAAATAAAATTTGTACAATAAAACTAAAAAAAGTCAACTATTAATTAATATGTAACTATGTTATCTTTTATATTAAATTGATATTAAAAATTTGGCAGGAGGAACTAAAATGGAAAATAAAAAAGAGAAAAGTAATAAAGCTAAAAATAATGGCTCTTTTTTTAAAACATTAAATAGAAACAAAGAGCTATTACTTTTAACTTTACCAGGCACAATATGGTTTTTAATATCTGCATATTTGCCAATGTTTGGTGTTTTGATAGCTTTTAAAAATTGGCAAGTACATAGCAATTTTTTAGAAAGCTTAATAAAAAGCCCCTTTGTAGGTTTAGATAACTTTAAGTTTTTATTTTCATCAAGCGATGCTTGGCTTATAACACGAAATACCATTTTATATAATATAGTGTTTATAGTGTTAGGTATAGTTTTACCTGTAACTTTAGCAATATTATTAAAAGAGTTACATAATAAAAAATTATCTAAATATTTTCAAACATCTATGTTTTTACCTTATTTTTTATCTTGGGTAGTAGTTAGCTATTGTTTATATGCTTTTTTAAGCCCAGATAAAGGCTATGTAAATAGCATAAGACAAAGCTTAGGTATGGAGCCTATATCTTGGTATACAGAGTCTAAATATTGGCCATTTATAATTATTTTTATGAGCCAATGGAAGGGCGTAGGTTATGGTACTGTTGTTTATTTAGCATCTATTTGTGGTATAGATAAAAGCTACTATGAGGCTGCTTTAGTAGATGGTGCTACAAAATGGCAACAAATAAAAAGCATAACTATACCTTTGTTAAAGCCTGTTCTTATAATTATGTTTATTAATGCTGTTGGTGGTATGTTTAGATCAGATTTTGGTTTATTCTATCAGCTTCCTAAAGACTCTGGTGCTTTATATCCTGTTACAAACGTTATAGATACATATGTTTATAGAGCTTTAGCTAACTTAGGTAACATAGGTATGAGCTCGGCAGCAGCTTTATATCAATCTATTGTAGGTTTAGTTTTAATACTTGTAACTAATGGTATTGTTAGAAAAGTAGATAACGAAAATGCATTCTTTTAAGATAGGGGGGAAATTTTGTGTCAAATAGAGTAGAGAAAAAATCTAAAAAAATGGAAGAAGTAGAAGCAGATAGTAAGTTTAACAGAGTTTCTAAACCAGTTAATTTTTTAATAACTTTATTATTTTTAGCTTTAGCTTTAGCTTGTATTGTACCATTTATATTTGTAGTTATAATTTCCTTAACTAGCGAGGAATCATTAAGATTAAATGGTTATAGATTTATCCCAGAAGAATGGAGCTTAGAAGCTTATAAGCATATTTTATCATCTGGTAGTGATATATTAAAAGCCTATGGTGTTAGTATTTTTGTTACAATAAGCGGTACTTTATTAGGGCTTATAATAATGTCTACATATGCTTATGCTTTATCAAGAAGAAGCTTTACATATAGAAAGTTTTTTACAAAACTTATTTTCATACCTATGTTATTTTCAGGTGGTTTAGTATCATCATATTTAGTTATGGTAAATTTTTTACAGCTTAAAAATAGTATTTTAGCTTTAATATTACCTCTTTGTGTAAGCTCCTTTAACATAATAATACTTAGAACGTTTTTTAAAACATCTGTTCCAGAGGCAGTTATAGAATCGGCTAGAATAGATGGGGCAAGTGAATTAAAATTATTTGTAAAAATAGTTTTACCTATAGCTATACCAGGTATTGCAACAATAGGGTTATTTTTAACATTAGCTTATTGGAACGATTGGTTTAACGCAATGTTATATATAGAAAATCCTAATTTAATACCTCTTCAATATTTACTTATAAAAATTGAAACTTCTATGGAATTTTTAATTAAAAATGCAGCTAGCATTGGTACAAGTGCTATAGAGGCTTCTAAAAATATGCCAACAGAAACTTTAAAAATGGCAATAGTTGTTATAACTACATTACCAATTATGTGTGCTTATCCATTTTTCCAAAAATACTTTGTAAATGGTTTAACAATTGGTGCTGTTAAAGAATAATAAATTAAAAGGAGATAAAATTATGTATTATTTATTAGAAAGAATTAATAAAACTTGTGAACATATAGCTAAAAATGTTTACAATCAAGAAATCCCTTTAAAAGATTATAAATATATTGATGGTAATTACCATAATATAGATAATATTAAAAAAGTTGATGAAAATGAATTTAGAGAATTTAAAACAGGAGATCTTTGGGGTGGTAGAGATAAACACGGATGGTTTAAATGTAGTGTAGAAGTTCCTAAAGATTTTGAAGGTAAAACTATTGCTTTAAATTTTCATACATTTAACGAAGGTTGGGACGCAACAAACCCACAATTTATATTATATGTAAACGGCGAGCATATTCAAGGTTTAGATATGAACCATAGAGAAGTTATTTTATCTCATAATGCAGTTGCAGGTACTAAATATGAAATAGATTTACACGCATATGCAGGTATGTTATCTGATAAATTAGCTACATTACATGGCAAACTTGTTGTTATAGATATGGCATCAAGAGAGTTATATTTTAATATGAAAGTGCCAGCAGATGTATGTAAAGAATTAGATGAAAATGATAAAAGACGTATAGATATGATTACAGTTTTAACAGAGGCTTGTAATTTAATAGATTTAAGACAACCAAAAAGCGAAATGTATCACGAAAGTGTTAAAAAAGCTAATGACTTTTTAAATGAAAAATTTTATGGAGAGCTTTGTGGCCACGAAGACTGTATAGCTACTTGTGTAGGCCATACTCATATTGACGTAGCGTGGCTTTGGACTGTTGCTCAAACAAGAGAAAAAGTAGCAAGAAGCTTCTCAACTGTTTTAAAACTTATGGAGGAGTATCCAGAATATATATTTATGTCTTCACAACCACAATTATATAAATTTTTAAAAGAAGATCACCCAAAAGTTTATGAAAAAGTTAAAGAAAAAGTTAAAGAAAGCGTTTGGGAAACAGAAGGTGCTATGTGGCTTGAGGCAGACTGTAACGTTACATCAGGCGAATCTTTAGTAAGACAAATTTTACACGGAAAAAGATTTTTTAAAGAAGAATTTAATGTAGATAACGAAATTTTATGGTTACCAGACGTTTTTGGTTATTCTGCGGCTTTACCTCAAATTCTTAAAAAATCTGGTATTAACTACTTTATGACAACTAAAATATCTTGGAACCAATTTAACAAAATACCTAACGATACATTTATGTGGAAAGGTATTGACGGTACAGAAATATTTACACATTTTATAACAGCTACAAACCCTGGTGAGCCTAAAACATCATTTAATACTACTTATAATGGCCATATACAAGCAGATGCCGTTATGGGTGCTTGGAGAAGATACCAAAACAAAAATATTAATGATGACGTTTTAATCTCATTTGGTTGGGGTGATGGTGGCGGTGGTGCTACTTTAGAAATGCTTGAAAATGCAAGAAGATTTGCAAAAGGTATACCAGGTGCTCCAAAAGTTAAAATGGGTACATCTTTAGATTATTTTAAAAGATTAGAAAACAAAGTTAAAGATAGCAAAAAGCTTAAAAAATGGAATGGTGAGCTTTATCTTGAATATCACAGAGGTACTTATACTTCTATGGCTAGAAATAAAAGAGATAACAGAAAATGTGAAAATCTTTACACATCTTTAGAAAAACTTAGCTCATTAAATATGCTTTTTGGTGAAGAATATCCACAACAAGAAATTAACAATTCTTGGGAAACTATTTTATTAAATCAATTCCATGATATTATACCAGGTTCTTCTATTAAAGAAGTATATGATCTTACAGAAGTAGAATATAAAGAGCTTTTAGAAAAAGGTAATAATATTTTACAAAATAACATTAAAAGCCTTGCTTCTAAAATTAATTTAGATGCTAAGAGCGTTGTAGTTAACAATACTTTAGGATTTACAAGAAGTGATATAGCTACATTTGATATGCCAGAAGGGTTTAAAAATGTATGTGTATTAGATGAAAATAATAATAAAGTTGCTTGTCAAATGACAAGAGATAACAAAGTTATTTTCTTTGCTAAAAATGTACCTGCTAACGGTTATAAAGCATTTAAACTTGTAGATGAAGAAAGTGAAAAAGCTACTTTAAATTGTTCTAAATCTAATATTGAAAATGACTTCTTTAAAATTGTTTTAGATGAAAAAGCTAATATTACTTCTTTTGTACATAAAGGAACTAATAGAGAGCTATTAAAAGAAGGTAGATTAGGTAATGAGCTTCAAGCTTTTGAAGATAAGCCTATGTGCTTTGATAACTGGGATATTGATATTTTCTATAAAGAGAAAATGTGGCTAGTAGATGATTTACAAAGTGCAGAAGTTGTAGAAAATGGTGCAGTTAGAGCTACTCTTAAAATAGTAAGACAATTTTTAAACTCTACTATAACTCAATATATGCATATTTATAAAGATATTGAAAGAGTAGATTTTGAAAATGTTGTAGATTGGAAAGAAAAAGACGTATTATTAAAAGTATGTTTCCCTATTGATATTAACACTAGCGAAGCTACTTATGAAATACAATATGGTAATGTGAAAAGACCTACACATAATAATACAAGTTGGGATATAGCTAGATTTGAAGTTTGTGGCCATAAATGGGCAGATTTATCTGAAGAAGGTTTTGGTGTGTCTATGTTAAATGAGTCTAAATATGGACACGACATTGTAGAAGGAGATATGAGATTAACTCTTATTAAATCTACTTGTGATCCTAATCCAGATGCAGATAAAGAGATACATTATTACACTTACTCTATTTATCCTCACGCAGGCGATTGGAGAGAAGCAAATACAGCTATACAAGCTTATAACTTAAATAATCCTTTAGTTACTATTGTAGAAGATGCTCATAATGGTATTTTAGATAAAGAGCTTAGCTTTGTAAATGTAGATAAACAAAATGTTATGATAGAGGTTATTAAAAAGGCAGAAGATAGTAACGATTTAATAGTAAGACTTTATGAATATCATAATAAGAGAACTAATGCTACATTAAGTTTCTTTAAAGAAATTGAAAAAGCTTATGAATGTGATCTTATGGAAAATAACATTGAAGAAATTAAACAAGATGGTAAACAATTTACATTTGAAATTAAACCTTATGAAATTAAAACATTTAAAATTAAATTAAAATAGTTTATTTTAATATATACATTAGAATAAGATAAAGTCTTATTCTAATGTAACTTAAAAAAATGTTAATATAAATGATTATTAATGTTAAAGGAGTGTAAGAAAATGATTTTTAAAAAAATGAAAAAACTTGCAGCTTTAGGTTTAACAGTAGCTCTTGGTGCAACTGTTTTAGCAGGTTGTGGCAATTCATCAGATAGTGGCACTGCCTCTAATGGTGATATAGTAACATTAAAATATTATACTATAGGTGCAGAGCCTAAAGACAAGCAAATGGTATTAGATGAAGCTAATAAATATTTAGGCGAAAAAATTGGCGTTAATCTTGATATGACTTATATAGACTTTGGTGATTATACTCAAAAAATGTCTATTATAATTAACTCTGGTGAGCCATTTGATCTTGCTTTTACTTGTTCTTGGGCGGGGGATTATCTTGGTAATGCTAGAAAAGGTGCATTTTTAGATTTAACACCTTATTTAGAAACAACTGGTAAAGCTATGTATGATGCTATTGACCAAAGATTTTGGGAAGGTGCTACTATAGATGACAAAATTTATGCTGTACCTAATCAAAAAGAAATTTCTACTATGCCTATGTGGGTTTTCACTAAAGAATATGTAGATAAATATAACATACCTTACCAAGATATTCATACGCTTGAAGATTTAGAGCCTTGGTTAAAAGTTATTAAAGAAAATGAACCAGATGTAGTGCCTTTATATATTACAAAAGGTTTTTCTCCACCACAATATTTTGACTTTATTACAAACCCTGTTGGTGTAGAAATAGGTGATGATACTTTAACAGTTAAAAGTATATTTGATACTGAAAAGATGCAAAGTACTTTAAAAACTTTAAGAAAATATTATCAAGCAGGATATATAAACGGAGATTCTGCTACTGCTCAAGATGATAAATCTGTTAAAAGACTTGTAACAAAAGGTGATGGACAGCCTTATGCGGAAGTTTTATGGAGCAAAGACTTAGGATATGATGTAGTAGCTAGCCCTATTATGGATGGTTTAGTAACAAATGACTCTACAACAGGTTCTATGATTGCTGTTTCTAAAAATTCTAAACACCCAGAAAAAGCAGTAGAATTTTTAAACCTTGTAAACACAGACCCATATATTAGAAACTTATTAAACTATGGTATTGAGGGTGTTCACTATACTAAAGTTGAAGGTAGTGAAAACTCTATCAAATTAGACCCAGAAAAATCAAAAGGTTATTCTGTTCCATATTTTGCAGGTGGTAATTTATTTATAACTTATACTTTAGATACTGAACCAGAAACTAAATGGGAAGAATTTAAACAATTTAACGATGGTGCAGAAACTTCTCCTTTATTAGGCTTTAAATTTGATACAACTCCTGTAACAAATGAGCTTGCGGCTATAAATAACGTTATGGAAGAATTTAAAGCTACAATTTATAGTGGTTCTGTTGATATTGATGAATATTTAGCGAAATTAAACGATAAATTAAAAGCTCAAAATATTGATAAAGTTATTGAAGAAGCTCAAAAACAATTAGATGAATGGAAAGCTGCTCAATAATATATTAAAAGTAAATACCACCAGTTAAACTGGTGGTATTAATTTATAAAATTATATAATATCAAAAGGAGATTTTAATATGGAGCAACTAAAATATCGTGAAATATTAAATCAGCAATTTAAAGCTTATGTGGGTAAGCCTATTAAGTTTAAACAATATGAAATAGACAGTCATAACGTATATTTAAACTTTACTAATAGTATGATTACATTATCTTTTTATGATGAAGGTATAGTTAAAGTTTTTATATCAGATATATATGAAGATGCTAAGCCAACAGGTGCAGTTTGTTATAACCAATTTTCTAAAAATATAACTGTAAATGTAGAAGAAAATAATATTATTATAAAATGTGAAGAGGGCTATATTTATGTAGATAAATATACAACAGAAATAACTTTTTTAGATTTACATAAAAATATTATTTGTAGAGATTTTCAACCTAGCTTTATAGATGAAAATGGCCATATATTTGTTACAAAAGAAAATGATGCTTTAGCATATTATGGCTTTGGAGAAAAAGGCGGAGAGCTTAATAAAAAAGGTTGTTATATGGAAAATTATAACACAGACGATCCAGAAACAGATGATAATTCTGTAATGTATTATAAAACTATACCTTTTTATGTAGCCGTTAAAGAAAATTATACCTATGGTATGTTTTTTGATAATAGCTTTAGAAGTTACTTTGATATGGGCAAAAGCTATAAAGATAGAATTTTCTTTGGAGCAAATGGTGGACAAATTCAATATTATTTTATATTTGGTAAAAATATAAAAGATGTTGTAAGAAGATATACCTTATTAACAGGTAGAATGGATATGCCGCCTTTATGGAGCTTAGGTTACCAACAATGTAGGTTTAGCTATTTTTCTAAAGAAGAGGTAGAACAATTAATAGCCACATTTGAGGAAAAAGAAATACCTATAGATGTAGTTTACTTAGATATAGATTATATGGACGGGTTTAGAGTAATGACTTTTAAATCGCCACAATTTGATGGTATAGATAATGCTATATCAAAGTTTAAAGAAAAAGGTATAAAAACTATAACTATAGTAGACCCAGGTGTTAAAGTAGATGAAAACTATGAGGTTTATAATAGAGGCCTAAAAGGAGATCATTTTACAAAAACTTTAGACGGTAAAGTTTATATTGGTGCAGTTTGGCCTAACGATAGTGCTTTTCCAGATTTTTCTAATGAAGCTTGTAGAAAATGGTGGAAAGAGGAGCTTAAACAGTTTATATCAAAATATAACATAGACGGTATTTGGAATGATATGAATGAGCCTTGCGTTTTTAACAATGATTATAAAACTATGTTAGAAAACTGTTTACATAATAGCGACTATGGTATTATTGAGCATAAAGAATTTCATAATAGATATGGTTTTGAGATGAGCAGAGCATCTTGTGAAGCACAACAAGAGCTATATCCTAACAAAAGAGGTTTTTCTATGACAAGGGCTACATATTCTGGTGGCCAACGTTACTCTTCTGTATGGACAGGAGATAATATGAGCCTTTGGCAACAATTAAGAATGTCTATTACTATGAATTGTAACTTAGGTATTAGTGGATTTTCCTTTGTAGGAAATGATGTTTCAGGTTTTGGCTTAGATAGTACAGAAGAGCTATTTATACGTTGGAACCAACTAGGAACATTTTTACCAATACTTAGAAATCACTCTAATATGTATACTAGAAGGCAAGAGCCTTGGGCTTTTGGTAAAAGAGCAGAAGATATAGCTAAAAAATGTATAAAACTTAGATATGAGCTTATGCCTTATCTTTATAATTTATATTATCAATCACACAAGCTAGGTTTTCCTATTTTTAGGCCTATGGTTATGGAGTTTCAAGATGATATAAATGTTTTAGAACTAAAAGAGCAATTTATGTTTGGTAACTGTATGTTAGTTGCTCCTGTTGTTTATGAGGGAGAAAGAAGAAAAGTAGTATATTTACCTAAAGGTACTTGGTATAATTATTTTACAAATGAAAAATTTGAAGGCGGTAAATATTACAACTTACAATGTGAGCTTGATGAAATTTTATTATTTGTAAAAGAAGGCTCTATTATACCTATATATGAACAAGATTATAAAAATACTAAAAATAGGCCTAATGAGGTAACATTTAAAATTTATGGCGATAATGCTAATACATTATATTATTATGATGATGGCGAAACAAATGACTATTTACAAGATAAATATAACCTTTGTGAAATAACTTTTGAAAATAACAGCCATAATATTAATTATATAAATAAATCTATTACAGAAGAAAAATTTAATTTTAAAAAGGAGATTTAAAAATGACAAAAATAATTGGAAAAGCTTTAAAAAATATTCCGTGGCAAGATAAACCAGAAGGCTACACAATGCCTGTATGGAGATATACTCAAAATC
>CAMMIW010000026.1 GCA_946497035.1 uncultured Eubacteriaceae bacterium | reverse complement strand
GAATAATATTACAACAGAGACAGTAGTAGAAGAAAGTGGAGCTATAGTAGAAACAGTAACAGATGAAAAAGGTAATATTATAAGATCAAAGAAAACAGAAAATAATATTACAACAGAAACAGTAGTAGAAGAAAATGGAACTATAGTAGAAACAGTAATAGATGAAAAAGGTAATATTATAAGATCAAAGAAAACAGAGAATAATATTACAACAGAGACAGTAGTAGAAGAAAGTGGAGCTATAGTAGAAACAGTAACAGATGAAAAAGGTAATATTATAAGATCAAAGAAAACAGAAAATAATATTACAACAGAAACAGTAGTAGAAGAAAATGGAACTATAGTAGAAACAGTAATAGATGAAAATGGTAACTTTATAAGATCAAAGAAAACAGAAAAAGATACTATAACAGAAAGAATTGTAGATGAGCAAGGTAATATAGTAGAAACCATTAGAGACGTTAAAGGTTATATTATATATTCTACAAAATATGATAAAAATGGAAATGTTATAGAGAAAAATGGAAAAGTTTTATCTAATAATGTTAAAAATTATGGAGTACCTAAAACAGGTGATGATTTTAATATAACATTACATATTAAATTTATTTTATTATCAGTTTTATCTTTAATGTTACTATGTTTTTATAAAAAAAGAAAATGTAATATAAAATAGTTACATAGGCTGTAGACAATGTCTACAGCCTTTAAAATATAATAGCTGTAGTTTAAATATACCTATTTTAATAAGAGTTTCATAATTAGAGCTAAAATATGTTATAGGGGTTAATAAAAGCCAATTTTGATATAAAAGAGGTTGATTTATGAAAAAAAATATAGTAAATATTATAATAGTTTTTCTTATTATTTTTATTTTTATAAATGTATTTAAAATATTTATTTATTTTTATAATACAAATAAAAGCAAAGAGACTTTTGAAAATTTATCGGCAAGTGTTCATAATGAGCCTTTAGAAAATAAAGAAAAACCAATAGATAATGATAAAAATGATAACACAGAAATAGATAATATAAACCATATGTTAGAGCAAAATGAAGATATGCTCGGTTGGATTTATATTGATAAAACAACTATAGATTATCCTGTTATGAATAGCGATAAATATTTATATAAAGACTTTAATGGAAATTATTCTATAAGTGGCACACCTTTTGTTGATAAAATACCTAATATAAATAATGGAGCTAACATAAATATTATACACGGGCATAATATGAATAATGGAACTATGTTTAACCCTTTATTAAATTATTTAGATGAAGATTTTTTTAATAATCATAAAAATATAAAATTTTATACTAAAGATACAGAAAAACTTTATGAAGTTTATGCGGTGATTAGTTTAGATGTTTCAAAGCCACAAGATGTAAAATTTTATGATAAAATTAATATAGAAGATGATGAAGATTTTAAAAAATATATAAAAGAAATAGATAAAAAGGCTATTTTAAAATCTAATAATTTATTAGAAAATAAAAGAGATATTATCGCTTTGTCAACTTGTGATAATTATAAAGATGAAAATAGAATAGTTGTTTTAGCTATAGAGAAAAAAAGTTAGGTTATATAACCTAACTTTTTTTATAATGTTTGTATATTAATAAGAATATAACTGTAGGCATAAATATAATTATTATTAAAATTAATATATTTAAAGCTTGAATTAATATAGGAGATAAAAAATTAATATCAAATTTTACAGGCTTACTAACCTTTGTAAAAAAGTCTATTATTCCTAAAATAAAAGATAATAATAAAGATATAAAAGATAATATTGCTATTAAAAAAGAACCTATAGGTAAAATTAAACCTAATTTTGTATTTTTATAATTTTTACATATTTTTATTTGCATAACAACTATTAAAATAAAAAATAATAAATAAATCATAAAATAACCTCCATAATTAAATTTAAAATAGAGCCACAATAATTTAAAAATAACTAATATATAAAAACCATCTCATTGATAAATACAATGAAATGGTCTTATATAAATTTTTATAATTATTTAAAAATAGAGCATTTTTTACAACCTGAAGGTGTTTTTGCACAACCACCTAGAGCAGTTTCTCTAAGTTCAGATGGCATTGTTTTACCAACAGAATACATACATTCTATCATTTCATCTAAAGGTATAATATTAGTTATACCTGATAATGCCATTTCGGCACATATTAAAGCATTTGTAGCTCCAACGCCATTTCTAGATTGGCAAGGAACTTCTACAAGGCCTGCAACAGGATCACAAACAAGACCTAAAAGATTTTGTAAAGCAGTAGAAGCCGCATACATACATTGCTCAGGTGTGCCACCCATCATTTCAACAGTAGCTGCTGCTGCCATAGCCGAAGCAGAGCCAACCTCTGCCTGACAACCAGCCTCAGCACCAGAAACAGAGGCATTTCTCATTAATAAATAGCCAATAGCACTAGCGTTAAACAAACCGTTTAAAACACATTCATCTGATAAATTAAACTCTTCTTGTAAAGCTAATAATAAGCCAGGTATAACACCAGAAGCACCTGCCGTAGGTGATGCAACTATAGTTCCCATACTAGTGTTTACTTCTAAAACACCTAAAGAATAAGCTAAAGCTTTAGTAGTAAGGCTACCAGTTAAACTTTTACCTTCTTTAAATCTATCAAAAATCTTTTTTTCTTCACCACCAATTAAACCGCCCATAGTTTTAATTGAAGTTTCTAAAGGGATTTTAACTGATGATTTCATTATATTTAAAGATTTAGTCATTTTTTGTATAATTTCTTCTCTAGTAGTATCTGTATTAGCAAGTTCTCTTCTAATCATAACTTCTGATATAGGAAGATTATTTTCTTTACATAATTGTAAAAGCTCGCTAGCATAATTAAAATTCACAGTTATCCCTCCTTATATTTGTACTAACATTACGTTATTAATATTTTCGTTTTGTTTTAAAGTTTCTATTATACTTTTATCTATTTTTTCATCGCATTCAATAATAGAATGTGCTTTTTTACCTTTAGCATCACGATATACTTTCATAAAGGCAATATTAGTATTAGTATCTTGAAGACAGTTACATATAAAGGCTATCATACCTTTTGTATCTAGGTGTTCTACAATTAGGGTAGGATATTCGCCAAAAAATTCTACAGCAATATTATCTATAGAAACTATTTTAATTTTACCACCACCAACAGATACACCTCTAACAACCATTTTTTCATCACATTTGCTTGTCATACAAACATCAACAACATTTGGGTGATCTAGCTCTAAGTTGCTTTCTTCAAAAGAATATGTAACGCCAAGATCTTTAGCTATATCAAAAGAATCTCTTATTCTTAAATCATCTGATGAAAAGCCAAGGCTACCACCTAAAAGAGCTTTATCTGTACCGTGCCCTTTATAAGTTTTAGCAAAAGAACCATATAATATAAATTTTACATCTTTTATATCTTTATCAAACATTTTTTTTGCTATTAGGCTTATAGCCGCCGCACCTGCCGTATGAGAGCTAGAAGGGCCAACCATATTAGGGCCAGTAACATCAAAAATACTAATAAAAGCCATTTTTTTTCCTCCTTAATTTCCTCTTATTTGATCAGCTGTTTTAATTGGTTTATTTTTAAATATAAAATATCCTATAAAAGCAGCTAAAACGCTAACAACTATACAACCTGCCGCAGCTATTAAAGCTCTAGGCCCATTTTGACCAACAGTAACGGCAAAACCTGCAATAGGAGTTGCAAGGCCAGGTGTATCTATAGAAAGCCCCATTATAGCAACTATTATACCAGACATAGCACCACCTATAAAGTTAGTAACATAAACAGGTATAGGATTAGCCGAAATTATATCAGATTGTGTTAAAGGCTCAATAGCAACAGAGATAGTATCTTTTTTAGAGCCAAATTTCATTTTTGAGAAAAACACATAGTTCATAAAAGAAGAACCAAAAACAGATAAAGCACCTACTGCCATTGGCACACCAGTTAAATTAATTATTGAAGTGAGCGCCATTGATGAAAGAGGAGCAGTAGCTACAACTGTTATTATACCGCCAAGTATCATACCCATAATTATAGGTGATGTATCTGAAGCTTGAACTAAAACCTGTCCTATTTGTATTAATGTATTATCTACAATAGGTGCAGCAATTTGTGCTATACCTCTTGAAAGAGGAGCAGCTATAAGTATTATAACAATTAAATCTAAGCCAGCAGGTATTTTCTTTTCTAAAAATTTAACAACAAAAGAAATTAAATAACCAGCTATAAAACCTGGTAATATACCAAAACCAGAAACAGTAAGGCCTACTAAAACACAATAAACAGGAGATACTCCTAAAGCTAAAGGCACTAAAATAGCAGCGGCAACACCACCTAAAGAACCATTAGCAGAGCCCACTTGCTCTAAAAATTTTATCCCCATTTGTTGGCCAAATAGAGAAAAATGAAATGCTTCTACTAAAAAGCTAGCACAAGCAGCATTAGCTAAAGCACCCATAGCCTTCATACCATAAGGTGCTTTGTAGCTAAATAATGTAAATAATGCAAGCACTACTAATAAAAGTGCCGTACCTGTTAATATTTGTAACATTTTTACCCTCCATAAATTTAATATTTAGCTAAACCCTTGTTAATTATAATTATTAATCTTGTTTTTCTTTGTTTTCTATTATAGTTTTTGTTGTGTCAATATTTTGCGCAACACATCTTTGGCTATTAATTCTTTCATTAACTAACAAAAACTTAGATAAATCTTTTAATGATTTAATAACCTCTTTCTTTTTCATAATTTTCACTCCCAATCTTAAAAAATTTATAAAACATATGCTCTTTTTTAAAATATTATAATTAGATTATCAAGGATTATTTATAATTAAATTATAAATAAGACTAGTTTATTTGTCAATAGCTTTAGTGTAAATTTATAAATTTACACATAATTATAAAAATATATTGTGCAACTAATATATATTTTTATATGTAAATTATTTTTTTTTCACTATATTTATATTTTAACAAAATGTATATAAAATATAAAAAGTATGTAAAAAATATAGAAAAATTTTAAAGATTATGATAAAATAATAAAAGTAAGGAGAAGATTTTATGTATAATATAAATATAGACAAAAAATATAATATATATATTGAAGAAGACTTTTATAATTTTAAAAAATTTTTAAAAAAAGACAATATAAACTATAATAACTTAGTAATTATAACAGACGATAATGTATGTAAGTATTATTTAGATACTATAAAAAGTATTTTTATAGAAGAAAAAGTATATTCATACATTATTAAATCTGGAGAGCAAAGCAAAAATCTAAATGAAATTTACAATATATACCAATTTTTGCTTAACAATAATATAGATAGAAAAAGCCTTATTATAGCTCTTGGTGGAGGGGTTGTAGGTGATATAGCAGGCTTTGTTGCAGCTACATATATGAGAGGTATAAAATTTATACAAATACCTACTAGTTTATTAGCACAAGTAGATAGTAGTATAGGTGGTAAAACAGGTGTAGATTTTTTAAATAAAAAAAATATAATAGGTAGCTTTTATAATCCTTCATTAGTTTATATAAATATAACCACCTTAAAAACTTTGCCTAAAGAACATTTTGAAAACGGTATGGCAGAGGTTATAAAACATGGGTATATTTTAGATAAAGAATATTTAGATTTTATACTTTATAAAAAAGAAAAAATAAAAAATCTTGACAAAGATACTTTGCTACAAATGATATATAAATCTTGTAAAATAAAAGCTAATATAGTTTGTATAGATGAAAAAGAAAAAGGCATAAGAGAGATTTTAAATTTTGGCCATACTTTTGGACATTCTATAGAAACAGAAAGTAACTTTAATATGCTACATGGAGAAAGTGTGGCTATGGGTATAATAGCTAGTATGTATATATCATATATATATGGTTATATAACAAAAGAACATATACAACAAGCAAAAGATATATTAAGCTATTTTAACATATATAATAAACAAAATTTTAACATAGACAATATATATAAAAATATGTTATATGACAAAAAAAATGATAATAAAAAAATAAAAATAATTATGCTTAGAAATATAGGAAAAGCCTTTTCTACAGATGAAATATCTGAAGAAACTATAAAAGATGCTATAAAATATTCATTGGAGGGCTAAAATGAAAAAAATATTACCATTTTTATATACAATAATATTTATAATATTTGATCAAATTATAAAATTTATATGTTTTGAAAAATTAAAGCCTATAGGTTCTATAAAAATAATAGAAAACTTTTTTTATTTAACATATGTTGAAAATAGAGGTGCGGCTTTTGGTATGTTGGAAGGTGCTAGATGGATATTTATTATTATTGCTTTTGTTGCCACTATATTTTGCATATATTATTATAATAAGTTACCTAAAAATAAGCTTTTAAAATTAGGTAGGTTATCTTTAATATTTATATCGGCAGGTGCAATAGGCAATATGATAGATAGAATATTTAGAGGCTATGTGGTAGATATGTTTCATTTTATATTTTGGGGCAAAGAATTTGCAGTTTTTAATGTTGCCGATATATTAGTTTGCTTAGGTACATTTTTAATTGCAATAGTTATAATTTTTACAGAAGATAAAAAAGAAAAGGAAGATTAATTTTGCAACAATTAAATTTTAAAATATTAAAACAAGATGAAGATAAAAGGATAGATAGCTTTTTAAATAGTAGCTTAGAAGACATATCTAGAAGTAGAATACAAAAGCTAATAGAAGATAATGAAATATTAGTAAATAATAAACCTATAAATAAAAATTATAAGCTTAAAGAAAATGACACAATTTTAATAAATATAGAAGAACCTAAAGAAATAAATATTTTACCAGAAAATATACATTTAAATATAGTTTATGAAGATAATGATGTTATACTAATTAATAAGCCACAAAATATGGTTGTTCACCCTGCCAATGGTCATTATAGTGGTACATTAGTTAATGCTTTAATGTATCATTGCAAAGATAATTTATCTGGAATAAATGGTGTTATGCGTCCTGGTATAGTTCATCGTATAGATAAAGATACATCAGGTATACTTATAGTAGCTAAAAATGATAAGGCTCATCAAAGTTTGGCTAGTCAATTAGAAAATCATTCTATGACGAGAGTTTATTATGCTATTGTATATAACAATTTAAAAAATGATACGGGCACTATAGATGCTCCTATAGGAAGACACCCAATAGACAGAAAAAAAATGGCGGTAACAGATAAAAATGGTAAAAGAGCTGTAACTCACTATGAAGTTTTAAAAAGGTTTAAAAAATATACTTTTATTAAATTAAAACTAGAAACAGGTAGAACTCATCAAATAAGGGTGCATATGTCATATATAGGCAACCCTCTTTTAGGTGATACAGTTTATGGTAAAGAAAAACAACCTTTTAAGCTTTTAGGCCAAGTTTTACACGCTAAGGTTTTAGGTTTTATACACCCTATAACTAATGAATATATGGAATTTGAAACAGAGCTACCCCAATATTTTAAAGAGCTTTTAAATAAACTTCAATAAATGAAAAGGAGAAAAACCTCTATGATTTTTAAAAGAAAAGACTTTATAAGCCTTATGGATATAAGCGCAGATGAGATATTACACATATTAGAAACGGCAGAAACTATGAAACACGTTATAGGAAAAAAAAATAAAAAATCTCCTTATTTAGAAGGAAAATCTGTAATTGTTTTATTTTATGAAAAAAGCGTTAGAGCGAAGCTTTCTTATGAGCTAGCAGCCCAATATTTAAGTGCAAATTTGGTAGATATAGTAGTGTCTGGCGATATAAATAATTATGAAAACTTACATGAAATGGGTAGAACTATAGACCAAATGGGGGCAGATTTTATAATATGTAGACACCCTATAAGCGGTAGTGCAAAATTTATAGCAGAAAATGTAAATGCAAGTGTTATAAACGCAGGTGATGGTATAAATGAAAACCCTAGTCAAGCTCTACTAGATCTTATGACTATAAAAAATGCAAAAGGTAACTTTAAAGGGCTTAAAGTGGCTATTATAGGTGATGTGGAAAGCTCTAGGGTAACAAGGAGCAACATTTGGGGGCTTTTAAAACTAGGAGCAGAGGTATGTGTATCTGGCCCACCTACTATGATACCACCACAGCTTGATAAATTTGGTGTTAAAGTATATTATAATCCTAAAGATGCGGTAAAAGATGCAGATGTTATAATGACTCTTAGGTTACAAGAAGAAAATAGCTACGGTAGCAAGCTAGCATCTTTTAATGAATATAAAAATTTCTTTAAATTAGATGAAACTCTCCTTTCTTATGCTAAAAAAGATGCTATCGTTATGCACCCAGGTATGCCACATAGAAGTATAGAAATATCTACATCTATATTAGAAAGTACAAGATTTTTAATGGATGATCAAATAACAAATGGTGTGGCAGTTCGTATGGCTTTATTATACTTATTATCTTTAGGAATGGGGGTATAATTTAATGAATTTATTAATAAAAAATGCAAAAATTGTATCTAATGGCATATTAGAAAAAGATATAAAAGATATTTACATAGAAAATGGAATTATAAAAAAAATAGATAAAAATATAAATATAGAAGATGTAAAAATAGTAGATGCTAAAAATAAATATGTTTTACCAGGATTTATAGATATAGGTTGTAAAATATTTGAAAATGGATATGAAAATAAAGACAATATAAAAAAACTTACAGAGGCAGGCTCTAAAGGAGGATTTACAACTATTATAACATCTTCGGCAGCTAAACCTATAGTAGATGATAAAACTGTTGTAGAATATATACATTCTAAATGTAAAGGCTTTAAAAATATAAATTTATATCCTCTTGGTAATATGACAAAAGGTGGAGAAGGTAAAAAAATATCTGAAATAGGGGAGATGATTTTAACAGGGGTTGTAGCTATATCTGATGGGGGCAAACCTATAGAAGATACAAATTTACTAAGAGATATATTTTTATATTCTAGAATGTTTGATATAACTGTTATGACAACTTTAATAGAGCCTAACTTATGTAAAAATGGCACAGTAAATTATGGTTGTATGGCTACAAAATTAGGCCTTGTTGGCATACCTAGAGAAGCGGAAGAAATAGAAATATCTAAAAATATTATTTTATCAAAATATACAGGGGCTAAAGTTCATATATCTTATGTTACAACAAAGGGAGCAGTAGATCTTGTTAGACAGGCTAAAAAAGAAGGAGTAAACATAACTTGTAGCACAGCACCTCATTATTTTACCCTTACAGATAGAGAGGTAGATAATTATAATACATTAGCAAAAGTTATGCCACCTCTTAGAGAAATCGAAGATATAGAAGCTATAAAAGAAGGCCTTAAAGATGGTACAATAGATATGATAGCTTCTGGACATTCACCAGTTTTATATGAGAAAAAATTAACAGAATTTGAAAGGGCAGAATTTGGCATATCTAGTTTAGATAGTACATTTAATATTATAAATACAAAACTTGTAAAAGAAAGTGGATTTACTATAGAAGATATAACAGTTTTAATGAGTAAAAATCCTGCTAAAATATTAGGCTTTAAAAATAAAGGTGATATAAAAGAAGGGTATGATGCAGATATTATAATTGTAGATTTAGACCAAGAAAAGCAAATAGATTCTAGCAAATTTTTATCTAGGGCAAAATATTCTCCTTATGATGGAATGCCTGTTTTTGGAGAAGTTTTAACTACTATAGTTAGAGGTAACGTATTATACGATATATAAAAGGAATATTTATAGGAATGAAATTTTCCCACTATTTTTATGTAAAGTTATAAAAATAAGCTATTTATAAACAATTTGTTTATAGATAGCTCTTTTTTGGTTATTTTTAAATTATTTTTTTAAGTGAAAAGATAATATTTAAAATATATTTAATTTTACCTACTTATCCATATTGATAAGACTGTTATCTAATTAATTTATATATTTAATATGTCTTATATCTTGACATAAAGTTAAAAAAGTGTTAATATAAACAAAATGAACATTGTTCATTTTATATTATTGATTATATGGAGGTTTTGTTTATGCCTAAATTACTTATTATGGCTATTATTTTTATTACATCAGCTCTTATTTTTTATACAATAGGTGTTTTTGGAGAAAAGAAAAAAGGCCAATTAACTATATTTCACACAGTTTTATTTTGGTTAGGTTTTGTTTGTGATACAATAGGTACTACTATTATGAGCAAAATAGCTGAAGGAGGCTTTGCTTTTAATGCTCACGGTATAACAGGCTTAATAGCTTTATTATTAATGGCTTTTCACGCTATTTGGGCTACTTTTATTATTATTAAAAAAGATGATAATGCTAAAAGATTTTTTCATAAATTTAGTATAGTTGTATGGGCTATATGGCTAATACCTTATATTTTAGGTATGTTTATGGGAATGGCTATGAAATAATTAAAATTGGTATTGCAATA
This sequence comes from uncultured Eubacteriaceae bacterium, assembly GCA_946497035.1. Classification (GTDB taxonomy): domain Bacteria; phylum Bacillota; class Clostridia; order Lachnospirales; family CAG-274; genus Tyzzerella. The sequence goes on along the minus strand of CAMMIW010000026.1, from coordinate 8,435 downwards.
AATATTATTTAATGATATAATATAGGTATCTATGATATTACTTAGCTTTAGAGAGTGGGTCTTACCCACTCTCATTTTGTATGATAATTAAGTTTTATGTTAAATTTTGTAAAATTAGTTATAAGAAAGGAGCCTATTTATGCAAACAAAAGATGTTATTAAAAAAGTAGAAGAATATGTTATGCCTATTATTGAAAAAAATAATTATGAGCTGGTAGAAACAGAATTTGTAAAAGAAGGTGCTAACTATTATTTAAGGCTTTATATTGATAAAGAAGGTGGTTTTTCCATAAATGATTGTGAAATTGTTAGTAGATATTTAGAACAAAAATTAGAAGAAGATGATTTTATAGATAAAGCATATATATTAGAGGTTAGCTCTCCTGGTATAGATAGAGTTCTTAAAAAAGATAATGAATATGTAAAATATAAAGGGCGTATTGTAGATATTAAGCTTTATAAACCTTTAAATAAAATAAAAGAATTTCAAGGGGAGCTTATTGGCCTTATAGATGAAAAAATAGTTATAAAACAAGATGGTGAAGAAATAAGCTTTGATAAAAAAGACGTTGCAATATGTCGTTTAGCAGTAATCTTTTAGATTATTAAGTATAAATATAATTTTAAGGAGGATAATATAATGAATAGCCGTGAACTTATGAAAGCTTTACAGCTAATAGAAAAACAAAAAGGGATTGATAGAGAAGAAATATTTCAAGCTATAGAAAATTCTTTAATATCTGCTTGTAAAAAAAACTTTGGTACATCACAAAACATTAAAGTTGATATAGATAGAGAAACAGGAGATGTAAAGGTTTTTGCACAAAAAGAGGTAACAGAAGATGTTTATGATGCATTTTTAGAAATATCTTTAGAAGAAGCTAAAGAGATAAACCCTAATTATGAATACGGAGATATTGTAGATATACCTATTGTGCCTCGTGATTTTGGGCGTATATCGGCTCAAGCTGCTAAGCAGGTTGTTGTTCAAAAATTTAGAGAAGCAGAAAGAGAAAAAATTTTCAATCAGTTTATTGTTAAAAAGAATGAGATTGATACAGGTATAATAAGAAAAATAGAAAATAAAAATGTAATAGTTTCTCTTGGTCCTATAGATGCGGTTATACCTATTAAAGAACAGGTGGCAACAGAAGAATATAACGTTCACGATAGATTAAAAATATATATATGCAATGTTGTTAAGCTTGGTAAAGGCACAAAAATAACAGCATCTAGAGCACATCAAGATCTTGTTAAAAGGCTTTTTGAGCTAGAGGTGCCAGAGATTTATGATGGAACTATAGAGATAAAAGGTATAGTTAGAGAAGCTGGCTCTAGAACAAAAATGGCTGTTTATTCTAAAAATCCTAATGTAGATGCTATAGGCTCTTGTATAGGTAACAATAGCTCTAGAATAAATGTTATTGTAAACGAAATAAGAGGCGAAAAAATAGACATTATAAATTGGAGCGAAAGCCCTAAAAAATATATATCAGAAGCTTTAAAGCCTTGTAATGTTACTGCTATAGAATTAAATGAAGAAGAAAGAATAGCAAAGGTTGTAGTGCCTAATGATCAGCTTTCTTTAGGTATTGGTAAAGAGGGGCAAAACGTACGTTTAGCTGCTAGGCTTACAGGTTGGAAAATAGACATAAAAAACGAAGAACAAGCTAAAGCTACAAATTTTATAGATTTTGAAAACAAAGAAGTTTATTTAAAAGAAAACGAAGATTTAGAGCAACATATAGAAGAAGATAATCTTTTAGATAATAATTTAGAAGAAGATATAGATTTTAATGATAAAGAAAGTTATATAGATGAAAATATGGATATAGATTTTGATGATATAGAAGAATAGGAGTGAATGTATGATAAAAAAGAAAATTCCTCTTAGAAAATGTACTGGTTGTCAAGAGATGAAAGAAAAAAAACAGCTTATAAGAGTTGTTAGAATAGATGAAAACCAATATAATATAGATTTAACAGGCAAAATGTCTGGCCGTGGAGCTTATATATGTAAAAATATAGAGTGTTTTGAAAAGGCATTTAAATCTAAGGGATTAGAACGTTCTTTTAAGTCGCCTATACCAAAAGATATATATGAAAAACTTAGAAACGAGTTGGTTTTAAATGAATAAAAGGTTATTGTCTATGTTGTCTATATGCCAAAAGGCAGGTAAAATAGTATCTGGTGAGTTTGCAGTTGAAAAGGCTTTACAAGATGGTAGTGCCTTATATGTTATAATAGCTAATGATGCCTCAGATAATACAAAAAAGAAATTTGAAAATAAATCTTTTTATTATGAGGTAGAATATATTATATATGGTGAAAAAGAAACACTTAGCCATAGTATAGGTAAAGTTAATAGAACTGTATTTGCTATTTTAGACGAAGGTTTTTATAATAAGATAAAGCAATATATAGAAAATGATATTAAATAGGGGTGATTTATTTGGGAAAAATTAGAGTGCACGAGCTTAGAAAAAAAATAAGCGAAATAATAAAAAAAGAAATTGAAAATAAAGAGCTTATAGAAAAATTATCAGAATTTGGTATAGAAGTTAAAAGTCATTCTAGTAGTATCGAAGAAAAGGACGCCGATCTTATATTAGAATATTATGAAGAAGAATATTGTGAAAAAGCAGAGGTAGAAACAGCTAGCATATCAAATAATAAAAAAGAAAAAAAATCTAAACAAAATAAAAAAGAGGGTAAAAAAGAAAAACAAGCTATGGAAAATGAAAATTTAGAAAATGAATATGAAGATATAAAAATTATACAAATAGAGAAAAAAATAACTGTTAAAGAGCTTGCAGAAAAATTAGAAACAACAAGTTCAGATTTAGTTATGCGTCTTATGAAAAGAGGTGTTATGGCAAATCTTAACCAAGAGATAGATTTTGAGCTTGCATCTTCTATATGTGAAGAATTTGATGTTTTAACAGAAGAAGCACCAGAGGTAGACATATTAGAAGAGGCCTTTAAAGAAGAAGAGGAAGATGAAAAAAATCTTGAAGAAAGACCACCTGTTGTTGTTGTTATGGGGCACGTTGACCATGGTAAAACATCTCTTTTAGATGCTATTAGAAAAAGCCGAGTAACAGAAAAAGAGGCAGGAGGTATCACTCAACATATAGGTGCTTATACGGTAGCTATAGATGATAAGCCTATTACATTTTTAGATACTCCAGGCCACGAGGCTTTTACGGCAATGCGTATGCGTGGGGCTAGCGTTACAGATATTGCTATACTTGTTGTTGCGGCAGATGATGGCGTTATGCCTCAAACTATAGAGGCTATAAATCACGCAAAAGCAGCAGGTGTGGAAATAATAGTAGCTATTAATAAAATTGATAAAGAAAGCGCTAACCCAGATAGAGTTAAACAAGAGCTTACAGAATATGGCCTTTTAGCAGAAGATTGGGGCGGAGATACTATTTGTGTGCCTGTTTCAGCAGTTAGTAAACAAGGTATTGATAACCTTTTAGAGATGATTATTCTTGTTGCCGAGATGAAAGAGCTTAAAGCTAACCATAAGAAAAAAGCTCGAGGCACAGTTATAGAAGCTAAGCTTGATAAAGGTAGAGGTTCTGTTGCTACTATATTAGTGCAAAGCGGAACATTAAAAGTAGGCGATCCTATTGTTGCAGGCTCTTCTTATGGTAAAATAAGAGCTATGATGAATGATAAAGGTCAAAAGGTGAAATCGGCGGGGCCATCTATACCTGTTGAAATATTAGGTCTTAGCGAAGTTCCTTCGGCAGGAGATAGCTTTTATGTAGCTAAAAGTGATAAACAAGCAAGACAAGTTGCAGAGGCAGTTATAGCTAAGGATAGAGTAGATATGATAAAATCTACACCTCAAAAAGTTTCTTTAGATGACTTATTTACACAAATTCAGTCTGGTAATATGAAAGAGCTTAACATAGTTATTAAGGCAGATGTTCAAGGTTCTGTTGAAGCAGTACGCTCAAGTCTTGAAAAATTATCTAACGAAGAGGTAAGAATACGTACTATACACGGTGGTGTTGGTGCTATTACAGAATCTGACGTTATGCTTGCTAGTGCATCTAATGCTATTATTATAGGATTTAATGTTCGCCCAGAAAATACAGCAAAATCTGTTGCAGAAGACCAAAAAGTAGATGTTAGATTATATCGTGTAATATATAATGCTATAGAGGATATAACAGCAGCTATGAAAGGTATGTTAGACCCTGTTTATGAAGAAAAAGTTACAGGCCACGCAGAAATAAGACAAATATTTAAAGCATCTGGTGTTGGAACGATTGGTGGTTCTTATGTAACAGATGGTAAAATATTTAGAAACTCTCAAGTTAGAATAATAAGAGATGGTATTGTTGTTTATGAAGGTGAACTTGCCGCTCTTAGAAGATTTAAAGATGATGTTAAAGAAGTTAATGCAGGTTATGAATGTGGCCTTCTGTTTAATAAATTTAATGATATTAAAGAAGGCGACCAAGTAGAAGCATTTGTAATGGAGCAAATACCACATTAAAGGAATGATTTTATATGAAAAATAATACAAGAATGATAAGAATAAATGATGAAATAAAAAGAGAATTATCAGAGATAATTCGCTCAGAGCTTAAAGATCCTCGTATAGGTGTTATCACTAGTGTTTTAAAAGTAGAAACTACAAACGATTTAAAATATTGTAAAGTTTATGTTAGCGTTTTAGGTGATGATGAGCAAAAAAATAATGTTATGGTAGGTTTAAAAAATGCTAGTGGATTTATTAGAAAGCAGGTAGCAACAAGAATAAATTTAAGAAATACACCAGAATTTAAATTTGAGCTAGATGATTCGCTTGAATATAGTATAAGAATATCAAAATTAATAGATGAGGTAAATAAAAGTGAATAATATTTATGATAATATAAAACCATTTTTAAACCTAATAGATGAAAATGAGCAAATAATTTTAGCAGGGCATACTTCACCAGATGGTGATGCTGTGTCCGCCTGCTTTGCTCTTGCTATGGCATTAGAAAAGCTAGGTAAAAAACCTATAATTTTATTAGAAGATTATTCTGTTAGTCTTGAGCATATAAAAGGCCATCACTTTGTATATAAAGAAGACTATAAAAATTTAGAAAATGTTAGTTTATTTGTAACCTTAGATTGTGGTGACATAGAAAGACTAGGTGAGGCTAAAGATATTTTTGAAAAAGCTAAAAACACGGTAAATATTGATCACCATATTAGTAATAATAACTTTGGTAAGCTAAATATAGTAAATACTAAAGCATCTTCTACATCTGAAATTGTTTTTGAAATAATAAATAGCATTAATAAATTAGATTTAGATATAGCTACGGCTATTTATACAGGGCTAGTTTTTGATACAGGTGGCTTTAAGCATAATTGTACAACAAAAAGAACACATGAAATAGCAGGAGAGCTTATACAATTAGGTGTGGATAGCCCTAAAGTACATTCTAATATATTAACTATGCATACTTTACAAAATAGCAAGCTTTTAGCTAAAAGTATAGATAATATATATATTGAAGATGATATAATAATATCTACTTTATCTAACCAAGAGATAATATCTTTAGGTTGCACATCTAAAGATACAGGAAATATAGTTCAATATTTATTAGATACGCAAAATATAAATGTTTCTGTGCTTTTATATGAAAAAGATAACAATACCATAAAAGCTAGTTTTAGGTCTAAAAAGGTTGATGTAAATGAAATAGCTAGTAAATTTGGCGGTGGTGGACATATTTTGGCAGCAGGTGCAACTATTAAAGATATGACATTAGAACAAGCTAAAGAGGCTATTTTACAACAAATAAAAAATGCAAAATAATGTATAATTTATAAAGAAAGATGATTAATATGGAAAATATATCTGGTGTTATAAATATATATAAAGATAAAGGCTTTACCTCTCACGATGTGGTAAATATTGTTAGAAAAAAACTAGGCAGAATAAAAACAGGCCATACAGGCACATTAGACCCAGATGCTATGGGAGTTTTACCTATATGTATTGGTAAAGCTACAAAATTATCAGAATATATAGCATCTTCTATAAAAGAATATAAGGCTATTGTTACACTAGGTAAAACTACCACAACTCAAGATGCATCTGGAGAAATTTTACAAGAAAAGCCAGTTAATTGTAGCCAAAATGATATAATAAAGGTTGTAGAAACTTTTAAAGGAGAAATAATGCAAACTCCTCCTATGTATTCTGCTATAAAAATAAATGGTAAAAAGCTTTACCAACTAGCTAGAGAAGGTAAAGAAATAGAAAGAAAACAACGAAAAATAACTATATACAGTATAGAAATAACTAATTTTATAGATGAAAAAAACTTTGAAATAACCGTTTTATGTTCTAAAGGTACTTATATAAGGGCTTTATGTAATGATATAGGCCAAAAGCTTGGTTGTGGAGCATATATGAGCTACCTTTTAAGAACTAGAACAGGAAATTTTTATATAAATAATTCTATAAAATTAGAAGATATAGACAACATTATAAAAAATAACAAATTAAATGAAATTTTAATGCCTATGGATAAAGTTTTATTAGATTATAAAAAATTTATAGTTTTAAATAAAGCTAATAAATTTTTATATAATGGTAACAAAATAAGCTTTAATTATATAAAAAATAAAGAAAATTTAAAAGAAGATGAAAAAATAGTTATATATGATGAAGATAATAATCTTATTGGTATATATATCGTTTTACAAGACTGTATAAAGCCTTTAACTATGTTGTTATAGAGGTGAAAAATGAAGATAACAAACAATTTTAATATTTTTGATGAAGATAATAAACAACAAACTATTGTTACAATAGGTAATTTTGACGGTATACATATAGGACATAAAAAACTTATTACTACTACCAAAAAATATGCTTTAGAAAAAGGTTTAAAATCTGTTGTTATAACTTTTAGTCCACACCCTTTAGAGATTATAAAAAATAATATACCTTTTTTATATATTTTTTCTGAAGAAGAAAAAAATAGAGAAATGGAGAAAGAAAATATAGATTTTTTTATAAAATATCCTTTCACAAAAGATTTTGCTAATATTAGCCCAAAAGATTTTGTAAATATTTTAATAGAAAAGCTAAACTGTAAAATTCTTGTGGTAGGGGAAGATTATTGTTTTGGTAAAAACAGAACAGGAAATGTGGAAATTTTAAAAAATATATGTAAAGAAAAGGGCATAGAAGTTATAAAAATATATAATATTGTTATAGATGGAGAAAGAGTTAGTAGCTCTATTATTAGAGAATGTTTAAATAATAGAAACATAAAAAAAGCTAATTTGTTACTTAATAAGCCTTATTATATTTTAGGTAAGGTTGTAGAAGGTAATAAGCTAGGTAGAACGATAGGTTTTCCTACTGCTAATATTATACCTTCAAAAAATAAGCTGTTACCGCCAGATGGGGTTTATATAACAAAAACTAAATATAATAATAATATTTATGATAGTATAACTAACATAGGTACAAATCCTACTGTTAATAATACACATAGAACGATAGAAACATATATATTTGATTTTAATCAAAATTTATACAATAAAGATATAGAAGTTTATTTTTATGATTGGATAAGAAGTGTTAAAAAATTTAAAGGTATAGATGAGCTTAAAGGGCAAATAGCAAAAGATATAAATATAGCTAACAATTTTTTTAGGTTAAATTAAAACAAAGGAAAGATAAAAATATGGCTAAAATTAGAAATTTTATTATAACGATAGTTACGGCTATTTTAACTTATTGGATACAATTTGGTTTAAATAAGCTAGGTATTATAAAAAAGGAAAATATATCGGTTGATTTTATTTTTTACATTGTAATATTTTTAATAATTTATATGTTACTTGAAAATTTATCTAAAATAATTAGAATGATTAAAAATAAAAAAAATAAACAAGTAGATTAACAATAATAAAGGTTGTAGATTTATCTATAACCTTTTATTTATATTTTTTTAATTGTTAAGGTTTAAATTGAAAGATAATATTTAAAATTAATGAAAAAAAATTAATATTTTTTGTATAAAGGACTTGACATATTTGTAACTTATTGCTATAATATATTTTGTCGTTAGATGTGGGAGCATAGCTCAGCTGGGAGAGCACTTGCCTTACAAGCAAGGGGTCACAGGTTCGAGCCCTGTTGTTCCCATTAACGATACTGTGGGAGCGTAGCTCAGCTGGGAGAGCACCTGCCTTACAAGCAGGGGGTCACAGGTTCGAGCCCTGTTGTTCCCATTTATTTAATATATGGCGGAATAGCTCAGTTGGCTAGAGCACACGGTTCATACCCGTGGTGTCGGGGGTTCAAATCCCTCTTCCGCTACTATGGGAGCATAGCTCAGCTGGGAGAGCACCTGCCTTACAAGCAGGGGGTCACAGGTTCGAGCCC
>CAMMIW010000025.1 GCA_946497035.1 uncultured Eubacteriaceae bacterium | reverse complement strand
TTAGCTACTAACTCACGACTAAAGTCACGAGTTTGCGTAGCTATTTTTAATCAATATTTTTAAAAATAATTGTTGCATCATTTTTATCGCCATTTACATTAATATTTTTCCCAAAATTATAAAATATACCTTTAATTATTTGTAAATTATCATTATTTTGCTGTAAAGCATATTTTACTACATATGCTAATCTATTTTCTACTACATTAACCTTTTCTTGTAGCCAACCATGTATATTTTCTGTATTTATCATATCCTCTAAAGGTTTATTTTCTAAATATCCAAAATTATTATCTAAATAATTATTTATATCTTTTATATTTAATTTTTCAATAATATTATCTACTATTTTATTTTGTAAATCTATTTTATTATATAACCAATAATGAATTGGACCTAAAAACAAGCTCATATTTTAACTCCTTAATTATAAAAATTTTTTACAGGCTAAAAGTCCTGTTATAGTTTTAGAATCTATTATTTTTCCTGTATATATCATATTAATAGCCTCTTCCAAAGGAACTTTTTTAACTTGTATAAACTCATCATCATCAAAATTAAAATTGCCTTGTTTTAAATTTTTAGCTAAGTATATGTGTAATTTTTCTGTACAAAATCCAACAGTTGGATACATAGTTGTAATATATGTTAAATCTGTAGCTATAAAAGATGTTTCTTCTTCCAGCTCTCTAATAGCACATTTTTTAGGATCTTCACCCTCTTCTAACATACCCGCAGGTATTTCTAAAACTAAATCACCTACAGGGTGTCTATATTGTTCTACTAATATAACGTTGCCATCCTCATCTATAGCCACCACTGCCGTTGCATCACCTCTAATTACAACTTCTCTTTTAGCTATGTTACCGTCAGGTAAAGTTATAGTATCTACTTTAACGTCTATTATTTTTCCTTTAAATACTGTTTCACTTTCTATTGTTTCATAAGGTTTTTTCATAATGTTATCTCCTTATTTTATTAATACTTTTAATTTTGCCTTAATAATTAAATATTCCCCTTATTATATAGTTATAAATAAGGGGATATAAAATATTATTAAAATATAAAAAACTATAATATATGTTGATATCTTTTATTTATACTTTAATAATAAAAATTTATTTAAAACTCTGCATTTTTAGCAGTTCTAGGGAAAGGAATAACATCTCTAATATTAGCCATACCTGTTAAATACATAACGCATCTTTCAAAGCCAAGGCCAAAACCAGAATGTTTCGCCCCACCAAATTTTCTAAGCTCTAAATACCACCAATAGTCTTCTTCATTAAGGCCTAGCTCTCTCATTCTCTCTACAAGAACATCTATACGCTCTTCTCTTTGGCTACCACCTATAAGCTCACCTACACCAGGAACTAATAAATCCATAGCAGAAACAGTTTTATTATCATCATTTAATCTCATATAAAAGGCTTTAATATCCTTAGGATAATCTGTAACAAAAACAGGCTTTTTAAAAACTTTGTCTGTTAAATATCTTTCGTGCTCTGTTTGTAAATCTATTCCCCACTCTACAGGGTATTCAAATTTTACATCTGCCTTTTCAAGTATTTCTATAGCTTCTGTATAAGTAATTTTGCCAAATTGATTTTCCACAATATTTTTCAATCTATCAATAAGGCCTTTATCTACAAAATCGTTAAAAAATTTTATTTCTTCTGGTGCATTTTCTAAAACATAATTTATAATATATTTAAGTAAATCTTCTGCAAGCTCCATATCGTCATTTAAATCTGCAAAAGCAATTTCTGGCTCTACCATCCAAAATTCTGCTGCGTGTCTTGCTGTGTTAGAATTTTCTGCTCTAAATGTTGGGCCAAAAGTATAAACATTTTTAAAAGCCATAGCATAAGCTTCTGCTGATAATTGGCCACTTACTGTGAGGTTAGCCTCTTTACCAAAAAAGTCTTTGCTATAATCTACATTTTTATCTTCTGTTGTAGGTATGTTTAGCATATCAAAATTAGTAACTCTAAACATCTCCCCAGCACCCTCACAGTCGCTTCCTGTTATAATAGGAGTATGAACATAAACAAAGTTTCTTTCATTAAAAAATTTGTGTATAGCATATGCTATTAAAGATCGCACTCTAAATACGGCAGAAAAAGTGTTGGTTCTAGGCCTTAAATGTGCTATTGTTCTAAGATATTCAAAAGTATGTCTTTTCTTTTGTAAAGGATAATCGCTAGGTGCTTCTCCTTCTATTTGAATATTTATAGCCTTTATTTCAAAAGGTTGTTTATTTTCTGGAGTTTCTATAAGGTTACCTTTTACAACAAGGCTTGAGCCAACACCTAATTTTTCTATTTTTTCAAAATTTTCTAGGCTATCATCAAAAACTACTTGAACCCCTTTAAAAAAGCTACCATCATTAAGCTCTATAAAGCCAAAAGTTTTTGAACTTCTAATAGTTTTTACCCAACCACAAACTGTTATTTCATCTTGAGTATATTTTTTTGTTTCTTTAAAAAGTTGTCTAATTTCTGTATACAAAAAATCATCTCCCTTTATATTATTCTTTACAATATATTGTCTATCATACATTATAACCTATTTTTTAATATTTTGCATTAATTTTTTTAATTTTTTATAAAAATTTCCTTTTTAAAATATTGTTTTTGTGTTATAATTTTATTAGTAAATAAATTTTATTTATTTTAGGAGGTAATTATATGGCTAAAAAACATTATAGAGCTTTTAAAAAACAATTAGAGTTAACTTCTCCAAAAGGTACTTTTATCACAAATGATCAAAAATCTAAATTAATGATTTTAAGTGCTGTTTTAATTGGTTTAGTTTTTATTAAAGGTCTATTTCTTGGTTACATTTTAGGTAAAAAAGATTAATCTTAAAAAATAATATAAAAAATAGTATAGAAAATTAATTCTATACTATTTTTATTGTGTTTACAATATAATTAAATTTTTATATAATAAATATATTAATATATAAGGAAAGGAAGATTTTATGAAAATCGGTTCACACGTTTCTATGTCTGGCGGTCTTATAAATGCTGCTAAAGAGGCATATAGCTACGGTGCTAATACATTTATGATATATACAGGAGCTCCACAAAATACTAAAAGATCTCCTATAGAAAAATTAAAAATAGAAGAAGGCAAACAATTTATGGCTCAAAATAATATAAGTGATATTGTTGTTCACGCTCCCTATATTATAAATTTAGCATCTTATAAAGAAGATACTTATAGCTTAGCTGTAGATTTTTTAAAAAAAGAAATTGAAAGAACAACAGCTATAGGCTCTAACTATATTGTGCTACATCCAGGATCATTTACAGATATGACAGCAGAATATGGCATTGAGCGTATAGCTAATGGGCTTAATCAAGTTTTAACAGAAGATACAAAGCCTTTTATATGTTTAGAAACAATGGCAGGTAAAGGCTCTGAAATAGGTAGAAATTTTGAAGAGCTAAAGGCTATAATAGATAAAGTAGATAAAAAAGACAAAATAGGTATATGTTTAGATACTTGCCATTTACACGATAGCGGCTATGATATAATAAACGATTTTGATAACATTATGAAACACTTTGATAATGTAATAGGACTAGATAAAATTAAAGTAATTCATATAAACGGTTCTTTAAACAAATGTGGAGCTAAAAAAGATAGACATGCAAATTTAGGTGCTGACGAGTCAAACCCAAAAGGGAAAGACTATATAGGCTTTGAAGCTATTTATAATATTGTTCATTCAAAATATTTAAAAGATAAAATATTTATTTTAGAAACACCTTGGTTAGATGCTAAAACAAATTTATATAAAGAAGAAATAGCAAGGTTAAGGGCATAAATATGAAGGTTGTTTTTGTTACAGGCTCATCAAGAGGTATAGGTAAGGAAATAGCCAAAATTTTTGCTAAAAATAATTTTAAAGTAGTTATAAACTGTATTAATAGAAAAGATGAACTAGAAAAAACTTATAATGAATTAAAAAAAATAAATCCAAATATATTAGCTTTGCAAGGAGATATTTCAAATTATAATATAGCATTAAATATATTTAAAACAATAGAAAAAACCTTTGGCAATGTAGATATATTGATAAATAACGCAGGCATATCTCACATAGGTTTATTTAACTTAATAACTCCAGATATATGGCAAAAGCTTATAAAAACTAATATAGAAGGTGTCTTTAATTGTTCACATATAGCTTGTCAAAATATGATAAATAATAAATATGGTAAAATAATAAATATTTCTTCTATTTGGGGAAACGTTGGTGCATCTTGCGAGGTTATATATTCTGCAACAAAAGGTGCTATAAATTCTTTTACAAAAGCATTAGGTAAAGAACTAGCTCCTAGTAACATAACAGTTAACGCTATATCTTGTGGTGCTATAGAAACAGAGATGAATAACTTTTTATCAAAAGAAGAAAAACAATCTTTTATAGATGAAATACCTTATATGCGTTTTGGAAAGCCTGAAGAAGTAGCAAACTTAGTATATTTTTTAGCTTCTGAAAACTGCTCTTATTTAACAGGACAAGTTATAACATTAGATGGTGGTCTATTATAATATTGTTATATGAGAAAAGCCTCTTAATATTAATTAAGAGGCTTTTTTATTTATGCAATTAAGATGTAACTTAATATTTTAGATGAAAAATTATAAACGGTTTTTTGTTTTAATTTTTATGAATAAAATATTTAGGAACATCTGTTTTTGAATACAAAGTATTCAAAAAATTGACTAAACAGTATAATCAACAGTTGTTCCTGATGGTGGTGGAGTAAGAGTTGGCATAGACATAAGCTTCATTATATTTTCTTCGCTTTGGTTCATAATATCTTTTAATAGTGATATAGATATATCTTGCTTCGCATTACTCATACTAGTTATTGTAGACATTGTAGCTACAGTATTTACTATATCCATAAATATCACCTCCTTTATTTACCATTTTTATATAAATTTATAAATATTTTATAATACTTATAAATTTTATCTTAAGTAATTTATACATTATTAATTATTTGAAAAAGCTCTTTCTTCAAACTCTGCTAAAGGTATAGGCTTACAAAAGTAATATCCTTGTATGCTGTTACATTCTATCTCTTTTAAATAATCTACCTCAGATTTTCTTTCTACCCCTTCTGCTACTACCATTAAGTCTATCTCTTTAGCTAACATAACGATAGATTTTATAATAGCTGCACCTTTTTTAGATTTTTCAAAATCTTTAAAAAATCCACAATCTATTTTTAATACATCAACAGGTAAGCTTTGTAACATACTTAATGATGAATATCCTGTTCCAAAGTCATCCATAGATATGCCAATATTTTCTTTTTTAAAATCTTCAATAACTTTAATAATTTCTTCTGGTTCTTCTGCTATTAAACTTTCTGTTATTTCAAGTTCTATAAGACTAGGGTTAACTTTATATTTGTTTATAATTTCCATTATATACTCTTTTAAATCTTTTCTTTTAAAATTTAATTTAGATATATTAACAGATATTGGTATATTTCTTCTACCTTTTTTCTCATTATATTTAATAAATTTACAAACTTCCTCTAAAATATACATATCTAATTTAATAATGAATCCATTTTTTTCAAAAACAGGTATAAATTTACCAGGGAACATTAACCCTTTTATTGGGTGTTCCCATCTAACTAAAGCCTCTGCACCATTTATTTGATTAGTTTTTACATCATACTTAGGTTGTAAATATAACTTAAATTGCTCATTAATAAGAGCTTCGTCCATATCATTTTCTATTTCTTTCTCATTTAACATATTAATTTTTAATGTTTCGTCATAAAAAGTTATATTTTTTATTGTATCTTTTTTAGAAATTTTATGGGCATAGCTAACTCTTTCTATAATTTCATCTATACATATAGCTTTATCATATATTCTATATATACCGTAAGATAAAACTATTTTTATATTAGGTATACTTGAGCTTATTTCATTATTTATATTATATAATATTCGTAAAATATCTTCATCATCTTTTGCTTCACAATAAAAATAATATACATCTGAATAAGAATGACAGCAAATACCTTTACCAAATATAATTTTATTTATAATATGGTTTATTTTTAAAAGTATTCTGTTACCTTCATCAAAGCCATACATCTCGTTAATAACTTTAAAACCATTAATATCTAACATTACCATAACAAAAGATTTTTCAGGGTTGTTATTTAAAATTTGATTTATTTTAAACTTAAATATATCCTGTTTAGATTGAAAAGAAAATTTATTGGCACTAAAATCTAAAGCTGTATCATGACCTAATGTAATTTTTATTTTATCTTTTTCATATTCACATTCAGTAGCCATAGCAGAATATATTTCCATATCATTATTTTTTACATATTCATAATAAGCTCTTTTAGCTTGATACATATATTCATCTGCTTTATTAGTTAGGTGGCTAATATCTATACCTTTATCTTCCCATAAATATCCTATAGATATGCTATATTCCATTAGCTCTAAAAAATACCTATTTATAGAATTAACTTTTTGAGAAAATGTTTCTTTTAATATATTTTCAGATATTATAACAAATTCATCTCCACCAACTCTATAAATATCTTGTTTTCTAAAATATCTTTTTAAAGATTCGCTAACCTCTTTTATAGCTCTATCTCCAAATTCGTGACCTTGAGTATCATTTATTTTTTTTAACCCATTAATATCTATAAATGCAATGCCTATAGATTTTATTTTATTATATTTTATATTATCTATATAGTTTATATATTTGTTTTTATTATTAAGTCCTGTTGCTGCATCATTAAAGCTCATAAAAGTTAATTTTTTAGATATTTGTCTTCTTTTAAATTCATTTAATATAAAATATATTAAAGATTTTAAAAGAGATATATCTTGCATATGTTCTTCTATATTTTCTATGCATATAAAACCTACTGGTTTTTCTAAAAAATTCATTGTTGCAATAACTATATTATGTACATTTTTTTCTTTAATCTCCAGATATTTTTCTGGCCACATATTTTCCAAAGAAGAAATATTATCTATAAATAATATTTCTTCTTTTTTTAATATTTCAGACCATTTTAATATTTCAAAATCACTAGATATTTCATCACATATATCGTCTTCACAATTTATCCTACACCAATTGTAGCAATATACACTTTTTTCATTACTAGTAAGCTTTTCGTAAATATAACATTTATCAGCGTTATAATATAAACCTATTATTTCTAACATTTCATACATAACTTTAGATAAATCTTCATCTTTTCCTAATATAGATACACTATTTATTAATATATCTTTAAGCTCTAAAAATTTTTTATCTTTAGAAATTTCAAATTTTTTAAGCTCATTACAAACGCATAAAACAACCTTTTTATCATTATAATAACATTCTATTTTGTTTATGCTATAATTACAACCTTCATAGCTTATAAATTTAGGCTCTTGGCTAATTTTATCTTTTAAAGTAACACCTTTTGCAAAAAAAGGATTACTTATTATATCATCTTTTAATGGAATATTATTACTTATTTTTAAAATAGATTTAGCTTTATTATTTAAAAATAAAACATCTAAACTATTAATATCATATATATAAATAAGTTCATCTAAAGTATTAAATAAACTAATATGAAATTTATCTATTACCATCTTTTTCTCCCTTAACTTTTATTATTCAAAATTTAATATAAAAACTGGTGGATTAGGCTCTAATTTTAACATCTGAGCTAAAGCTGTTTTAAAATTATCTACTTGATAAAAATCTAAAGAGCCATTTTCATTTTTATATAATAAAACTTTTAAATTAGATTTAAACTCTAAATAAATAAAATTGCCAGCACCGCAAGAATAAGTGAGCTGTTCATCTTTATTTATATCGCCACTTTCTTTTAAAGATTCTACCACATATTGTTGATCTGAAGATATGTTGCTATATGCATTTATTTCATATGGTGGTAATAAGCCTAATTCAAAATCTGTATAAGCATAGTTTACAAAAATTTTAGAGTTTACCTCTTGTAAATCTTCTTTTATTACATTATAAGAGCCATCTTCATTTTTTTGTAAAGCATATTGTTTAATATATGAAGGATCTTCACTACTAGATATTACTATTATAGCATATTTATCATCACAAGCAATATATTTAACATTACCACCTTTTAATTGGATATCTTTTTTCTCTATTGCATTTAATATTTCTTTATAGTCTTTATCATCTTTAGAAGGTGTTTTAATTTCTCCATGTGCCCAAGAATGTTCTGTTACAAATTTTTTATAATCTTCATTAGATAAAACTCCACCTTCATCAAATTTAGAAGATATAAACATACCCCCTTCTACAGGTAAAGCACTATAAACTGTAAGTATATCTGGATCATCATCTAATATTTTATCACCTAAATAAGGCTTTAAAGATTTAGGGGCAACAAAATGTATGCTAACATCTTTTAATTGCTCTGGAACTTGGTAACCTAAGCTTTCTTGTAAATCATCTATAGTAACTTCTGTTCCATCTTTTTTAACTAAATAACTATAAGAAGATAAAAATTGATTATTATCCCAAGTTGTTATATAATATTCATCTAATTTTTGATTAAATTCTTTTAAATCTTTTAATGTTTGTTGAGGTAAATTAACATCTGCTTTTGTAGGTTTATTTATAAAAAATAAAGCACTTATAACAATTATTAATAAAATTATACTTGAAAATATAATAATAGTTTTTTTATTCTTCATTTTTATACTCTCCTTCTTTATCTTTTATTATGTTATACACTTCTTCTAATTCATCAAAATGAAGTTGTAAAATATTATTTACATTATTTAATAGCTGTATTTCATTATCTGTATAATTTAAGCTTATTTCCCAAGTTGGGTTATATTCTTCTTCACATTCTTTTATAGTATATCCTAATTTTTCAAATATACCTATATCATAGTGATCATAAATAGCATTATATTCCCAGTCTAAAACATCTTTAGGCGTTGTCAATTTTATATTTAAAAAAATTTCGTTATTATCTTCTTCTAAAGCATAAATATTTAAAATATATTGTTCATATTTTGAAATATTTAATGTTTGTAGCTCTTTTTCAAATAAGCCAGTTTTTTTGCTTTTTTGCATAACGACTATTATTGTGTCCATATTTATCTCCTTTTAATTAAATAATATTGCCAAATAATATTATAATACTAAATCAAAAAAAAGTATATAGTATTTAATAACTTTTAATAAAATGTTTTTAATTTGTTAACAATTTATATTTAATTTTACCTATTTTTTTGTTATAATATAATTATTATTTTATACTAAATAAATTTAATTATACAAAAGTTTAAGAGGTTTTATTATGAATTTTATTATTTTTAAAACAAATTTTTTTGATGTTTATACCCCTTCAAATATTTATGATAAATTTTATCAAGAAAAAAAATCAAATAACCCTGAATTATATAATTTTCAAGATTATAACAACTATTGCTATGGCTATGCATCTTTAAAATCTTGTAAAGTAAATTTATCTGCTATAAAATTTAAAAATGATAATTCAAAATTTTTAACTAATTGTTTAGTTATTTGGGTTTATGAAAAAGATTTTAAACATTACATTTTAGGTTGGTATAAAAATGCTGACGTATATAATTTTTTACAAAGAAAATTAAGTTATCCTTCTGTAGGTAGAGACTTATATTTTAATGTTAAAGCAAAATCTAAAGATTGTTATTTGTTACCTATAGAAAATAGAACGTTTAATATCAATGTTAATTTTAAAGAAGATAATAATTTTTATATAGGAGATAAAAATGATAGTTTATACAATGAAATAACAAATTTTATAAATACATATAATAAAAATTTTATAAACGTTATTATTTCTGATGAAATAAAAAAAACAATAGAAAATGCCCCAAATAATCCTTATTTATTGTATAAAAGAGGTAGCATATATTTATACAACGAAAACAATTTTCTAGAGGCATTAAAATATTTTAATACTGCATTATTATTTAAAGATAAATTATCTAAAGATGAAATAATAGACGTATATTATTCAAAAGCTATGTGTTTACAATTTTTAAATAGTTTTGATAGCTCCCTTAAATATTTTGAAAAAGTTATAAATCATATAACATATGATATAAATATTATAAAAAATATTATATATTTATGTATATATACAAAAGATTATAATAAAGCTATTATATATTGTGATAAAATATTAAATACAGAAAATAAAACAACAGAAAATAGCGTTAGCCTAGATGAAATTAATTGCTTAAAAGCAGAATGTTTATTATATTTAGAAAACTGTAACCTAGCTAAAGAGCTTCTTATAAATATAAAAAATAAAACTTTGTCAAAAGAGCTCTCTACTTATTGCGAAAATATAATAGAAAAAATAAAAGCCTAAAATTTAGTAAATATTTAAACAAATATATGTTTTAAAATAAAAAAGTAGAGCATATTTAACCAAAATTATCATAAAATAAATGTTATAATCAAAATTATCTAATGTTTTAAAAATATGCTCTATTTTAATTATAGGTTTTAAATTTATTATCTATATTATTAAAACTTTTTTATTTTTGTATCTTATTATTTTTTATTATATATTTTATACAAACTAACTTTTTAAAATTTCAATTTAATAATTTTATTAAAATATAAAAAATGATAGAAATATAAAATATGTTTTAAATATTTCTATCATAAAATTAAATATTATAATTTAATATTTTATATGGTGTCTACCTTTTGGTACAATCATAGGAGTATTTGAAATAGGATCTTTAATAACTACACAGTCTAAATCAAATATTTGCTTTATTAAAACTTCAGATATAACATCTTGTGGCTTTCCTTCACATATAAGATTTCCTTTATTTAATGCAAAAATATAATCTGCATATCTTGCAGATAAATTTATATCATGTAACACCATAACTATTGTTGTTTTATGCTTTCTATTTATATCTGTCAATAAATCTAAAATTTCAATTTGATATGATATATCTAAATAAGTTGTTGGTTCATCTAATAATAATATATCTGTTTGTTGTGCTAATGCCATAGCTATCCATACCCTTTGACGTTGCCCTCCTGACAGCTCATCTACATTTCTATTTGCTAATTCTTCAATATCCATAATTTTAAGAGCCTCTTCAACAGCCTTTCTATCTTCAATAGAATTTCCCTTTAAAAAACTCTGATAAGGAAATCTTCCTCTAGATACTAAATCAAATACACTTATTCCTTCTGGAACTATTGGAGATTGTGGTAATAAACCTAAAACTTGAGCTAACTCTTTAGAATGAAAGTTTTTAAGTTGTTTATCATTTATAGTTATATTACCTGATTTAGGTTTTAACAATCTTGCAAAACTTTTTAACAATGTAGATTTTCCACAACCATTAGAACCTATTATTACACTTATTTTATTAGGTGGTATAGTTATATCTACATTATGAATTATTTCACTATTTTCATAGCTTAAAACTATATTATCACCTTTTAATATTTGTTTATTAAACATATTATATACCACCTTTTTTATTTAATTTAATTAATAATATTAAAAGATATGGTGCACCTAAAACCCCTGTTATAACACCAACTGGGTATCTCGTATTTAAAGCAAATTGCCCTATTAAATCTGATAATAAAACTAAAATTGCTCCTATTAATCCTGATATGAATATATTTTTACAACCTGTACCTACTAATTTTTTAGATATTGGCCCTGCTAAAAATGCTATAAAAGATATCGGACCTGTAACTGATGTAGAAAAAGCAACTAGAAAAACAGCACTTATTATAAGTATTATTCTTACTAAATTAGTATTTATTCCTAGAGTGATAGATAAATCTTCACCTAGTTCTATAATTTTTAGGTGTTTTTCTAAAAATAATATTATGCAAGTAAAAATAATAGTTATAATAAATAAACTGGCTATATTCTTCATTTGAATACCATTTAAACTGCCACTAAGCCATCTTAATGCTTCTGATACATCATATTCATTTGCATTAACCATAATATAAGAAATAAATGCATTTAACATAGTTTGAACACCAATACCTATTAGTATAAGTCTATTATTAGAAAATACATTTCCTTTTGAAAGAGTATAAATTAACATAGCTACAAATATTCCAAATATTGTAGATATTATTGATGTAATAAAGCTTGAATAGTTTAATACTAAAATACAAAATACTGCTGCTGCACTTGAGCTTGTACTAATACCTATAACATCTGGACTAGCTAAAGGATTTCTTAATATAGTTTGAAATGTATTTCCAGCAATAGCAAGTGATATTCCAACTAAAAGTCCTGCTAACATTCTCGGAAGTCTTATTATAGATATAGCAAAATTAGCACCATCTATTTTTTGACCAACTAAAACTCTTATTACTGTTTCTATAGAATATTTCTCTTTACCTAACATTAACATACTAAAACATAAAGTTGTTGTTATTATTAATAAAATTATAGTTGTAAATATTGCTTTTTTTCTTCTTTTTAAATAGCCCTCTTCAATATTAATTTCTTTTTTCATAATGAACGCACCTTCGCTTTCATTGAAATAATAATAAATATAGGAGCACCTATAAAAGCTGTAACTATACCAACTTCAAGCTCACTAGGAGAACCTATAATTCTTCCTATAACATCTGAAAAAGTTAATAAAATACCACCTATAAAAGCTGACATAGGTATTATAAATCTAACATTATTACCAAATAACATTCTAATAATATGTGGTGCCATTAAACCAATAAATCCAATAGGGCCTGCTAAAGCTGTTACTGTACCGCATAATAAAATTGATGAAATAGAACTAATAATTCTAGTTAAACCTACTTTAACACCTAAACCTATTGCAACTTCATCTCCTAAAGCTAGTGCATTTAGAGATGGTGCTACAATAAAACTCAATATTATACCCATAATAATAAATGGCAACATTGTTATTATAGATTGCCAAGTTACACCACTAACACTTCCTACTTGCCAAAATCTAAAATTACTCATTACTTCACTTCTTGGTAACATAATCATATTTATTAAAGAAGATAAAATAGCACTCATTATTACACCAGATAGTGCAAGTTTCATAGGAGATATTCCACCACTACCAATAGATGATATAAAATAAACTGCTATAGATGTAATTAATGCACCTAACAGAGCTAATATTATATATTCTTTATAAGTAGTAATACCTAAAAATGCAATACCTAAAACAACAAATAGAGAAGCTCCTGTATTTATACTTAAAATACTTGGATCTGCAATAGGATTTCTTGTTATTGATTGCATAAGTGTTCCTGATATTCCTAATGAAGCTCCTGCTAAAAGACTAAAAATTGTTCTAGGTATTCTTTCTTTTACAACTATTGCTTCAAAACTATCTATATTTAAATTTCCTATTATATGTATAACACTTTTAAAATCAATATGACGAGCTCCAAAAATTAATGAGCTAAATATACATAATACTAATGTTATTATTATTATAAAAACTATACCTATATTTTTTAAATATTTCATTATATTTTATCAACTGCCTCACTAAGTATTTTAACATATTCTTCAATAGTATATGGTATAGATAAAGCTGATGGTGTAGCAGAAGCTGCAAGTGGTGTTCCATCTTCTATAAGTGCAACAGAACCTCTTTTTATAGCAGGTATAGTACCCATTAACTTATCTTCTTGTAAAGATTTTAACAATTTTTCATCTCCATAACATACTATAACATCTATATCGCTTAGAATTTCAACATTTTCAGAACTCAACTCTAAAGCAAAAGAGTCAGATTGATTTGAAAGATTTGAAACACTTTCTGGAAGACTAAATCCTAAATCTATAAGATAATCTGCTCTAGGGTCATCTGGTAAATATATATAAAATTTTCCTAAATCTGATGGGTTAAAATAAAAAAATGCAGCATTTTTACCTTCCATTTGTGGATACTTAATAACTTCCTCTTCTATAATATTTTCTAAATCTAAAATTAATTGGTTTCCTTCTTCTTCCATACCCATAGCTGTCGAATTTAAAACTATTTGCTCTCTCCATTTAGTTTGCCAAGCTAACTTTGGATATGCTACAACTGGTGCTATTTTACTTAATAAATCATAATCTTCTTTTGTTATCCCTGAATATGATGCTAAAATAACATCCGGTTTTGAAGCACTAATTGCTTCAAAATCTAATCCATCTGTATCATCAAAAATATTAGGATTTTCTTGGCCTAGCTCTTTAAATTTTTCACTTGTCCAAGGTAATAATCCTACCTCATCAGCAACACCATAATTAGCTTTTGACACACCAACTGGTAATACCCCAAGAGCTAATGGTACATCTTGATTTCCCCAAGATATTGTTGCTATACGTTCTGGTTTATTTTCTATTATCGTTTCACCAAAAGCATGTTTTATAGTAATAGGATACTGTTCATTATTTACAGTATTATTATTAATAGCTTCATTATTTATATTACTATATTGTGTTTGTTCAGAATTATTTGAACAACCTGTAACAGTAATTCCTAAAATTATAGTAAAAACTAAACTTAACTTTTTAAATTTCATAACATTCCTCCAAAATAATTATTAGTTATCTATAATTAATATATGTTACTCTATGCTAACTTACATTATAATATAATATATTATCTGTTTTGTCAAGTATAACTTTTAAATATTTTCAATTTAATAATATTAGATATAAAAATATTATAATACTAAAATAAGACTAAAAAATATAATTTTTAGTCTGTTGTAAAAAATTTATATTTATATTTCTTATTTTACCTATAAAATTACATATATCTTCAAATATAAACTTATATATTTTAGCTAAACATTTAAAGCTCCCCATTTCATTATCTTCTATTATAATTAGATAATCAAAATACCATTTTCTTAAAATTTAAAATATAGTATTTAGTTTTCAATATACAATAGAATAAAATATCCTTCTAATATCCAAGAAATGAAAACAACTTTTTTGTATAAAAATAACTAACAAACTTTATATATTTTATATAAATTAACTATTTAAAATTTCAATTTAACAATTTTATTAAAATATAAAAATAGTAGAAGTACTAAATATACTTAAACAATTCTATCATTAAATTATATTATTTTAATTTTTATGTTAAATTAATAAAAATATTTTTTAATTCTTTATATATTAAATTATTATCTTCTTTTTTGTTATATTATTTCTTTCTTATTTATTTTAATATTAAGCCACTAAAAATTTTTAAACATTATAATAAATTTTTAATATAAAAAATTAGATTTAAAAGTTTCTCTAGTTTTCTTTTATTAAGTCTTTATCATAACTATATTGTTGTTCTAAGCTACTATTTTTAAGATTTTTTATTAAACTATTGTTGTAATAATCATATGCTGCTATACTATTTCCATTATATACTATATTTTTTAATAAGTCAAGTTCATTATAGGTAAATTCACTTACTTTTCCTATTACATCTGTTTCTTTTATTTTATTACCATTTTTATAATACTCATATGATATTAAAGTACGTCCACTTACTTTTTTACTTGCTATTCTTCCCATTATATCATACGTGTAATTATATTGCATTCCATTAGCTATGGAACTTTCTAAATATCCGTCTTTTGAATATGTATATATTTCTTGTAGACTATTATCCTTTGTTTTTCTATAAAGTAAGTTTTGATACATATTGTAGTTATATTGAGTTATAACTCCATTTCTATCAATCTTTTCTTTTAATCTATTTTCTAAATCATAGAAATATTGTTCTTTTTGGCCGCTAGGATCTATTATCTCTATTAATTGACTAGAGCTATTATATATATACTCTGTTTTATGATTTTCACCGTCAGTAGAATTTGTTATATTTCCTGCAAAGTCGTAACTATACTTTTCAATACTTCCGTCTGCTTTTTCTATACCTGTTATTCTTCCCCATTTATCAAGTATATATTTTGTTTAATTGTTTTCTCCGTCTTTTATCCCTACAATATTGCCCCTTCCGTCATATTCAAAACTTTGTCTTCCTTCTCCTTTCGTTTTTATCAGTGTTTTATTTCCTATTAAATCATATTCATAGGTTACACCACTATTTTCTCCATCTAGCTGGCTTATTAGTCTTCCCTCTATATCATATGTATTTGTTTCTACTACTTTTCCATTTGGTGCTATTACTGTTGTTAGTTGCCCCATAGGGTTATAGTTATATTGATAGCCTAATCCATCATCTTTTTCTTTATTATATTGTTCTGCCTTTATTTCTTTTGATATTAAACCATTTAAGTTATAATACTTTCTTGTTATACTTCCATCTTTTTCTATTCGGCGTATTTCCCTATTTAATAAGTCATATTCAATAGTTGTTTTTCTTCCTTGATTGTCCATTATTTCAGTAAGGTTACTTGCTTTATCATATGCAAATTTTGTAGTATTATCTGCCACATTTTTCAACAACTTCTATAAGTCTACCTGCTTTGTCATAATTATAAATTATCTCTTGCTATAACGTACGATTTATTTATCTTCTTTATCATTGTCTAATTTTTAGACATATTTCCCCATTTTACTAACTTATTATAATATTCATATTTTTCTATGCATATACCATAAGATAAGTCTTTAGAAACAAATATAAAATCTGCATTTCCTTCTTTAAATCCTGTTATATCAAAAAATATATCTATATATTGAAGTACCATATTCCCATTAATAATTACAGGATAAAATTCTTTAAATTCTATAAAAAGTACACATTCTATATTATTCTGAATTTTAAAAATTTTGTTTCTAAATTCCATAACTTCGTTGTAATATAAATTTATTTTTTCATTTTTTTCTATTAATAATACATTTTTATTATCTTGAGAATTAAAATCTATTTTTTTATAAATCTCATTTAATAATAAACTACTTTTATCTTTTTCTATGAATTTAATTCCAAAATCTTTTAAAATAGGTAAACGATTAAAGATAATATTTTTTAACACATTTTGATTTAATTTATCTTTATACTCAGCAATATATTTTTCATTCATATTTAAAATAAACCTCCATTAATCATTTTTTATTTTTCTTATAACCTTCTATATTTTCAGGATAATGACCATCAAATTGTTTATATCTTCCCTTATTAAACGGACTTCCTTTAGTGTCGTTAGCCCCATGAAAATGAAGTCCCCTTCCCATTTTATCTTCCAAATGTTCGATAATATATAATTTTTTACCTGATACATTATACTCATAAACTATTCTATTTTCACTTGTTCCATCATACACATATCTATGCTTAACATACTGTGCAGATTTTGGTATTCCTGCATCTTGTTTAGCTTTTCTAAAAGCTTCTCTTCTAGTCATTAAAAAATATTTTGAAGGTTCACAATCATTCCCACTAGGATCAACATAGTAAACAGGGTTATTAGTACAATAGCTATAAAGATTTAATCCATCTCCCCTATATGTATCTTTCTGTGTAAATCTTCCTATTACAGAGTTATAAAACCTAGCTCTTAGGTAATATTGCTGTATTATATGGTCTAATTGTTGTCCATTAAATTTAAAACGGTTCTTTATCGTTTCTTCTTGGCTTACAACATTTCCCCAAGCATCATACTCATATTGGTTTAATATTTGTTTGTCATCTACTATATGAGTTATGCTTCCCATTTCATCATTTGCATAATGATAATAAGTTTTAGCATAATCGTTACTACTTGCTAAAAGTTCTGAACCTCTTATATAAATAGTCCATTCATTTTCTTTCTCTGATATTACTTCTCTTTCTGTGTTGAAAATAAATTGAACAAATTGTCCGTTTTCTTCCATTTCATAGCGTAAACCTTCTGCGTCATACTTATTTATTTGTATATTTCCATCAAATGTTTCTACCTTTGTTGTTTGGTTAAAATCATTATATGTGTAGTTGACTTATCATCTTGTAGAAGATTTCCGGTATTATCCCATTTAAAGTCTGTTGTTTTGTTGTCTTTTGTAAATTTAGTAAGTCTATTTCTATTATCATAGCTATATAGCTCTTCTGCTCCATTTACAATTCTTTTTGTTCTGTTATTAGCCTTATCATACAATAGCTCTTCCCTATAAATTTCTTTATTTTCTAAAAATTCTCTTTGAAATTTTATAACCTTGGATAATTGCTTATTTTCATTGTAAGCATATCTTGTAAAGTTTCCATTTAGTTCATTTTTACCTACTCTATTACCATTTCTATCATAAGAATAATTATTATCAAATATAAGCTCTCTATAGTAAACTATTTTAAATCCTGTTAAATTTAAGTCTTAATAATAAATAAACTCTTTTTCTTTGTATAATTTTTTAACATCATTTAATAGAAATAGGTATGATTTAAAAATCATACCTGTAAAAAATAGTTTAAAACATTAAATTAATTTTACTTATTTAGTTTAATTCTAGTTCATTTAACCATTTATCTAAAACTTCCAATTCTGCTTCTTCTTTAAACCAATGTTTAAATTCTTTATTTTCTTCTTTATTTAATCTAATTGCTCTAATTATATTTGTTGGATCAGGTGGCATAAATTCAACAGCAATAAATACATTATTTCTATTTTCACCTTTTCCAAATAATCCCTCTTTATCAAGATTAGACATAGCTTTTTCCATTGAATTTATTATTAAATTTATTTCATTATCTAACATTTCATCTACTTTTTTCTCACTCCTATTTTTTTTAATTACTTCTTTTCTTTTTATTAAAATATCTTTAATTTCTAAAAAATACTCTTCATATCCATATGCATAATATGGTGAATCTGCATATGACCACCTTAAATATTTTTTTTCTTCTTCAATATCTTTTTCTATGTTTGTCTTAATAATATTCAAAACTTCTCTATCCAAAGCTTCTTCAGAAAAAGCAGATATTACAGGGCATAAACCTTCACCTGTTGTTAATAATGAACAATAATAAAAATTTTCATCATAATCTTTAAATAGTTTCTCAAATGCTTTTCTAGTTGCATCTTCTATAATATTAACTAAAAACTCATCAATTTCTATTTTATTTAAATTATTTTTTTCTATTCTATCTTTAAAGTATTTTATCTTTTTTTCCATTTTTTAAATTCCTTTCCACTTCTTTTCCTATATCTCTTAGTTCTTTCCTTAATGCTCTCCTAATAGCTTTTTTACCTTTTTTATCTTCTTTCATATTAAATTCCACTGTTTCCAAACGTTTATTAACGGCTTCATGAAATTCTCTTCTATGTGTCAAATTATGAGGAAGTGGATGACCTAAAGGTATTCCATTTACTGCATCATTTATATATATATCATATTTTTGTAATAATTCTCTTGAATCTTTAGCTTTCGACCAACGACCTGTAAAACCAGTTGAGGCTACTATATGTGCTGCTGCTTCATTTTGCCCAACATTCCTCCCTTCTCTAGCTAAATTATTAGATAAAATTTTTGAATTCCCACCTGTACTAGATGATGGTAATTTATTTTTTTTCTTAGGCTTATTAATTGTTTTAGCTGAATATCTCTTATCTTTAGCCTTTCTAAAGGCTTCTGAAGCTGTATCACCATTTTTCCTAAAAACTTTATACCTTTCAATTATATCTTCACAATCATTCCCACTAGGATCAACATAATAAACAGGATTATTAGAACAATAAGCATAAAGGTTAAGTCCATCTGCCCTATATGTATCTTCTTGTGTAAATCTTCCTATTATCGGGTTATAAAATCTTGCTCTTAAATAATATTGCTGTGTTATAGGGTCTAATTGTTGTCCATTAAATTTGAAACGGTTTTTTATAGTTTCTTTTTGGTTTACAACATTACCCCAAGCATCATATTCATATTGGTTTAATATTTGCTTTTCGTCTACTATATGAGTACAACTTCCCATTTCATCATTTGCATAGTGATAATAAGTCTTAGCATAATTACTACTACTTGCTAAAAGTTCCGAACCTCTTATATATATTGTCCATTCATTTCCCTTTTCTGCTATTACTTCTCTGTTTGTGTTAAAAATAAATTGAACAAGTTGTCCATTTTCTTCCATTTCATAACGTAAGCCTTCTGCATCATAACGGTTTATTTGTACATTTCCATCAAATGTTTCTACCTTTGTTGTTTGGTTAAAATCATTATATGTGTAGTTAGCTTTATCATCTTGTAGTAAATTACCTGCATTATCCCATTTAAAGTCTGTTGTTTTGTTGTCTTTTGTAAACTTTGTAAGTCTATTTCTATTGTTATAGCTATATAGTTCTTCTACTCCATTTACAATTCTTCTTGTTCTATTATTAGCTTTATCATAAAATAACTCTTCTTTATAGTTTTCCGATTTAACTTTTCTTAACTGGCCTATTTCTGTATAATAATACCTTGTTAAATTATCAAACATTTGTTTACTTTTTCTGTTACCATTTCCGTCATATCTATATCTGTTTGATACTATTAAATCATTGTTATGTTTTACATTTAAACTAGCTAAATTTAAGTCTTTATCATAACTATATTGTTGTTCTAGACTACCATTTTTAAGATTTTTTATTAAACCATTATTATAATATTCATATGTTGCTATACTATTTCCATTATATACCACATTTTTTAATAAATCAAATTCATTATAGGTAAATTCACTTACTTTTCCTGTAATATCTATTCCTTTTATTTTATTGCCATTTTTATCATATTCATATGAAATAAGGGTTCTTCCACTTGCACTTTTACTTTCTATTCTTCCCATTATATCATATGTGTAGTTATATTGCATTCCCTTTGAAATAGCACTTTGTAAGTATCCATCTTTTGTATATGTATATATTTCTTGTAGACTATTATCTTTTGTTTTTCTATAAACTAAGTTTTGATACATATTATAGTTATATTGGGTTATAACTCCATTTCTATCAACCTTTTCTTTTAGTCTATTTTCAAGATCATAAAAATATTGTTCTTTTTGGCCGCTAGGGTCTATTATTTCTATTAATTGACTGGAGCTATTATATACATACTCTGTTTTATGGTTTTCTCCATCAATAGAGCTTGTTATATTTCCTGCAAAATCGTAAGTATATTTTTCTTGGCTTCCGTCTGCTTTTTCTATACCTATTATTCTACCCCATTTGTCAAGTATATATTTTGTTTCATTATTTTCTCCGTCTTTTATACCTACAATATTTCCCCTTCCATCATATTCAAAACTTTGTCTTCCTTCTCCTTTCGTTTTTATTAAGGTTTTATTTCCTATTAAATCATATTCAAAGGTTACACCACTATTTTCTCCATCTAACTGGCTTATTAGCCTTCCTTCTATATCATATGTATTTGTTTCTACTACTTTTCCATTTGGGGCTATTACTGTTGTTAGTTGTCCCATTGGGTTGTAGTTGTATTGATAGCGTAATCCATTATCTTTTTCTACGTTATATTGTTCTGCTTTTATTTCTTTTGATATTAAACCGTTTAAGTTATAATATTTTCTTGTTATACTTCCGTCTTTTTCTATTCGGCGTATTTCCCTATTTAATAAGTCATATTCAATAGTTGTTTTTCTTCCTTGATTGTCTGTTATACTTATTAAATTACTTGCCTTATCATAACCAAATTTTGTAGTATTATCTATTCCACCTTTTTCAAAGTGTCTTTCCCTTATTAACCTATCTATGCTATCATATTCTCTTATTATTTCATAGCCGTTAGGGGTTTTTATTTTTGTTATATTTCCATTTTTGTCATAATAATACTTTGTTATA
>CAMMIW010000024.1 GCA_946497035.1 uncultured Eubacteriaceae bacterium | reverse complement strand
AGTCATAAGCCCACAACTATCATTTTTTATTTCTCTTACAACCTGACTTAAACTTTTATTACTTTTATTTTGTTTCTTAATAGATTGTTCTTCTACTAAAAAATCATCATTATGTAAATTATTTTCATCATTTTGTTTAATAGACATTTCTTCTTTTGTAACATATTTTTGTTTTTTAAATTGATTTTCTTTTTTTAATTTTGTTTCTTTAATCTTAAATTCTTTTTCTTCTTTTTTATTTTTTAATTTAAAGTTTTCTAAAAGGTTGCTCCAAAAACCTTTACTTTTTTCTTTAGGTTCTTCTAAAACTTCTACCTTAAAACCTATAGCGTTTGCATAGTTATTATTTTGTGTATGGTCTAAACATATTTTTACTTCTTTTTGTCTATCTATCTCGTTTTTACTAGTTATAAAATTGTATATACCATTTGCAAAAAGTTTACCTAATAAAATATCTCCTTTTTCCCTTTCAAAGGTTACAATAATTATCGTTATTTTACTGTTACATACTTTAAAAGCAGATAAAGTATTTATTATCTCTATATCATCATCTACTATATAGTCTAAATCTATAGCTAAATACTCTAAATGGTTTAACTTATTCATATTTACTCTTATATAATCAGTTAAACATCTATCCGTTTCTACTTTTAAATCAATACCTAATTTTTTTATTTCTTCATCAAATATGCTTACATTTTTTTCCGAAGAAAAATATAGTAACATTTTATCCCACCTTTCATATTTTATTGAATTTGTTTTTCTTCTAATTCATCTAAATATTCTTTTGGTGGAAATGTTTTTTGTTCTTTTATAGGTATATCTAGTTTTTCTTTAATATCTAAGTTAAAATATATAAATATACTTATTGCTAATAAAATTAAATAAAATATTAATTTTTTCATATAAATCACCTTTTTATATATCTCCTACATTTTCATCTATTATTAAATCATCATAACTATATGCCCAAGCACCCTTTATTTCATTAGATATAAACTGTGGTGTAAATGTTTCGTTAGATTTTTTCTCACTCCAACTGTCATTAACTTTAACTTTACCATCTTCAGTAAGCCCTGTTAATACTATAAAATGTCCACCATTAGTAAAATATCCTGTGCTAGTTCCTGTTGGAGTATTATATCCTTTATAACAAGTAGATACAATCATAACTTTTCCTTGACTTAAATTTTCTATTATACTATCTGCACTTGTAGATACTTGCTCTGCATTTAAACCAAATTCTTTAGCACCTGTTGTCATAAGCTCCCAACTACTTCCCATTCCATTAATAGCCCACCCCTTACTTGCACTAAATTGTGCCATAGTAAGTGGTGTTATAGAAGTATCTCCTGTTAATCCTACTACAACCATTGCTAATGATGAAGGTCCACAACCTGCTATTTTTATAGTAGTTCCTGCATATGGATAGTTAGCCCATCTTGTATCAAACTGAAAAAATAAAGGTATATCTCTATCTTCATATATTGCATCATCTTTTATATGATTTTCATTTTTAAAATCTTGTAAAATTTGTGATAGTTCACTATCAACAGTTACACCTGTAACTTTTAATAATACACTTAATGGAGATGTTATTATATAATAAATAAATACAAAAAAGAGAAAAATTGTAGCTATTAATATTGTTATATTTCTTATCAATTTTTCTCTTTCTTCTTCATTTATTAATTTTTCTATTAATTGTCTTATTATAAAATAAGCGATTTTAGGCATTATTATCGCCCACCTTTTCCACCTAATATATATTTAGCTTCATAATCGGCTAATTCCATATTAAAAATATAATGTTTGCTACCATTTATTAAAAGTCCTCGCCCTTGTACACCTGCTTGTATTATATCTTTATGTATTTGTTTTAGCTCAAAAACGTCAACTATTTCTTGTAAGTCTTTACCATCACTACCTAAAAATATTTTATAACAAGGTAAAGTAAGTAAGGCTTGTCCATACATTTTAATTCTTGGGTCTAAAAAGTCTATAATAGATTGACTAACAACAACTAAAGCTCCTTCATATTTTCTGCATCTTTTACCTATATTTCTAAGTCCTATTAACGTTTGTGGTATTTCAGGGTCTATAAGCAAATAGGCTTCATCACATATTAGCATTATTTTTTCGCGTCTATCTTTTGTTATTTGTTGCCAACACCAACTAATTATATTAAAATATTGAGCTTTTTTTATTCTTTCGGAAGAATTGTTTAAATCATATGTATCTAAACATACTATTTTACTATCTGTATGTAGACTAGTATGTTTATTAAATAAAAATTGGTCTTGTCCATTTATTAAATTTCCTATATAAAGAATTAAGTCGTTGTAATCTTCTATCGTTTTTGTATCTTCTTCTAATTGTTTATTTTCAACTAAAATGTTGTATAAATCGGATATGATAGGGAAATCTGTATTATTAATATTGGTTATATCTGTATCCCAAAATATATTAAACTTATTGTATAACTTTATAAGATTTGCATTTAATATTGCTTTTTGCCTTTCTGTTACTTTACCTAAACATAAACTGAAAAATACTTCTAAATTTTGTAGATGTAATGCTAATGCCCCTATACCGTCATATACATCTTCATTTTTATCATTTTCATCTAAAGATATAGGCTTAATTTCAAGGGGGTTAATGTTACCTTTGTTGCTACCACCTAAGTTTATCCAATCTCCACCTAAACTTTTAACAATAGTATCATATTCCCTTTCAGGGTCTACGACAAGAATTTTAGTACCTAACATATATTCATTAAGTATTATTTTTTTGATAGCCGTTGATTTACCTTTTCCTGGAGCTCCTACTGCTACTATATTTGAGTTAGTTCTATCTCCTCCTCGTTTCCATAAATCCATTATCATAAGCTTTCCATTTATATCTTTTGCAAAATAAAATCCTTGCTCATCACTAAAACCTTCCGATAAATTAAAATAACCACCTATATATGTAGACAATAAAGCAACTCTACCTACAAGTTCCTCCATTATTTCTGTTGTATAACCATAAGGAGATACAGTTATAAAACCATCTTCTTGAAAAAAAGGTATTTGTCTAACATTACACCCTAAACTTATAGCAGTATTTATTAGCTTTTCACTATTCTTTTTAAGGGCTTCTTCGCTATTTCCTAATACAAGCATAACGTTAGCCATTATACCAATACTTTCTCCATTTTCTTCTATTTGTTTAAGTATATTTTGTCCATCTTCTACTCGCTTTTCTGCTTGCATTCTTTTATAGTCATCTCTTTCTGAAATAGCTCTAACTTTATTTTCTGCTATATTTTTACTAATAGCACTTATCAATACCCCTTCCGATTGTGGTATAAATTCACTAAGCATTACAACTCCTTGCACATTACTAAGTTTACCAAGCCACCCATACTCTAGGCTACTAGGATATTTTGATATTACATAGCATCTTGCTAAATTTTCTCCTATTTCTATACCTTTACTATTAAACTTAAGTACCATAGGTGCTATTATATTTAACAAATTTTCATTTATAGGTGTTTTACAATTTTTCATTAATAAAATACCTCCTCATTTATAATAGAAATACTATCTTCTAGCTCCATTGTTTCCACATTTCCATATGATGTATTTGTAAATAAATTACATAATCTTGCTATTTCTTCCGTGTTACAAATGTTAGCCTTTATTTTACCTGCCTGAAATTTTCTAACTATACTTGTTGCTATTTTTTCTAGTTCTATAATAGCATTATTAGTTAAAGGTTGCCTAATAATAAAATAATATTCATTTTCTAGCTCATTTCCATTAGTAGAATATTTATGTAAAAACATAGTAGCTTCTCTTAAAAGCTCTTTTCGTTTTAAGTCATTACAATTTCTATACATATCTCTATAACAGTTAGTTAATAGGCTTATATCAACAGGCTTTGATATTTTTAGCATTCTCAAGCTATTTTTTAGTGATGCAAATTCACTACTTAAAGTTTTTGTAAGTATATTTATATCTGTTTTACTCATTGTACTTATAGATACTGTACCTATTTTTATAAAAGATATAACATAGTTATCTTTTGTATATAAAACATTATTTTTTATATCTGCCACATTTATATATTGGTTAGATGTTATCTTTTTCTTTTTTTGTTTTTTCTTTGTCTTCATCTAAATATTTTTCCCACCATTCTGTATATTTGTATATATAATTATTTTGTTTTTTTAAATAGTTGTATATTCCTATTATTTGTTTAATTGTAGAATAATTATTACTTGGATTTTTCATACATAAAAAATAAGAAAATATCCCAATTACTATCATTGTTATTACTGCTATTTCTAAACCTTTTAAAATAGCCATAATAGTACATACAATTAATCCAAAACAAAGTAAATAACCGAAATATTTAAGTTCTTTTCCACTTATACAAGGTAATATTTCCTTTTGAGTTGATACATTACTTGGCATATATAAGTTGTTAGTAGAATATTCTTTTTCTCTTTCTATCACTTTTATCACCTACTTAAAATAATATTCTATTATAGCTTTAATAGAGAAAATAGATGAGGATATTATAATTGCTATTATACAGTTTTTTATTTTCTTTACATATGTTTCTTTTTCTTCTATATTAAATAACATACCTAATAAATGACTTGCTATTTTTACCCCTGCACCACTAGTTATAATAATTAACATAGCATCTATTAAACTATATAATGTATCCATCATATCCCCCCTATTTTCTTACAAATCTACTTACCCTTGATAACATACTAGCAGTTTGATTTATTGTCATCATATTTATTCCACCACCGCCAACGCCTATCATAAATTGTTGTAAAAATTGTGGTGTTTTTATACCCATAATCATTGCACCTATACCAAAAAATATATTTCCATTAGCAGTTACACCAAAGCCTAGCTTTATCATTGCAAGTTGTATAATAACTGTTACACTATTTTGTATAAACAACTTTATATAAGGAGCAAATACCCCATTATCACTATCTATTAAGCCAACACAAGCAATAGGTATTCCTAGTCTTAATATTAACATTTCAAGTCCTCGTTTTATAAATTGGAATATTAATATTAAATAGCATATGAAAAATACTAATAAGCCAAGTAACATAAATATACCACCGCCTAAGAAAAATTGTTCAAAAATTTCCATAAGGCTAGTTACTGTTACAAGCCCTATTGCATCTAACATTTTATTTGTAAAATCTACTGAAATATTCACAAATATACTATATCCCCAATTAAAAGTAAATATAATAACTAACCCTTTACAAAAACCAATAAGTGTATTTTCTATGCTTGTAGTACAATCTCCATCACTACCTAATATGTATGTATCAAAAGTTTTCTTTAAAAATTTAAAAATAAGTAGTGCTATACCAAAGCTAGTAGTAATTTCAAAAAGTTTATCAAAAAATATTTCGCTTTTGGTACTTTCCATTATTGTGTTTTCAAATATAGAACCATCACTTATATGATTTTCTACCCAAAATACTATGTTTATAAGTTGTGAAAATAAAACGTCTGCTATTGGAAAAGCATCTTTAAAAAAATCGGTTAATAATGCAATTAATATTCTAGTCATTATTTCCTCCTTTAAGCTCCATTAACGTTAAAATATCCACCTATAATTTTTAATATTATACTTACAGACATAAGTCCTATCCAAGATACTAAAATAACAATCATTCTTTTATTACATTGTT
The DNA here is from genome assembly GCA_946497035.1 of uncultured Eubacteriaceae bacterium. Lineage (GTDB taxonomy): Bacteria > Bacillota > Clostridia > Lachnospirales > CAG-274 > Tyzzerella. Next base: position 16,360 of record CAMMIW010000024.1, on the reverse strand, counting down.
TACTTTCCATTTCATCACCTGTATAGTGTTTTTTTATAAGTTGTATAGCTATCATTAATCCTGCTATACCAGTAGATAATCCCATTAATAAGTTTAGTCCATCTTGCGTCATTTTTTTTATACCTTCAACTATAGGATTATTCATTAAATCTGTTGCAAAAGCCAAATTTGTTTTTAATAAAACAAAAGATAAAATAAAAGTGTAAGTTAAAATTGTTTTTTCATTAATATTTTTAATAAATTTTTTAGTCATAATCAAACTCCTTTAATTTATTTTTATATTTATATAAAAAAAGAAGAATTAAACTGACTATAATAGTCGTCTATTTCTTCTTCTAAACTTTTATAAAATTTATTCCATAATTTCATTTCTATATCACTACTTGACTTTTTAGGTCTTTTAGCTTGTCTTTCTTCTATAACTTTCCTATTATGTTCTTTATCTCCTAATCCATACATTTTATTAAATTTCCATTGTGATAAATCAGGAGCATAAAATATAGCATTATTACCACCTTTCAAAACAAGTGTATTAGGTCTTTTTATCTTTTTAATTTCAAATGGTGTTAGAAGTGGTCTTTCTATATAGCTTGTACTAGATGTAAAACTACCCTTACCATTACTCTCTGTAACATTTATAGCAGTGTATGTACCTAGTTTTTTAGACATTTCTTCAAGTGTAGCTATATCTTCACTTTTAAGATATATTAAAGTTTCTGCATTATCTTTTAATGTACTTGCCGTGTTTTCATCATATACTTTTATAAACTGAGCAAAACTTTGTATAAATAAGTTAAATCTTATTCCATAACCTGCCGATACTGTCATTTTAGATTCCATACCATTAATAGCAGGATAGTTACCAAATTCATCAAGATTAAAATTAACTCTTCTTTCTAACCTATTTCCATTAGCTTTAGCATTTTTTATAAGTAAATTATAATATTGACTTATAAATAGCCCTGCTAATGAATTATAAGTTTCTTTTTGGTCAGGTAATATAATAAAAATAGCTCGTTTTTTGTTGGTATCATTTATATTAAAATCTGTTTGTTTACTCATTTCATATATAAATGGGTTAGCAAAAAGTCTTAAAGTTGATAATGCTGATGTGAAAAAACTACCTCTTGTTTTTTCAGGTGCAACAAGTGATATACTAGCTTTCATTTTTGCAGGGTGGCTATCGTCTAAATCTTGTATATATTTATTAAGTGGTATTTTACCATCTTCATTAACTGTACACATTTTAGATAAAAAGTTATATACGTTAGTTAAATTTTGATATTCAGGTTTATCTTTATTTTCTATAACAACAAGAAGTATAGCAAAAGCTAAAATAGATTTTTCTCCATTTTCCCATATAGGCTCATTACTACCTTTTTGTACTAACATATCTACTATATCTTCTACACTATCAATAGCTCTTGTTATATCATTTTCATTTACATAATCAATAACATTTTGTAAAAAGTTATAACTATTACTTTTTTCAGGCTCTTCAAAGTCAAGTGCTATTACTTCATAACCTAAATTTTTTAAAAATTCATTTGTATAGCAAAATAACTCACCTTTAGGGTCACTAAGTATCATATTTTCCCCTGCTAATGCTTGTATACCTATCGTTTGCAAAAGTACAGTTCTACCTTTACCACTTCTTGTAGCACCTAGTATTATTGAGTGGGTATCTTCATCATTATAATAAATTTTTTCTTTATTAGCTTCTTTATTTACACCTAAACATATGCCACCTTTTTTAAACTTATATTTTTCAAATATTTCTTCACTTACTTTTCTATTTAATAATAAAAGCCTTATCATCTTGTTATCTTCTAATATATTGTAAGCAAAAGTTTTGTCAAATTTATCTTTTTCTAAAAACCAACTAGAACCATATTGAAATTTATTTTTTATTGGCTTTGGTATAAAAATACCGTCCATTATTTCAATATTTACTTCATCATATTTTAAATACTTTCTATCACTATAAGATATAAAATAAACTAGTAAAATAGTAATAAGTAAAGTTATACTCAAAAATAAAAGTATATTACTTTGTGATAATATAATTTGTCCTAAAAACAACTTGCTTATAGAAGCTACTATAATAATAGCTAAAATTATACTTATCAATAAACAAAGTATTATTAGTTTAAATATTTTTTTCATATAATTCTCCTAATTAGTACGGTAGGTTATTATCATTTATTGGATTATCTTCTTTATTTTCAGTAGATTTTTTCTCAAGAAACTCCACTTCATCAACTTGTATTTCTGTTGATGTTCTTTTTTGGTTATTGTTATCTGTCCAATTACTTATTTTAATATTACCTACTATACCTATTAACTTACCTTTAGTAACATATTTACTTATAAGTTCTGCATTTTTACCAAAAGCTACACAGTTTAAAAAATCTGCATCTTGTTCTCCATCTTTTTTAATTTTGCGATTAACTGCTATAGTAAATCGTGTAATGGTTATAGGCTCTGCACTTTGTGAATACCTAGTTTCAGGCTCTTTTGTAAGTCTACCTGTTAATATTACTTTATTCATATTTAACCTCCTATTTTTTGATAATTTTTAACTTTCCACTTGTTTTATGTAAAATTTCCATTTGTGTTGGTGTGTTTTTAATAATCCACCAATTTCTAGCATTTAAGTTTTTACTTTCTAAAAACTTCATTTGCTTTCTAGTTAATTTTTTACAATTTTTCATAGTTCACCCCCTTTGAAATATTTGTATATACAAAAAAGACACTCTAACTTTAATAGAATGTCTTTTTTTATATTTCATTTTTAATAACTTTTTGTTAAATAGGATTATTGTCAAACACATCTAGCACCATTTGTTGTAAAAAGTAGGTTTTAGTACCCTGTTAAATAGGATTATTGTCAAACCTCAAATCTTAATTTTTGTAAAAAATGAGGTGTAAATTTATTTATATTTTAGTTACATTTACTATAAAAATTAATTCATACCATAATTTAAATAATGTGTTAATAGTTCAATATATTCTTCACTATGAATAGGTATATTAAGGTTATTTATTTTATTTTCAACTTTAACATTTTTTAAATGTTGTGCTTTTTTACTTTCTAATTTTATATCATAAACCTTTTTACTATTTATTTTATATTTTATATCTATATTTTCTCTATTAAATATTTCTTGTATAGTTTTTGTTATAGCATTTCTTTTTTTCCTATCATAACTCATTAGTTTTTGTATTTTTGTTATATAGCTTAATATGTTATGTTCAGGCTTTCTTAATAAATCCATATGTGCAATATCATTTCTAATTTTACAAGTATCATATATATTGCCATAATATATTATTTGTAAAAATAATCTACAATAATAAGGAAAATTTTTTAAGTTTCCCACAACTTTGCCACCATCAAAAACATTATCTATACTTACTTGATTTTTATTTTTTAAATCTATTCCAAGTAGTAAGAAATGTATATCTCTTTCCCAATCTAAAGCAAAACCTATATACCTACTTAAAATTTCATATTGAATTTTTGCTATTTTTGATAAATCTATAAAAGTAATTTTATTTCTTATTTGATTATAAGCTTGAATATCTTCAACTAAATTTATATATTCTTTAATGTCTTTATTTGAAGATTTATTTTTACTTTTAGTAAGTGTAATATGTAATTTTTCTTTTTTATCTTGTAAAATTTCTATTACACTTTTGTCATTATAACCCTGTATATTATAACTTATATTACTTTTAAGTTTATTTAATTTTTTAGCATCTATTTCACTATATTTTTCATTATACATTAAATATTTATCTAAATCTTGTTTTGTTATTTTATAATTTTTAAAAATTTGTAAAAATAATTTATTTCTACCACTTAATATAAAATCACTAATACCTTTATGATATATAACATTTTCTTTTTGGAAATATATTTTATTATACTCATCTTTATTTAATATATCTTTTTCAAAAAAACCTGTTATATTTTCCTTTATATAATTATTTAAAGTTTCTATACTTTTGCTAACTTGATTTTTTTCTTTTTTATCTAAACATAAATTAAATATAGGTTTAGTAATTTTAACAATTTCTATTAAGATATTTAAGTCATTTAAAAATCTAACTCTATCACTATCTTTTTCTATTTCATCACTATTAATAGCATAATATTTTTTTAGTTGGGCTTGAATTTGTCCTATTTCATAATTATCTAAAAACTTAAATAAAGAATAAAATAGTAATAAGTTAATATTGTTAATATTCTTATAGTTATCTAAATTTTTAAATGTTACATCTGAAATAGACTTTTCTTCTTCAAATTCTTTAAATTTTTCATTATAATATTTATTAAAATAATGTGCGTATACATCTCTTATAAAGTCTGTATAACTATTTTTAAATTTTTTGTCAGTAGTTTCTTCTTTTTCACTAGATTTAATCATTTCTTGCCTTTGAATTTCTTTAAAAAATTCAAATATGTTATTTTCATAACTAGTATTTTTCCAAAGCTCATCTATTTGATTATATTTGAATTTTTCACTATTGCTACTATCATTTACCGTTTTATTTCTTTCTAAAACACTATTTATACTACCTTTTAAATTTTCTATTTTTAAATTAGGTAAAAAATCATATTTATATACCAACTGCAAAAAGTTTTTATAACCTAAATTCTTTTTATCATCTTCACTAGGTTCTTTATATATACTATAATCTGTATCTTCTTTATCAAAATTATACATATTATAACCTTTTTTATATATATTTGTAAAACTAGGTTGAGTAAAGTTTATGTATTTAGGTTGTAAATATATATTATTTAAAAAATTATATCCTTTATTATTTTCCCCTAAATATTCTTTAATACTTAAATTTTCTATATTATTTATAAAAGTAGTATTTAATTTATCTATATCCATATTTAACATTTTTTGAATATTATTTATATCTAAATGTTTATCTTTAATTGGTATTTTATCATCTATTATATCAAAAGACTTAAAATGTATTAAATTATGTCTTAATTGTATAATTGCTCTAAATAAGTTTTCCCCTACTTCTTTTACCTTTTCATAATCATTTTCATCAGTATTATATATACCTAAAGTTAATCTTAATAATTGTTCAGTAGTATCTGTTGTAAAATCTTTCTTTGAAAATATATCATCTAATTTTTCATCTTCATCATAAATTGATTTTAACTTACTACCTACTATAATTAAAGAAGTTAATAATTGTTTCTTTATAGCTTCTTTTGATTTTATTTTGTTAAGCTCTGTTGTTGTAGGGTTTGTAATACCATAATATTTTAATTTACCTTGTAAAATAAAGTATAAAGTAAGTTTATTTAATATTCTATTTTTTAAAACTTTATATATTGTTTCATTACCTAAAATTTTATTTATTTTCATACCTGTTAATGTATTACTTCTTTTTTTAGATAATTGGCTATCAAAGTAATATGAAAGTTCATTATATAATCCATTAAATAAGTATTTGTCTTTATCTTCTAAGTTATATTTACTATTTTTAGTATCTAAATAATTTTTCTTATGATTGTATATTATTTTATTAATATCTTTTTTTAGTTTTTTTATATTAATTACATCATTTGTAGCATTAAATTGTGTATTTATTTTATTTAAACATTCTTCTAACTTATATTTAGTGGCTAGAATTTTAAATTTATTACTTATATTTAATTCTACAACATCTTTTTTAGTATCTATAAAGTAGAAAATAAATTTATCTTTTAAAATATCATCTTTATATAACTTTATAACATTATTTTCTATAGACTTTTTTATTCTCTTTTTTTGAACATTAAATTTTTTATGTAATAAAGCATTATTTTTTAATTTAGGATTTTTACCCTTTATAGATAATTTTAATCTTTTATCAAAACTACTATCATTAAAAATATCATCTGTTTTATTTTCTATAATATTATTTTGTATTAAATATGAATCTTTATTAGTTTTATAATGGCTTATATTTTTTATTTTACTAACTTTCATATATTACCTTTCTATTATTATTTTTAAATTTTATCTAATCAAACAAAATCACACTTTATTGTGTGATTATTTTTATTTCTGTTAAATAGGATTGTTGTCAAACGTAGAAGAATGGATAGTCAAGTTAGAATGAGTTTTAGTACCCTGTTAAATAGGATTGTTGTCAAACTCAAGCAATTGATGATATGTAGGTGTTGTTAGTTTTAGTACCCTGTTAAATAGGATTGTTGTCAAACCTCAAATCTTAATTTTTGTAAAAAATGAGGTGTTTTATTTTTATATTTTTAGTAAAATTATACATATTACTTTATATTTAGTATGTGTATTATATATTACCATATTTATACTTTTATTTCAAGATTATATACTAAAATTTTACAATAATTTTTATATTTCCATTTCTGCAACCTCTTCTAATACTTCTTCTTGTTGTAAACTATTAAATATTTTATTAGCTAAGTTATTTGCCTTTTGCAAATCTTCTTCTTTTCATAATATTTAATGCTTCGTTAGATATATTTATTTCCTAATAATACCTCTTTTAATTTTAAATCATTGTTTTTAGCTAATTTTATTATAGTTTATATTTTAAAATATCAATTTCTAAATGAAATTGTTTTACTAATTCATTCAGTACATTTTTAATATTTTCTATTAATAATTTTAGTATTTTTTTATGTTGCTCTTTTTTATTTTCATCATAATTATTATTTGTATCTATTTCATTGATAAAATTTTCTTCTATCTTTTCAAGTTCTTTTTTTGTTTTTGATATATCATCTAATATTTTATTTGAATTTTCAATATCAATTAATATTGTCTTTTCATTAGTATGTTTTATTTTTTCATAGTTGGCAAACCATTCATTAATTTTATTATCTATATTAGCTAAATCATTTATTAATTCACTAGACATAACTTCTACATATTCATTAATTTCATCTCCAACATTTACTTACCTACCAAAGTCATTTAATATGTTACTTTCAAAATTTAATTCTTTATTTTCTGTTACATCTTTTAATAAATGTAATATTTTTTCTTTTAATACACTTCTGTAAAATTCTTCATATTTATTATCTTTTAAACTTTCCATAATATTACTACCTTTCATTTTCCCAATCTATTTGAGATTTATTTTCTAATTTTTTAGCTAATTCTTTTTTAGCTTGTATACTATCTGCCATTTGTTTTTTAATATTTTTATTTTTGTTTTCATTTTTTGTCATAAAGTTAATTAAATTTGTTACTAAACCTAACATTTTTTGTCTTTCAAAATTTTTTTGTTGTTCTTCTATATCTTCCTTTATTTTTTCAAATTCATTTTTCTTAATATTAAATTCTTTTTGATTTATTTTTTTACAAATATTTAATATTTGATTACCTGTAAATTTTAATAATTCATCTTCTGCAGATTTCACACTTTTATTTATGTATTTATTGTTTTTACTACTAAATTCTGTTATATCTTTTATAGACTGTATATAGTTAGCAAAACTTTTCCTAATTTCTATGTTATTAGCTAATATTTTTTTACTTATAATATCTATTTTACTTTTTGTTTCTTCAGGCATAAAAGCATAATTTAACCTGCCCTTTTTTGGCAGGTCTTCTTTTAATAAATATATATCTCTCATTATGTTAGTTATGTATTTTTCATCTAAGTTTGTATTAAAAATTTTAGTTTCATTCAAATCTACATCTAAAGACTTTAATTCTTCTTCATATTTTTTATATTCTTCATCTGTTATATCAAAAAGTGGGTCTACTTCTTTTATTATATTTTTTACAAAAGTTTTAAAATCTTCTTTACTTTTATTTTTTACATTATATAAATTTTCCAATTCATCTTTAAAAATATAATTTGTTAACTCGGTTCTTATTTTAGAAAGGTTATTTTTAGGTATATTTGTTCTTAAAATTTCTTGATTTTTATCCCAAGCCATAAAATGTATATGAGGGTGTCCTTTTTCCATATGAACAGAACAAACATACTCAAAATCTTCAATTTTTATTCCCATTTGTTTAGCTAACTTACTTGAGTTATTTTTTATAAGCTCTTCCCACTTTTCCCTTATATTAAATCCCTTTTCAAGGGCATCTTGTTCAGTTAAAGATATAACACCCTTATAAAATGTAGTTTTATTTTTCGATTTTTCTTTAATGTGGTTTTTAATTTTTTCAAAATCATTTATATTACCAAAGTTATTATATCCTATTTCTTTTACTTTACCAAAGCAACAAAAATTTTGTCCTTTATTGTGCATTACTCTAGGACGCCTACAAATATATTTAAAATGATTTACATTTAATTTAGGTGTTTTTAATTTATTTGGATGATTAAATTTTATTTTAAATACTACATCTTTCATAATATCACTCTACTTTTAAATTTTGTTTTAAGTTTTCATCTTTAGATATAACATAAGAATATCCCTTTTTCTTATTTTCAATTAATACTTCTTCTAAATCTTTTCTATATTTAGGTTCAACCAATCTTGATAATACTTCTGCTAAAGCAAAATGACTACTAGCACTCATTATCGAACCTTTAGATGTTATAGCTATAAGTCTATTCATATATGGAGATATTATTTCTTCTAATTCTTCATTTATCATTTCCCTTATAAATGTAATTTCATCTTTATATGAATTTATAGAAAGTCCTTTATCTATAAATTCACGAATAGCCATTGATACATTACCATTATAATTTTTGTTTGCATACTTTTCTAGTTGTACTTTTTTATCTTTAGGTATTTTTATACCTATAAATTCTAATTGTTCTTTCATATATACCTCCTAATTTAACAAAACAAAAAGATGTAGAAAGTTCTACACCTTTTAAGTTTTTAATTATACTCTGCAGAAGAAATTGTAACATTTATATTCTTATTTCTACTATTATTATAAATATACTCTGCTAAATTCATTTTATTTTCACATTTAACACCCAATATAACTTCATTACAATCATCTAAATCTCTTTTTAAATTTATATAATATCTTCCTATATTTTCATCATATTTTATATTATTATAATTATTTTCAATTTGTATAATTCTAACTTCTTCTTCATAATTATATTGAATATCTTTAAATATAAATCTAATGCTATCTAATAACCCTTTTATCACTTTTATATTTTCATTTAATTTACCATTTTCTTTAATTGTAATTAGTAACTTATTAATTTCTTCTAAATGTTGTTTTAATAATATATTCTTTTCATCCTTTAACTCACCTTGCAAATTATTCTTATCTATATATTGAATATCTATCAAATATACAATTTCATCTAATTTTTCTTCATCATAATTTAATTTTTCTTCATCATAATTTAATTCTTCTTCATCATAATTTAATTCTTCTTTATTTACACCTATGCTACTTTCAAGCTTAAAAAAATTATTATCCAAAACAAGTCCTATTCCTGAAGCATTTCCTGTATAGCTAATCCACATAGGCAATCTATCTATAGCTTTAGAAAAACTTGTCAAATAAATGCCATCTTCTTTAGGAATTATTTTTCTCACATTATCTACATATTTATCTTTATAAATTTCATCAACTATATTTTTTATTTTATTATCTTCATTATTATCTAAACATATTAACATATTTTTTAATAACTCCCCTTCATTAGGGTCATTCATATATACTGAATTATTAAGTCTTAAACTATTTTTTTCTTTTTTACAAAATAACTTATATGCTAATTCCTTTTTTGTATAATGTATTAACTTAACGTTATTATTAAAAAGGTATGATATTAATATATCTTCAACAGTTTTTGCCAATTGAAATATTTCATTATCATAATTTTCATCTATTTCATAACTAAGACTTTTTAGTTTCTTACTTATAATTAATTTATCTATTTCTTCCTTAATATTATCTTCATATTTTTTAGCCTCAATTAAATTTTTTCTTATATTGAATAACTCACTTATACGAAGATAGTTAAATATATACTCTTGGTCATCTAATCTTAAATAGTTAATAGCCTTTTCATATTCTTTTATTTTCACATAGCATTCTAAAATACTAGCATTGTGAGAAGAAATTAGATTTTTATAATTTGCATCATTAACTATTAGTTTTATAGCTTTTTCGTAATATTTAATAGCATTTAAATAATCCATTTTAGCTTGATAAATTTGTGCTAATGACGATTGATAAATTCTTATTATATTCTGATTATCAGTATTTTCTTTTATTCCTTTTATTCCTTTTATTTCTTCTAATGCTTTTTCAAAATTAGTTAAAGCATTATCATATTCCCTGTTTAAATAATTAATAGTACCTAATTTACTCAATGCAAAATGCTTATAAATAGAATTTAATTCATTTCCCTTATTATAATAGTACTCTGCTTCGTCATATTTTTTTATTTCTAAATACAAATCTCCCAAATTAATATAAAACTTAATTTTATAATTATCATCTATGTTATTAATGTTATTATTTTTTATTTCTTCAAGATATATAGATTCTGCTTTATCATATTCTTTCTTTTTTGCATAAGCTTTCGCTTTATAAATTTTTAAAGTAACTAAATAATTTTTATCTTCCTTAGTGTAAGGCTTTCCCAATTCATTATTACAAAATTTTATAATCTCATCATAAGCTTTATATTTTTTATTGTTTTCCATCAAAAATAATCCCATTTTCTTATTATCTTTACACATATCCATTTTACACTCCTCTAAATAATATTATAAATAATCTAATTATAATATTACCATTTTTTTCTTTTTTTGTCAAAAAATTAAGTTTAACAAAAATTTTACCAAAATACTTAAGATTTAACCGTTGAACACCTAGTGTTCAAGCTGTTTATAGGCGTTTGGTAAAACGCCTTATCCTGCCTTACCACCTAAAAAAGGTGGGCAAGGTGGGCAAAGCCCATACCCCATAATGCAAAAAATAAAAAATATCTACATTTTATATATTATATCTCCATTTCTTCTGTCTGTTCAATTTCCAAGCTATTACTTGTATTTTTCAAAATATATGTAGCAAAATTTATTGTTTCTATTTCTTTATCTTTAGATATATATGTATTTTCTAATCTTTTTAATTGTGGAGCTTTATTGTAAATATCTAATGAATAGCCACCTATATTTTGTCCATTTTCATTTTTTATTAAAAAAACCATATTTCTATCAACATCTTGATAAATATGGTTATCTTTAAACATTTCCACTAGCCTTTGCTTTGGTATATTAGTTTTACTTAACAAAAAAGAATATAGCTCTTCATTGTTTCCTTTTTCTTTAGGTATAAAAGGCTTTTTTATGTATTCACTTTTTAATAACTCTTTATAATTATTTTTATCCCATTGTTCAATTCCTATTTTTATATTATATTTTTCTTCTTTTTCTTTTAACTTACTATAAATTATACTATTTTCATCTTTAGCTTGAGTATAAAAATCTGTATTAGCATCTACATATAAAAATATACTTTCTATATTTTCATTATCTTTTATAACTTTATCAATATTTTCTAAATTTTCTATATTGTTTGTATAAGCAGTATTAACAGTATTCATCATATATAGTGGGCTTACTATATCGTTGTATAGAAATACTGATTTACTTTCATTTTCTGTTGATTTAAAAAATAAAGGTTTTTCTATACTTTTATTTAATAGAGTTAAATTAGTATAATTTTTATTATATATATCCCATTCATAACCACCTACAATTTCTTCATCTTCATCTTTTATTAATAAAATAGCTTTATTGTCTTCTGTTTCTAATAAAATATCTTTTTTAAATAAGTGTTTTATATTATCATTATCTAACATATTAATTGTATAGTTTCTTATATTTTCTTGATTTTCTAATATTTTAGGTGGTAAAAATGGCTTTTGGGCATATTTTATATAGTCTTTAAATTTAACATTTTTATCTATTTCTCTATCCTTTAAATAATCTTGCCAAGTCTGATTTAAGTCTTTATTTTTTACATTAATTATTTCTATGTTATAATCGTTACCATAATGTCTATATAGCTTATTTCTGTTTATTATACCTGAGTCATCATTATCTAAAAATAATACTATTTCTTTTATATTTTTATTATCTTGTAAAAAATTATCTATTGCTTTAAAAGATAAACATCCTAAAGATACTCTGTTAGCATCTTTCCAATTAGCACCTAAATGTTTAGATATAGTTGCGTGGCTTAATAAATCAATAGCACTTTCAAAAACATAAACTCTATTACTATTAACATTACCATTTATTCTAAAGCCAAAATCCTTATCACTATTTTTACAATCTCCTTTATAATCACTATTAGTTAATGTGCTTCTTTGCATAGCATATTTAGGTATATTATTTTCATCTGTTCCTAAAAATACAATATTATGTTTTTCTTTACTTTCGTATATATTACCGCTTTTTATTAAGCTATTAACTATTTCAATATCTATTTTTCTAGTTTGTGTAAGATATGCAATAGCTCTTTTGTTATTTTCATTTCTCTCAGGTAAAACTAAATCTCCTTTTTCTTCTTTTAAAATTTCTTTATTTATTTTAGGTTGTTTATTATTAGAATTAATATAATTTGTTATACTTTTGCCATTTAAGATTTTTATAGCTTCAACTAATGTTTTGCCTTCATAATGTTGTAAAAATTGAATAGTTGAGCCCCCTACATTTCTACTATTCCAGAAGAAAGTATTTTTTAATGGATTAATTCTCATACTATCGTGTTCTTCAAATGTATATTCATTAGTACCAACTTTTTTTAGTCTATATCCATTAGATATTAAATAGTCTATTAATTCAACTTGACTTGCTTTTTCATATTCTTCTTGGGTAAAACCTGACATAGGTTATCACTCCTTTTTATTTTCTTCATAAAATTTTACACATTCTAATACATAATCTTTTGCTTCTTTATCTGTTGTAAAAGTTTTATTGCTTATTTCTTTATATCTTTAAAATTTAATTTAAAAGCTCGTGGTGTCTTTTTCTTTTCTACACTTTCAATTATTAATGATAGAGTTTCTTCTGTTATATCCAACTTTGTAGCTTTTTCTCTAATTTTTTTACAAATGTCCATATTTAAAATGGCTTTATTATATACAAAAAAGTAACTAAATATTATTTGTTGTATATTATTTTTTAGATAGGATAATTCTACTGCCATTTTTATAGATAATTCTTTATTATCAACTCTTTCTAACATTTCACTAATTAAATAATTTAATCTTAAATAATTGTAAATATTTCGTTTGTTTTCAAAATTGCACTCGGTGCAATTTTCTCTGTGTTCGGCTATTTCTCCTGTGTTGACGGTATTTTCAAACACAAAAATTTCACTCCTTTTAGCCTGTTTTTCTTCTAATACTTGTTTCCAAATTTTATAGGCTTTTGCTCTTTCACTAGGTAAAATATCTTTTCGTTGTACTAAATTTGTATCAACTAAAATAAGCCTTGCATCTTCAAGGCTTATATTTTCTTTTATTTTATACATTGTTTTATCTAGCTTTTCATAACCAAGCATTTTAAGAGCTTCTACTCTATTATGTCCACTTAAAATAACGTAACTATTTTCTTTCTTCCATAAAATTATTGGATTTAATAAACCTTCATCTTTTATAGATTCTGCTAGTTCTTTTATTTCTTCTTTGCTACATAATTTAAAAGGGTTTTCTTCAAAACTTTGTAACATACTTATATAAATTTCACTTTCTTCTTTAAAAGCATCTTTACTAGTTAATTTGTTGTTTTCTATATTTTTATTTTGTAAATCTCCAAAGATTTCCTTTTTTATATCACTAATTGTACTCATAATATTAACTCCTAATTATTTTACTTTGATTTTCTCTTATTTTCTCATAAAATGTCTTAAACTCTCTTACGTTTTCTTATAGTTTCTTATGGTTTCTTACATTCTCTTACACTCTCTTATTTTAAATTATAGCTCTATTTCATCATCTAAAATTTTATTTTCTAAAATTTTTTCTTCTTTTATATTATCATCTTCAAATTGAACACAAGTTTTATTTTCATTTTCAAACTCTTTTTCAAGTTCTATTTTCTCCTTTAATAAATTTTCTAATGTTTCTTTATGTTCAAAAGGTAACTTGTAAGATTTTTCTACTTGTATTTTCTCTTGCTCTAACTTTAAAACTTTATTTTCAAAGTCTTTTAAATCATTTTTTATTTCCATTAAGCAATTATCTAATAAATCTATATTAGCCTTTTTATATCCATTATTTAAACTTAAAGCATATTTACTATTTTTTTCTAGTCTTATTCTACAATTTAATTTTGTACTATTAGAATAAATATCAAAGCCTTTATATTTTCCTATTAATTCATTTTCTCCTAAAGCATTAGCAACTTGAATTAATAAAGCTCCTGCTTTTTCTTTATCTATATACTTGTTACCTTTTATTTCTATTTCAAAATCTTCTTCTATAAAATTGAGTTTTTCTACATATTCATTATCTAATTTAATTTTATCTATAACAATATTTAATCTTTCTACTTCTTTTGGATATAACTCCATTAAAAATTTTTCATTATCATATTGCTTTTTCCTATATGATGTTTCTAATACTTTTAATCTTTCTATTTCTGTATCAACTTCCATTTTTCTTTTTATTTTAGGATTACCTGTAGCTAATGCTTTAATCTCTGCATAATCAAGAGTTACATCATCTATATCTTTAACTTCTCTACCTGTTATTGCTCCTATTTTAGCTTGTGTTATAAATCGTTGTTTTTGTTCTAATATTTGCCAACTATAAGCATCAAAGCTACCTTTTGTAATACATTTAAATATTTTTACTTCTTCATTTTCATTGCCTTGTCTTAATATTCTACCTTCTCGTTGTTCTAAATCACTCGGTCGCCAAGGTGTATCTAAATGATATAGTGCTATAAGTTTATTTTGAAAATTTGTACCTGCTCCCATCTTTGTAGTGCTACCTAAAATAACTCTTATATCTCCATTTCTAACTTTTTCAAACATTTTTTCTCTATCTTTAGATTTTTTAGCACTATGTACAAAAGCTATTTCTTCAGGGTGTATCCCTTTTTCTATTAGCTTATTTTTTATGTCATCATAAATATTAAACTCATTTTCTTTAGGGGTAGATAAATCGGAAAATATAACTTGTGTAGATTTATTTTCCATAGTATCCTTATATATTTCATAAACTTTATTTACTACTAAATTAACTTTACTATTTTCATAATCGGGAAAGTTTTCATTAATATGTCTTATATCAAGCCCCGCATATCTACCTTCATTTACTATTTTAAGCATATTGTCATCTCTTGGGTCTATTCTTCCACTTTTTATTTTTTCTGCTCTTTCTCCAAAGCTATTCATCTCTATAGCTAATTCTTCACTTGTTTCAGCTTCTAAAACTTCTTTTGTATGTTTTGGAATAGGTAAATTTATCATTTCAGTTGTTACAACATCTGCTACACTATTATATAAATTCATAAGCTCAGGTATATTTCTAAAATTTGAAAATCTAGTTTTTAGTTGAAAACCATTTCCTGTTGGAGCTATTTCTAGTTTAGTTTCTGTACTTGCAAATATTTTTTGCCAACTATCAAAATTATATATACCTTGTTCTCTTAATGCATTTGGCATTAAATATTTTTGCATTGTATACATTTCTGCCATTGTATTTGATATTGGTGTACCTGTTGCAAAAATTACTTTTCCACCTATTTCTTCTATATAGTCCATTTTCATTTTTAAATTTAAAGCTTTTTGTGATGATGTTTGATTTATACCTGCTATATTTCTAAGTTTTGTTGTAAAATATAAGTTCTTATATAAATGTGCCTCATCTACATATATTGCATCAATACCTAATTGCTCAAAATCTAATATGCTCTCTTCTTTACTATCCATTAATTTTTCAAGATTTTTTTCTATAGATTTTTTAGTTCTTTCAAGTATTTTAATAGTTAATCTATCTTCATTTTTGTCTAGTTCAGTCATTTCATCAATTATATTTTGTAGTTCATTTTGTAGATTTTCTATTCTCCTTTCTTTAGATATTTTAAGTAAATCAAACTGGGATTGTCCCATTATTACTGCATCATAATCATTTTGTGCTATTTTAGATAAAAATCTTTTTCTATTTTTTGTTTCAAAACTTTTTTCATCTGCATATAATATATTTGCATTTGGATATAACGTATAAAAATCATTTTTAAATTGGGCAGTTATATTATTTGGCACTACTAAAAGTGGTTTATTTGCTCTACCTAGCCTTTTAT
Source organism: uncultured Eubacteriaceae bacterium (assembly GCA_946497035.1). Classification (GTDB taxonomy): domain Bacteria; phylum Bacillota; class Clostridia; order Lachnospirales; family CAG-274; genus Tyzzerella. Next base: position 81 of record CAMMIW010000024.1, on the reverse strand, counting down.
TTTCCATCGCAGATACTATCATTATGAATGATGTGTGCCACCCCTACAATTAAAAATTTATAGAGTAGACACTTTTAACGA
>CAMMIW010000023.1 GCA_946497035.1 uncultured Eubacteriaceae bacterium | reverse complement strand
TAGCTACTAACTCACGACTAAAGTCACGAGTTTGCGTAGCTATTTTTAATCAAATAAATATTCTTTTGTAAATTCTATCTCTTCATCTGTTAAAATATCTTTTACATCTACAACTCCTATCCCATCATGTGTATCTAGTGTTGTAAATTGTTTTCTTGGACATATTTTTAACCAATTAATTAATCTTTCATTTTTTCCAGAATATAAAGTATATAATAATAACATAGGTAATACAAAATCATATACCCAGTAATCTTTTTCTTCTAATTTTAATTGTATAGTATAATGTTCGTGTATTTCTGGTAATATTTCAACATTATTTTTTTCTAATATTTCTTTACATTCATCTAATATATTATAAACATCTGGTTCTATAAAAAAGCAATTAGTTCCTCTTTTTTTTGTTGCATACGCAAAAGCATCTAGTCTTATTATACTCGCTCCATTATTAGCTAAAAAAGTTAAATTTTCTTTATTAAATTTTTTTGTTGTGTTACTTTTAATATTTAAATCAACTTGTTCTTCATCAAATGTACACCATAATTTCTCCTTTGTTCCATCTTTAAACTCTATTTCAATGAATGGATCTCTTGGTTTTCTTTTGTATACTTTTTCTAAATCTTGTTTTTGATCTTCTTCATTATCCCAAAATTTATTATATCTTATAAATAAATCTTTATATTGTGAATTTTCTTTATTTTCCTTAAAATCTTTAAAATATTCACTACTTGCCGATATATGATTTATCATATAATCATACATTAAATAATAATCTTTTGCTATATTATTTATATCTTCCCAATTTCCAAAATCTTTATCTACTTCTTTATAAGTCATAGGAGCAAAGCCTCTATCTGCTGAAGATGAAAAAAATGGTAAAATATGTACACCGCTTATAGCATCTTTAAAATATGTATCCAAAACAAACTTTAAATCTTTTAAATTTTTTCCTAAACTATCTGCATATGTTATTAACATTGCTTTATTTTTAAATTTCATTTTTATTCCTCCATTATAAGTTTTAGGACTACTTTTTAAGTAGCCCTAAATATTAATTTAAACTATTATGTACTTCTATAATTTTATCAAAATCTATTTCACTAGTTGATTTAAATTCTAATGTAGGTTTAATATTATTACAAGTAACATTAATTCCTACTGACATCATTTTTGCAGCTTGTATAGCTTCTATACCTGCCTCTGCATCTTCAAAACCAATACATTCATTAGGTAATAAATTAAGTGCTTTCATACAATCAATAAAAACCTCTGGGTCTGGCTTTGTATTTTTTATTAGTCTTGCATCTGATATATAATCAAATTTATCTTTTATACCTAGATTTTCTAATACAGAAAAAGCATTTTTACTAGCTGATGCTACTGCACATTTTATATTACTTTCTTTGCATTTTTCTAATAATTCATTTATACCAGGTAAAATATCATTATTAGTTACATTTTTTATAAGTTCTACATATATATCATTTTTTTCATTGGCAAACTTTTCTTGTTCTTCTAATGTATATTTATTTAAAGCATTATTAACTTCTAAAATTATTTGAAAAGACTTTATACGACTTACCCCTTTTAATCGTTCATTAATTTCTTGATCAAAATAATATCCTAATTTATCAGCTAATTCTTTCCAAGCTAAATAATGATATCTTGCGGTATCTGTTAAAACTCCATCTAAATCAAATATAAATGCCTTTGCTTTCATATCGTCCTCCATTTTATAAAGATATTATTTGCTTATTATCTACTTTATAAATATTATCAAACACTTCAATTTCAACTGATTGATTGCCATTATTTTCAATAGTCATAATATCTTTTTGTATTTCTATTTTTAAATCATTACCTTTCCACATAATATTAAATGATAATCCGTCCCAATGTTTAGGTAACTTTGGATTTATTCTAAGCTTTCCATCTAACATTCTAACACCAGCAAATCCCATAATAACACATTGCCATATACCACCTAAAGAAGCAGCGTGAACACCTGCATCAGAAGTTTTCATATTAGGGCCTAAATCAATTTCACAAGCTTTTTTGAATAAATCATATGCAACATCATAATGTCCTAAATCATTTGCTAATATACAATGTGTAGACAATGAAAGAGAAGAATCGTGTAAAGTTTTTGGTTCATAGTAATTATAATTTGCTATTTTTATATCTTTAGAAAATAAATTTTCAAGTACATAAAATAGTATCATTATATCTGCTTGTTTAGATACTTGTATTTCATTTACTTGTTCTAAATTGTAATCTTTAAATATACTACCAACATTTTCTTGATTTTTATATTTAGTTAAATCTATCACTTTTTTAGATAAATATGTATCATCTTGTGGAATAATACTATTTTCATTTGGTTTTGGTAAATATAATTTTTCTAATTTTTCTTTAAAAGATTGTATATAATTTTCAATATTTAATTTTTCATTTAATTTATTATATATATCTTTTTCTCCTTGCTTTAATTTTTCACAATACTCAAGTGCTAATTTTATATTTCTATAAGCCATATAATTAGTATAAGCATTATTATTAATATGTTCTTTATATTCGTCTGGACCTATAACATCATTTATTTCAAATTGTTCTTTCTCTTTGTTCCATTCCATTCTGCTATTCCAAAAAATAGCAGTATCAAATATTATTTCATAACCATATAAGTCCATAAAGTTTTTATCATTAGTTATCATATAATATTGCCATATAGCATTAGCTACATTAGCAGTAATATGTTGTTCTATAAATCCTGTTAAAATTTTTGTTCTTTTACCAGTAATAATATCTACTTCTCCCCACACTGGAGTAACTTCCCCATCACTAATCCAAGCAGCCTCCCAAGGATACATAGCACCTTCATAACCATTTTCTTTAGCTTTTTTTCTAGCACCTTCTAAGCCTTTATATCTATATTCTAAAAGACTTCTAGCAACTTTTTGATTTGAATATATAAAAAATGGTAAGGTAAATACTTCTGTATCCCAAAAAGAATGTCCTTTATAACCTTCACCACTTAATGCTTTTGAACCAATACCCATTCTACTATCGTGCATAGGAGTCATAATTGTTAAATGATAAATGGCAAATCTGAGAGATAAAATATCTATATCATTATTTGTTTTTATATCTATTTTATATTTATCCCAAACTTTTTCTTTCCATTCTTCTTTATTTTCTTCAGCTAATTTTTTATATCCTTTTTTGTATTCTCCTTTAATATTATTTAAAGAATACTCTCTAATGTAGTTAAGTTCATTATTTTCTAAATCTATATCTCTTGATGTATATATATTAGATATTTTTTCTAAAGTAAAAGTTTTACCTTTTTCTACAAATGCTTTATATGTTAAACATACTTTTCTTCTATCTATAAACATTGTAGGTTCTTCTATTTCATTATTATTTACACAAGCTTTTGTAGCAGTATTTAAAACAACATCTATACCACTTTCATTTGTTTTTTGAACACTTTGTATATATTTTTTTTCATAAATTCTCTTTTCACCTTCAATTAAATGTTGACTACCTGAATTTGTAGAACGAGAATTTATACCTGTTGTTACTTCTATATCAAAGCTACCATTTAAGGCTTCTACCTGCATATAATTACCTATTAAATGTAAATCTTTTAAAGAAACAAATCTTCTAAAATTAAATTTAATTTCTTTTCCTTTAGGAGAAATCCATATAAAAGAACGTTCAAGCTCTGCATTTTTTAAATTTAATGTTCTAATATATTCTTTATTTTCTCCAAATTCTAAAGAAAATCTTTCTCCATCAATATAAATTAACATATTAGTAACATCTGGCATATTAGGTAGCTCTGTAACCTCCGTTTCAGAATATTTATTAAATGTACCTGATACAAATAAATTTCTAGTTTCATTAAAATAATTTTCTTCTGTTGCAGACCTTAGACCCATATATCCATTACCTAAATACATAATAGATTCACATTTGCCAAGTCTTTCTTTGTCAAATTTTTCTTCTGCAACAATAAAATTTTTATATTCATCTTTTCCATAATCATATTTCATCATAAAAATTTTCTCCTTATATAAATACAATTTTTTTATTTTTCAAATTTTCTTTTAATTTTATATTACAATTAATATTGTTAGCAAATATAGTGTATATTTCTTCATCATTTTTTCTTTCAAAATAAATACTTATACTACCATTAAATATTTTTACATTTTCTATTTTACAACTATTCCATTCTTTTGGCATATTAGGGTTTAGTACTATTTCATTATTAATAGCATTTGGATTTATACCAAAAACATATTTTACAATAGGATAAACTGTTCCATATATAGTCCACTCTTGAACAAAACAACCTTTGTCTGGCGAAATTTCAGATAAAGACATAGGCATACATCTATTCATTGTTTTATAGAGTATATCCATATATTTTAAACAGTTTTCTATTCTTCCATATTTAGCTTCACATACTGCCAAAACTGCTGTTGATATAGTCATAGGAAAGTTTCTACCTAATGCTTCTATATAAAGGCCATTTTCTCCCACAAATTCTGTACTAGACATAATATCTAAAATAGAAATTGCTCTATCTTTTTTTGTAAAGCCCATTTCTAAAGGTGTTAATATAACCCAATTTTTAAAAATACTAAAAGCATATTCTTTACCTTTTTCATAATTATCCAAATTGTCATAAAGCCTATCTAATTTTGCCATTCTGTGATTATATTCTCCACCTATTATAATATCGTGTCTTTCTTTAAAAATAGGAAAAGCCTCTTTTACTTTTTCAGGTGTACTTATAACATCTGCATATAAACCTTCTTCTTCTAACCAAAATCTATTTTCTATACTATCAACTGCTTTTTTATGAAGATTTATATATTTTTCTTCAATATCTTTTTCATTAAATATGCTAGCCATTAAAGAAACACTTTTAAAAGATTGTGCTGTATATACTGCTGTGTCTATAAGCTCTGCATTAAGACCTGCTATTTCCATAATGCCATATCCTTCTGGGAATAAATCTTTGTCACTATCCATTTCGTTTAATACCCAGTCTAAGCCTTTTTTACATATAGGATACATTTCTTTTAAAAATTCTATATCTTTTGTCCATTCATAAACTTCCCAAACTGCATTTATAAAATGTGGTGTTTCTTGGGTATTTCCCTTATTAGATACAACACCATTTGTAGCTACTTCGTGTATAATCCTTCCATTACCATTTTCTTTTTCAGAATATTCTTTTAAAATTCTTAAAGTACTTTTACATAATTCAAATTCACCCATAGTTAATAAAGCTAAAACAGAATAACCGTTATCACAACCAAAAATCCAAGGATAATCGGGAAGTCCTGCACAAATAGCTCTGCCCATATTATCAATATCTCTTACTAGCCATTGGGTATTTATTTTTGTTATATCATACAACTTTTCAATATTTTTATTAGGTATATCTATTTTACTCATAGATAAACAATTATTATAATATAATTCTTTTTCTTTTAAATATTTTTCTTTATTTCCAAATAAGCTATTATAACAATTTTTAGCTTCTTCTAAATTATTACAAGAACCTGCAAAGCAAAATTGTATGCTATATTTTTCTTGTTTTTTTAAAGTAAATTTATGTTTTATAACACCTGATATACCTTTACCTTTTGTTTTTTCTGCACCAAAAATATCTTTGCCTATTTCAACATTATCTATTTTTTTATCACAACCCCAAATAACATAATAAGGGTTAGATTTATCTTTGCCTATAAATATATTTTCTTTATAACAAAACTCTAACTCATCATAATCATCATAAATATTTATTTTTTCAGATAACCAAGCAGGTAAAAGCTCTGTTCTTGCTAAAAACTCTATTTCTATATCAATATCTTTATTGCTATTATTTTGTATAATATAATCTAAATAATATCCTGCTTTATTTAATGGTACAAATTCTGTTCTTGTTATATATAAGTCTTTTTCTTTATATTCAAAAGTGTTATATATAGGTTCTACAATAATATTATTAGCACAAGATAACCATTTATCTATATTATCTGTTTTTATTTTTAACCAATAACCATCTAAAAGTTTTATAGGGTGAGCCCATACCCCTCCCATTTCTTCAATATTATGTCTACCAAAATAAGGGAAAAGTCCATCTTGAGAACCTATAATGTATAATTTTTCTCCTGCTGTTACATATAAATCATCTTTTCTTATACTTTTTATTTCTTTATATTTATTTATCATACAATTCACCTATCCTTTTATACCTGTATTAGCAATACCTGCTACAAACTTTCTTTGTAAAATTATATATAACGCAACCATAGGTAATGTAGAAATCATAGTACCTGCCATAACTTGATTAGGAAAAGCATAATATTGCCCTTGTAACAATGATAATCCTACTGGTAATATATACATATCTGGAGTAGAAGTTAATAAACTAAGATATAAAAAGCTATTCCAATTACCTATAAACCCTAATATTACTAAAGTTGTAAGAGGTGCTGTTGAAAGTCTTAATACTACTTTAAAATAAATTGTTATTTTATTTAATCCATCTATTAAAGCAGCTTCTTCAAGCTCTTTAGGAAAACTTATATAAAATTGTCTCATCATAAAAACATTAAATGCACTAAAGAAAAAAGGAACAGTTAAACCTGTATATGTATTAACCCACCCTAATTTTGAAATCATCATATAAGTAGGTATCATAATAACTTGCCCTGGTATCATCATAACAGCTAAAATACATATAAAAATAAATTTTTTACCTGGAAAATCTAATCTAGCTAAAGCATAACCCGCTGCCGAATTCATAAGTATACTTCCTATAGTTACAATTATTGCAACAAAAATACTGTTAAAATACCATTTAAAAACAGGAAAACTACTAAAAATTTGACTATATGATTCTAATGTTAAATTTTTTAAATTAATATTAAATTCATATACTTCTGACATAGGTCTAAAAGAAGTATATAAAGACCAAATAAATGGAAATAAATCTATAACTGCCATAAGTAATGCAAAGCCAAAAAATAAATATAACAAGAAATTAGTTTTTTTCTTATTTTTCATATTTATACCTCCTAAAATTCTTTATCTTCGAAAAATTTCTTTTGAATTAATGTTAAAATTAAAATTATACCAAAAAGTATAAATGCTGCTGCACTTGCATAACCCATTTGGTCTTTCTTAAACGCTTCGGTATAAAGGTATAAAACAGCTGTCATTGTACTTCCATCTGGTCCACCTGAACCCCCAGATATAATATATGCCATATCAAAAACTTGTAATGCTCCTATAAATCCTGTTGCCATAACAAAAAATGTTTTAGGTTTTAAAAGAGGTACTGTTATACTTATAAATTGTTGCCATTTTGTAGCTCCATCAATACTTGCTGCCTCATATATTTCTCCCGATATATCTTGCAACCCTGCTAAAAATACAAGCATTTGAAATCCTGTTCCTGCCCATATAGCCATAATTATAATAAGTGGTAAAGCAAGGCTTGGAGATGCTGCCCAACTTATTGGCTCTATTCCAAACTTAGATAAAAATATATTTACTATACCTGATTTACTAAATAAAAATAAGAATATTGAAGATATAGCTACACCTGATGTAAGTCCTGGTAAATAATAAACTACCCTAAAAAATCCTTTTGCCTTTATATCTTCATTAGATACTAACGCTAAAAATAAAGCTATTATTACTTGTAAAGGTACAACACCTATTGCATAAATTAATGTATTTTTTAATGCTCTTAAAAATCCTTTATCACTTAATAAATTGATATAGTTATCTAAAAATATAAATTCTGTTTTAGCTGGTCTTAATAAATCATAACTTGTAAAGCTAAGTATTAAAGCATATACCGCTGGTAGTATTATCCACCATACTAACCATATAACAGCTGGACCTAATAATACAATAGCTGTAATTAAATCTTGCTTTTTTATATGACTTTTATTTTTGGTTTTTTCTTTTTTTGCCATAATAAAACTCCTTTATGTAATTTTAGGTATAATATTTTAATTAAATACTATACCTAAAATTTTAATAAATACTATTACTTATTTTTTAAGTCTTAAATATTCATCTTCTATTTGTTTTTGTAAATTATCAAGCTCTACTTTTATATCAATATTAGGATCTACTAACATTTTTTCTGCTATTGATCCTATATTTGAAACAAATATAGGTGAAACTAAACCATAATCATATCTACTAGCAATTTGACCTGCATCAACAAAGCCTTGTCTATCTGGATATTGTTCTAAAAATTTTTTTCAAGTTCAGTAGTTGGAGGTATATTTCCACCATTACTTACAGATATAAATTCATTTAACATAGTATCAGATGTAACCCATTCAATAAATTGAGCTGCTTCTTCTGGTTGATCTGTATTAACAGATGCTGACCAAGCTACAGTAAAATACATATTTGCTTCTTTATCATTATTAGATGGTAAATCTACAACGCCATAGTTTATATTATTACCTGTACTAGCCATAAAGGTATTCATCCAATTGCCATCTATTGTCATAGCAGCATCTTGTCCATCAAATGAATCGCCGTCCCAATCTCTACCTAAGTCTTTAGGTGTTGTTGCATAACCTTTTTCAAATAACATTTTCCATTGTTTAAGACCTTCCTCAACTTCTGGTGTGTTAACTACTGGATATCCTTTTTCATCATAAGTTAAATCTGCTCCAAATATTTCTAGTATAGGTTGAAATCTTGCTATTTCATTTTGTAAAACTAAAGCATATTTGCCTTTTGGTTCATAATATGTTTTTAATTTTTCACAAGCATTTATAAAGTCGTCCCAAGTCCATTCATTTGTTGGATATTGAACACCTACTTCATCAAACATATCTTTGTTATAAAATAAACCTAAAGTATTATAATCTTTTGGTATGCCATATGTACCACCATCATATTGAAACATACTTAAAAGATTTTGATTAAATTTGTTCATATGTTCACTGGAAACGTATTGGTTTAAATCTAACAATAATCCTGCATCTGCAAAATTACCAAATTGGTAAATATCCATAAAAAATACATCTGGTTCTGTTTTTGAGGCATAGCCTGTTTTTAATTGGTCAAAAAAATCACCTGTAACTGGCTTTGCAGTTGTTTTTATACCTGTTTCTTCTGTAAATTTATTCAAATACTCTTCCATTGAATTTTTACCAGTAAAATCTGCATAATATGCTACTACAAGCTCATCTGAACCTTTGCTACCGCAACCTGTTAATAGAGAAACTCCCATAGTTAATGCTAAAAATGATGTTATTACTTTTTTAACATAAAATCCACTCCCTTTCCAAATCGTTTTGGTTATTATATTTATATAATAATTTAAAAAGTATAAAATGTCAACTATATTTTTACATATATTATTAACTTTATACATCTATTACAATTATTTATATATTTTTTTATATAATATTTACAATCATTATACTATTATAAATATATCAGTCTAAAGTAAATAGTATATATTTTTTTATTTCTAATTGTTGACAATAGTTAAATATTAATATAATATATATTTAATGTAAACGTTTTGGAGGTGTATATTTATGGTTACAATAAAAGATATAGCAAAAGCTTGTGGTATATCTGTAACTCAAACATCTAGAGCACTTAATAATTATGATGATGTTAGTAAATCAACTAAAGAAAAAGTCCATAAAGTAGCTAAAGAGTTAGGTTATGTCAAAAATATTACTGCACAACGACTTGCTTCAAAATCTTCTAATCAATTAGCTATAATAACTCAAGGCCTTGAAGATGATGATAATCAAGTAGGTACCAGTGTTGTATTTAATACTATAAAAGGTATTAATAAATTTGCTTTATCCGTTAATTATGAGCCAATTATTTATCTTGTAGAAAGTAAAATGGATACTTCCTTTTATGATTTTTTTAGACAACGTAATATAGCTGGTGCTATATTACAAGGGGTAAAATATGATGATGAAAATTTTCAACAATTAATTAAATCTGATTTTCCTTGTGTTGCAATAGATGTAAATATAGAGGGAAAAAATAAAGGTTGCGTTGTAATAAATAATTGTTATTACTCGATGATAGCTGTTGAAAAAATTATCGAAAAAGGCAAAAAAAATATAGCTATGATTTCAGGACATAAACACGCTATGGTTACAATAGAGCGTAAAATAGGTTATCAAACAGCTTTGGAAAAAAATAGTTTAAAATTTAAAGAGGAACTTGTTGTAGATGGAGAATTTTCATATGATATTGCTTATAAAAAAACTAAAAAATTATTAGAAGATTATTCAGAAATTGATGGTATATTTTGTGCTAGTGATACTATGGCATTAGGTGCTTTAAAAGCTATTCAAGAAAGCAATAAATCTATACCTAAAGATATTTCATTATTTGGATTTGATGGAATTTCAACCTCAAGATTTACTAATCCTCCTTTATCTACAATTCAACAAAATTATATAAAAAAAGGTGAAGAAGCAGCAAGATTATTATATGAGATATTGACAAAAAAATCTAAAGAAAGAACTATAGTTGTTCCTTGTGATGTTATATTAACCAATTCTATATAGTTTTTATTATCAATAAAGTAGCCTATTTTATATTAAAAAAACTAGATGTCTACTTTATTGATGTTAAACTATTTCTTATATATGTCATAATTATAATTAAATATAAATCAATAAACCTTTTGCAAACTAACACCATCATAATAATGTAACAATATTTCTTCATATGTACTTCCATCTTGTGCCATAAAGTTTGCTCCATACTGGCTCATCCCTGCTCCGTGCCCATATCCTTTTGTTGTAAAGTTTATACTATCTTTTGTTTTTTCTATTGTAAAGTTTGTAGACCTAAGTCCGAACATTGTTCTTATATACCTTCCACTTATTTTTCTACCACATATATTTACATTAAGCACATATCCTGCCTCTGACCTTTCCCCTATTTCAAAGCTACTTATTATATTGTTTTTATCCATTTCTGGATATTTTTTAGATAGTGTTTCGATTATTTGACTATTTGGTATTGAAGTTGTATATATAAAATTTGGTGCTTTTTCATCTACTTTGCTATCTACACTTTTTATATATGGTAAATTTTTTCCCCATATATTTTCAGAAACTTCTGTAACACCTGCACTAGTAGAATGAAAAACAGCCTCTATAGGTTCATTATCATACATCATAATAACGCCTTGTGTATCATAAACTGCATTTTTTACTTTATTATAATATGTATCAAAATTATTTCCCCATTTATTTTTCATTTCTTCAATACTATTATATGCTTGTCCAATAGACTTATAATCAACTGGTTTATTTATATCATCGATTCTTCTATAAGCATAAGTTCTAGCTGCAATAGCTTGTGCTTTCAATGCCTCTTCATCAAAGCTAATAGGCATTTCTGCTCCTACAACACCTACAATATAATCTTCAAAAGGAATATTTTTATTTGAAATATTTTTTTCTTCATTAACATTTTGTTTATATTTTTCATCTTCTAACATTTCAATGTTATCAACTACATCTAAAAGGTTATTTTCTTGGCTATAAGATATTTTTTCATTATTTTTAAAAAAATAAACTGTTAAGCTAGGTATAAATAATATTATAGACAATATATAAATAGTAAATATAAAAATATTTTTAAACATAAAATCACCTCAATAATATATATTATTAAGATGATTTTAATATACTTATTATTTGAATTTTCTTAGCCTAAGTGCATTTAAAAGAACAGATATAGAGCTTAAGCTCATAGCCATTGCCCCTATCATTGGATTTAACAAAGGACCTCCAAAAATATATAAAATACCACAGGCAATAGGTATGCCTATAATGTTGTAAATAAATGCCCAAAATAAATTTTGTTTTATATTAATTATAGTTTTTTTGCTTAATTTTATAGCGTTATAAACACCAATTAAATCATTTTTAATAAGTACAACATTTGCCGATTCTATAGCTATATCTGTACCAGAGCCAATAGCTATACCTAAATCAGATTTAGCTAAAGCTGGTGCATCATTTATACCATCACCTACCATAGCAACTTTTTTTCCTTCATTTTTAAGTTGCTCTACATAGTTTGCTTTATCAATAGGTAAAACTTCGGCAAAAACATTTTTAATGTTTACTTGGTTAGCTATAGCTTGTGCAGTTTTTTTATTATCTCCTGTAATCATAAAAATATTAAGTCCCATATTAGACAATTTTTCTATAGCTTGTTTGCTATTTTCTTTTATAGGGTCGGCTACTGCTATTATGCCTTTTATTTCATTATCAATAGCTACATACATAGGTGTTTTACCTTCATTAGCTAGATTTATAAATTTTTCTTCCATATTTGATAAATTTATATTTAAGCTATTTAAAAATTTTTTATTACCAATAACAATATTTTTATTATTTATTATAGCTTGTATACCAAAGCCTATTTTAGCTTCAAAATGTTGTATATTTTCATAAAATTGTATATTTTTATTTGTAGCATCTTTTACTATTGCTTCACCTAAAGGGTGTTCAGACATCTTTTCGGCAGATGCTACTAAGCTTAAAAATTCAATTTCATCTATATTTTCACATATAATATCAGTTACTATAGGCTTACCTTCTGTTATAGTACCTGTTTTATCTAATATTATTGTATCTAATTTATAAGCCGTTTCTAATGCTTCGCCACTTTTTATAAGTATACCATTTTCAGCCCCTTTACCTGTACCTACCATTATAGCAGTAGGTGTAGCAAGACCTAAAGCACAAGGGCAAGCTATAACTAAAACAGACACAAATATTTTTAAAGAAAACTCTAAATCTTTAGTTGCAAAAAGCCAAATAATACTAGTAACAAAAGCTATAACACATACAACTGGTACAAAATATCCAGATACAACATCTGCAATTTTAGCTATAGGTGCTTTTGTAGCTTGTGCATCTTCTACAATTTTTATAATGTTAGCAAGTGCTGTATCTTTAGAAGTTTTTGTAGCTTTAAATTTTATATAGCCATTTTTGTTTATAGAGCCAGCAAAAACTCGACTATCTTTTTGTTTATAAACTGGTATACTTTCTCCTGTAAGCATAGCTTCATCTATATAAGTTTCACCTTCTATAACTATTCCATCAACGGCTATTCTTTCACCAGGTTTAGCTATAACAATATCATTTATTAAAACTTCATCTATAGCTATTTTCTCTTCCTGACCATCATTTATTATAGTAGCATACTTTGGAGCTAATCCCATTAATTTTTTAATAGCATCAGAAGTTTTACCTTTTGATATAGTTTCCAAATATTTACCTAAAAGTATTAAAACGATAATTATACCTACCGTTTCATAATAGAGAGAATGTGCAAAATGCAAATCACCTTTATATATATTTATAGTATTGTATAAACTATATAAAAATGCAGCTGTTGTGCTTATAGCTATAAGAGAATCCATATTTGGCTTACCCTTAAAAAACAATTTAAAACCGTTTATATAAAATTTTTTACCTATTATCATTATTGGTATAGTTAGTATAAGTTGTATTAGAGCATAGTTAAAAGGGTTATTATTTATATTTATATTTATAATGTTAGGTACTAATTTATTTAGTCCTTTTATCATAGGAGCCATAGATATAAATAATAATGGAACACCAAATATAGCAGAAAGTATAACTTTTTTAAACATTATTTTAATTTCTTTTTCTTTAAAATTTTCTTTTTCTTCTATATTTTCTTCTAAAATTTTAAATCCCATATCTTGTATTTTATTTTTTATAGAAGATAACCTAATTTTATTGTTATAAATTATCTTTGCTTTTTCTGTTGCAAAATTTACTTCTATTTTTTCTACACCATCAATTTTTATAATCTCTTTTTCTAAACCTTTAGCACAACCAGCACAAGACATACCACCTATACTAATAATAACTTCTTTTATGTTGTTTTGTTCTAAATATTTAAAACCTAATTTTTCAATAACATTAAACAAATCATCTAAGTTTAACTTTTCATTATATTGTACATATAAAGTTTCATTAGCAAAATTTACATTAGCTTTATCTATTCCTATAAGTTTATTAACTGTATCTTCTAAACTTTTAGCACAACCAGCACAAGACATACCTTGTATAGAAATTATTTTTTCCATAAATATCCTCCTTACTTTATTATTTTTGATATAGTAGACATTAACTCATTTAAAACCTCTTTATCGTCATTTTTTATTTTTTCTACTAAACAATTATTTATATGGCTTTCTAAAATTAATTTATTAACAGAATCTAAGGCAGATTTTATAGATAAAATTTGGTTTAAAACATCATTACAATAGGCATCATTTTCTATCATTTTTTTAACACCTCTAACCTGACCTTCTATTCTATTAAGCCTTTTACATAAATTATCTTTAAATATATCATCTCTTTTAGTTTTACTTTGCATATACTATACCCCCCTACCCTATATTTATTATATAACACTATATATATATTGTCAATATTAAAAAGGTTGTTTGTCAATATTAGTGATAAAAAAAACTATTTTCAGCAATTTTACCAATATATAAATAAAGTATGCAATTTTTTATTGTATGCTTTATTTGTTTTTTATAATATTTTTATAAATTTTATTAATTATTATAAATAATATATTAATGATAAAATTTCTAGTATTTAATTAAAAATTTTTTGATACACAAATAAGACGATTTTATCGCCTTTTTTAAATTCTTTTTGCTTATATAATTTTATTTAATTTCAGTATTGTATAACTTTATGTTATGTTTAAACATCTCTTTTTACATTCAAACATATGTAATATACGATTTCTAAATCGTTTAAAGTTACGATAGCCATATGCGTTACGTTTTAATACTTTGATTTTATTATTACAACCCTCAATAAATCCATTCGTATATTTTGTATCAAAAGAGTTTAATATTCCTGTTGACCAATTTACAAACGTTTCTGCACATTTTTCAAATGCTTTTAGCCCAGAACCTTGAGCATACATTATCCAATCAGTTAATTTTTTCTTTGCTTCAACTCTATCTTTACATTCTAAAATTTCAAAAAATTCTTCTTTTAAGTCGTAAGCTACTCTTAATTTTTCAGAATAGTATAACATTATATTTATTTCTTGTTTCTTTTCATCACTTAAAAATTTAAATCTTTTTGTTAAAAGACTTTTTGAACGTTTAAAATATTTTCTATATTCTTTTGAAAATTTTTTCTGTTCTTCTTTTCTTACATTTTCAAATGCCCATATTACTTGTCTTATCCAATGATACTTATCTACTACAAATTTTGATTTTTTAAATTTATCTTTTGCTATATCAAAATATGTTTGCCACATATCACTTATAAATATTTTTATA
Source organism: uncultured Eubacteriaceae bacterium (assembly GCA_946497035.1). Taxonomy (GTDB): domain Bacteria; phylum Bacillota; class Clostridia; order Lachnospirales; family CAG-274; genus Tyzzerella. Next base: position 8,058 of record CAMMIW010000023.1, on the reverse strand, counting down.
CTATCTCTTGTTTTTTTATCAATCTTATAAAAATAAATTTGTAAATCTGTTTTATATCTTTTTGGTAAAATATCTAAAATTATTTTTCTCTTTGGGTCTGCTATAATACAATTATATTTTTCTCCTCCAGTGTTTCCTTTAAATTCATCTATTGATAATACTTCAACATTTTCTAAATTTGCACTTGGATATTGTATTTTATCGAACAATCTTATTATTGTATTAACTGATATATCATAATCTCTAGCTATACTTGTAAATGAACGTTCACTTTCTAATTTTAACAAAATTTCATTTACTAATCTTGTTGTCATTCTTTGATATACATTTAAAAAATTATTATCTTCCAAAAAAGTTTTTGAGCAAAACTTACACTTATATCTTTTTTTATGTAAATTCAAATAACTTTTTCTATCTCCAAAATTTACATCTCTTATTTTTTGAATTCTACTACTTTGTATCCAATCTGTTTCTCTATTACATCTAGGACATACTTGTATCTTTTTTTCTAACTCTATATCTATCTCTATTTTATCATTAAAATATTTAAAATTTAGTACATTAATATTTTTTAAATTTAAAATTTCATTTATATTTTTCATAATATAACCTCATATTTTTTTATATTAAATTAAAGTTGATTATATTATTTTATTTAGCTTTTGTAAATAAAATAAAAAAATTTTTTGATTTTATTTCTTCATCTTAAAAATTATTTTTCAAAAAATTTTCAATTGTATAATTTTAAAACTCAAAAATTTTTTTGAATAATAAAAAATATTTCTTAACTTTTTTATTTAATTTGTTTGGTTACATTTTATTTTTTATAAATTTTTAAAACTAAAAAATATAAATTTTTTAAAAAATTTTTTTATAAGCCATAATTATTTTTTTGATTTTTTTATTTATTATAAAAAAATATTTTTTAATTTTATTTTTCTTCTTACAGAATATTTTTAAAAATTTTCTCTATCATCTAATTTTAAAATATAAAAATTTTTTCAGTAATATAAAAAGTTTTTTAATTTTTTGAGCATAGTAAAATAACACTTTTTTTTGATTTCAAAACAAGCAAGGTACGGAAGTGTAGCCACACTTCCAAAATTTCAAAACTGTTTATAAAAACAGTTTATAAATTTTCCTTGCTGGTGGATATCCCCCAAACCCCCATTCGGTTGCTTTCGCAACAAGATAATTTTATAAAAATTTTAGAATATCTCAAAAAAATTTTTATAAAATTAAAAATCAAAATAAATTTATAAATTTCTATCTCTATTTATTTTTAAATTTATCTTTCTATTTTTTTCTACTACTTTATGCTCCAATAATTTTATATTAACATCTTCTAATTTTTTATAAACTTTATTTTTTAACTTATTTAAATTTTCTAAAGCTTTATCATAATCTTCTTTGTTTTCTTCTGTCCTTTCAATATTTTTCAATTTATTAAATTTAATTTTTAAAAGTTCTAAATCTTTTTTGCAATTTATTCTTTCGCTTTCAAGTTCTCCAATAGCTTCTTCTAATTTTTTATCATCATAGTTATGTTCTCTCATAAAATTAATAGTTTCTATTATTTGATTAGCATTAAATCTTTCAACAAACTTTTTATATGCAATGCTACTTTTATATTTTTCATTTTCTTCAGTATTAATTAATGTTTTTATACTTAGTTGAATTTTATCTCTTTCAATATTTTTTTCTTTTTTTATTATTGGTACTTTTGGTAAAATTTTATTTTCTTTTAAAATTCGTTCTTTAATTTTATCTTCGGTATATTCTTCTCCCAAAACTTTAGCCCTTATATTTTTATCCATACCTTTACATCTAAATGATATATGTTTACCAAAATTAATTACATAACCTGTATCTTGCATTCCTTGTAAAAATTCTTCATAACTTTTTGATTTAAAAATAAAATAGTCTATACAATATTTTAATTTTTCTCTCCAACTTATTCTACTTTTTAAAATTTCTTTTGGCTCAATTAAATCTACATCGGAATAAATATTTTTGATTTTTTCATTTGTTACTTTATTAAATTTATTTTTTAAAGAATTATCTAAATTTATTCTTTCTTCTATTTTTTCTTTAGAATAATCTTCTTCTAAATTTTTTAATCTAGTAAAATATTTTTGAGTATTATTTTTAAAACCCATACCATTTTTATCATCAACTATTTCATAACCTAATACTTTCATATTATTTAAAAAATTTTCAAAACTAAAACTTTTATTTATCATTTCATCTATATCATTTTTCAAAATATTTTTAAATGATTTATCTTTTTGAGATAAATCTATTTCAATTAATTTTTTTGATTTTTTTATCCTTTCATACTTTTCTTCTAAAGGTGGTAACTCTATTGTTGATAAACCATTTTTCTTACAAATATCATTACTTATATTTCTAAGTTTTAAAAATTCTTTATTAACTTTAGTATCAAATTTTTTAAATGTTTTAAAAGATGTTGAATTAAATATTATATGATTATGAATATGTTCTCTATCAGTATGTGTACCTATTACATATTGGTACTTACCATCTAAAAATTTTTCTGCTAATTCTTTTCCTATTTGATGTGCCTGTTCTGGTGTTATGTTATCTTCTTTTGGTGAAAAACTTTGTATTATTTGCCAAGCTAAAATATTTTTACCACCTACATTACTATAATCTCCTTTTATACTTTTTGCTAATTCTTTTGTAAAATAAAAGTCAAATGCAGTTGATACTGTATTACACTCAAAACTAGATACAAGTTTTTCATTTGAAGAAGTTTTTTCTACACTAGTTGCATAGTTTACTGCTCTTTGTAATGTTCTATATAGAGGTTTTAACTTAGTTATTGCCAAATAAACTCTCCACCTTTTCCATTACTATTTTTTGTAATTCTTCTTGCATAGTAGCTATTTCTTGTATCATAGATTTATTTATATTTCTCGTTTCATTAGCTACTTTTGTTAACTGATTTATATTCACACCTATTTTATTTATTTCATAAATTAATTGTTTTAATTCACTAGAAGAATTAAGACTAAAAATTTTCCTATCTATTAACATTTTTCTTGCATAACTCGAAAAATTTGTTGTTGGGACTTCTTTCATTTTTTCATATATAGCACTTCTTTCTTTTTCAGTAACAAAAACTCTCAATAAAATTTTTCTTTTTCTATTTTTCATAATAAGCTCCTTTATAATAATATATAATTATAAAAAGTAGCCCATATGTTTCTTATAGGCTACTTTTTTATTTATTATTTTATAATTTCATTGTATTTTTTTAGTCATTTTATTTTCTAATTTTTCTTTCATATCATTATTTTTAAATAGTTTTTGTCTTAAGCTATCAATAGAAAATTGTTGTGTTATAGGTAAATTTTTCATTTCTATTTTTTGAAATCTATCTCTATTCAAATCAATAGTTATATTCTTACCATTACTACAAATTACATTAAGTTCTCCATTATAACTTACATTATTTACAAAAGCCATTGTTCCACTTTCTATACCTTCATTTTCTAAATTTTCAAGCCTAAGTAATGTTCCTTGTGGATATTTATTTTTTAATTCATTAATTTTTTCTAGGCTTTCCTTATCCATTATCATCTCATTACCAAAATTTTTATCAATAATATCACTTATTTTTTTTAGTATTTCTACGTCTTTAAAATTACTATTTATTATATTTTCTAATGCTTTTTCTGGTAGATTTTCATTGTTTAGTATACTGTTTATTACATCTAAATCTTTAGATTTAGAGTGTTTAATTAATAAATTTTGGGATATGTTTTTGTTTTCAAAAGCCAACAATTTTATATCTTTATCTTCGTTTTGACTTAATTCATCAATTATTTTAGTTGGTGTATTTTCATTTTTTAATAAATTTTCTACCACTTTAAAATCTTTTGTATTTTTAAATATTTTTTCTAAAGTTTTTTCATCTGTATTTTGGTGTATTGCTACTTTTCTTAAGACAGATACATCTTTATCACTAGCTAAATTTTCTAACATTTTAGGCGATAGATTTTCCGATTTTAAAAGTTCATATTTCATTTCACTATCTAAAGTACTTTTAAACTCAATATCATTACCTAATACTTTTAAGAGTTTATTCTTTAAATTTTTAAATAAGTCTTCTGTTAGTTTTTTAAAACTAAATTTTTTGCTTTCTTCTATGGTGGCAAAGTTTATTTTATAAATCATTTTTTCTTCTGTTTCATTAACTTCATTTTTTAGTTGATTAGCTATTTCTTGTTCAATATTAACTTTGGTATCTTCATTTCTTTCTTGTTCATCACTAACTGGCGTATCTTCTAATTCTTCTTGCTCAATATTAACTTGAACGTCTTCTACTGTTTCTTGCTCATCACTAGTTTGAGCATTCTCTAATTCTTCTTGTTCAATATTAACTTGGACATTTTCTGTTATTTTTTGCTCAATATTAACTTGAATTTCTTCTGTTTTTTCTTGATTAATACTATTTTGTTCTTTTAAAAGCTCCTTGTATTTATATGTAAAGAAATATTCATCTATTTTATTTGTTACATCATCAAAATCTTTTATTAGTTCATCTCCTAATACATTTATAAAATCTGTTATTTCCTTCCTTAAATATATTGTATTTCCAAACTCATTTTTTAACTCACTATCTATTGTTATTTCTTTATTTTGAGTTTTTTCCCTTATACTGTCAATAATAGCCTTTTCTAAATAGATTTTAGCAAATTTTATATAATCATTATTTTTTATATTGTTATCCATAATTTTAGCTCCTTTTATTTATCTTTTCTTCTTTTTTTAATTGTTCTAGTTTTTTATTAGTTTCAATATTATTACTACCGTATATACTATCTTTAAATTTTTCTCTTAAACCATCAACTACAAATTGTTGATTTATAGGTAAATTTTTCATTTCCAACTTTCTAAATCTATCTACATTTAAGTTTAAAGCTAAACTACTACCATTTTGCCACAACACGTGTACTTGCCCAATATCATCAACTTTTTTTACAAAACCTATTGAGCCTATTGGTAAGTCTTCATTTTCCATATGTTCAAGTCTAACTAAATCTCCTTGAGCATATTCTTTCCTTAATTTTTCTAATTTTATTGGCTCTATATTTTTATTTTTTAAATTTTCTATTGCATTTTTAAATTGTTCTGCTATATTTTTAAGCCAACCATTAAAAAATTCTTTTATTTCTAACAATAGTTTAGGGCTTTCTTTTATTTCTTCATAGTCTTGATATTCTCCTACATAATCATTTAAGTAACTTGTAGGTATAATATTTTTATCTTCTACCTTAAATGTTATTTCGGGGTCTCTCATTGAGTCCCAATTTAAAGTTGAATAATGGGCAAGAGAATATTCATTATTATCTATTTTTTCTAATACAAGCCTATCAAAACCATTAGCTTCTAATTCTAAATATTCTTCTTTTCCATCTAAAACATCTTTACCAAAATGATAAAGTCTATTATATATTTCTTTACCCAATTCATCTTGATTTATATCAGTTTTAGTTGGTTCAGTAATATTATTATCTTTATCTACTATTTTAGTTTCTAGTTGCTTATCTTCTACTTGCTCATTTATAGATTTTTCAGTTTCTTCTATTTTTATAGGCTCTTTTATTTCATTATGTTCAGTAGTTCGATTATCATCTACTATTAAATCTTCTTGATTTATTTCTTGTGTAATGCCATTTTCAATATTGTAATCTATTTCTACTTTTCTTTGAATTAAATAAGCTAGACGTTCTTCATATTCAAAAGGCTTATTTATTTGTTCTTTGGAATTTTCTAAATCTTTCTTTACTTCATTAAGCCTATTTTCATATATAGGTAGTTGGCTCTCTATATCACTTGCTAAATTTTCTAACCTTGTCATATTTCCTGTACTTGATATACCTAACTCTTTTTCATAAGTTTTATTACCTATTAAATATAGTTTAGATACCCCCATTGTTGTTGTAAAACCTACTTTTAGCCCTCCATAACTACCTATTTCTTGTATATTAGAAGTATTTGTTTCTTTTTCTAGTTTAGCTTTTAGCTCCATAAAATACTCTCCAGCTTTTGCTCTATCATTAAACTTTTTACCATTTAATATTATCTCAAAATCAATAGGCTTATTATTTCTGTAAGTTTCTATATCTAAATTTATATCTTTTATAGATGTTTCTAAATTTTCTATTCTTAATGGCAACTTTTCTATTTTATCCTTGTATCTTTCTTTAGCGTCAAGCCAATTTCCTTTTAATAAATTTAACTTATTTATTTCAGTTTCTACTTGCATTTTTTCTTTCATAAATGGATTTTTCATTGCAAGTCCTTTAATTTCTGCATAGTTAAGTACAACTTCATCTATATCATCACAAGCTCTAAGTGGTGATTTTTCTGTCATTACTTGAGAAATAAATTTTTGTTTATTTTCTAAAATCTGCCATAAATAGCTATCAAATGAGCCTTCAGTAATGTAATTAAATATTTCTATTTCTTTGTTTTCATTACCTTGTCTTAATATTCTACCATTTCGTTGTGTAAGTTGGTCTGGTCGCCACGGTATATCAAGATTATGCAACGCATAAAGTTTATTTTGTACATTTGTACCTACTCCCATTCGTTCAGTACTACCTATAAGTACCCTTATTTCCCCATTTCTAACTTTTTCAAATAGTTTTTCTTTTTGTTCATCAGTTTTAGCATTATGTATATAAGCTATTTCATCTTTTGAAACTCCATTTTCTAAAAGTTCTTTTTTAAGTGCATCATAAAAATTAAATTTATCTTCTTTAGGTGTTCCACTATCACAAAATATAAGTTGTGTACTTTTATTTTCTGTTGTTTCGTGATATATTTCTGCTACTTTTCTTGCACATAAATTTAACTTTGTATTAGCATTATAAGGTATTTCATTATCTACTATTCTAGGGTCTATTGATAATAGTCTAGCATCTAATGTTATTTTTAGAAAGTTATCTATTTCTGCGTCTACATTACCTTTTCTTATTTCTTCTGCTCTTTCTACAAGATTATCTACTATTACTTTTTGTTCTTCTGTAAGCTCTGCTTTTATTATTTGTTCCTTATCTGTTTTTAAAGTTGGTCGTGGTAAGTTTAATGTTTCTGCCGTTTTTACATCTGCTATATTGCTAAATACTTTTATAAGTTCTGGTAAATTATGAAATTTTGATAATCTCATTTTCTTTTGGTATCCTGTACCTTCAGGCTTTATTTCATCTGTTTCTTCTACTATACCAAAAGTTGATACCCATTTATCAAAACTATTTATTCCTTTTTTCTCTAAATCTTTTGGTTGTAATGTATTTTGCAAAACATATAATTCACTCATTGAGTTTGTAATAGGTGTTCCTGTTAAATATATAACTCCTTTTCCCTTATTTAATTCTGTTATATACTGTGCTTTTAAATGTACGTCCATTGCTCTATTGCTAGCACTTGTATTTATACCAGCTACTCTTTGCATTTTAGTATAAACAAAATTATTTTTATATCTATGACTTTCATCTATTACAAGACTATCTACTCCTAGTTCTTCAAAATTTATATGGTTATCCTTTTCACTTTCTTTGTATAACTTTTCATATTTTACTTCTAAATTATGTTTAAGCATTTCTAACTGCTTTATGCTCCAATCACTTTTTCTTCCCATACTTGAAGACATTTGGCTTATACTTTCTGTAATTTTTTCTATTTCTTCTTCCATTTGATTAAGCCTTGTTTCTTTAGACATATTTATTTTTTCAAAACTTGAGTGGCTCATAATTATAGCATCAAAATCATTTGTTGCGATTTTAGAAATAAATTTTTGTCTATTTTCCTTTGATAAATCACTTTTATTTGCTACTAAAATATTTGCATTAGGATATAGTCTTAAAAATTCATTTCCCCATTGTTTTGTTAAATGGTTAGGTACTACAATTAAAGGTTTTTTTACTATTCCAAGCCTTTTTTGTTCATATACTGATGCTATTGCACTAAATGATGTGTGCCACCCCTACAATTAAAAATTTATAGAGTAGACACTTTTAACGA
>CAMMIW010000022.1 GCA_946497035.1 uncultured Eubacteriaceae bacterium | reverse complement strand
GTTTTAGGGTTTGTTTACAGAATTTATATGTCTAACCTTATTGGGGCAGAGGGTATGGGTTTATACCAACTTATAATGCCTATATATATGTTAGCTTGGAGTATATCATCATCAGGTTTTTCAACAACTATTTCAAAATTAGTCGCAGAAGAAAATTCAAAAAGAGAATATGGAAACATAAGAAGAATATTATCTATATGCATATTTTTATCAGGATTTATTGCTTTTCTAATAAGCATACTCGTATTTATATTTTCACCTTATATAGCAAACAACATATTTAAAAATAACAATACATTATTATCGTTACATATCATGTGTGTAGCCTTTCCATTTATGGCAATAGGCTCTTGTATAAGAGGTTATTTTTTAGGTATGCAAGACACAATAGTGCCTGCTATAAGCCAAGTTTTAGAGCAAGTATCTAGAATGATTGTAGTATATTTATTAGCATCTATATTTATACCTTTAGGTATATCATACGCTTGTGCACTTGGGGTAATAGGTATGTGTATAGGTGAAATATTTGCATTTTTATATGTATTAATGATATATAATACAAAAGTTAACAAAAATAAAAAATGTAACATATCTATAACAAAATTTAGTGTTATAATTTTATCTATGACAATACCTTTAACTGGTAATAAAGTATTAGGTTCATTTTTAAGCACTATAGAAAATATATTAATACCACAAAAATTAATAGAATATGGATATAATAGTACGGAGGCTATGAGCTTATATGGTCAACTTAGTGGTATGACAATGCCTTTAGTTATGTTTCCTTCTTCACTTTTAACGGCTTTAGCTATAGCTATAGTACCAGCTATATCAGAGGCTTTAGCAAGAAACAATAAAACATTAATAAAATTAACTATATCAAAAGCTTTTACAATAACATCATTCATAGGTATAGGAACATTAGGTGTGTTTGTATTTTTTTCAAATGAGCTTGGTATGACTATATATTCACAAAAAGATATAGGTTGGCAACTTTTATATATAGGGTTTTTATGTCCTTTAATATATTATCAAGTTATATTTTCTGGTATATTAAATGGTTTGGGAGAACAATTTTTAATATTTAAAAATAGTATAATATCATCTCTAATAAGTATTTGCTTTATATATTTTTTAATCCCTATATATAGTTTATATGCTTTTATTTTAGGCTGGCTTATAAGCTTAACTATAGTAAATATAATTTGTATATTAAAATTAAAAAATAAAACTAATTTTACAATAAATATAATTAATAATATTTTAAAGCCTCTGTTATGCATTATCTCTAGTGGGATTATATCTAAATATTGTTATAATATAATAATAAAAGGTTATAACGAAATTTTATGTTTAATAGTATCATTAACAATTTTATGTTTAATATACTTTATATTGTTAATTTTAGTTGGTTCATTAAATAAAAAAGAGCTTAAATTATTTTAAATAAGGTAATAGATTACTATTTAATTTTTGAATAACTACTTTTATATTTGGTAAGTCTATATTTGTAGATATTATAAAATATAAGGAAGGTTATATATGAAAAAATTAAATAAAAATAAAATATATATATTATTGCTAATTTTAATAAGCATAATATTTATTATACCAATATTTATAAATTTTATATTTTTTCCAAAAAAAATAAATTTGTTAATAGGTAGTACACATAAAATAGATTTTAATATACCTGCCATAGCTACAGTTGTTTCTAATGATGATAGTATATTAAATGTAAATAACAAGCCATTAAAAGAAAATGAAAATATAAATCTAAATAAAACAGTATATTTAAAATCTGAACAAGAAGGCTCTATTGATATGAAAGTTTCTTTAATGGGCATACCTATTAAAAATGTTACTGTATCTGTTTTACCTTATGATAAGCTAATACCTAGTGGCGATTCTATAGGAGTTAGGATAGATACACAAGGTGTTATGGTTTTAGGTATAGGAAAGTTTATAGGCCAAGATGGAAAAGAATATGAACCAGCAAAAAATATTTTGAAGCCGGGAGATATGATATTAAAAGTTAATAATGTAAATATAGATAGCAAAGAAACTTTAATACAATGTGTGGAAAATAATAATATTTTAAATATGGAAATAAAAAGAGATAATTTAATACAAAATGTTACTATTAATAGTATTTTAGGAGAAGATAATAAAAATAAAATTGGTATTTGGGTTAGAGATAGCACTCAAGGTATAGGTACATTAACATATATAAATCCTGAAACAAAATCTTTTGGTTCTTTAGGCCATGGAATAGTTGATATAGATACAAGAGAAATAATGGAAGTAAAAGACGGTAAAATAATGAAATCTGAAATAGTAGATGTAAAAAAAGGGGAAAAGGGAACACCAGGGGAGCTTGTAGGTGATATAAAAAAAGAACAACCACTTGGTATAATAACTAATAATACTAATGTTGGTATATATGGAAAAATAACAGATAATGAATTTATTGATAGTAAAAAACCACTACCTATAGGTCTTAAAGATAGTGTTGAGCTTGGTAAAGCATATATACTTTGCAATATAAATGGAAATACGGTGGATAAATATGAAATAGAAATAGAAAGTATAAACAAATATAATATAGATAATTCTAAATCTATGGTTATAAAAATAACAGATGAAAGACTTTTACAAAAAACTAATGGAATAATACAAGGTATGAGTGGTAGCCCTATAATACAAAATAATAAAATAATAGGCGCGGTAACTCACGTATTTGTAAATGAACCTTCTAAAGGATATGGAATATTTATTGAAAATATGTTAGAGGCTGAAAAAGGGCAGTAATTTAAAGCCCTTTAGCCTCTAACTATAATATTTTACTAACTTTTTTACTGTCTTTTATATTTTTATTAATTTACATAATAGAATAAATATATAAAAAATATGAATATTATACAGATTTAAAAATAAAATCTAAATGTTTTATAGCCTCTTTTTTCTTTTCTTCATCTAAATGTACATATATATTACTTGTTATAGTTGTATCAGCGTGTCCTAACTGTTCGGATATAGTTTTTATATTTACACCTTTTTCATAAAGTTTACTTCCACTTGTATGCCTAAAAATATGAAAACCACTAGCATTTATATTACATTTTTTAAAAAGTGTTTTTAAACTAAAATCTAATGTTCTAGAATTTATATAATTAAAATTTGTATTAGTAAAAATAATATTATTTGGTGTATATTTTCTACCAATTTTTAAATACTTTTTTTTTGTAAAGAAATATAAGTTTTTATATCTTTAGATATGTTTGGATTAAAATATACTATTCTATTACTTGTTTTAGATTTTGGAGTAGTTACAATTATTTGTTTTTTATATTTATTTTCATCTTCAAATACCTTACAACAAGATAAAGTTTTATTTACTTTAATAGAACAATCTTCAAAATTAAAATCATTTTCTGTAAGAGCTAATATTTCATTTATTCTCATACCTGTTGACAAAGCTATTTTTATAATTACTAATAATTTTAAATCTTTACAATTTTCAAAAATAAGTTTTATTTCTTCATCTGTAAGATATTTATTTATTTTTATACTGTTATCTTTAGGTAATTTAATTGAACTACAATAATTTTTTAATATATAATCTTCATCTACACCATATTTTAAAACTGTGCTAATAAAATTTTTAAATGTTCTTATTGTAGATAATTTAAAACCTTTTTTTATTAACAAATTAAAATATTTTTGAAAATGTTCTTTTCTTAAATCTTTAAGTTTTATATTAGAAATTATGCTATCTTTTATATGGTTTCTATAAATTATTTCATATGATGTAAAAGTTTTATTTTTAACAGAGCCACTAGGTAATACTATTTCAAATAAATAATAATGTACAAACTCTGAAAAAGTCATATTATTTATATTTAAGTTTAAGAGATTATTATTTAAAAAATTTTCTAATTTACTAAAATATTTTTCTTTTACTTTCTCTTTTGTTTTGCCAGTAACATCAATTTTATTATTTTTATCGAGTTGTTTTTGTATACGATAGTAGGTATATCCTTGACTTTTAAATTCTTTTATGTTAAAGTTAAGGTAGTTTAAATCAATATTAGATATGTTTAATTTACTCATATTATCAAATCCTTTCTTATGTGTGGGTAGGTTTGATGTATAAGTAAAGAGTTTAGCTCCTTTATAGGAGCTTATTTTTATTATATAAATATTTTAATATTTTGTAAATAAAAAGATTTAAGTTTTTACATAAAATGTTGAAATATGTAATATTTTACCTTATCTTATTAATCGCTAAAAAATAACAAGGAGTGATTAATATGTATAAGACTAAAAATTATGAAGAAATAGTGGAGGTAGTTAATAGAATTTTAATAAATGAAAATATATACAAAATACCTATAAAAGTTAGTAGTATATGTTATAGTAATAATATTTTATTATTTTCATATAAAGAAGGTTATAATATAATAAAAAAATTAGATTTAGATGATAAATTATATAATAAAGGTTTTTCAATATATATAAATAATAAATACATTATTTTTTATGATGAAAATCAAGACAGAAAATTAATAAGATTTATTATAGCACACGAATTAGGGCATATATTTTTAAATCATTTTCAAGTAGATTATATAAATGATAATATTAGTATTTTAGAGGAAGAGGCTAATATATTTGCCATTAGTTTACTTATACCAACTCAAATATTAAATAAAATAAATATAAATAAATTTAAAGATATACCAATAATATTTGATATACCTTTAGATTTTTTAAAATATATAAAATTAAAACATAATAAAATTAAAATATACAACAATTTCAAAAAATACATAAATAACATTAAAAATTTAAATCAATGTTATCTTTTTTTATTTCTTCAATTTCTTTGTCAGTTATTTGATTATCTTTCATATTAATATTTTTATTTTCTCCACCAAAAGCAATTAAATAGCCTCTATTATTAATATAATTATCTATATAATTAATTAAATTATTTTTTTGATTATAGTTTAAGTTTTTTAGTTTATCAAAAATTATTTTGTCTTGAAAATTAATTGTATTATCAATACCACAAAGGGTATTTATATCACAGTTTAATGCTTTACAAAGTTTTAATAATATAGATATATGAGGGTCTTTAGTAATATTTGAACATATTTTATTTAAAGTTGAAAAAGGAATATTACTAATATTTGATAATTCTTTTATAGTTAAATTTTTTTCTTTTCTTGTTTTATTAATATTTTCTACTATCATAAAAAAGTCCTTTTTATTTTAAGGTAATATAAAATTAAAAAAAAGTCAAGGGAAATTATAATATTGACAATATATAAAGTCAGAGTTAAAATGTATGTATATATTCCATTAATGGAATAATTTAAAAGAGGTTATTTATGAATAGTTTTATAAGTTGGGTAGGGGGCAAAAAATTATTAAGAGAACATATAGTAAATATGTTTCCTACTAATTACGATAGGTATGTAGAGGTATTTGGTGGTGCAGGTTGGGTATTATTTCATAAAGAAGAAAGTAAAGAAGAAATTTATAATGATATGAATAGCAACCTTATAAATTTATTTAAAATAGTAAAATATCACCCAGATGCTTTTATTAAAGAATTAGAATTTTACTTAAATTCTAGAGAGTTATTTAATGAAATAAAAGAAGATATAAATTTAAAAGGTCTGACTGATATACAAAAAGCTACTAGATTTTTTACATTGATAAAGAATAGCTATGGAAGCAAAATGAGTACATTTGGTGCTAATAAAAAAGATATGGCAAAAGCTATAGAATATATAAAAGAAGTTAGTCAAAGATTAAATAAAGTAATTATTGAAAATTTAGACTTTGAAAAGATTTTAAGTAAATATGATAAAGAAAATACATTATTTTATTTAGACCCACCATATTTTAAAATAGAAGATTATTATAAAGATATAGAATTTAATGAGCAAGACCATTTAAGGTTAAAAGAGGCTTTGGGTAATATAAAAGGTAAATGGATACTCTCTTATAATGATTGTGAATATATAAGGAAATTATATAAAGATTATAACATACAAGAAATAGAAAGACAAAATAATCTTACAGTTAGATACCAAGATAACTCAAGATATAAAGAATTGATAATAAAGAATTACTAGAAAAAGCTCCAATAAAATGGAGCTTTTAAACTTTTAAATTCTTAGAATATATTAATAATTCTTTACCAGATTTATTTTTTCCTGTACTATAATTTAAAGATATAATTTCTTTTCTCTTAGTTCTATATAATTTATCTATAAATTCACAGTAATCATAAGTTAAAATCCATTTAGATTTACAGTTAATAATTATATCCTTTAATAATATATGGTTTTCATCATTAAAGAAATTAGTATATAACTCAGGACCTTTAGTGTAATAAGGAGGGTCAAAATTTATGAAATAATCATTAGGATTATTTTTTGAAATTTCATTAATAAATTCATTTGCTTCTAAATTATATAGGGATATTAAATGCCTATTACTATAAATGAACTCTATTTTGTTTATTAAATTATTTTTATTAAATCTACAATCTATTTTATTCTTACCTGCTTGTTTTTTCCCACCTATTGGCCCAGATTTTAATATACCAGAATAATTAGTTCTATTAAGAAAAAAAGTTGCAAACCCAATATCTAATATATTATAGTTCTTATAATTTAAATATATATTTCTTTGTTTTTCCCATTCATTTAGATTTATATTGGTATTAAGTATTTTATTTACAAAGTCATCTTTATAATTTAATATAGAATACCAAAATGCATATATACAAAAATCATAATCATTTATTATTATTGATTTGGCCAAGTTATTTTTTAATATTTTTAAAGCTAAACCACAACCACCTGCAAATGGCTCTACATATATTTTATTATTTAAATTATTATCAATAATTATTTTAGAAACTTTTGAAAATAATTTCCCTTTTCCACCAGGATATCTAAGTGGAGATAAATTACACATATTATCACCTCAAATTAATTATAACATAAAAGTTTTTTATTGCCCACAATTATTTTAAAGTTATTGAAAAAAATGTAATAATATGTTAAAATATGTATAATTAAAAATAAAATATATATAATAAGGGGAAATTATTTTATGATTATAAAGAGTGCAAATATAGAACAATTTAGAGCTATGAAAAATCTAAGTATAAGAGTTGGTAAAAATTTAACTTGTATATGTGGTGTAAATGGAACTATGAAAACAACACTAATGGGAATACTAGCACAGCCTTTTTCTTGTAAGAATGATTCAAATAATGATGAAAATGATTCAATAATAAATTTAAGAACTATTGAAGGATATACATTTGAGTCAAAATTTAAAGATAAATTTAGAATATCAGAAGAGTATGATAAAATAGGAAGTCATAAGTGGACGATGTATTTTGAGGAGGGTTTTTCAAAAGAAAACATTACTTTATCTAGTCAACCTAGGAAAGAAAAAGGAAAAGTTAACTTTAGATTTTGGAATTCAGAAAGCAGAGAAAAAGGAGCAGGAAATGTTATTGCACCTGTTTATTACTTAAGTTTAAGTAGAACTTTTCCTATTGGTGAAATTAGTAAAGAAAAAAATATATCTATGGAATTAACATCAAAAGAGCAAGATTTTTATATAGAAAACTATAAAAAGATATTAAATATTCATATATATGATGAAGAAATGGATGTACAGTTAAAAAATAAAAATAAATCTATTTCATTTACGGGTATAAAAACATCTAATTATGATGTCAATTCTAGTTCTTCTGGGGAAAATATTATTGGTAGGATATTATTAGCAATACTTTCATTTAAAAGGTTAAAAGAGCAGTCCTCAGATTATAAAGCAGGAATACTTTTTATTGATGAGATAGAAACAGCACTTTATCCCTCTTCCCAAAGAGAATTAATAAATTTTTTAAGTAAAGTATCAAAAGATTATAATATACAAATTATTTTCACTACACATTCCCCAATAATATTAGAATCTGTTAATACATTACAAAGAAATAGTATAAATAAAAAAGAAAAAGCATATAATAATGAAAACGAAATAATTTGTTTAAAAAAAGAAGATGGGGTGGTTAAATCGGAAATGATTAATAACTCTAATGATTTAAAAAAGTTATTAAATGAGTTAGAGCAGAAAAGTACAATAAATGAATATAATATTAGAATTTATACTGAAGATTATGTAGCTCAACAAGCTTTAAAGATTATATTAAAATATTCTAGCTTTCCTAATATTATTGATAAACTAAATTTTCAAGATATAGCTCTAGGGTGTGATAATTATATTACATTAGTTAAGAAAGATTTTGGTGATATTAAAAATAGTATTATTGTGTTAGATGCAGATGTAGAAGATGAGTTGAAAGAAGGCTCTAATAAAAAAGAAGTTTTTGATAAAAATGATAATCTATTATTATTACCAGTGACAGTAGAAAAGGATATGTTTAAATTTTTTTATAATAATCGTGAAGCTATAAAAAGTTTGATTCAGCTTTTTATTGAAGAAAATCCAAATGGTAATATTAGTTATGAAATAATATTTAAGGGATATACAAATTCCAACAAAGAATATAATACAAATGAGTGTAAGAAATGGTATAATAAAATTAAAAAAGAGGATAAAATAACTGATGAGATGCTTTTAACGGTTTGGGCTAAATTAGATAAAAATAATAAAAAAATCAAAGAGTTTATAAATAAATTTGAATTAGCTTATAATGAAATTGCAGATAGGTTGAATATGGATAAAATATACTTTTAAAATTAGTAATAAAGTATACTTCTATTAAAGAGCATAAAATGGTAAAAATAAAGATATGGCTTAATCTATGTCTTTATTTTTACCATTTATTATTTTTTAATGTAAAGATTATTAATATTTAAGTTAGTTAATTTTTTAGTTTGATTATCACCACCAAAGCTAGTAAGTTTTAATTATGGTTTAAAATCCAAATTAATAGTGTTATTCTTAATTACTTAATTTATTAAATTTTCAAAAAAACTTTTTAAATAATTCTATCTTAAATTTATAATAATTTTGTAAAACAATATTGATTTATGTAAAAAAATGTAATATACTAAGCTTAACTTTTAAAAGGAGAGATATTTACAATGAAAAAAGAAAAAAATACTAAAAGTAAAAAGCCAATTTACAAAAAAACTATATTTATTATACTAGGAGTGTTTATTATATTTACTTTTATAGGTGCTATTTTAAATACTGATATTACAATAAATAATAATCAACCTGTATCAAATTTGAATGATGATAATAATGAAACATCTACAACACAAGAAGAACAAAATATATCTGATTATTTAGATTTAAAAACAGCAGATGAAGTAAAAAAAGCCTATGATGAAAATTTGGAAAAAATAATGAATAAAGAAAAAATAGAAAATGCAAAAAAAGTAACTTTTGAAGATTTGCTTAAAAGAGCTGAAAAAGCACAAGAGATTGCTTTAACTACAGAGGGGGCAACCAATAAGATTGATACTGTAACAAATCTTGTTGCTTTAGACTTTCTAGTAAGTGATATAAAAGATGATGTTTTAGATGAAATATTACAATATCTTATAAGTGAATATAAAAACAATACATTACTTAATAATGAAACATTAGAAAAAAATTTATATTTAGCTCGTGTTTTAGATAAGTCTTTAAATCAAAATGAAAATAAAATAAAAGAGGCTAGTATATCCTTTGATATATTCCAACTTTTAAAGGATACTATTAGAATTAATGATGAAAATTTTAAAGAAGAATTAAAAGAAGATGTAAAAATATCTATTGAAGAAAATAAAATACAAATAGAAAAAGCAATTAATAATTTTTAAATAATCTTATAGAAACTTATTAAATAAAGACATAGTTTGGACTATGTCTTTATTTTTATAGTTCATCATTTTTATTAACATTATTAGTATTATCATTTAGTTTAGTTTGTTCATTATCTAGTTCTTTAATTTGATTATATCCACCAAAGCCAATAAGTTTTAATTGAGGTTTAACATCTAAATTAATAGTGTCATCATTAATTATTTCATTTATTAAATTTTCAAAAAAATTTTCAAATACTTTTCTATCTTCTTTATTTAATTTAAGATAAGAAATAACAATCTTTTTAGCTAAAGGGCTTAAGCTAAGCTCTTTTTGTATTAAATCAATTAAATCATCTTCTTCTTTAATAAAAATAGGCTCAGTACCATTACGTAGCCATTCTTCATTAACATTAAATGTTTTACAAATAAGTTTAATTATATGCTCTTTTACAGGGGCATCATTTCTTTCAATATTATTAATTACACCTTTAGAAACACCTAATGATTTAGCAAATTTTTCTTGAGAGTATTTTTTATTATTTTCATCTTTTAAAATTTTATTTCTCAGTAAAGCTATTCTTTGATATATTTCCATTATTTCACCTCCTTTGATAATTATAAATTTTTAAAAAATACTTGTCAAGTTTAAAAATATAATAAAACATTAATTTAAACTTGACAAGTATTAATATATATTGTAAAATTACTTTACAAGTAAAAAAACTTGATAAAATGTGTACATTGAAAAATAAATATTGAAGAAAGAGGGTAAAAGTTATGTTGATAAACTTTAATAATGAAAGTACATTTTTTACACAAGAACAATCAGAAAAATTAAATGAAATAGCAAGAGAAACTATACTATATTTTTGTGAAAAAATAGAAAGTTTAGGAAATGGTATAAATAATCAAATTTTATATGATATGTGTTCAAGAATAGAAAAACAATTGGCTAGTGTAACATTTAAAAATAAATAAAAAAAGCCACTTTTAAGTGGCTAAATACTAATTTCTTATAACACTTATACTTAATAAATCTTTTGTTGTTACAGCTTGTTCACCATTAGGAATTTTAAATATTATTACATTAACAACATCAAGAGTTTTGCTATTATCATTATCAATAATTAAAATTTTTCTAAGATAGCTATCTTCTATAGGCATACTGAATTTTGACATTCGTGGAAAGGAGCTATCATTTTTATATTCATCTTGTAATAATATGTATTCTGTAGCATTTTCAACTGTAATAATGATATTTTCTTTATAAATTAATGTAACATTGTAAGTATTAGACATATGGACACCTCCTTTTCTTATATATTTCTACACATATATCTGGTACATATAAATTTAGATATTAAAATTATACAAGAAAAGGATAAAAATGACAATGAGTATTGTAAAATAAATATTAAGAAAGAAGGTGAGAAAGTGCATACATTTGAGTTAAAGATTGATGGAGATAATATAGAAGAAGTATTAGAAAAAATAAAAGTTATAAAATAAAAATATCT
Organism: uncultured Eubacteriaceae bacterium; assembly: GCA_946497035.1. Taxonomy (GTDB): domain Bacteria; phylum Bacillota; class Clostridia; order Lachnospirales; family CAG-274; genus Tyzzerella. The sequence goes on along the minus strand of CAMMIW010000022.1, from coordinate 21,311 downwards.
AGATACTTTAATAAATGTAAAGATGAATTACAGAAAAAACTTAAAAAAGAGAAGTCTTAAAAAAACTCCTCAAAATAAGAATTATAAATAAAATACAAATTATTTTAATCTAGTTTTTTAGGGATTTATAAAATGGAAAATATAATAAATGAAATAAATATAATAATTATAATAATTATAATAAGTATTATATATATAATAATAAAATATGTAGTTATTATTGGTGTTATATGTATATTATCATATATATTAGCATTAAGTATAATAAATATATTTAAAATTTTGGAATTAAGAAGATATAATAAATACATAGAAAAGACTATTAATGAAGTAAATTTACAAGATAATCAAAAAAGTATACAACAAGTAATTGATATTATATTAAAAATTAATGTAAAAAAAGGTGATAAAAAGATAGCTTTTATATTAAATGGTAATAAAGAAGAAATTGTAAATGTTATTTTTATGGAATTAGTTGCATCTAATGTTGAGGTTTATAAAATTGAAGAAATTGAAAGTATTAACTGTGATGATTAAGAAATTGTTTATAATATCACAGTTAATGTATACAAAGTATTATTTAAAAAGTGATAAGAAATTTATAATTGTGCTAATAAGATTAATTAAGTTAGTTATATTTTCTTGGCTTAAATTAAACATACTAGGATTTAAAATCATAAAATAAAAAATACTAAATACTATTATTACAAATGTTACTTTTGCCAAATTGTTACAGTATTCTGTATTGCGAATAGTATTTATATGTTCCGTATTATCAGAATGTTTGCCTTTGACAAGCTCTTTAATAGTTTCTTCAGTTTTTTCATAATCGCTAATATCATAATTTTCAGGGTTATTATTAAATGAATTTATACATTTATTAACATCATCATAAAAAGTTTCTCCTAAATCATATGAATATGTACTGGTATAAATATCATTTAATTTATTTGAAAGCTCTTTAAAATCAATTTGTTGATATGATTTTAAAATTTCATCTTGAAATTGTTTAGCATTATCTATAATAGGTGTCAACATACTATAAATAGACTGCATTGATTCTTGTGCAGAGTTTGTAAACTCTCTTAACTTTATATTTATTTCAGAATTAGGGTCAGTCAAATTCTTTATAGCTTGACTTTCAGCTAATTCTTTAGAGGCTTTGCTTAAATGTTTATAAATCTCTGCAAGATTTGTTAAATTATTATTTTCCTTTGTACACATAATAATTACCCTTCCTATATAGTTATTTGATTTTAAAACTGGCATTTTAAAAACATATAAATATTATATAGGAAAGGTATAAAAATAACAATACTATACGGAGGTGTTATTATGGAAGATACAAATCTAAAAAAATTATTAGATGATATACAACTTAAAATTATTCAAGCAATATTTAATTTAGATAAAAGTAATGAAGAGGCAAAAATGTTTTTATTTAAAGCAGATGGATATTTAGAAAGTTTAAAAGATAGAAAAGTTATAAAATAAAAAATAAAACTGTGGGTAGGTTTATATGGATAAGTATATTATAAGTAAAAATAATAATATATATCTTATAAAAGTGGAAAGATACCAAGAAATATTAAACTATATTGGTATTAGAGAGTTTAACAAAGAAAAATTAAAGAGGTGGATAAGAGAAGGAAAGATAGATGGTTTATATGATAAAGAACAAAGATTTTACGGTGTATATGTAGAAGAAGGTTTATATATATCTATTTTCAATAATGTAAATATTTGTGATAAGTGCAAATATAAAGATAGACTTAATGTAATAAATAATATTATAAATCAAGGTTGAGGTTAAAGTTAAATGGATAAGCAATTTAAACAAATGGAAAATGAAATCATAAAATGGTTTTTGAAAAACTGTAATGTAGACTTTAGTTTAGGAGGGTTTAGATATATAACATATATTTTAACTAAAAGGCTTTTAAACAAATGGACTGAAGAAAATATAACAATTCAATATGAAAAAACTGCTGAACATTTTAATGTAACTAGCTCAATAGTTCAAAGAAATATAAAGCATTTTATATCTACTTTTGAACATAACACAACAAACTCAAAATTTTTAGCAAAAACTTATTATCTAATAAAAATATACTTAGATGAAAACCAGAGGAGTTAATATATGTTAAAAATATTTAGAAAAATACAAGATATAGAAATAAAATTAAAAAATAAAATTGGTAATAACTATACATATATTTTATTTTTTATAGTGGTGATTAGTTTCTATTATTTAGGTTACATAATAGGTAAAATTATTTTTCAATAAAAAAGTGGCTTAAATAAGCCACAAAAACTAAAATATCCTTTTTAATTATATAACAGAAATAAATAAAAAGCAAGTAAAATTTGAAAGGATAGCAAATATATGATATATACACAAGATAATATTAAAAAAATAATTAAAAATACTAAAAATGAATTAAAAAAGACAATATTTATTATTGTATTAAATGATGAAAATGAGATGATAAGAGATGGACGTTTTATTTCAGTAAATAATAAATTTTTAAAGATAAAAAATAAAAAACACGGTATACATAAAATATTAATAACTGATATAAACAATATATCTACACTTATTATATAAGGAAGTGAAAAAAATGAAAGATTTTAAAATACAACAGGCTATATTAAAACACATACATAAAGAAGGTATTGTAGAATATTATCCTGCGGTTAGCCAACAGTTAAAAATGGTAAATGAAGATGGAGAATTAGTTACAAGACAGGGTGAAGAAGGCTTTTGGATAGTTTTTAATAAAAATTTATATAGATTAGATGAAAGTGATTTGTATATTAATTTAGATAGAATAGAGTTATTAAGAAATAAACAAAAAATAGAACAAATAGAAGATGCACTTAATACCTTTAATAACAATCTAATAATCTTAGATGAGCCAAAAATTTGTATTAAATCGGAAGATATAAGTTATACAATGTTTTCATATGGTAAGGATAAATATTTTGTAAAAGAAAAAGATTTAAAAGTATTAGAAAATAATTATAAAGATTATGAATATAAATTATATAAAATAGAAGATGAGGCATATATATTAGCAATATCAATAAGAAGAGAATTAGTTGGAATATTTATTAACAATAATGTTGAAGAAGTAGAATTAATAGGTGGTAAATATGAAGATAAATAGGATATTAAATATTTTATCAAAAGGTATATGTATATTTTTTATAGTATTTATATTAAGTTGCTTAAAAGACTTGAATTTTAAAATAAAAAGAATGAAAAATACAATATAAATAATATTAGCCGTAAGAGTATATTAATCAAAGTAATTAGATTATATGACTTTTACGGTTTAATTTAAACATTTTTTAAGCCTTCAAAATAGGTCTTTAGGGGCTAGTATAGAGTATTAACAACTCAACCAAACGAAAAATAAAATTTATATAAAGGGTAGATTGCTATGATATATAAACAAAAGAAAATTTATTGTGGTAAATATTTAGAGATTGATATTACACCTAGTTTTATTAAAAGGGTTGCCAGTATGGATAAAACTAAAAAATTAATGTGTTTAGAAAAACAAAAAATAATAAATGATAAAAATTCTAAAAGAAAGTTGCATCAAGTTATACTTAATAATTTTGATGATAGGTGCTTTCATTTATCATTAACATATAGTGATGAGTTTTTCCCTAAAACAGAAGAAGAGGCTACAAAGGTTATTAATAATTATATAAGAAGAATAAAAACAAAGTTAAAAGATAAGAGTAAAGATTTTAAATATATTTTAGTAACAGAGGTTAAGGGAAAAGAAGGAGAGCCAGTAAGGATACATCATCATATGATAGTTAATGATTTATTATCAAGAGATGAATATGAAAATTTATGGGTAACAGGTAAGGGGAAAAACAAAAAGCCACTAGGTTATACAAATGCTGATAGGTTGCAATTTAATGAAGAAGGTTTAAAAGAATTAGTAAATTACATATGTAAAAATGCAAATAATAAACACAGTAAAAAATGGACAGGCTCTCAAAACTTAAAAAGACCTTATATAGAAAAAGAGCCTATAATATTAAGCAATAATAAAATAAGAAATTTTAACACAATAAATGAAAAAGAATACTGGGAGAAAAAAATAAAAGGGTATAGATTTATAAAATCTGAAATTAAATATAATGAAATAGTTGGGAAATACTACATATATCTTAATATGATAAAAAAGGAGTAGCTTATGAGTACAAAGGATAAACAAGTTTTAATAAATTATATAAATTTAAGATTAGATATACTATCACAAGAAACATATGATATAGATTTAATATATATTTGCAGATATATAAATTTAATATTAAAAGCTTATGATATTACAGTAGAAGATATAAGAGCAGATATAAAGGCAGAATTTAACTATAACATAAAAAGAGAAGTAATAGAAAAAATATTAAATATAGAAAGAGAGGTAATGGCTTATAAATAAAAAGATAATTAGTAAAATAAATAATATACAAGGGCATTATCTAGAGGCACTTATAAATGCTGGTTGTAAATATTATGAAGATGAAAACATAGCAAAAATAATAAAGTGTTATGAGCCTTTTAGAGTTTTGAAAAAAGAGAGCAAAGGACAATTTAAAGGGCAATTTATAAATAATGCACAACCAGACTTTTTTGGTATAAATCTAAAAACAGGGCAAAGTATAGTATTTGAGGCAAAGTATACAACAGACAACAAATTTAAAAATAGTGTTATATCTAAAGAACAATATAAAACATTAGATATATATTATAATGCTGGTGCTTATGTTGGTGTATGTACTTGTTTAGATAAAGATTATTATTTTATACCATTTAAAGAAATAAAAGAGGCTAAGCAAAATAAGGGTAGACAATATTTGTTAAAAGAAGAACTAGAACAATATAGATTAAACTTTTATAAAGGTGCATTATTATTTTTAGGTTAAGGAGATACTATGGAACAAAATAATATGGAAGATATAACAGAAGAACAAATGAAAGACTTCTTTAGAATATTAGGAAAAGAATTTAATAATATTTTAAATCTTATTAATAATATTGTTGATAGTGAAGTTTTTAAAGAATTTAAAAAATATATAGAAGATAATAAATTAGATAATAAACAAAATAGTTATAAAAAAACTGAAAGTATATTATATAGTTATAGTTCTATTAAAGAGGCTATAAAGGTAAAGGAAAATATTATACTTGAAATATTACAAAATGGTTTACCAGAAAAAAGTAAAAGTATAATATTAAATACATCTAAAGGTGAAAAAGACATAGATGAAGTAAAGCAAGAGTACATATTAAATTTAAAAAAAGAAATAACCAAAAATGAAAATTACATAATAATGATAGATACTTCTTTAGAAGTTATAAAAGATGATGAATACTTTAAAGCCTTAAAAGATAAGTATATTAACAAGAAGAGTATAGATGAAATAGCTAATGATTATAAAAAGAATAATGCCACAATATCAAGAAACATAAATAAACTAGTTAATAAATTAAGACCTATAATATTAACCAATTTGTATTTAGAAGAAATTTATTATAAAAAATAGATAATTTTTTAATAAAATATATGCAAAAATAATGCAAAAACAGAGCAATTTGACATACTTTTTTAACTATGTTATAATGTAAAATGTAATATTATATAGTTAGTTACAGGTGTGTTTAATGGTTTAAGCACACCTTTTTGTATTAGGAGGGATAAAATATTTTTGACTATAAAAGTACAAAATGGAAAAAAGTAAGATTAAAAGCATTAAAAAGGGACAAGTATATTTGTCAAGAATGTAAGAAATATTTTAAAAATACAGAGGCTACTGTAGTACATCATATTATAGAGGTTTCACAAGATTTATCAAAGGCTTATGATATTAATAACCTAGAGAGTTTGTGTACAAAGTGTCATAATAAAAGACACCCAGAAAAAGCAAAAAAATTTAAAAATGAAATTATAAAAAAATATTAGTCCCCCCATATTAGCATAGATAAATATAGGCTAGAGGGGAACGGCAAGGGGAGGCTTTTCCACCTGTACGATAAAAACTAAAAAGGGGGTAAATTTTTAAGGTGGCCAAAACAGATGAAGAAAAAGAAATATCAAAAATATTTAAAAAAACTAAAAAAAGCCTTGAAGAACTTAATATTTATCGCCCACAATTTGAACAAGTAGTTAAAACTTATGCTGAAATGAAACAACAGTATAATATGTTAAATAGGCAATTTTATAAAAGTGGTTGTAAAATAGTTGAGGAATATACAAATAAAGCTGGAGCTACTAATATGAGAAAGACAGCTTTATATTTAGCTATGGAAACAATGAGAAAAGATATTATTTATTATGAAAATCAATTAGGCTTAACACCAGTTGCAATAAAGAAAATAAATGATGCAATAATAAAAAGTAAAAATGATAGTCCTTTACTAAAAGTTATACAACAGCTTGAAGGAAATAAAAAAGATGCAAAGTAATGAAAATTATAAAATAGTATTAGATTATGCTAATAAAATAATTAGTGGGGATAAAATAGCTTGTAAGGAATTAAAACAAGCCTGTAAACGTTTTATTGATGACTTAAAAAGAAAAGAATTTGATTTTAAAACAGATGATGCAGATTTTGTTATAAATATAATAGAAAAAACTTTTGTACATATACAAGGGGAAAGAATAAATGGTGAGGCTTTAAGAGGACAACCTTTTTTATTAGAGCCTTTTCATAAATTTATAGTATATAATTTACTAGGTTTCTTTAAATCTAATACTAAAGAAAGAAGATTTAAAGAGGCTTTTATTTTTATACCTAGAAAAAATATTAAAACAAGTTTTGCTGGTGCTTTAGCTTTTGCACTTGGTATTTTAAATAGGCGAAGTGGTAGCAAAATATATATTGTTGGTGCAGCCTTAAAACAAGCATTGGAAAGTTTTAATTTTATAAAAAATAATATTATGTTTATGGAAGAACAAGAAGAATTTAGAATACTAGATAACAATGGAGAACATAGCATACAAAGAGTTTTTGATGATGGCTCATTATTTATACAAGCATTAGCCTCTAGTGTAGATAAACAAGATAGTTTTAACTGTAATATTGCTATTGCAGATGAGATACACGCATATAAAGTTGCTAAACAATATAACATAATAAAAGAGGCTATGAAAGCATATACAAATAAATTAATGATAGGTATAACAACTGCTGGAGATGACCCTAATAGTTTTTGTTATGAAAAACTTATGTATTGTAAAAGTGTTTTAGATAATGTTATTAAAGATGATAGCTACTTTATATTTATATGTAAGGCTGATGAGGGAGAAAATGGAGAGGTAGACTATACTAATCCATTAATACACGAAATGGCAAATCCAGCTTACAATATAAGTATAAGACCAAATGATATATTGACAGATAGTTTACAGGCACAAAATAGTCCTGTAAATAGAAAAGATTTTTTAGCTAAATCTTTAAATATATATACAGCACCTCTAAAATCTTATTTTAATATTGATGAATTTAGGTTAAGTAATAAAAATTATAGCTGGACATTAGAAGAATTAGCAAAATTAAATCTAAATTGGTATGGTGGTGTAGACTTATCTAAAATGCACGATTTAACAGCAAGTGCTTTATACACAACATATAACTTTAATGGAGTTGATATAGATATATGTATTACCCACGCATTTTTCCCTATAACAGAGGCTATAAAAAAGGCTGATGAAGATAAAATACCATTATATCAATGGAAAGAGGAGGGCAACTTAACATTATGTAATGGTAAAGTTACAGACCCTTTAGATGTTGTAAAATGGTTTTTAAAAATGAAAGAAAAAGGTTTTAAAATAAAGGAAATAGCACACGATAGGAAATTCTGTGCAGAATATTATATTTTAGCAAAGAAAGCTGGTTTTAAAATAGTTGACCAACCACAATATTTTCATTTAAAATCGCAAGGCTTTAGAAGAATAGAAAGAAAAGTAAAAGAAGGTAATTTTTTTTACTTAAATTCTACTGCTTATGAATATTGTGTTCAAAATGTTTATGCAATAGAAAAAACTGATGATATGATACAATATGAAAAAATGAAAGAAAAAACAAGAATTGACTTATTTGATGCTAGTGTTTTTGCTTGTGTTAGAAGAATAGAGGCAGATTTTAACAGAAAAGATAAGTTAAATAATTGGATAAAGTAAAATTTTAAAGGAGGTGTTAAGTTGGAAAAAATTAAAAAAAGAAGTATTTCTTCTATTACATTAGAAAATAGTAATGATAGTATAAAAATACCAAATTTTATAAGGCTTGATAAACACCCTGTTGTATTAAGCTGTGCTAGTAAAATAGCAGATTTAGTTTCTAATATGACTATTTATTTAATGGAAAATGGAGAAAAAGGGGATATAAAGATAAAAAATAGCCTTAGTAAAGTTATAGATATTTATCCTAATCAAAATATGACAAGAAAAAGCCTCATATTTAAAATAGTAATGGATTTAATATTAACAGGTAATAGCGTTTGTTATATAAAATTTGAAAAAGGACAAATTAAAGAGCTTATACCTTGGGATATTAATAAAATATCATTTAGAGGAACAAATGAAAGCTATAATATATATAAAAGTGGTATAAGTTTTGCTCCAGACGAAGTTTTACATTTTGTTTTAAACCCAGATACAGAAGAATATTACAAAGGAATAGGTTATTCTAATATAATAAAAGAAAGTGTTATTAATTTAGCACAAGCAGAGGCTACAAAGAAAGCCTTTTTAACGGATAAGTGGAAACCAAGTCTTATTATTTCTACTAATTCAGATAGTGAAGAATTGCAAGATGAAGAAAAAAGAGAAAAAATATTGGGTAGTTATGTTAGTAAAACAAAAATAGGTGAGCCTTGGTTAATTCCAGCAGATGAAATTAGTATTGAAAAAATATCACCTTTAACATTAAAAGATTTAGCTATACAAGAAAGTATTACATTAGATAAACAAACAATAGCCAGAGATTTAGGGTTACCTTGTTATATGATAGGTGTTGGAAATTATAATGAAGATGAATATAACAATTTCATAAGTACAACTGTAAATTTTATAGCTACTGTTATACAACAGGAATTAACAAAAAAATTAGCTTATAATGATAAATGGTATTTTAAATTTAATCAAAAAAGTTTAATACACTATAATTTAAAGGCTAAAACAGATTTTGTAATATCTATGGTACAAAATGGAATAATTAGCAGAAATGAGGCAAGAAACGAATTTGATTATAACTTAAAAGATGATGAGGCAATGGACGAAATATTATTATTAGAAAACTATATACCTATTAATCAAAGCAAAGACCAAGAAAAACTATTGAAAGGGGGTGATAATAATGAATAATAAGGCAGAATATAAAAGACAAGTACAATTTAGAGCTAGTGAAGATAATAACAATAAAATAATAGAAGGGTATTTTGCAGTATTTGATGAAGAAACAGAACTTTTTACAGGCTTTTTTGAAAGAATAGGAAAAGGAGCTTTTAAAAATACTTTAGAAAAAGATAATATAAGATGTTTATTTAATCATAATACAGATATTGTATTAGGCACTACTGATAATAATACACTAATATTAAAAGAAGATGATAAAGGGCTTTATGGTAAAGTCATTATCAATAATAAAGATACAGAGGCTATAAACATTTATGAAAGAGTCAAACGAGGAGATATTACAGGCTGTTCGTTTGGCTTTTTTTTATTAGACTTTGAAGAAAAAACAGATGACAAAGGTATACATACTAAAATATTAGATGCACAGTTATTAGAGGTTAGTATATGTACTTATCCAGCTTATGAAAGTACAAATATAAGTGCTAGAAATAAACAATATAACTATATTAGTAATAAAAAATTGAATATTAAAAAAGATAATATTAGAAAAAAATTAGAAAGGTTGTGTAAAGATGCTTAAACAAATTAAATTAGAAAATTCTAAAAAACGTAAAAAAATAGAACTTGAACAATTAGAGTTTAAAAAACAAAAAAGGCAAGAGAAAATAGAAATATTAAAAAGAGCAATTGAAGAGGCAAAAACAGAAGAAGAAGCAGAAGAAGTAAACAAATCTATAGAAGATTTAGAAAAAGATTTTCCAGATGATTTAGATGAGAAAATAGCAGACATAAAAGAAGAAATAACAGAAATAAATAAACAACTTGAAGATATAGAAAATAAATATAATAAACAAAAAGATATTGAAGAAAATGAAAAAGGCGAAAGGGGTAAAAATATGACAAATATTAATAAACTACAAACAAGAGAGTCTTTAAAAACAGGCACTTATTATGAAAGAGCTGATGTTAAAGAATTTTATGAAGGTGTAAAAAATATACGAGCTTTAAATGGTGGAGAACTTTTAATACCAGAAATAGTTATTAATAGAATAATGGATATAGTAGGAGATTATTCTACACTATATAATTTAGTAGATAAAGCTAGAATTGGTGGAAAAGGTAGAATTATATTAGATACAGATGATACAGAGGCTACTTGGCTAGAAATGGGAGGAACTATTGAGGCATCAGATACTGGAACTATTATAAATGTAGATTTTGATGGTTATAAAGTAGGTAAAGGTGTTCTTATTAGTAATGAGCTTATAAATGAAAGTATAATAAATTTAGATGACTATATTACTAAAAAAATAGGTAGAGCATTAGCTAAAGCAATAGATAAAGCTATATTAAGTGGAAAAGGTTCTTCAGCTAAACAACCAGAGGGGATATTAACTAAACTTTCTGGTGGTAGAAAAGTAAATGTACCTTCTAATGATTTAGAGGCAATAGTTAAAAATATAGGACTTATTGATACTGGAGAAAATAAAGTAGGTGAAATAGTTGCTTTAATGAAAAGAAGTACCTATTATAATAAAGTTTTAGGCTTTAGTATAAATGTAGATTCTAGTGGTAGTGTTATAGGAAAATTACCAAATATTAAAAATCCAGACTTATTAGGTTTAAGGGTTGAGTTTAGTCAATATATGGAAGAAGATAAAATATTATTTGGGGATTTTGAAAAATATACCCTTGTAGAGCGTGGAGATATAACAATTACTGAAAGTAAGGAATATAAGTTATTTGAAGACCAAACAGCATATTTAGGAAAAGGTGTTTTTGATGGTAAAATAACAGATGAAAAAGGCTTTGCATTAGTTACTTTAACAGAGGCAGAAGTTTTACAAGCAGATACTAAAGCTATAAAAGAATTAGAAAAAACAATAAAAGACAAACAAAAAATAATTGAAAAATTAAATAAGGAAATAGAAGAAAAACAAGCTATTAATAGTGAACCAACGGAGGCTTAATTAATGGATAGGCTTTTAGAGATTTTAAAAGTTGATTTAGGTATAACACATACAAAAAAAGATACATATTTTTTAAATCTTTTAGAGGCTAGAAAAAAAGAACTTGAAAAAAAGGGCATAGTTTTAGATATTAACAATATTGAAGATGTAATGTTAATATGTGACTATGCCTCTTTTTGCTATAAAAATAGAGATGTAGACATTGAGCTTTCTAAAAATTTAAAATTAAGAATCTTAAATAAAGTAATGGAAAGTAGGGCAAAAATTGAAAAATAAAAATTATTCTTTAGATGATGTTTGTATATTGCTAACTTTTGAAATAAAAACTAATAATATTGGTATTGAAACAAAAGAATTATTAGAACAAAGGGAAGTTTATTGTATAAAAGAAAGTATAAGCCGAAGTGAGTTTTATCAAGCAGAAAAGCATAATATAAAAGCTGAACTTAAACTAACTATGCTTGAAGAAGAATACCAAAAAGAAAAACAACTTTTATATAATAATAAAAAATATAAAATTTATAAGACTTATATTTTTGATAAATATATAGAGCTTTATTGTGAGGCGATAGAATGAAAAACAGCAACCATATAAGTATAGAAGATTTATCAAAACAAATTACAAATTATTTAGGTAACTATACAGAGGAAATATCAGAAGAGATACAACAAATAGCAGAAGAGATTACTAAAGAGGCTGTTACAGAAATATCTAAAAATAGCCCTAAAGGATATAGAAAATTAGGCAAAAGGAAAAAGAGATATTCACAAAGTTGGAAAACATCTAAAACTTTAAAGAAAAATAGAAAAACAATAAATTTTAAAAATGTTATAAATAATGAACAATATAGATTAACTCATTTATTAGAAAATGGACACGCAACCTCTAATGGCGGTTTTGTAAGTGGGAAAAAACATATTAAGCCTGTTGAACAAAAGTATATAAAAAAGTATGAAGATAATGTAATAAAAACATTAAAAGGGGGATTATAGCTTGAAAGATGAAAATATACAAGATAAACTTGGAAAATTAGTTTGTTATCTTAAAGAAATGAATTTACCTGTTAAATATAGAGGTTCTTTTGAAAAAGTAAGCCTACCTTTTATAATTTATTATGAAAATGAACAAATACCTTTTTATGCAGATAATAAAGTATATTATACTTTACCAGAGTTTGTTATTTTATTATGTACCAAAAACAAAGATTATATAAAAGAAGAGCAACTAGAAAATATTTTTGAAAAATATAATATAAACTACATAAAAGAAGAGACTTATTTAGATGATGAACAAATATTTCAAATAGAATATTATATAAATTTAGGAGGAATTTAAAATGAATAAAGTAAAATTTGGTTTACAAAATGTTTATTATGCACTATTAAATAGAACTCAAGGAGATAATGGACAAGTTACAATTACTTATGAAACACCTAAAAGGCTTAATGGTACAGTAGAACTTGCACTCGAGCCACAAGGAGCAAGTGAGCCTTTTTATGCAGAAAATATAGTGTATCATAGTATAGATAGTAATTTAGGTTATGAAGGAACATTAACATTAGCTTTAATTACAGATGAATTTAAAAAAGAAGTAATGGGTTATGTAGAAGATAAAAATAAAGTTTTATTTGAAAATAAAGATGCTGTTTTTAAGTCCTTTGCATTAATATTTGAATTTATGGGAGATGCTAAAAAAACAAGACATATTTTATATAATGTTAATACATCAAGAAGTAAAGTTTCTGGTAAAACAATAGGAGATAAAAATGAAGTAGAAACAGAAGAATTATCATTAAAAGCTACACCTTGTGAAGAAACAGGAATGGTAAAAGCTAGTTGTTATGAGGGAACAGAACAATATAACAGTTGGTTTACTACAGTATATAAGTACGTTGCACCATCTGAATTAGAAGAAATGAAAGCAAGTAAAAATACAAAATCTACAAAATCAAAAGATAAGGAGTAAAAATAATGGAAAAAATAATTTTAATAGGTGAAGAAAAAGTAAAATTAAAAGCAACAGCTAGTATATTATTAAGATATAAAGCATTAACAGGCAAAGATTTATTAAAAGAATTTATTAGAATGGAAGAAAGCAGAAAATTAGATTTAAAACAAGATAATTTAAACGATTTATATAATAGTATGGATTTAGAATTTATATATAATCTATTTTATGTATTAGCTAAAACAGCAGACCCAACACTACCACCTATGTTAGAGTTTATGGATAGATTTGATTATATACCTTTAGAAGAGATTTCTAAAGAAGTTATAGACCTTGTTATTAATAGTATGGGTGTAGGAGAAAAAAAGAATATAATACCTCAAGCCAAAGTATAGATTTAGAAATAACAACAGAATTAATATGTGTTAGAGCTTTAGAAACAGGGCTTAAAATAGTTGATTTTGAAATTTTTACAATAGGAATGATTATTGATTATATAAATTGTTATATATTTTTATCAAATAATCACAATAATAATCAAGATAATAGTTATAAACTAGCTACTCAAGATGATTTTGATAGATTTTAAAATATAGACCTAGATAAGTCTTAAAACTGTCTTTTTTTGTTGGAGGTGATTATATGGCAAAAAATATTAAAGGTATAACAATAGAAATAGGTGGAAATACAGAGCCTTTAGAAAATGCTTTAAACAATATTAATAAGCAAACTAAAAGCACACAATATGAACTTAGGCAAGTAGAAAAATTATTAAAATTAGACCCAACAAATATAGAGCTATTAACACAAAAACAACAATTATTAAATAAACAAACAGAAAGTACAAAGCAAAAACTAGAGGCTTTAAGAAAAGCTGAAGAAGAGGTACAAAAGCAATTTGAAAGGGGTGAAATAGGCGAAAAACAATACAGAGAATTTAGGCGAGAAATAATAAACACAGAAAATAGTTTAAAATCTTTAGAAAATCAAAATGAGCAAGTTGCAGAAAGTTTAAAAAGTGATTTTGAAAAATTAAAAAGTAGTAATATTACCTTAAAAAATGAGTTGGAAAATGTAAATGAAGCCTTACAATTTGATAGTAATGATATTGATTTATTAAATCAAAAAAGTAAAATCTTAAATACTACAATTTCTGGACTAAAAAAAGAAATGGAAGAACAAGAGAAAATATTATCTAATCTTGAAAATGAATACAAACAAGTTAGTAGAGAAAAAGGTAACATATCTGATAAGGCAAAGGCTTTAAAATTACAAATAAACAATTTAACTAATGAATATAATAAAAATAAAGCACAACTTTCAACAACAGAAAGAGAAAGTAAAAAATTAAATAAAACTTTAGATATTTTAAGAAATTCAGCAGAACAAACAAGTCAAGGATTTACAGTTATGAAAGGTGCAATGTCTAATCTTGTTGCTGATGGTATAAAAAGTGTTTCTGGAGGATTAAAAGACTTAATAACAGAAACAGACAATGCAAGTACAACTTTTCAAATGATGACAGGTACATCATCAGATGTAATGGAACAATTTAACCAAGAAATAAAAAATATATATAATAGTGGACTTGGTGATAGTTTAACAGAAGTAAGTCAAGCTATGGCTGAAATAAAAAATCAAACAAAAAATATTGATACAAGCACATTAAGTCAATTTACATCTAATGCACTACAACTACAAGAGGCTTTTGGTTTTGATATACAAGAAAGTATTAGAGCTGTTAATATGCTTACAACTCAATTTGGAATAACAGGTGAAGAGGCTTTTAACTTAATTGTACAAGGTGTACAAAGTGGATTAAATAAGAATAATGATTTATTAGATGTAATAAATGAATATTCTGTTAAATTTGCAAGTAGTGGAGATAGTGCAGAAGATTTTTTTAATAGGTTACAAAATTCAGCTAATGCTGGGACATTTAGTATAGATAAATCTGCAGATGCTTTTAAAGAATTTACAATAAAAATAACAGAAGGTGGAGAAGATGTAACAAATGCACTAAATACAATAGGCTTAAATAGTGATGAAATGGCTGCTGCTATTTCTAAAGGTGGAGAAGATGGTTATAATGCAACTCAAAAGATAATAGAGGGGCTATTAAATATACAAGACCCATTAGAACAAAATAGACTAGGTATGCAAATATTTGGAACTATGTGGTAAGATGCTGGAGGAAAGGCTATTCTTGCAATGGCTAATACTAAAGGTGAAATAAATTTAACTAAAAACAGTATGGAACAACTATCTAATACAAATTTAGATAGTATGAGTAACCAATGGCAACAAGTAGGTAGAACTTTAAAAGATGAATTGTTGACACCTCTTTTAAATCAATTACTTCCTAAAATACAGGAATTAGTAAACTATCTTAAAAGCAATTTACCAGAGATTAAAAATTTAATATTAGTTATAGGTACAACTTTAGGAACAGTATTTGCAATAAATAGTATAGCAACTTTTATATCTTCAATATCTACTATTGTAACAACTATTAAAACATTAGATATAGTAACCAAAATAGTTACAGCTACTCAATGGCTATGGAATGCAGCTCTTAGTGCAAATCCAATAGGAGTAGTTGTTATGGCTATTGCTGGTTTGGTTTCAGGTATAGTTTTATTATGGAATAACTGTGAAGGATTTAGAAATGTTGTATTAGGGTTATGGGAAGTGTTAAAAGCATATTTAACCCCAATATTAAAAGTATTAGAAGTCTTATTTTCACAAGTTTTGCCACAAGCAGTAGATACATTAAAACAAAAATGGGAAGAATTTAAAAACTTTTGTATTCAAATATGGGATAATATTAAAAATAGTATTAGTGAAAAAGTTAGTGGTATAATTAAATTTTTTACTCAAGATATACCTAAAGCAATTCAAATACTAATACAAAAATTTATTGAGCTAAAAGATAAAATAATAGAAAAGATAGTAGCAATATGGAACAGCATAGTACAATGGGGTAAAGACTTATTAAATTTTGCTACAAAAGATATACCTAAATTTGTCTTAACAATAATTCAATATATAGCACAGTTACCTATTAAAATTTGGGATTATTTAAAACAAGTTATATTAAAGGTTATAGAATGGGGTGAAAACTTATTTAAAGAAGGTAAAAATGCCTCTTTAAAATTATTTAATTCTGTTATAGATAATATAAAAAATTTACCAACTAGAATAATGCAAATAGGTAAAGATATAATAACAGGGTTATGGAATGGTATAAATGAAAAAATAAGTTGGCTTACAACAAAAATAACAGAATTTGGAACAGGTATAATAAATAAAGTTAAAGAAATATTTGATATACACTCTCCATCAAGAGTATTTAAAGCAATAGGTAATTATATTATGGAAGGGTTAGGAATAGGTATCAAAGAGGGAACAAATTATCCTATTGAAGAAATGGAAAGAGTAGGACAAGTTATAATTAATTCTGGTAATGAAATAAGTACAGGGTTAATATCAATAGATAAAACAACAGGGCAATTAATATATGATAGTACTTATACCAATATAATGAAAAAATTAGAACTCTTTCAAAAAGAAAAAGATAAAAGAATAAGTTTATTAGATAAAGGTACAGATGCAACATTAAATGCTATTGATAAAGAAATAAGTGCAACTCAAAATGCTTATGATATAAAGTTAAAATTATTAGAACAAGAACATTTAGCAAAAATAAGTTTAATAGATGAAGAAAGTGCAAGACAAATAGATTTAATAAATGAGAAAATAGATGCTATAAATAGGCAAAAAGAGGCAGAAAAAAGAGCAGAAGATGAAGAAAGATATAAAAAAGAATATGAAGATAAAAAGGCTATTTTAGATGCTTTACAGTCTGGGACAGAAGAATATATAAAAGCTAAACAAGAATTAGATGAACTTGTTAGACAAAGGGAAAAGGAATTATTAGAGCAAAAAAGAGAAGAAGAAAAAGAGGCTTTAAGACAGCAAATAGAAGATATTAAAAATAAAGCTGATGAAGAAAAAGAAACTTTAAAAAGTAGCTATGAGGAGAAAAAATGGCAACTTGAGCAACAAAAAACAGATGAATTAAATTACCTAAAAGAAATGCAAAAACATCTTAATACTGATTTAGAATTAAGAAAAGAATTAGAACAGGTACAAACAGAAATAAAGGCAGCAGAAAATGAAAAAAGAACATCTAAAGAAATACAAGAATTAAAATTAAGAGAAAAAGAGCTTATAAAATCATTAAAAAATAATGAAAATGAGTTGAAAAGATTTAGTGGTAAAGTTTTGAGTGTTTCTAGAGAATATGGGCAAAATTTTCTTACTGGTTTTAAATCTACAGAGGGAGATTTAAAAAATTATATAAATGATATATGTAATTATATGCGTAGTCAATTAGATAGTATATCTAGCTATTGTGATAGTGTTAAAAGTAAAGTTGAAAGTACTAGAAATGGTGCATCTAATATTAGTTTAGGAAAGGCTAGAGAAACTATTAATAGTTATGGTAGTATATTAATGAATAATACACAAAATGGTAAAGGTAGGATAATAGAAAAAACTGAAGAAAAATCAAATAATATTAATGTTACACAACATATATATAATAGTACTCAAGATCCAAGACTTCAACAAAAAAGAGCTATTAGAGAATTAAGAAAACAAGCATTGGGGGTATAATATGGATAGTAGAGAAAGTATATTATATATTAATGAAAGAGGTGAAAGTATAGAATTAGGGTTTTATACAAATTATATTGTCACAAATTTTGAAGAAGAATTACCTAACAATATTATTACTAACAAAAATGCTAATCAAGATGGAGAAACTTATATAAATGGAATACTTGAAAAAAGGGACATAGTTATAGATGGTATTTTTAAATATTCTGATACTTTAGAAAGAAAACTTAAAAGAGTTTTCAATCCTAAATTAAGTGGAAAATTAATATATAAAAAAATAAATTATGAAAGACATATAAATGTAAATGTAATTAGTATGCCAGAAATAAAAAATCATTTAGGTAATGCTAAGTTTAGTATTGAGTTTATAGCTTGTTTTCCTTTTTGGCAAGATAAAGAAAAAGTAGAATATTTAGCTATATTAACACCTAAATTTAAATTTCCTTTAGTTATACCTAAAAGTAAAGGTATTATTTTTGGTGTAAAAAGAGCAATATTAGAAACAGAAATAGAAAATATAGGTGATGTTGACTGTGGCTTTAGAGTAGTATTTAAGGCTAAAAATAAAGTTAAAAATCCATTTATAAAAAATAATATAACAGGTGAAATAATAAAAGTTTTTAATACTATGGAAAGAGGAGATGTTATAGAGGTTATAAATATGCCTAATAGAAAAATGGTTTTTAAAAATGGAGAAAAAGCATTTAAAATATTAGATAGATTAAATACTAATTTTTTTGATTTAAAAGTAGGTAAAAATATTGTATCTTATTCTGCTGATGAAAATATATCTAATCTTGATGTTATTGTGTATTACTCACCACTTTATATATAAAGGAGGTGTTATTTTTGCGTTTAGAAATATTTAAAGATTTTCAACTTATAGATATGATATATAGTTATGAGAGTTTTGAACATACCAGAAAATTTGCAGACTGTGGTGAGTTTTCATTAATACTTAATAATTTTATTGATATTAATATTTTAAGTCCTAATAATATTATTTTAGTAGATAATATCCCTTATATAATAGAAAATATACACAGATATAAAAATGCAAATAAAACAATAGAAACAGAAGTTACAGGAAGAAGTTTAAAGGCTATACTTGATAGAAGAGTTATAACTAATTTTACATTAAATACTAATATTACATATGAACAACAAATATATAAACTTATACAAGATAACTATATTAATCCTAGCGATAACAATAAAAAAGTAGACTTTATAAAAAATGCAAATTTAAAAAATATAAGTTTAAAACCTACACAAGAAATATCTTTTGAAAATAAATATTTATTAGATTTAATAATAGATATTTGTAAATTATGTAATTTAGGTTTTAATATAAAATATTTACCAGAACCAAGACAAATGGTATTTGAAGTTCTAGAGGGTAATGATTTAACGAATGATGTTGTTTTTAGTGAACAGTTTAATAATATAACAGATTTAGAAATTTATAACCAAACTAAAGATTATAAAAATATTTGTTATTACAAAGATAATGAAAATATAAATGTTATAGGTACAGGAACTGGACTTAATAGAAGAGAAGAAATTGTTTCTGGAGATATATCAGAGGCTATAAATTTATTAGAAAATAAAAAAGAGGCTTTAAGTATAGAATGTTCTGTTTTAAGTAATGAACAGTTTAAATATAAAATAGATTGGAATTTAGGTGATGTTGTACTTATAGAGGATAAAGGATTAAATGTATTTATAGAAAAAAGAATTATTGAAATAAAAGAAACTATTAATGAAAATCATTATATTGAGTTAGTTTTTGGCGATAAAATTTTAAATATTTATGAAAAATTAGGGAGGAAATTATATGGCAGAAGTTAGTTTTCCTTTTGATTCTGTCCAAACAGATGGAATAGATGATAGAGTATATTATGCAGAAGATTTTAAAAGATATTTTAAACAATTTTTAACAAATGGAGTTTATCCTAATCCAAGTACAAATCTTAAAGTAGAGGCTTTAAATAATAATATGGTTTTGTCTGTAAATTTAGGAAGTGCTTTTATTAATGGTACTTGTTATTCACTTATAGATGATAAATTAAATATTACTGTATCAGATGCACATATTAGTTATAATAGAAAAGATATAGTTGTAGTTAGTTTAAATGAAACTAATAGAATAGTTAATATATTATATAAAGAAGGAGTACCAAGTGCTAGTCCTCAAGCACCTACTATTATAAGAAATGCAGATGTTTATGAATTAAAATTATGTGAAATAACTGTTAAAAGTGGTATTAATAAAATAACACAAGCAGATATATTAGATACAAGACTTAATAAAAGTGTTTGTGGTTTTGTTACAGGACTTGTAGAAACTGTTGATACAACCGAATTATTTAACCAATATGAAACTTACTTAAATCAAAAAATAGAAGAGTGGAAACAAACTCAAAAACAACAAAGTAATGAATTTAATGAGCAGATGACAGAAATAGAAAATTGGTTTACAGAAGTTAAATTAGATATAACAAAATTACAAAGTTTTGATTTTGATAACTTAACTGAGTTAAAAGGAACTACTAGAAATACGAACTTTTTGGGAAATGGGAACATAGAAGAGAAAATATTTATAACAGCAGATAATACAAAAGTAGCAGATAGATTTACTGAATTTTTACAAAATGGAGATATAAAAGTTAACACTAAAGTTTATGAAAGAAATGGTAAAAATATAATGAGAGAAGTTAATGTGCTTACAAAATTTAATAGTGATGGAAGTATAACGGAGGTGATTAGTTAATGAGCTGGGCAGAAATAAAAAAAGCAATAAATAGTGATATTAAAAAGAGTTTAGATACTTCAATTAAAGAATTATTTAGTAGTAAAGTTACACCTATTGATACAAAAGTTACTACAACTCAAACTAAAGTTAATAGTGTAGAAAGTAAAGTTAACAATATAGAAACTAAAACAACATCTTTAACACAGTTGACTAGTCGTGGTAATATAAAAAATATTTCACATTATTCAGGTAGCTTGTCAAGTGATTCTTATGAAACATTTTCTGTACAAGATGTGAATAAATCTATTATTATATGTAATATAGGGGCTGGAGATGCTAAATATAAAGTATTTAAACAAAGTGAAAAATCATTTACTCTAAGATGTACAAGTTTAAGAATAGATTATTTTGTAACAATTATAGAATTTTATTAATAACTAATGGGAGGTAACAATGAATAGTGATACGGAAATAATTAAATTAAGTATAGCCTCTTTTTTAGGTACATTTGCCAGTATATTTGGAGAAACCCATAAACATATAATAGCCTTAATAGTGTTGATGATTA
>CAMMIW010000021.1 GCA_946497035.1 uncultured Eubacteriaceae bacterium | reverse complement strand
ATGCAAAATTCTATGAAGCAGGAACCCCGCGACTTTAGTCGTGGGAGGTTCAGAAACTTATTATAATACCCTGTATCGAGGGTATTATAAGTCTATTTATTATTTCACTATGTTTTTTTAAAAAGTTATTTACTTTATCCCAATGTAAAATTAGTGCCACAATAGCACCTACAATAAGCCCTATAACAAGCACCCAAGGATTACTCCAAGCCGTTTTATTAAATATTTTAGCAACAGTATTTAGTATAGCCTGTTTTTTAGCCAATAAATCTACGGCTATACTTGTTATATTAGATACTATACCCCAAGTTTTAACACCTGCAACAATACCTGCAATGATAGGAAGTACCCAATTTAAGCTATCTATAAAGCCTAAAACAAGGTTAATAGCAGTAGGTATAAAATCTATTACATTTTTAAATATATTGCATAGTCTTTCTTTTATACTGTCTATTGTTCCATCTGCATTCCATTCAATAAATTTTTGTTTTACAATGTCTATTAAGCTACCAATATATGCAAAAATACCTTTTGTTCTAGCTAGAAAGCTATCAAATTTAGCCGATATTTTTTCAATAGTACCAGATTGTTGCCAAGCAACCAGTTTATTAGCAACTTTTTCTATTAAATTTTTAAAATTATCTAATAGAGAGCCTGTACGAATCATACCATCATCAGTTACACCTACTATTTTAGCCAGAGAGTTTTTAAAAACACCTGTAACAGTACTCCAGAGCCCCTTAGTAGTTTTAGATAAAGCCTCTGCACCACCTTTATAACGCTTTTCCATTTCAGTAAATAAAAGCTCTGCTAGTGCTAATTGGTCAATTACTTGTCCGTTATTATTAAAAACCTTACCTGATGTGTCTAAATCTTCTAAAGTTTTTTTAGAAAGTCCAAATTCTTTTAGCCTCTCAAACTCGCCACTAGCTACGGCATCAATAACTGCCTCAACACCTTGTATCATATCTTTAGATGTAGCACCAGCCATATCTGCCGTTATACCTAGCCATTTTTTAGCAGATAGCCCCATACTTTCAAATTTTGCAGTAGCCTCTATTATCTGTCCTGTTTCAAAAGGTGTTTTATTTGCAAATGCTATAGCCTCACGCATTAACTGACTAGCTTTTTGTGTATCTTTTGTAGCAGTTATTAACTGTACTTTATAGCTTTCATAGTCCATACCTTCAAAGATACCTGCACCTAAACTAGCTATACCAAGAGAGCCACCTAAAAAGCTAAACTTTTTTAACATATCCATACCCTTTTGTAGTCCACGATAAGATATACTAGCTAAAGATTTTGTTATATCTTTTGATAGTTGCTTAAAATTATTTTTTATTCTTTTTAAATCTTTAGCTATACTGTTTTCTGTTTTTTTAACTATTTTAGCAAATTTTTCTTGGCTTTTTTTAGCTCCTGAAGTAAACTCTTTTATAGTTGCTTTAGCATTTTTTAAAGGTTTAGAAAAGTTATCTTTCAGTTTTAAAACTGTTTGTATAACCTTACTTGTAGCCATAAAATACCTCCTTTCTTATATTTTTTAAGGTATTCAAACTTGAACAACTTTGAATACCTTTTGAATAAAATTTTTTAAAATGAACCTTATTATAACCTTTGGTTATAAGTTGTTTTTTGTGTTGTATGAACAACACTATTCCTGCCAATATGAATTATTTGTTATCTGTACCCCATTTTTTAGCCTCTATTTCAAGCTCTCTTGCCATAGTTTCTTTAAAGAATATTTTTTCTGTGTAAGATAAATTTAATAAATAACTTAACTGATGACCCCTTGCAACAAAATAACTATACATTGCAAACTCGCCATCAGTTTCAATTAGTTTTTTATTTCATTTTGAACAGGTTTTTGAGCTTTGTCTGTCATACCGTGTAAGCTCATAATATACTCTGTTATTTGTTCCATTTCTTTTAAGTTAAATAGTTCTCCAACAACTTCATAAGGTGTAGGTACATTTAATTTTTCTTTTAGCTCTTTAGCTTGTACAATAGGAACACTTTTATAAATTAATTCGCACATCATATCATAGCTAGATGTTACCCTTTCCTGTTCCATATCATATTTGTCCATTATCTCACAAATTTTTCTAGTTTTTATTTTAACTATTTGTATATTACCTTCAAGGCTATCTATATTAAGTGTAGATAGCCCCATTTTATCCTGTTTACTTTTTCTATCCAATAAATTTTCAAGTGTTAATTTACCCATAATAACCTCCTATATACTATCTATTAAATTATAATCTGCAAAACTAAATGGCACTTCTTCTTCCATTTTTGTTTTCAATTCAAAATTAAGTAACATAAATTCAGTAAATGTTACATCTAATAGTTCTACCCTCTCTGCTCCACGAGCTTGAGGGTCTGCCAATTTACCAACTATTTTTACATCGGGAACAATACCCTTTTTAAAGTTTTCTGCAAGCATTTTAGATATTGTGCTATTTACCTTATGCACTGTTATTGTTCCTTCTCCTGTCCAACCTAACAGTTTTTTAAATGTACCCATTTCACCTGCCATATTTACATCTTCATATTCGCCTGTTACTTTAGCCTCAAATTTAGTAACATTAATCCATTCCTCATCATTTACCCAAACAGTACCGTGAGTTCCTGCTATAATTTCATGTTGTTTAAATGATTTCATATTTAACCTCCTTTACATATTTACAATAAATACTAAATCTTCCATAGCATTTAAAAATTTAACGTTTGCTTGTAAATATACATTTGTTCTAAATGTATTATTTTTAACCTCTATATCGATCCAATTTTCTGCCTCAAGTTTTCCATTACTTATCCATACCTCTCTCTGTTTCTCAGTATCTACAAAAGTAATGTTGTTATAGTTAGGGTCTAATATTTCTTCCCTTGCTAAATCTCTAAAATAAGAATTAACTGCACTAATAAATAAAACTTGATTATCATAAGAGTTTTTAAATCTACCTAAATAAACCTTTTTAAAAGTATTTATTATATCCTCGTAGATTAAGTCCATAGCTTCAACAATAGTAATATATTTCATATCTTCAGTATGGTTTTTATCATTAGTTTGTAAAGAGTTTACACCTCTTGCAATACGAACACCGTCATCATCATTAATAAGCACTAGCTTACCTTTGCCAATAGCCTCGTTTATAGCCTCTGTATCGCCAATTTCTTTAACTGTTTTTAAATCAGATAAAACAGTATATGTAACAGAAGTATCCATTCTACAACCTGTAAGAACACCTAAAAGTCTACCTAAATATTTATAACCTACAACATTTGTACCATCTGCTTTAGTAACATTTTCATTAACAAAGTTGATAATATGCATATCATTTGCCTCTTCCTCTTCCAATTTGTAACAAATAGCTTTTAATCTTTTAACTCTTGTTTTATTTTCCAATTTAACAAAATCTGCTAGCTTTTTTTGTTCTTCTCTAGTTTCGCCTATGTATGCTATCCAGTTTATCTCTCTATTAATTAAATGTTTTATATCTTCAAAGTTTTTTTCGTTAGGTATTTTTATAACAAATAGTTTAGTTATATCTGTTAAAAATACATCTTCTATTATTTTATAGTTTTCACTTGTGTAGTCTGTACTTTCAACCTCTGTAAAACCTTTATATTCTTTTAAAATGTTATTTTCATCTAAAGAAGATACTACTGCTATATCTTCTTCAGTAGCTTTTCCTTTTTTATTTTTAGCAGATAATATTTCAATACCTGTATTATCTTTTAATATAAGACAAGCAATACCCCTACCACTTCTAACTACTGCAGTATTAGAAAGACCTTGAAATATTACTTGCACATTTGGTAACCCTATTGCCATTTTATCACTCCTTTTAATCTATAATAATGTTTTCCATATAGCCTAAATCTTCTTCTGTATCTTTTATTAAATACATTTCAACATCAACAGAAACAGATATATAATCATTTTCTATGTCTATACTATCCTCGTAAATTTGAAATGTTAAATCATCATCTATTTTTATATATTTATCTATCAATAGATTTCTTAACTTTTCTGCCATTTCAAAACATTCATTTTGATTTTGTTCTTTATTTTCACAAGCATATAAAATGTCTAAATTAATATATAAAGTATCTATTTTTGAGCTTAATTTTTCTGTTTTTATACTGTTACATTTAATAAAAAAGCAAGGTAAATTATACCCTGCCTCTATATCTGTACTATAAACATCTATATTATTAAATTCATTTTTTAAAATTTTAGTAATAGCACCTGTTATTTTTTTAATCATTACCAACTAAAACCTTTCTCTAATAAGTCATCTACAAGATTTTCACATTCTTTAAAAAATTTATTAGCATAATCTTTTTCAAATTTTGAAAATACTTTTTTGCCTTTTACTTTACCTATAACTTTACCACCTCTTACAATATTGTGGCTATCTTCCATTAGGTGTGAGTGGTGAGCATTACTATAAGTTCTAACTGCCCAATTATTATCATCATCTTTATAAACTTTGCCCTTTTTTATACTTTTATGATAAGTACCAGTAACTTTTTTAACTTTAGCTCTAGCGATTTTAAGGGTTATTTTTTTAGCTTTATTACCTTGTTTATTTAAAAACTTTTTTATTTCTTTAGATGTTTCTTCATCATCTGTTTTAAATAAATCATTAGTTAAATTAGTTACCTTAAATTCATAATCTGCCATTATTCTACCACCAACTTACATACAATTTCTATCCTATCTTTATTTTTAAAATTAGGTACAAAATAGTCTATATTGTATCTTTGATTTTTATATATAAAATACATATCCCTTGTTAAATCTTTTATGCTATTTTCTCTAAATATAAATTTAAAGGTATGCTCTGCTCTGTCTGTTTCTGCTATATAATTAGCTACTTTTGTAGATGTAGGCATTATATTTGCCCATATTTTTTTATAAAAATTATATTTATATTCTGTTTGCCCAATATCATTAATAACCTTTTGCTTTTTATATACTTCTACTTTTTTATCTAATTTTTCTGCTAACATATAATTATACCTCTGCTAATTGTAATTGCAAAATTAAACTATTTATAATTTTATTTGTTTGTATAGCTTTATCTATTAAGTAACTTCTTCTTTCATATAAATCTGCACATATAGTATATAGCAGAATTTTAAAGCTAGGTTTATCCATATCAATATATCCAATAGCATTTTTTATATATTCTTTACCTGCTAATATAATAGTGTTTAAAAGAATATCATCATCATCAAAGTCCATGCGTAAATAGTTTTTAATTTCTTCTAGCTCATCTTGTAAAACCATAACTATTTACCTGCTTTTAGCTCTTTTAATTCTTTTTCTAGCTTAGCCTTTTCTTTTTCTAAAGTAGATTTTTGTTTTTCTAACTCTTCATTTTTAGATGCAAGGGCTTTGTTTTCTTCTTCTAGGTTGTTA
Organism: uncultured Eubacteriaceae bacterium; assembly: GCA_946497035.1. GTDB lineage: Bacteria > Bacillota > Clostridia > Lachnospirales > CAG-274 > Tyzzerella. The sequence goes on along the minus strand of CAMMIW010000021.1, from coordinate 27,760 downwards.
TCTACTGTAAACATAATAGGAGCAGTTGTATCAACCTCTGATTTTACTAAAGCAGTTTCATCAACTACCTGTACGTCTAATCTTTCACGAACTTTAATACCTATCATATCTTTACCCCATAAATCTCCTGCCTCGCTTGACATTTCGATAAATAGTTTTTCATAATCAAAAAGTGTAATAAATTCTTTTAAATTACCAATATAAAATGGTGCTTTATTTGTATTAGTTTTAATTTGTTTATTAGAAAAAACTACAACAGGATATTTATCGAATAATAAATAATCAAATTTTTGTGTAATATCTTGTTGTAAAATATATCTACCTCTTTCATCTTTTAATTTATCTAACCAATTAAAGCCGTCTTGATTAGTTATTATTACTGTACCATTTAAAATAGCAGGGTCTAGTTTAGTATTTATTATATCTTTTATACCATCTACATTTGTTATAGTTACTTTGCTACCATTTAATTTATCATCAATAGCCTTTAATATAAGATTATTTCGTGTAACAATACTTTTTTTAGCTATCCAATTTGTAATATAGCTTTTAATTGTAGATGCGGTAGCTTGATAAAATTCTTTTGTTGATTTAAAAATACCACCCATTTTTTTAAGTTTATAAGGTATTTTTTTAAATTCAGGCTTTGGCATATCTGGAAATACTGCTTCCTCATCTACTGCCTCAAAGCCTACTATGTCTATATTTTTTTCTACAATCCTGCTACCTTCTGTTTTTTCTACCTTTTCTATATTTACAAACTGTTCTAAAGACTGTATTTCTCTTCTTAATTCTCTTACAGTTGTAGATATATCTTGAGGTACAAGCATACCTTCTTCTTCTGTTGTTTTTAAAACATTTACAATTTCACTACCTACTGGCATTTTTAAAGCCGTATTTTTAATAGCAGTTATAAATGCTTGTTCTTCTGTTAAACTATCTTTTATAGGCTCTTTACCTGTTATACTGTTTTTAATATCTTCTTCATCATCTTCTAAGTCATATATTAAATTTAATTTATTTTGTAATTGCATAAGCTCATCTTTACATTTTTTAGCATCTTCTAGTCTGTTTTCATTAACAAAGTTTTCTACCTCTTGTTTTTTAATTTTAATACTGTCTAATAATTCTTTAACTTTTTTATTCATAAAATCGCTCCTTAAAATATACTTATTTTTTCTAAATCGTTTAAAATTTGTTGTTTTTCTTTTTCTAAACTATTGCTTATAGGCTTATTTTCTATATTTTTAATATTTTTAGGTGTATTTTTATATGTATCAAAATAGTTTGATACACAAGCAACCATTTCATTTTTATTTTCTAAAATAGATACCTTAAAATAATCTACTATTTCTTTACCAACAAGCCAAGTTTCATTATCCATTAAGTTTGAAATATCTTCTTCTTTTAACATTTTCCAATGGTTAATATTTTCCATATAAACACTTAAAATAGCTTTTTTACTATTTTCTAGTGCATTTATTTGTTCTTGTAAATCTTTAGCGTTATAATAACCACACATAGCAATTAAAGGGTTATGTATCATCATCATACTATTTTCATAGGCGTAAACAACATCTCCTACTAAAGCTATAACACTTGCTGTACTACCTGCTAAACCATCTATATAAACAACTTTTTTACCTTTATAATTTTTTAATATATTGTATATAGCAAGTCCACCAAAAACAGAACCACCACCACTATTAATATGAATTTCTATATTTTCATTATTTTCTAAATCTTTTAAAAATTCTACAATATCTTTAGGGCATATATCATCTGTGTTTTCTTCACATTTAAAAAAGCTATCCATAACTATGTCCCCATAGATGTATAGCTTGTTATTTTCAATTTCTAAAGAACCTACAACATTATTATCTTTATTTTTAAAATTGTACTTTTTAATTTTTATCATCTCCCTTTTTATATTGCTCCCCTACTTGTTCTATTGGTATATAATTACCATTCATCATAAGCCTATCTCCGTGTTTTATACCATTTAAATCTAGCTTACGTCTTGCCTCATTTGGTGTATATATACCGTTATTTACAAGTTTAGCAAGCATTTCTGCCTGTGTAGAGCTATCTGTTCTTAAAAGTACCTTTTCATTAAATTTAAAAAAATAACCCTCTTTTAACTCTCTGTTAAGCAATAATTTATAGTTAATTTCATCTTCATATTGCTTTAAAATAAACTGTAATGTATCTACATAAAAACTAAGTTGTTGAGCCTCTGAACTATTATAGCTAGACTTTGAGTAGTCGTTTATCATATCTGGCTTAACACCAAAAGCACTAGCTATTTGTAAGGCAGTATATTTTCTTATTTCTAAAAATTGTGCATCTGTTAGTTTTAAATCTAACGGTTGTAGTTTCATACCTGCAGGTATTGGTATAATCCTACCTGCATTTTTTATCCCATTAGAAAACCCTTCTAATTTTCTTGCAAGTTCATTTCTTTTATTTTCATTTACATCTTGTTCTACAGTTAAAGATAACCTAGCAGATACACCATTTTCATTAAGCTCACTTAAAAACTGTTGGCTTGATAAATTAGTATTTATTGTATCTTTTAAAATTTCCCTTACAGGCTTACCTATAACGCCATCAAAAGTAGCACTTGTTTTAAAATGTAGTACCTCATCTTCATTAAAATAATATACTTGCTTTGTTATATTGTCTGTATATTGATATACTAACTTACCACTATCAAGGATATATACATTAACGCTTTTACTGTCCATTATCCAAAAATCTTTTATCTTTAACTCTCCACCATATTTTTTAGGTGTATACTGTTGCCTTATCCATACATAAGCATTACCATAATGGTTGCGATTATTTTCAATAGTTGCCCAAAATATAGTAGGTGTCATAAGGCTATTAGGCTTATATTTTAGCTTAAAACTTATATCTGTATCATCTGCTATAAATATGCCATTATCTCTTTTTTGATAAAATTTTAAAGGCATTTTTGCTAATGTTTCCGATAACAGTTTTAAGCAAGTAAAATAAGTTACTTCACTATATAAATTTTTTTCTTTTTCAAAAATTTTTAACCAGTTTTCCTCATCTTTTGGGCTATCTCTTTTGAAATTTTCATTTTTAAAAACCTTATTAAATATATTTTTAAAAATAATTATCACTCCTTTCTATTGATTTAACAGATGTTAAACTTATATTGTAAAAATTTAACCGTTAAACACTAGTGTTTAAGCTGTTTTTTTGCGTTTGGTAAAACGCCTTATCCTGCCTTACTGTAAAAAGTCGTCCATAATGGCTAAATAATCATCTATATATGTATCTTCTTTGTGATAGTAAGCAAGTTTAAAGGCACATAGTGTAGCATCTACAGGGTCAACTCTACTTGTACTTTTATTTTTATCAATTTTAATAAGTCCGTTGTTAGTTTTTATAATGGCATTAGCTATTGCATAGTTTAAAACAGGGTTATATTCGCAAATAATATTACCACTGTACACCTCTTCCCTAAAGCCACTTGTACTTTCATTTAATGACTTATGACTTTGATATACTTCTTCTACTGTGTGTCCCTTTTCGCTACACTCAAGCATTAATTTAGATGCGTTATGGCTATCAAAACAAAAACACTCTATATTTAAACCTTTTTTATTACAAAAGTCTTCTACATATTTAACCACTAGGTTTTGGTCAACAACAGGTGTATTAGTTATTGTAATATAACCTCTTTCTACCCATAAATCATAAGGTTGTTTATCTTTTATAATTCTTTCCCTTAGTTTTTCTGTGTTTGGTATAAAAGAGTGGCTAAAAAGTATATATTTTTTAATATTATCAATAGTTATAGGTATAATAAAACTAACTGATGTTAAATCTATTTTTGCAGACATATCAAAACCTACATATACAGGTTTATTAGCTATATCTATACTAATATAATCTACTGTACAGGCTTTCCATTTAGCCATATCAATATAACCATTTTCACTAGCCTGTACCCACATATTAAGACATTTTGTTTTAAATACATTCATCTTTTCGGGTGTTCCCATAGCTACATTAAAAAAGGTTTCTAAATCTTGTATACCTTTTTCATAACTACACCTTATAGGATTTGCCTTTTCCCATACTTTAGGATCTGTTATATCATCATTTTTGTCTATGTCTAGTATGTCCACAAAATACATATCATTTTGGGATATACCCTCTAAAATTTCAACACAGTATTTAAACTCTTGTGTATAGCAAGGAGAGTTTAAATCTACACCTGCCGTTGTTATTATCATACAAATACCCTCTTTAACGTTTGAGCCTAAAAACAAGTCGTAAAACTCGGTTGTAGGGTGTTGGTGGTATTCGTCTATAACAAGTATAGCAGGGTTTGTTCCATCTCCTTTTTTACCGTCTTCTTTATTAAGTGGCTTTAAAAAGCTACCTGTCTTTTTGTGTATTATTTCTGTTTTAGTTATTTTAAATTTTTTGGCTAAAGGGCTACCTCTTAAAAGATTAATACATTCATTAAATATTAGTTTAGATTGGTCTTTTTTAACCCCTGCACAATAACATTCATATAATTCTTTATTTTTAGTGCTTTGTGTAGACATTTCATACAGTATACAACCTGCCTCCATTTGGGACTTTGCATTCTTTCTACCAACCATTATAAAAGCATTTTTAAAACGTTTGTAACCTGTTTTTATATCTCGCCAACCATATATTTGGCATAATACAAACTTTTGCCACGTTGTTAGCTCAATAGGTTGCCCTGCAAGTACCCCTTTACTGTGTCTAAGATAACTAAACCATTTAACTATCTTTTCTGCCTCTTCTTCGTCCCAATAAAAAAAGAAAGTGTTATCACTTTCTATCCTATCAACGTCTTTTAAAAATCTTTTACAAGCTAATTTATGCTTATAACCACTAATTATAACACCATTAATACAGTCATTTGCGTACTGTATTAACTCTTCAAGTATTTTCCTAGGTTTATTTTTAAATATCACCGAAGTCTTCTTCTATATCCTCACTTTCTTTAGTTGTTTTTTGTACTGCTAATTTAAGCCTACTATCTATAGTTAAACCACATAAACTAGCAAATCTTCTCATTTCTTCTGCAAGTTGTCTTTGTATCTTTATTAGTGGGTTTGGTATTTCTGTATAAGCACCGTTAGTCATCTGTTTAGGTATCATTAAATTTTTAGTTTTTTTAAATTCTTGTATAGCATTTACATACATACTATAAGCATTACAATAACCTGCTATATTATTTAAGTCAAGGTTACCTATTACTTCTATTTTATCAAAATTTTTAACTATTCTGTCAAACTCTTTTTTAGCTCTAGCATCTATAAGCCAACTAGGTGGCTTTTGCAAATCTTCCCTACCAACTATTATAAGGCTTTCTTGTTCTTCTTTTTCTGCAATTTCTTCTTTTGTCAAGTGTTTAGTTTGCATACTTGTTAATTTCCTAGGTCTACCTATAAAACCACCACCTTTTACCGACTTTTTTTTGAGTATTGGGAAATTTGCGTCAACAAATCTGGGGGTGCGGTCTACCATTTTTAGCCTATATTTTATTTGCACCCCCTACCCTATTTAAAATCTATATTAAACCTTTTGATAAGGGAAAATAATAAATGTTGTACATCTTCTTTATCTTTAGCACTTTTTTTCATTATGTTATGTATCTTTCTGTGATTTTTTTCAGTTAAATATATTAGATTTGACTGTGAAAGTCTTTTTCCCCAGTCATCATCTAATGGTATTATGTGATGCACAACTTCTCCTTGCTCAACCTGTCCTAACATATAGTAACTGTATATATCAATATAGTTAAACTTATTTTTTATAATATTTGTAGTGTTTTGCCATTCTTTTGATTTATAAAAAGCCTTTTGTTTATCTTGCTTATAAAAATCGCTATTTACTTTAAACTTTTTATAACAACTACATTTACTGTTATATGCTAGTCTAACACCGCATCTAGTACACCTTTTATAAAACATCTCGCCACCTATACTATATACATATAATATATGCATATATAAAATATATATAACTTTCGTCAAATATACATATGTTTTGTATACATTAATGTATAATACCATTATAACAGATTAAAACGAACAAAACGAACAACTTTTATTTTTTTGCTCATTTTTATTTTTATGTCACTTAAATATGTTTTGTATGCATTAATGTATAATACCATTATAACACATTAAAGCGGACAAAACGGACAACTTTTATTTTTTGCTCATTTTTATTTTTATGTCACTTAAATATATTTTGTATGCATTAATGTATAATACCATTATAACACATTAAAGCGGACAAAACGGACAACTTTTATTTTTTGCTCATTTTTATTTTTATGTCACTTAAATATATTTTGTATGCATTAATGTATAATACCATTATAACACATTAAAACGAACAAAACGAACAACTTTTATTTTTTTACTTATTTTTATTTTTATGGCACTTAAAATATCTGTTATGTGCCATACGTACACCATCTGGAGTATTACCTCCCCCCATTTCTAAAGCTATCCTATACCAACTATTCACCCCATAAATATACTTTAGAGAACATATTTTTCTAACATAAACATCATCTATATTTAATATAAACTTTGTAAGATTTTCTATCTCATTTAAACATTTTGATTTATGTTCTTCTAAATATTTAATTAGTATAGGCAGTTCCAATTCTTCAAGGCTATATTTTAAAGTCGGATTGCTTACTTTATTTGTCTTTGAAAAACCTGTACCAACACCTTTTATATAAGAGTTATTTTGTCTTTTTTCTAATTCCCTTTCTATTAGCTCTACCTCTTGTCTTAAAGCTATAATACTATTTATTTTTTTAATATCCATTTATTGCTCCTTAATATCTTTAGATATAAAAACTATCACTATAAAACAAATTAATAAACTAATGTTTTCTATGTATATCAATTTATTCCACCTTTCTCATTTTAATATAGAAATGCCATAAACCTGTTACCTCATTATAAACAGAATTTGCATCTGTATATGTATAACCTTTATTATCTATCTCCCAAATACTTTTATTATTTATATCAAAAACTAACTTAGATATTTTAGTTTTTGATATATTTATTTTTCTTTCTCTAATATAAGGTTTGTCTAAATTTTGAGAACAAGACCATCTCTTTTTTTGACCTTTGTTTTTAGTTAAATATTTTGCTAAACCTTCTATACCTTTTTCATTAAAATCTAATTTATAAGATTTAGCTCTGCCTATAGGCTTTTTGTTGTTTGCCCACATATTAGTGTACTCTTTATTATCAAAGATTTTATTAACTATAATGTGATGATGTACTCTTATTTCTGTTTCCGACTCTTCAGTAGTATATTCTGTTACAAGTACGTATTTAAGATTAGCACCTACTTTTTTATATTTATTTTTTAATCTTCTTATGTAGTTATAGGCAACTTTGTTTGCATCTTCATAGCTTGTAGGCATAAAATAATCATTGTATGTAAGAGTTATATGTAAATCATTGTTACTAAAATTTGTATTGAGCAATTGACAAAAATATCTCCTTGCATTTTTATCATTTAAGTTTTTTTGTTTATTAGGTGTTAAAGAAACTTTTTTGCCATTTCTACTAATCTGTTTTTCTTCTGTCATTGGTATAATATCTATTTCTAAATATTTACCACAATATATCTTTTTTGTTTTATACTCCATACAATAACCCTCCATTTTTCAAAAATTCGACTGACAGACGGACTGACGTCCTTAACATTATGGTTATAATGTTAATACCCTATACAAGTCCTAAAATCTTGAAATAGTATTTCAAAATCAAATTTTTTAGGACACTGTAAACAATGTCCTATTTTATGTTATCTAAATATTTAATTACCTTTTGTTGCTCTTTTATATTTTCTAAGCTATCATTGGTTAATACTATCCATTTTTGTAACCCCTCTTTATAGTAATGTCTTATTTCTATACTATAGTTGCTTCTTTTTGGATATATTTCTAAACATAATCTATTTTGAGAACCTATTGTTCTAAGTTCTTCACTTTTTTCTATTAACATAAATATAAATTGAGTTCTTTTTGACTTATTCATTTTCAACATTTTCTAATATTTCTTTTATTACTTTATTTTTTATATTAAAGCATTGTCTTACACTAATATGAACATTTAATGCAATTGCTTGCCAACTTTTCTTCTGTCCATATCTTGATTTTAACATTTCCTGTTGGTATAGTTCTAAATTTTGAACTAAATCATCCACTATTTTATAATCTTTAATTATTTTACTTAACTTAGTCTTTTTATCATATAGTATGTCTAAATAACATTCTTCTATATCTCGTTTATCATCTAAATATATATCTTTAAAAAAATAGTTACCCTTTTTTAAATTACTAATTTCTTTTTGTAATCGCTCCATTTCAGTTATGGCTTGTCCCCATCTTCTTAAATAAAATTCGCCTTTATCTCTTTTATTTCTTTCCATATACTACCCTAAAAATAAATGTTTTACATCTATACTATAAATTTCACTTAAGTGTTTTAATTGTGAATATCCTACTTTTGTTATACCCTTTTCCCAATTCATTATGGTATGTTTTGATACTTTTAATTTATCTGCTACCTCTTGTTGAGTTAAATTTGCATTAACTCTTGCTGCTTTTAAAGTTATTTTTATCATTAGTTTAACCTCCAATATGTAAATATTCTTTTTTGTATCTCTCTGCTCTTTCTTTAGCCGTTATATAGTTTTTTGTGTTTAAATTAACTACTTTAGGCTTGTCTTTATCAAAAAAAATCATATGATAAATATTGTCTACAATATTTAACATATAATCTAACAATCTACAACCTCCTTATAATAATCTACTTTTACGTTTTTTTGCCTTTCTAAGCACCTTAAAAAAGGTATTATAGGCTCATTTTTAAGTACAAGCATATAATGTACACTTGTATCTGCAAATATTATTTTTATTGTTTTCATAGTACCTCATAGCTACTACACTTTTAATGTGTAGTAGCTTTGTTTAACAAAATTGGAATTATAAAAGATAAATTGAATTATAAAATTTGAATTATTTAGTTTTGAAATATAAATTATAAAATTTAAGATGTATTATTTTTTAGACTTTTTATAATAATTACTTTTTAGCTTTCTTTTAGTTGCAAATATGCTATTTAATTCTTTATTTAACATATTTTTTAATTTTTTATATTGTTTTTTTGAAATATAATTTTTATTATCTTCCAAAATTTTATTATAAGTAAAAAATTTATTAAATCTAATATTTGCACTCAAACATTTATTATTTTTTAAACCAAAATAAATATTAGATATATTTTTCTTTACTTTAAATTGGCTCATTACAACACCTCTTTATAAATTTTGTTTATTGTAATTTTTTACCTTTTATTGTATAATTATGGTATATTTATATGTGCTAGATATAAATATACCATTACACAGGAAAGGAGAATAAATATGGATAATAATATAAACTTTGATGAAATATCAAAAAAAGTTATTGAACAATTTACATCTAAAATTGATGGTAATGACGCTTCTTCCGAATTAACTAAATTAATATTTGAAACATCAGTAAAATCATCTGTTGAAGTATTAAAGGAATACCATAAAATTACTAACTGTAAATAACCTTAGAGCTAAACCACCTATTTAGGTGGTTTTATACTATATCCAAGTATATACATTTTAAATATCTAATTTTTTTAAACTATTTTTTAACCCTTGACAAATTTCAGTTAAAATCTCTTGTTTTGTTTCTTGGTTAAATTTTGAGCATAATCTATTACAAGATTTTTCAGGATTTATAAAATAATAGTTTACAATTAAATCTGCCTCTTTTACTTTTTCTCTTACTTTTTGTAAGAATGATGTAAAATTATTAACTTCTATAATTTCTGTATCTGCTTCTATTTGAATTATAAACTTAGGTTTTCTTTTAAAAATTTTTATATTTTTCAATATACCACCACCTTTCTAAAAATTTAATTTATTGTTATTTTTTACCTTTTATTGTATAATTATGGTATATTTATATTTGCTAGATATAAATATGCCATTACACAGGAAAGGAGGAATACATATGAATTTTGAAGATATAGCTCATAATCTTGCACTTTTAAGAATTAAAGAGTTAGATTTATCAACTTATGATAATCTTTCCATTTGTTATCGTTATATGGAAGAATACAACTCATTTGTTGAAAATCTAAAAATTGTTAATAGTGAAGAATATATCAAAGCTAAAAAAGCCCAAGAAGAAGAACTAAAAAAATGTTTTGGAGACTTTTAATTTTTTCTTCTTGCTAAACCACCTATAACGGTGGTTTAACTTATTTCAATAAATGTTCATATTCACTTTTAAAAAATTTAGTTTTAGATGTATCAGTATCGATTTTTATTTCAACTAATTGATTAATTTCTTGTTTTATTTTTTTATATATTTTTTCAATGTCTGCTAATTGGTCAATTTTTGCATCAAATGATATTGTAACATTTGCATAAGTTTCCACCGAACTTGTTTTATTTTCTTCATCTGAAACTCTATTATGCATAACATCACCCCCTTTCAAAATTTATTAAAAATATAGTATTTCTTTTACGATTTTAGCATTTAATATGTAAGTAAAAGTTAAACCACCTATATTGGTGGTTTAATCATTCAAAAGTCTTATTTTTAAATCTGCATCATTAAACTTTTCTCTTGTTTTTTTAATTAACTCTATAACTTGTTCCACTTCTATACCACCACGAAAACTCTTATGTATTTCAAGTTCGATTTCAAACTTAGGTTTTCTTTTAAAAATTTTTATATTTTTCAATATACCACCACCTTTCTAAAAATTTAATTTATTGTTATTTTTTACCTTTTATTGTATAATTATGGTGTATATTTATATGTACCAAATAATAAATATACCATTACACAAGAAAGGAGAAATGAATATGCTATCTACAAAAAATAACTCTAAAAGAGAATTTAAAGGAAATAACCTAATACTTCTTCCTGATGAATACGTAATTTTAGATTTAGAAACTACTGGGCTATTTCCCGATTTAGATGAAATTATAGAAATATGTTGCCTAAAAATTAAAGATGATACTATAATTTCAAAATATTCAACATTAGTTAAACCTAATGATGAAATTTTACCATTCATAACTAAATTAACAGGAATAACTAATGAAATGGTAAAAAATTCTCCTAAATTAAAAAATGTATTACCAAAATTAATTGAATTTATAGGAGATAGTTATGTTATAGGGTATAATGTAAATTTTGATATTAATTTTATATATGACAATACATTTCATATATTAAAAAAACATTTTAAAAATGATTTTATTGATATTATGCGATTTGCTCGTAAACTGTACCCTAATTTAAAAGACCATAGATTAAACACTGTATGTGAATATTTAAAAATTGACTTATCAAATCATCATAGAGCAGAATTTGATTGTTTAATGGTTTTAGAGTGTATAAAGTCTATTAGGGAATATATAACTAAAAATAATATAGACTATATTGAATTATTTAAGTATAAAAGTCCTGAACAAAGGCTATCAACTCTAACCCCTAACACTCAAGAATTTGATGAAACACATATTCTATACAATTCACATTGCGTTTTTACAGGTAAACTTGAAAAAATGGAACGTATAAAAGCTATGCAAAAAGTTATAGACTTCGGTGGTATATGCGATAAATCTGTAACTAAAAATACTAATTTTTTAATAGTTGGTAGTCTTAAATATAGTTCATCTGTAAAAAATAATAAGAGTAAAAAAATAGTTAAAGCAGAAGAACTAATCGAAAAAGGACAAGATTTAACTATTATAAGTGAAGAAGTATTTTATGACATAATAGATTTATAAATTTTTATTAAACCACCTATATAGGTGGTTTAATTTTTTTGTGTTAACATCTCTGCCATATCAACCATACCAGTCGCTTTTGCTTTTATCCACAATTCAATGTCTTTTGGTAATATTTTTGATAAAATGCAAACTTTTTCATTATCATCAATATCTTTAAAAATTTTTGTATCTATTTTCATAAAATCACCTCTTTTTTAAGATTTTCTTATTTTTTTTTTAATTATATATCAATTTTCTTAATTTGTCAATAATAGAAATATATAAATTTTAATTGACTTTTTAAGATTTTCTTAATATAATATAATAAAGGCGGTGAAAAATATGAACTCTCGTTTAAAAGAATTAAGAAAAAATATTCTTAAATTAACCTTAAAAGAATTTGGTACAAGGATAGATTTAAGTATAGGTGGTTTGAGCGATATTGAACGTGGTAGAACACCTCTTCAAGAACGTCATATAAAACTAATTTGTAAAGAATTTAATGTAAATGAAAATTGGCTAAAAAATGGTATTGAACCCATTTTTATTGAAACAGAAAAAGACATATTAAATACATTAAAAGATAAATATAGCCTAGATAATATGACTATAAATTTATTGGAAACATTTATTAAATTAGATGACTTTTCAAAAAAGACTATTATAAATTTTTTAATAAAGTCTATTGAAAATTACTATTCAAATCATACAGATAAATTAGAGGAATTATATGATAAAATTAATAGTTTACCGAAAGATACTGTAAAAATAGTTGCTCGTGGGGAAGGTATAACAGAAATATCACAAGAAGAATTTGATAGAATAACAAAAAATGCTATTAAACTTGACCCAGAAGACTATGATAAATACTTTTAATTAAATCTTAAAAAGTAATAATAGCTATACTCAACGATACACTCATTATTATTATAACAAGGTAACAAGGAGTGTAGCTATATGAATTATAAATATTATAAAGTGGCTCGTGATAGAGCTTGGCAAACTTTAATTGAAACAAAAACTGATAGTTTACCTATCAATTTAAAAAAGATATTAAACTAATATAAACTAGATATTTACTTACTACAAGAAAATGATAAACAAGCGTTTATAAAAAATGATACAATATTTTTAAACAAAAATTTAATAAAAACTAGAGCTAGATTTACCATAGCCCACGAAATAGGACATATTCTTTTAAAACACAATAATCTAGGGCATACAATACACACCAATATTGGTATTGAAGAATATCAAGCCAATATTTTCGCCAGATGTTTATTGATGCCTGCAGTAGTTTTAAAAGAATTAAATTACATAACACCACAAGATATAGCTAATATATGTGATGTATCACTACAATCGGCAGAATATCGCTCTCAAAGGTTAAAAGAATTGATACAACGAAACAAATTCTACACAAGTCATTTAGAGCAACAAGTATACAATAATTTTAAAACTTTTATAAAAAATCAAAAATCTTATTGATATAAAATAAATTTTATATTATAATTTTAATAATAAATTTAAAAATAATGTAATTTTATAATACATAAAAACTAAAAAATTGAATATAGCAAAAACTCTTAACTCACGAAAGTTTGACGAACAGAAATGAGTTAAGAGTAAAATTTTTAACAGTATAAAAAGAAATTTTTATATTAATTTCTTAGTTAATACTATTTTAAAATATTTTTAACTAAAAGTCAATATATTTTTTGAAATTAAAAAAAAATCTCTTTTTGTATTATTGTTATATTCAAGGTAGAAAACATACAGTAATTGAAAGGAGATTATTTTTATGTATAAAAACGAAACAGAAATAGTATTTAGTAATGAGTTTATAGGTTTTACAACTATCCCTAACCATATATTAAATGATAATAGATTATCTTACAAAGCATTAGGTTTATATTCTCAAATTTTACAGTACCAAAATAGTCCAACACATAAATTATATCAATCAACTTTAATTAAATTAAAAAAAGATGGTAGAGATTCTGTTATTTCTGGAATGAAAGAATTAATTAAATATGGTTATATAAAAAAAGAACAATTAAAAGATACAAAAAATAGATTTTGTGGAGTTAAATATACTGTATTTATGAAACCTATTGAAGTAAAAGAAAGTACTTCAACACTAGTAAATAAAAGTGCAAAAGCCGAAGTCGGAAAAGCCGAAGTCGGAAAAGCCGAAATCGGAAAAGCCGACACTAATAATAAAATAATAAAAAATGAAATATTAAAAAAAGAAAATAATGTCAGTCTGTCTGTCGTTGAAGAACCTAAAAAAGAAATGACAGACGGACAGACGGACTATGCTCAAAATTCAAATAACAATTTTAAAATACAATTAGATGACTGTGATAATGAAATTAAAAAAACAGTAATAGATATATCTAATAAACTTTTACAACAAAAAACAACAACTGTAGCTAATAAAAAAATTGATATTAATAGCTTAATAATAGAGCTTGAAAAAATGGATAAAGAAACAATTAATAAATTAATAGATTATGTTGTTAAAAAATTTGAAATTATCAATAGTGATAATATTAAAAATAAAGCTAAATACATATCTGCAATTTTTACTAATGCTATTTTAGAAAAAAGCTATCTGTTAGATGATGCTAAAAGAGAAATTAGTGATAGCAATTATAATTATACAAAATCTTATAGCACAAATAAATTTTTAAATTATAAGCAAGAACCACTTGATAATGATTTAATTAGACAAATAGAACAAAAAAACTTAAGGGAAAATACAAATCAAGAAGAAATTGAAAAACATTTAAAAAAATTAGGTGTAAAATTTTAATGTTAAAGTATAAAGATAAATAAAAATAAATCTTATTGATAAAAATTAAATTTTATATTATAATAATAATTGCAAATTATTCTAGGTGGTTGGCTCACTCCTTTTGAAAGGGGGTGGAGCTTATGTCCGATTATGAATTGATAATGATTTTTTTAACAATTTTATTAGTTTTAAATGGACGCACAAAAAAATAACCGCCTAGGCAAAGGTACGGTTATTTAAAAAATTTTCATATATAGCCAACCATAATGATTTGCTAGTGTCAATGCTACCAACATTGACACTATATAATATTATTAAAAACTAATAATATTATACCATATATTTATTATATTATCAAGTTTTAAAATATACTATATTAAAAAATACGGAGGATAGACTATGAACAATGATGATAATTTAATCGTTTTTGGATTTGATAATAAATTTGTAAGATTTGTTACTGTACCTACAACTATTTTTTTTGATAAAAGAGTGTCTTATAATGCTTTAGGTATATACTGTCAACTAGTATCTTTACAAGAATCGTTTCCTCCATCACCTGGTTATACAGACTTAACTATATTTAAAAATACCGATATAGAATTAATTAATGATGGTTTAAATGAACTTTTAGAATTAGGATATATAAGAGAAGTATCTGGTAATGAAATTAATTCTATAAGCACTATGTATAAAATATTTATGCAACCTAGTAAAAAAGCATAAAAATGTTAATATTAAATAAAAAATTGAATATAGCAAAAACTCTTAACTCACGAAAGTTTGGCGACTAGAAATGAGTTAAGAGTAAAATCAATAATACGAAAAGATTTTTTTCTTTTTACGTAAAATTACAAATTAATATATTGATATTTTAAAATAATATTAACTAAAAGTCAATATATTTTTTGAAATTTAAAAAAAATCTCTTTTTGTATTATTGTTATATTCAAGGTAGAAAATATACAATAATTGAAAGGAGATTATTTTTATGAACAAATATAACTTAATAGATAATGAAAATATAATTAATCAAACTTGTTTATTCCACGAAAAACCAATCGTTTTAAATAGGGGACTTGCAATGATATTTGGAGCTGCAGATACAGCCCTTTTATTTCAACAACTTCACTATTGGATAAGCCTCAATAAAGAATATGCACAAGCAAATAAAAGTAAAAATAATATTGAAACATACCACGAAGGTAGATTTTGGTGTTTTCAAACTTATGAAGAATGGAACAAAGAATTTAGTTGGATAAGCTATAATTCTGTTAGAAGAAAAATGAAAAAGCTAGAAGATTTAGGTGTTGTTATTTCTGGTAATTTTAATAAATTAAATCTTGATAGAACAAAATGGTATACTATAGATTATAAAAAATTATTAGAGCTCCAAAATCAAAATATAAAGAAGATGATATAGTGCCTAAATTAGTTAAATATAAAATAGATGACTGTAAAAGGTTATGTAGCAATGAAGAATTACAAAAATTAAAATGTAGTATTTATTAAGATAAAGAGTGTGTATATATCGAAATTTATTTTAAATTATTATAATTATGTGATATAATTAATAAAATATAATAATCATAGGAGGTTGATATGCCAGTTTATATTTTAATTATAGCTACAATAATATTAATATGTTTAATACTTAGTAAAGTATCAAATAAAATTGGTTTACCAACTTTACTTTTATTTATTTTTCTTGGAATGTTATTTGGTTCAGATGGATTATTTAAAATTTATTTTGATAATTATTATATAGCTGAACAAATATGTTCTATAGCATTAATATTTATTATGTTTTATGGCGGTTTTGGAACAAATTGGAATAAAGCAAAACCTATTGCTACAAAATCTATTTTACTTTCTAGTTTAGGAGTAATTTTAACTTCTTTGATAGTTGGTATATTTTGTCATTATATTTTAAAATTTGAATTTTTAGAAAGTTTATTAATAGGATCTGTTATTAGCTCAACAGATGCTGCTTCTGTTTTTTCTATTTTACGTTCAAAAAGACTTAATTTAAAATATAATACAGCTTCATTACTTGAAGTAGAAAGTGGTAGCAATGACCCTTGTTCAAATATAATGACTTTAGTTATTTTGTCTTTTATGAATGCACAATCTAATGGAAGCAAAATTATATATATGATTTTTTCACAAATTGTATATGGAATAATTGTGGGAGTTGTTATAGCAATATTATCAGCATTTGTATTATCTAAATTTAAATTTAAGACAGATGGATTTAATTCAATATTTGTTTTTAGTATAGCTTTAATTTCTTATTCTCTTTCAATATTAATAGGAGGTAACGGATATTTAAGTGTATATATTACAGGGATAATTTTAGGTAATAAAAATATTCCTAATAAAAAGCCTCTTGTACATTTTTTTGATGGTATAACTGGTCTTATGCAAATGCTTATATTTTTCTTATTAGGGTTATTATCTTTTCCTTCACAGTTACCTTTAATTTTTATGCCTGCATTAGCTATTGCATTATTTTTAACATTTATAGCTCGTCCATTATCTATATTTATTATATTAACACCTTTTAAATGTCCTATAAAACAACAATTATTAATTGCTTGGTCTGGGCTTAGAGGAGCTGCATCTATTGTTTTTGCTATTATAGCTACTGTAAATCCTGCTTATACAAAAAATGATATTTTTCATATTGTATTTTTTATAGTTTTATTTTCTATATCTATTCAAGGGTCTCTTATACCTTTAATTGCAAGAAAATTAAATATGATTGATAATAATAATGATGTAATGAAAACTTTTAGTGATTATTCTGAAGAAATTCCATTACAATTTATTAAACTTTTAATTTCAAAAAATCACCCTTGGGTTAATAAACAAATTAAAGATATTAAATTATTACCAGATATTTTAACAGTTTTAATAATAAGAAATAAAACTCAAATTATACCAAAAGGTAATACAATAATTTTAGAAAATGATATGGTAATTTTAAGTGGGCCTTCTTTAGAACAAGAATGTTTTGGATATTTAACTGAATTAAAAATTGAAAAAGATAATAGCTGGATTGGTATGAAAGTATCAGATATAAAGTTTGGCTCTGATAAATTAATAATATTAATAAAACGTAATGAAGAAGCTATAATTCCAACTGGAAAAACAATTATTAATGAAAATGATATACTTATTATAAATCAATCTTAAAAAGAGCTAACAATATAATTGTTAGCTCTTTTATGTAAAAAAATGAATTTTATCATAAAAAATTCCAAAGTTAAATACTAATTTTATTTACAAATTATCTATGAAATTAATAAATCAAAAATAAGTAATATTTATATAAAATTTTAGTATAAGAATAAAAAAATTATTAAAATTAAACTAAAACTAAATGAGTATATTATTTTGTATTTGCTAAACTATTATTATCCACTTTGCATACCTTATTTGTTTTTATATGGTTTACAAACCAATATATATTTTACAACAGGAATTTATTTTTTATTATACTATAAATAATTTTCTAACAAATAATCAACTATATAGGCTCTACTTTTCCCAGTTTATTTTGCTAGTTCATCAAGTTTTTTTAAGTTTTCATTTTTTAAGTTAATAGTTATTTGAGTTTTATTATTATCAATATTTTTTAGTTTTATTACTGTTACAAAAATCTACTAACTCATTAGATAATTTTATTCTTTTATCAAGGTTATTTAATATTAATGTATTAATGTTATTTTCCTTGTTTAGGTTTTGTCTTATGTTATTCAACATTGCGATAAATAATTCTGCTCTCTGGATACCATTTAAAGAAACGTCTGATAATAGGATTATTTCATCTGCCAATAAAAAAGCATTTTGATTAGTAATACTAAAACTTGGGTTTGTATCTATAATGATATAGTCATAATTATTAAATTTGTCTTTATTTTTTTTAAAGTATCTCTTTAAAATACTTTCTCTAGATCAATTCCATTTTCAAAAATATCTTTCGCTTCCCCACGCCACCTTTTAAAACTCCTATAGAAATTATTTTCAACGCAGTTCACACTCCTTATATTGATATTATAAATATAATATCAAATTTAATTTGTTTTTTAATTTAATATTTAAAAATAAAAAAATATAGCTATATATATAAATATATGCTATAATGTTAAAGATTGATATTTATATAAGTGGTTGGCTTACACCTCACATAGAAAGGAGGTGTAGCCTATGTCCGACTTTGAAATTATTTATACAGTTTTAACTGTAATATTGATAATTGAAACAGTTAGGGCAAGTAAAAAATAATTAACCACTTATACTGCAATATAAGTGGCGAACCTTAACTTAATAAATAAAACGATATTATTGTTAAGCTAACCACTAAAATATTAATCACTAAGGTTACTGCTCCAACAGTAGCCTTTTTTAGTAGTTATAATTATATTATTATTATATACCTTTTATTTTATTCAGTCAATAAAAAATAATTTATGAAAAAATTACCAATTTAGAAAATGCGTAAAAAAATATATAATAAAAGATAACCCTAGATATGCAACAAACTATTGATTTGAAAAAAATGATAAATAATTTTAATTATGATATATAATTTAAAATATACTATAATTTTAATGATATTTTAAAGATTTTTTTATAGATTAAATTAAATTTTACTAATTTTTTTACTAATTTATTTATCAAATATAAAATATTTATCAAATTACATATAAAAAAAGTATCAATGAAATATATATAAATTATATGTATTTTATTGATACTTTTTTATTCTAATTATTTTCTAAAATATAGTCAATAAATTGATTAATTAATTCATTTCTACTAATGCCATTTTTTTTAGCAATTTTATCAAGACTATTTAGCTTCTCTTTTTCTGTAGATATTAAAAAATTAACTTTTTGTTTTTTTGCATCAGGTTTTTTTATTACAAAGCCATTAGTATTTATTTTATTTTCTTTTTCTTTTTGACTTTGTTCTTCGTGAACTTCATTAAAAATTTCGTTTTTTAACTCTTCGATAAAACTCACTTTTTTTGCCATAAATATATTCCCTTTCTATAAATATAATATATACATATTATTTATAAATATATAACTATTATATATAATATACATATATTATATGAATATTTTATCTAGTACTTCATTAGTTAAATCTGTAAATACTTTTGAATGTTCTTTACTATGTTGTTGTATTGTAGTATGTAGGGCAGAAGCCTCTTTGTATTTTATACTATTAAATATAATAGTTTCTAACAAAACATCTTTTAAACTTTCTTGTACAGTTATATTAAAATCTTTTGTAAATTTTGATGTTTTATCAAATCTATTTCTTAAAACACAAATATTTTTTTGTGATATAAGATTATCATCTTGTAAAGACTTTAGAGTATTCATCATCATATTATATCCTTGTAAACTTGATGATGAGTTATCTATTGGACAAATTATTAAGTCGGATATAATTAAACTATTTTTCATTTGTAAGCTAATAAACGGGCTATTGTCTATTATTACAAAATCAAAAATATTAGGTATAGTATGTAGCTTGTTTAATAATATATTTTCTCTATTTCCTTTGGAGCTTAGTTCTAAATCTAGTGTCATAGAGTTTAAGCAGTTAGGAATAATATAAAAGTTTTCTTGAAATTCATATATACAATCATTAAAGCCTATATTTTTTTGTAAGTAAACATCATACAAAGTGTTATCAAATTCTTTTATATCATTTAGTAATATAGATGTAATATTGCTTTGTGGGTCATTATCAACTACTAATACTTTATAATTTTTAGATAATTCTTTAGCAAGTCCAATAGTTGTATTTGTTTTGCCTGTACCACCTTTAACGTTAGCAATTGAAATAATTTTCATAATAATCTCCTTTAATTTTTATTTAAATTTACAAAAATTGTGAACAACTTAATTTATTTATAGTTTATTTTATAAATAAAGAATATCATACTGATAGCCGTATGTCAATAAAAAATATATAGATATTATATATACATATATCATATAACTTTTATATATAAATATAATATATGTATATTATATATGACTATTTTATATTTATATATAATATATTATTTAAAATAAAAAAAGGGGGAATATTCCCCCTTTTTTAAGTTTTATTTTTAAAATTATTTTCCATATTATCAACTATATTGTTAGCTTTTTTATCTAGTATTTTATTAGTAACTTCTAGTCCTTTTATTAGCCAATTTGGTACTAAATGACCTTTATCTAGCTCTACCATATTTTCTAAAATACTTCTAATTTCATTTAGTATACAATGAGCTAATATAAACCAACCAATAGCCATCATTATATGTAAATTTATACCTATCACTTCGCCTATTTTTTGAAAGGTAATGCCAAGTCCAAAGCCCATAGCTACTAAGCACCATATTAAAAATTTTTTAACAAAACCTTTCATTGCTTTTTTTGAGCTTTCCCTTTTTAAATATCTAGCTTTCATTATTCCTGTTATGTAATCTATAATATTTAAACCTAATAAAAATACAAACAAAAACCAAAAGTCGCCTAAAATAGCTGATAAAACACCTGTTATAATAGATATTACATAGTTTAATTTTGTTTCAAAAATATTCACTATAACACCTACTTCCTAAAACTTTTAATTTTTTCAATAAGACTATTTTTTAACTTAAAAAATATACTATTATTTGTTTCGTTGTATCCTGTTTCTAAGCCTAAAAAGTCTGCTAAATCTCTTACTTTAACAAAATTAAACCCACCAATGTTTACAACATTTAAAGTAGCTTTTTTATTACCTGCCTCTACATTAACATTAAAAAGTATATCATCTAAATTAGTTATTTTAGTATTAGTATCATAACTGATTTTTTTATTTAAAAGTTCTGCTAAATCTCTTACTTTAACAAAATTTTCTCCATTATCATTAATAACTTTAAAAGATTTCACTTTACCATTATAGCTATAATTTCTATTTACAAACATATATTTCTCCTCTTCTAACTTATTTTTAAAATTCTGCCAATTAGTAATATTATTTACAAATGGTGCAGGGCAAATTTTTCTAGTTATATCATAGTGTCTTAATATATTGGTAGTGGGTATATTATATTTTTTCATTAACATTTTTGTAAGTTCTATAGCATTGTTTATAGTTTCATTATTAAAATAATAGTTACCTTTGCTATCTTTTTCCGAGCATAGCTCTATACCTATAGCATTATCATTTCTACATTCACTATGATAATACTTTCCACTTGTTCCACAATGCCAAGCGGTGTCGTTATCTTCTACGCTTTGCCATATTTCCTTTTCATCAACAAAATAATGAGCAGAAGCATTTCTATTAGGCGATTTAAAATAATTACAATTACCTTTAGCTAAATCTCCATTATTAGCCGTGTA
This sequence comes from uncultured Eubacteriaceae bacterium, assembly GCA_946497035.1. Taxonomy (GTDB): domain Bacteria; phylum Bacillota; class Clostridia; order Lachnospirales; family CAG-274; genus Tyzzerella. Next base: position 5,665 of record CAMMIW010000021.1, on the reverse strand, counting down.
ATGAATAACTAAAAATTCAATTTTTTGTTTTCTTCCTTTAGTAAAATTGCTACTATGTGCTATCATTTTATTTATTTTCATAAATTCAACTGCTTAAATTAATCTAATTCTGGTATTTCTTCCTCTTTTACATTTTTCCATATATATTTACTCATTGTTTGCCAAGTAAAAGGTTTTATATCTATCCATTTTCTATATTTAAAAATATATTCAACCCCTAAATGAGCAGGTTTAATATCTTCAATACTTTTCATTAAGCTATCTAAATTGTTAGGCTTACCTATTTTATCACTAAAATCTAAAATAATAGTGCCATTAAATCGAACATTTACAACATTATGTGTATATGCTTTTACTGTATCCTGTATAAGCTCTAATGTTAGTTTACCTGCTCCACGCCATTTAGCACTTATAATAGCTTTTCTTTCTTCTAGTGTTTTATCTTCTATGTATTCTATATCAAGTTCATTTTCAAATATACTCATACCCCAAGTAGCCGTATCTAAAAATATATTGCTTTGTATATCTGTTATTTTTATTTCTACATTTTCTATTTGTGTTTGGCTTATTCTAGCGATATGTTTTGTAATATCATCATTTCTAAATATTTTATTTATAAAATTTATAATTTTATCACTCAATAAAATCAACTCTTTCTAGTATAAAAACTTCTTCTTGCCCACATTCAATATTAGATGTTTGATTATTAATTTTTAAATCGGAATAATCTATAACACCATCTACATCTAATATTTTAGCTCCTATAATGGCATAGCTTAAAATATCTTTTTTAAAGGCTATTTCTTTTAAGTATAAAGTTAAATTTTCATTTATTTTTTTCTTTACTTGTTCTTTGTCATAGTTTTTGCCAAAAATAGCCTTAACTGATATATCTATATTTTTAGGGGTAGCACTAACTACAGTACAAAAAGCCCCTACAGGAGCTTGTCCTCGCCCTTCTCCACTAATGTTAGGGTCTATATATTCTTGTACTTTTTCTACTAGGCTTTCATCTGCAGGTTGCCTATCGCTATTGATAATAATAACTTTAACTGTTGTATGTCCATTCCAAAGGGGGATAACTCTAGCCTCGCCAACACCCTCAACCTCTTTAGCCCACCTTTTATAATGGTATATATTGCCACTAGTTGCAGGTTCTCTTAATCTTTCAAAATATCTATTTCTTAAATCTTCGTCTGTTTCTTCATCATAGCCACCATCTGTTTCAGTTTCATTGTTACAAGAATTTATACCTGCTATTGTAATAGGCATTTTTTTAATACTATTGGTAGGTACATTACCTATTTTACCTGCCGTAATACATTTTATAGCAATAGTTCCTGAGCCTACTATAGTTTTTTGTTCTGTAGATTGAAAACGAATTAAACCATCTGTTTCAAATAAATCTCCAATATTAATAGTGCCATTACCTTTTAAAGTAATGACACCTGTTGAATATGTAGCTTTTTTTCTTTCAATACCTGTACGTTGTGTTATAAATTTTTCTAACTCTAGCCCTGTAAGATTATTTATATCTAACTTATTAGCTACACAAGTTAGTTTTTCTAACGTATACATTATTCTAATAGATATAGCCTTTAAAATATCCCATAAAAAATAACCTTTTCTTTTTTCATATTGTTCGGGTATATCTTGCAAAAATTCTTCTAAAATTTCATTAGAATTTTTATTAAAGTTCAATACCTATCGCCTCCTTAATGTGTAATACCTCGTCATTTTGTAAATAACAATTAAATGTTATAGTTAAATTTGTGTTTTCAAAATCAAAGTTAAAATTATCTACTTCTTTTATAAAAGGGTGGTTTAAAAGTTGCTCTGTTATTTCTCTTTTAGTTTCGGATAAGATAAAACCTTTATGATAAACCTTATTACCTATGTAGTTATATATAGATAACCCAAAATCTTCATTTTCATCTCCTATATATACTTTAAAAGTATTTATTTTTGTTTTTAAAACAACCTGTATAAAATGTTGTATATTTTCTTTAAAATCACATTCTACAAACTTACCATCAACTATAATATGTTGTCCGTTCTCAAAATCAAATTTAAAGCACTTACCTAAAGAAATAGGTTTATTTTCTTCTATTTCAATAATATTATCATTTATTTTAGGAAACATATAAATCACTCCTTTAATGGCAAAAATTCTTTAAAATAACCAAGTACAATAAGTTCTTGATTATTTTCTGTTACATTTACAATTATTTTTTTACCTACATCTTCTTTAGTAAATTTAGTTATTAATGAATAAAATTTATCTTTTTGTATGTTACCATCTAATATGCTAATTTTTACATAGTCTTTTTCTTCAATAACTTCTATTATTTTACCTATAACTATACCTATTTTACTAGGATTGTTACGCTCTTTTAAAAGTTGTGCTATATATTCAATACTCATTTTATAACCTTTCTAGCTCAACGCTTGTTTTATGTATACCATTTTCAATAGTGTGTTTACTTGATATAATATTAAATTTACCAATTATATTAATATCTTTATTATTAATATTTAAAACTCTACCTGCTTTTATAGATGTATCCCCTAAAAGCTCTAAAGATAGTGTTTCTTTAATTTTGTTTAATTGTTGTAGTTTATTAATAGCTATATTATTGGATTGACTTATATCTTTTTCATCAATATTTTCTATATGGTGTAGTAGCCCATATTTTTGTATATTTTTATTATCTTCTTTTGTAGCAATAAGCCTTGCATCTTTTTCATTTTGAGATATAATAGTTACTTTATTTTTTAAGTCTGATATACTATAACTTTTAGAAAAGTTTTGTCCTATTTCATCTAATACATTAATAGTAGCTACATTTACTGCCATTTTATATGTTGGGTTTATAATTTTTGTACCTTTTTCAAATATATATAACTTATCTTCTAATACTTCTTTATAGTATATTTTGCCTGTTTCCTTGTTACATTGCTCTAATATATCTTCTATTATTTCTGCTATCGTATTTTCAAAATAAATATGATTTATATTTGTATTTAAAGTAGGTATTTCGGCTAAAAATATGCCTTGCTCATTGCATATGCTTGATATAGCATTAGAACCATTTATATTATTAAAATGTTTTATTACCTTTGATTTATTAAGGTAAAAAGCAAAGTCAAAAGCCGTGAAGCTCTCTTCAAATATACCATTAATATTTTTATCTGTAATAATACCTTGAAAGACTGTCTTACCATTTTTACATAATAAAATTTTATCTCCACAATCTATAAAAAATTTAATATAGGCATTATCTTTTGGTATAGCAAAATCTAATTGTGTCCCTAGTGTATCAATATTATCACTCCAACTAATATTACCTACAAAGTCTGTTATATCTAGTTGGCCACTATCTTTTAATATATAAAATTTAAAAATAATACCACCTACTTTTTAATTTTTACAAATCTATATTCTTTTAAATCTAAAGAATATTGTATATCTCCTACCTTATCTACAAAACAGTTAAAACTTTCCACCGTATAAGCCATATTAGATATTTCTTTATTTTCATTATCAACTAATATCATACGAATAGGCATTCTGTTACTAGCATATTTATTGAAAAATGATACATATACCCAACCATCTACATTTGATTTAGGGCGACTAAATTTATATTTTTTAGTTGGGAAAAAAGAAGAAAAAGAAACTGTTCTAAGTGCTTTAGTTCCAATTAAATTTAACTCTCCATTAATACTTTCAAAAGTTGAGTTTTTATAGCTTTGTGATAACTCTGGCATATTTTTTGGTATTATAGGTAAGGTTAAAACTTGCTCATTGTTGTTTGCACTAAATATAATGTCCATTAAAAACTCCTTTCAAATACAAAAAAGGTTACTAAAAATAGTAACCTTAAATTTATAATTTTTTTAATATTGACAGTATAAAATATAAGTTTTATAATTATAATATAAAAAGGAGTAACTATTGTATAGTTGTTCCCAGATGTTGTGTTTAAAACAACCTTGAGCGTCCAACTCTTAAAGGTTGTTTTTTATTTATCTAAAATTAAAATTAGTAAACTTTAACAGTAGATAATACTATAAAAATCATAGTTAAAATAATAGTTATAATAACTTTTTTCATAGTATCACCCCCTTTAAATAGGGGAACAACCTTAATTAATAATTACTCCTAGCATAAATGCCAAAATAATTATATCATATTAATAATAAAAAGCCAATATATAAAATAATTAGATGTTATTTTTAATATTGACAGTATAAAATATAAGCTTTATAATTATAATATAAAAAGGAGCAACTGTTTCAGTTGTTACCCTGTTATTGTTTTATAAAAATTATAAACAACCTAAGAGCTGTCAACTATTTTAGGTTGTTTTTTGTTATTAATATACTACTACTGTATTATTTATAACAAGTAATGCTATTATACTAATAAAAAGTAAATACTTAAATATGTTGTACATAGCACCACCCCCTTATTACAGGGTAACAACCTACTACAGTTACTCCGACACAAAGTGCCAAAATAATTATATCATAAAATTTTAAATATTATCAAGAGCTTGTTTTAATTTATAAGCAATAACTTTTACAATTTCATCAACATCACTAGGGTTATATACATTAACAGTAACATTAATTGTATTATTATTTTTATCTAATAATTTTTCCGACTTATCTGCAGGTATAACTTTACTACCATTAGGCAAATCAACAATTTCACCTCTGCCACCTTCATTAATTCTAGCAAGTCCACCTCTATGATAGCTTGTACCAGTAGCAAAGTTAGGTATATCTGTTGGTATAGTTGGTATGCTTAAGCTATAACTATTACCACCTATAACAGGCACCCAATTAGGTATATCTATTTTTAAGCTATTTATTTTTTCTATAACCCAATTTATACCTTTTGCAAAAAATCTAAATGGAGCTAAAAAGATACCTTTTATAATATTAAATATACCTTCTGCTATATTTTTTAAGCCATTAAGGGCTTGTTCCCAATTACCTGTAAATACACCTGTAATAAAATTTATAATACCATTAAAAATAGCTTTAACGCCATCTATAATAGAATTAATAGTTATTAATACTGTTTCAATATATGTTTTTACTATAAATGTAATAAATTCAAAACCAAATTTAAAACAGTTTATTATACTATCAATGATTAATTTTACAACATTTAATATACCATTAAAAATATTTGATATAGTTGTAAATATTAAATTTAAAAACTTAATTATTAATGAGCCTATTGCTTTAAAAGCTCCAGTAAATGCTACTACTATATTAGAACATATATTTTTTAGTACTTCCCAAAATTTTAATACTACTATTTTAACTTTATCCCAATTTTTTATTAGTATCATTATTAAAACTATAACAGTTGTAATAACAATACCCATAATATTAGCTTTACTTACAGTATTAAATAATTTTTGTGCAACAGTTAAGAGCGTAACTTTTTTAGTTAAAATAGTTATTATAGTTGATAAAAATATTTTTGCTTTAGCGACACTCATAGTTAATGTTTGCCATTTAGCAAAAAATAATGATTTTGTAGCCATAATACTGTTTAAAATTATTGTTTTCTTTTGCCAAAGTGTTAAAATTGATTAAAAATAGCTACGCAAACTCGTGACTTTAGTCGTGAGTTAGTAGCTAA
>CAMMIW010000020.1 GCA_946497035.1 uncultured Eubacteriaceae bacterium | reverse complement strand
GTTTTGATCCCTGCATTCGTAGGTTCGAATCCTACTAGCCCTGTATTAAGCTATGAAGGTTGTTTCATAGCTTTTTTTGTAGTCTTTTTTAGATAGCTAAAAGTTAAAGTTAAAAAATAAGTATAATCTAACCCATCAATCTTCTCTATTGATAATATTATCATCTTATTAATCTTAATGTTTAATCTAAAAAGGTAAAAATTAGTATATTAGCCTAAAATTTATTATATTAGCCTAAAATTTATTATATAGGTAATAAAAAAATAAAAAAATTTAGAAAAACTATTGACAAAAAGGTTAGCTTGTGCTAACATATAATTAGTTAGCAAGCACTAACAGTTTAGAACAATAAATACGCCAAAGTACCAATTTATTTTTCTAATAAAAACCTTTTATAATAATTTAATAATTAAAGCTAAAAACATATAAAAAGCCTGTTTGTATTACAAACAGGCTTTTTATATGTTTTTAGCTTTAATTATTGGTTTTTAAATGAAAAGGTAAGGATAAGGGGATAACTGATCCAATCAACAGCCTCTATTAATAATACTATAGTCTTATAAATCTACATAGCATTACTCTAATATTTATTATATAACCTATGGTTTAAAATATTTTATAAAAGCATATATTTTATAATATAAAGAGACTATAAATATTTTATTCTTTATTTAAAAATTTATTATAAAAAATGAAAAGGAGAGTATATGTTTTATAAAAATATTTTTAAAATAGCTCTTATATATACAGGTACAATATTAGGAGCAGGTTTTGCAACAGGTAAAGAGCTGGTAACATTTTTTGCATCTTTTAATAAAACAGGTATAATAGGTTTTTTTATATCTTGTTTTTTATTATCATTAATTTGTATGGCTACATTACATATAATATATAAGGTAAAGGCAAATACATATAGTGAATTTATGAATATTATATTTGGAAAATTTAGCAAATATATAGAATATTTTAATATATTTTTATTGTTTGTTTTATTTTCGGCTATGTTAGCAGGTGGAGGGGCAACTATCTCCAATACTTTTAATATAAATATAAATTTGAGTATATTTATATTTTGTTTAGTTACATTTATTTCTCTTATTTTTGGTAAAAATGCAATAATTAGTATTAATACAATTTTAGTGCCTATGCTTATAATAGGAGGTGGATTAATAGGTATATATTTATATTTTTATAGCGTAGAGCCTGTTTTTAACAATAATACAAAGGCTTTAATATCACCTTTTTTATATACATCTTATAATGCTATAACAACAATATCTGTTTTATTTGCTATAAGGCATATTGTAACAAATAAAAAAACTATTTTTTATAGTAGTATATTAGCAGGTATTTTTATATTTATTATAGGGATATGTATGTTGTTGCCTCTTATAGAAAATTATATAAATATATATAGTGAGCCATTGCCAATATTAAGCCTAATAGGTAACAAATATTTTATAAAAGAGATATATACTTTTACCGTTTTGGCGGCTATATTTACAACAGCTGTATCTAATGGTGTTGCACTAGAAAATTGGTTTAAAGAATATTTTAAAATAAATACATTATTATTAAACCTTATTATTTTATTATGTGGTGTTTTATTTTCTTTAATGGGATTTTCTAATATAGTTAATATAGTTTATCCTTTATTTGGATTTTTAGGTATATTTGAAATAGTTGTTATATTGATTGTTTTTTTAACAAAAGCCTTTGACTAATGCTATTGACAAATACTTTATATCATTTATAATTATATTAGTGATTTATACACATAGGAGAAATTTATGAAAAATTTAAAATTTACTATTATAGCTATAGTTTTTATAGTTGCTATAATAGCTATATCTTTATATTTTGATAAAGGTAAAAAAGATAATGTTAAGGTAGAAAAAAAAGATTTTAAATCTATACAAATTAATGCTGGTGAGCAGGTTTATACTCATAATTCTTATATATACATATATGGCAAAGCAGGTATTAAAATAATAAAAGATGATAAAATAATTTTAGAAGATTCTTTTTCTCTTGAAAGTCCATATATATCTACATCTTATGATAAAATTGCTATAGGTGATAAAAGTGGTAAAATTGTAAGAGTTTATTCTAATGAGGGCCATATGTATACAGTTAATGAGGTTACTAATGTTTTAGGATTTTCAATAAATAAAAATGGTTTTTTATCTATAATATTAAAAAATGATGCAAACTATGAGGTTAAGGTTTATAACAACACAGGAGAAAATGCTTACTTTGTAAAAGATATAAGCTATAACGAGGGTGTGCCTGTTTCGGCATCTATATCTGCAGACGATAACGTTTTAGCCGTTTCTTATATAAAAACTATAGGAGCTACTGTAGATTCTAATATAGTTTTTTATTCTATTAGAGATGGCCAAATGTTTGGCGGATATATAAAGCAAGATCAAATAGCCGGCATTATAAAATTTTTAGGAAATTCAAACCTTATTTGTATATCTGAAAAAGAAATATTTATTATAAAAAGCAACGGCCAACAAAATTCTGAGCAAGTTAAAGAAATATATAAAAGGCCTTTAAACAATGTTTTAAAAGGGTTACAATTTTTAGATGGGGTAGGATACGTAGTTTGTTATGGCCAGCCTATTTTAAGCAGCCAAGATTTTATACAAGAAAATACAGTTGTATTTTATAATGAATCTGGTGGAGAAATTGGAAAATATTATAAAAAAGATGAAAATATATCTCATATAAAAGGTAACAAATTTGGTGCTATATTACAAGATGGTAGGCTTTTTACTGCTATAGATACATCTGGTAGAAAAATATGGCAATACCAAGCAACACAAGATATAAAAGATGTTATGTTTTATGATAATGATAGTAAAGCTATTATTGTTACGAACAACGAGATAAAAATTGTAAAAATAGATAAAATTTTATTAGATAAACAAATAGATCCAAACAATACAGAAACAACAACACAGGAAACATCAGAAAAACAAACAGAAATAACATCAGATAAAAAACAACAAAGTGATACAACTAATAAACAAGATAATAATGATAAAAATAACAAAGAAGAAACAACAAAAGATAACAAAAAACAAGATAAAAATAAACAACAAGAAACAACTAATAAAACTACAACAACTACAACAACTACTACAACTGAAGAAAAACAAACAAAACAACAATAATTTAACTATTGGGGGATTATGCCCCCATTTTTAACAAAACTATTAATTTAATTTTTAATTTGTTTTTCTTTTATTTTAGGAGGTAAAACTTATTAATATTTTAGATTTTATTTTTATAATTATATTTGTATGGTGTTTAATAAACGGTTATATTAAGGGATTTTTTAGAAAAATTTTAGATATGTTAGGATTTGTAATAGGTATAATAGTTTTTAACTATTTATATCCTATTATAAATGGCTGGTTATTAAAAAGTAATATATTTGAAAAAGTTAAAAATTGGGTTATATATGATTTAAAATTAGCCGATTTTACCTACAAAACACAAGAAGAAATATTATCTAACATTGAAAAATTAGATTTGCCTAAAATAATGAAAAAATTATTAATAGAAAATAATAATGAGGTTTCTCACAAAATATTTGGTGTTGATAATGTTGTAGACTATATAGGTAATTTTATAACAATGGCTATTATTAGCTTTTTAACAGCTATTATATTAATAATATGTATAGTTATAGCTATGAAAATATTATCAATAACAAGCCATATTTTAAGTAAAATACCTATATTAGGAACTTTTGATAGAATAGCAGGTTTACTTATAGGTGCATTAAGTGGTATAATTATTATATCAATTTTTAGTTTTATATTGGTTGCATTATCTATTTTGCCCCAGTTTGCTTTTTTAAAAAGTCAATTTAACGGTATTTTGACAGAACCTCTTATTAATGATAATATATTAATAAAATTATTATTAAATTTAATATTAGGGGTTGTAAGTTAAATTATGAAAAATAGTTATAAAACTATAAATCAACAAGCACAAGCAGAAATTGTAGAAAAAAAATCGCGATTTATTGCAAATGTTTTACCTGTTTCTTCAGAGGAAGAGGCTATTAATTTTATAAATAAAATAAAAAAACAATATTATGATGCAAGGCATAACTGTTTTGCTTATGTTATAGGGGGAAATATACCTATTATTCGCTTTAGTGATGACGGTGAGCCTAGTGGCACCGCAGGTAAGCCTATATTAGATGTTTTGCTTGGAGAAAACCTTGAAAATGTTGTAATAGTAGTTACTAGATATTTTGGGGGAACTTTGCTAGGCACAGGTGGGCTTGTAAGAGCTTATGGAAAATCGGCTAAAGAAGGTATATTATTAGGTAAAATAGTAGAGATGGATACATACACAAAGTTTTTTATAAGTGTAGACTATTCATTAATAGGCAAAATACAATATGAAATAACTAATAGTGGCCATATATTAATAGACACACAATATACAGATTTAGTTAAATTTATTGTATATGTAAAAAGCCAACTAATAGAAGATTTTACAAAAAGTATAATAAATATTACAAATAATAATGTAAATATAAATAAAGAAAATGAATATTTTTTAAAAATAATAGATGGACAAGTTGTCCTAGACTAATGGAGGTATAAAATGGCAGGACATTCTAAATTTGCTAATATAAGACATAAAAAGGAAAAAAATGATGCAATAAAAGGTAAAATTTTTACAATTATAGGTAGAGAAATAGCGGTAGCAGTTAAAGCAGGTGGCTCAGACCCAACTAGCAACTCTAGGCTTAGAGATGCTATAGCTAAAGCTAAATCTAACAATATGCCTAACGATACAATAGAAAGAAGCATAAAAAAAGCTGCAGGCAACATAGACGGGGTGAACTATGAAGCTATTGTATATGAAGGTTATGGGCCTAAAGGTGTTGCTATTATAGTAGAAACTTTAACAGATAATAAAAATAGAACAGCGGCTAATGTTAGAAGTGCCTTTACAAAAGGTAATGGTAATATGGGTACTACTGGTTGTGTTAGCTTTATGTTTGATGAAAAAGGACAAATTATGGTTGAAAAATCAGATGATATAGATGCAGATGAGCTTATGATGATAGCTTTAGATGCAGGGGCATCAGATTTTAACGAAGAAGAAGAAGGCTATGAAATAATAACAACACCTGAAGATTTTTCATCAGTTCGTGAGGCTATAGAGCAAGCTAACATACCTATAATAGATGCAGAGGTTAGTATGATACCTCAAACTTACACACAATTAACAGATGAAGAAGATATTAAAAAGATGAATAAACTTTTAGATCTTTTAGATAATGATGATGACGTTAAAAATGTTTATCACAATTGGGAGCAATAATAAATTAAAGGCAATAGGCTAAATATACCTATTGCCTTTTTATTTAAAGGAACTTTTATTTTTTATAATATGCTTCTAACCTATATATAGGCATACCTTTTCCAGAAAATTTTTCTTCATATTCTGTTTTAACATTTCCTTCAAAGCTAGAATTATGCAAATCTAACGATATGTTATGCAAACGCCAACCTTTATCGGCAAACTCGTTTAAAGAAAATTCAAATAAAAGGGTGTTATCTGTTTTAAAAAACACTTCTCCGCCATTTGGAAAAAGCTCTTCATATAAATTTAAGAAATTTTTATGTGTAAGACGTCTTTTTGCCCATTTCTTTTTATTTGGCCAAGGATCGCAAAAGTTTATATAAATTCTGTCTATTTCTTTTGGCTCAAAATAATTAAGTAGCTCTTTAACATCTGCTACAAAAAATACTATATTTTTTCCTACCCCTTTTTCTCTCCCTTTTTTTAAAGCACTAACTATAACATTTGTTTGTCTTTCTATAGCCACATAGTTTATATTAGGGTTTAAAAGGCTCATTGTTGTTAAAAATTGGCCTTTACCTGTACCTATTTCTATATGTATAGGATTATCGTTGCCAAAAATTTCTTTCCATTTACCTTTATTTTCTTCTGGATTATGGATAAATCTATCATTTGTATTTAGCTCATTATCGCCCCAAGGCTTTTTTCTTAAACGCATATTTTTACTCCTTATATAATTTTATCATTTATAAATTATATCATAATTATTAAATTTTTCAATATTTAAACATAATAATATAAATATTAATTTTATTATAAATTAAATATGTTATAATGAGTTATTAGAATATTTAAGGAGAAATAGTATGAAGGGTATAAATGTAAATTTAGCAAAAAAAATTGTATTTGCTGTAAAACAAGTTTGCGGATATGATATAAATTTTATTAATATAGATGGTATTGTAATAGCAAGCACAAATTTTAAACGTGTTAATACCTTTAATCAAGCAGGACTTAATTGTATAGAAGAAAAAAAGGTTATTACAGTTAACAATGAAAATGATTATATAGGGGCTAAAAAAGGTATTAATTGTCCTATATTTATAAATAAAGAGCCTATAGGTGCAATAGGGGTAAGCGGAAATCCTAAAGAGATTAAAAATTATTTATTTTTAGCTATAAAAATTGCAGAAATATTTTTAACAGAAAGTTTTTTAAAAGAAAATTTATCTAATTATACTACACAAATTAACTATATTATGCAAACATACCTTTATAATCAAACAGAAAAATATAAATATACTATAGACATATTAAATAAATTTAATATAAATACAAAGGCAAATTATTTTGTTATAACTATTCTTTTAAATAAAGATTATAATTTTAAGAATATAAAGCTAATAGAAGAAGACATAATTAATTTTTTTAAAAAATGTAACTGTACTTTAAATACCTACATATATCCTTTAGAATTTATAGGTTTTTTACCAGAAGATAATTTGTATATTTTAAAAAATGCGTTAAAAATTTTTTCTAGCCAATATAAAGATATATTAAAAATAGGTATTGGTAGCTGTACAAATTTAGAAAATATACACTTATCATATAAAAATTCTAATGTAGCTATATCATATATAAAAGATACTGAAAATTTTAAATTTTATGATGATTTTAGTTTAGAAATATTGTTAAATAACATACCTAAAAATTTAAAAGAAAAATATATAGAAAATATAATAAATACTTTAAATGATGAAGAAATAAACATTTTAAAAATATATTTTGAAAATAATATGAAATTAAAAAATACATCAGATTACCTATTTATACATACAAATACATTACAATATAAATTAGACAAAATTTATAAAAAAACAGGATTTAATCCTCGTCTATTTAAAGATGCTACTATTTTATATATATTACTTAACTTTTTATAAAATATAATTTATATTGTTATTAATAACAATATTTTGTTAATTTATCTGTATTTTTTCATTATACAATATATAGAAAATATACATCATATTGTATATAATAATTTAAAATATAAAATATAGGAGGGCTAATATGAAAGTTGTAGTAGCTATAGATTCATTTAAAGGCAGTCTTTCATCTAACAATGCAGGATATGCTATAAAAGAGGGCATAAAAAAGGTTATGCCAAATGCAAATGTTATAATTAAGCCTTTAGCAGATGGTGGGGAAGGTACTATAGAGGCTTTAGTTAACGGTATGGGAGGATATATAGAAAAGGTAACTGTTTTAGATCCTTTAGGCAATGAAATTGAAAGTGAGTATGGCATTGTAAAAGAAACTAACACAGCTATAATAGAAATGGCTAAAGCATCTGGTTTAACTCTTGTTCCAGAACAATTAAGAAATCCTTTAAATACAACAACTTATGGTGTAGGACAATTAATAAAAGATGCTATATCTAAAAATATAAGAAATTTTATAATAGGTATTGGTGGAAGTGCTACAAATGATGGTGGTATTGGTATGTTGCAAGCTTTAGGCTTTGATTTTTTAGATGAAAATAATAATCAAATACCATTAGGTGCAAAAGGTATAAAAAATTTAGTAAAAATAGATACAAAAAATAAAATTAAAGAGCTTGACTTTTGTACATTTAATATTGCTTGTGATGTTAATAATCCACTATGCGGAGAAAATGGAGCAAGTAAAATATATGCCCCACAAAAAGGGGCTACTTTAGAAATGGTAGAAGAGCTTGATAACCTTTTGCAAAAATATTCAAATTTAACAGAAAAAATTTTAAATAAAGATAACTCTAATATAGCTGGGGTAGGGGCAGCAGGTGGCCTTGGTTTTGCTTTTTTATCTTATTTAAATGCAAATTTACAATCTGGTATAAAAATAATACTTGAATATATAAATTTAGAAAAAGAGATATTAGATGCAGATATAGTTATAACAGGAGAAGGAAGATTTGACAATCAAACTATTATGGGCAAAGCACCTATTGGTGTTGCAAAATTAGCTAAAAAATATAATAAACTAGTTATAGGTTTTTCTGGTTGTGCTACAAATGAGGCAACAGTTTGTAATAAAGAGGGAATAGACGCATATTTTCCTATTATTCAAATGGCAGACACTTTAGAAAATTTATTAAAAGAAGATATAGCTAAACAAAATCTTGTAAATACAACAGAACAAGTATTTAATTTAATAAAAATGTTAAGAGGTGAATAAAATGGAAATAGAAATTTCTACAATAGGAGCTTTAATAGGCTTAATTCTAGCTATTGTACTTATTATATCAAAAATACAACCAACATATAGCCTTATAATAGGAGCTTTAGTAGGGGGTGTAATAGGTGGAGCAACTTTGGTAGATACGGTTAATATAATGGTAGGTGGAGCTAAAGATATAATATCATCTGTTTTAAGGATTTTAACATCTGGTATATTAGCAGGTATATTAATAAAAACTAATTCGGCAAAAAAAATAGCAGATAGTATCGTATCTACCTTGGGTAACAAAATGGCTATTGTAGCTATTGCCATATCTTCTATGATATTATGTGCTGTTGGTGTATTTGTAGATATTACTGTTATTACAATTGCACCTATCGCTCTTGCTATAGGACAAAAAACTAATATAAATAAAATGGCAGTTTTATTAGCTATGATAGGTGGAGGAAAAGCTGGTAATATTATATCTCCAAATCCTAATACTATAGCTATATCAGAAAATTTTAAAGTTCCTTTAACTTCAGTTATAGTAGAAAATATTATACCTAGTTTAGTAGGCATTGTAGTAACTATATTGTTAGCTAAATTTATTAGCTTAAAAAAATTAGAAAATATAACTAATAGTGATTTATCAGAAGATACAAATGAAAAATTACCGTCATTTTTGGCTTCTATTTTAGGGCCTTTAGTTGTAATAATATTATTATCTTTAAGGCCACTTTTTAATATTAATATAGATCCATTAATAGCATTACCAATAGGTGGTATTGTTTGTGCTATTAGTACAGGGAATTTTAAAAACACTAGAGAATATTTTAATTTTGGTTTATCTAAAGTTATGCCAGTAGCAGTTTTATTAATAGGCACAGGCACAATAGCGGGTATTATTAAAACTTCTAATTTACAAAGTGATTTTATAGCATTATTAGATGCTACTAATATGCCTATAGTTTTATTAGCACCTATATCTGGCATATTAATGGCAGGGGCTACTGCTTCTACAACTGCAGGAGCTACTATCGCCTCTTCAACTTTTAGTAGTGCTATAATAGATGCTAATATTCCGCCAGTTTCTGGTGGTGCTATGGTACACGCAGGAGCTACTGTTATAGATTCTTTACCACACGGCTCTTTTTTCCACGCAACAGCAGGAGCTGTAAATACAGATTTTTCAAATAGATTAAAATTAATACCTTTTGAGGTTTTAATAGGTTTATCTATGACTATTACTTCTGTAATATATTATTTAATAAAATAAAAGGGAGGCTTTTTCCTCCCTCAATTTTATAGATTTACTAATCTATAACCATATTCTCCATTATCTATATTTTTTGTAGATATATTATTATCTATAGGTAAAAATTGTTTAAAATCTTTTAAATTAAAGTCTTTTTCATATCTACAAGGTATAGCTAAAGTATAAGTTTCATTTTCTCCATCATTATTTATACCTAACATAAGATGCTTATATTTTCTATAAGACATAAAAACAAAAGGATTACTTGAATATTTAAAACTATTATCTGATATATTTGTTAAATCACAAGGAGATATTCTATACCAAGTTATATTATTTTCACTATTTACAAAAGGGCTCATAGTTGCATTTTTAGATTTTATATAGTCTATATTATTAGTTATTTTTTTATTTTCCATATTTTCAATATTAATCATACTTTTTTTAATGCTATTTAGCATATTTTTAAAATTTTGATGGTTTGAATCTAATTGAGGTTCTTCTATTTTTTGATTTGTATATTTATTTTTTTCTCTCATACCTTTTTCAATTTCTAAAAGTCCCTTTTCTTTTTCAATAAGTCCTTTTTCTCTTTGTAAAAGTCCTTGTTCACGCTCTAAAACACCTTTTTCTTTTTCAATAAGTCCTTTTTCTCTTTCAGAAGTAGGGTTAGTCCTTATAAGTTTTCTTTCTCTATCAATAAGGTCTTGTTCTATTTTTATAAGCTCCATTTCTTTTTTTATAAGATCTAACTCTTTTTGTCTAAGCTCTTTGTCATCTGTTGGTAAAAAACCTTGGTTTAAAGCTCTTTCTTTTTCTAAAAGTCCTTTTTCTTTTTCTGCTAATCCTTTTTCTTTTTCTGCTAGCCCATCTAATCTTTCATTAAGTTTTCTTTCATATTCATCTAAAGGCATTTTAATTTTATTTTTTTCTTTTTCATCTAAGCCTTGTTCTCTGTCAATAAGGCCTTGTTCTCTATCAATAAGACCTTCTTCTTTATCAATAAGCCCTTGCTCAAAATCAGATGGTTTGTTATTAGTGTTATTTTCATTATTATCATTGTTTTGGTTATTTCCATTACCAGCGTTATCTTCTGGTTTTTCTATACAAGAGCAATTATCTTTAGGTATATTTATTATAGCGTTAGCTTTATAGCTATCTTGCCAATCTATTTCGTTACCAATATAGCCTACTAAGGCAGAAGAAATATTATTTTCATCTTTAACCATAATAGATACAACGTTAAAATCTTCTATTTTATTATTATTCATATTATCAGGGTTAAAGCTTGTAGAAAATTCTCCTTTACCATAAGCATCTACGTTAAATTTACCTAAGCATACATTTTTTATATTACCTTTTTCAAAGCCTACAAGCTCTAAATGATAGTCTGCTTTAGGGCTTATACCTTGAGCATAAATATTTATTTTACCCTTGCCCTCTTTTATTTCTATAACGCATCTTCCTAAAGATGGCCTAAAATCTAAATTATGTTTTGTGCTATCTTGTTTTAATGGTACAAAATTTCTACTATATCTTCTTGAATAAATCATAAAGTTCCCCCTATAATTAATATCTATTATTATAGTATATATGACTAAAAAAATTTTTTTATGATAAAAATTATATATTTTGTAAAAAATATATATATTTTAAATTGAAAAAATACTACCATTTTATTCGTAATTGTGTTAAAATATAAAGAGATAATTAATATTTGCTTATGTGTAAAACTTTATGTTTATCCGTTTTAATTTTTATAGGTTATATTATCTGTTAAAATTAAAACATTGTTAAAGGAGGCAATTATGAAAACAATCGGTATAATAGGCGCTATGGAAGAAGAAATAGAAAGCATTAAGCCACATATAGATATTATCTCTACAAAAAATATTGTAGGTTTAGATTTTTATATGGGTAAAATGGGAGGAAATAATGTAGTTTTAGTACGTTGTGGTATTGGTAAGGTAAATGCTGCTATTTGTAGCCAAGTTTTAATAGATTTATACGCTGTAGACTATATAATAAATGTAGGTGTGGCAGGCGCTATAAATAAAGAATTAAAAATAGGAGATATAGTTATAGCTACCGATACTATGCACCACGATATGGACACAACATATTTTGGAGATGAACTTGGTATTATACCTAGAATGGAAGAAAGCAAGTTTAAGGCAGATAGTGAGCTTATAGAAATAGCTTTAAAAGCATCTAATGATGTATTAGAAAATAACAAAGCCCTTACAGGTAGAATAGTTAGTGGTGATCAATTTTTATGTGATGTAGAAAAGAAAAATAAAATTTGGTCTCATTTTAAAGCTTTTTGTGTAGATATGGAAAGTGCAGCTATTGGTCAAACTTGTTATCTTAATAAAATACCTTTTGCTGTAATACGCTCTATCTCAGATAATTCTGACGAAGACAACGATTATGAAAACTTTTTTAGAGATAGTGCTATAAAAGCCAGTAACATATTAAGAAATATGATAGAGATTATGTAATAATAAAAGTTTTCAAACTATGATGGCTAATATATTTAACTAAATTTGTTATTTAAAAAAGTAGGTTTTAACATAAATCAAAAGCTTGTTAAAACCTACTTTTTATTAATAGTATTTATATATTATTTTATAGATTTATGAAAGGAGCTAGATTACCTTTTCATTAAACTTTAATAATTTAAAAAATCTAATATTTTATATTATATAGTCATCTTTTTTTACTGGCATAGCATCAAGCTCTTTTTTCTTTTCTTCATATCCTGGTCTACCAAAATATGCATAAGTTGCATTTTTACCTTCTTCAACACCTGGTTGGTCAAAAGCATTAATATTTAAAAGCTCACCCATAAAAGCTGTTGCTACTTCAAATAAATATAATAATTGGCCTAATGTATTTTCGTTTACTTCAGGTAAAGTTATAGTCATATTTGGTTTACCTGATTTTAATAAAGCATATTCTGTTGCTATTTGTTCTGTTTTAATAAGATCATCTTGCGTTACACCACCTAAAAATGCAAGGCTTGGCATATCTTCATAAATTTTAGGTATAGTGATAGATTTTTTAAATTTATCTACACCTATAAATGTAATAATTTTATCAAAAGGCCCTTCTGTATAAAGTTGCACTTGAGAATGTTGATCTGTTGCACCTAAAGCTTTAACAGGCGTAGAACCTACATGAACTTCTTTGCCTTCATTATCAAATTTTTTACCAAGACTTTCTGCCCAAAGCTGTGCAAACCAATCAGATATAAATTTTAAAGAATCTGCATAAGGCATCATAACAGTTATATTTTGGCCATTTTTAGTAGCTAAATAATTAAGAATACCATACATAAAGCCAGGATTTTTATAAATATCATCATTTTTACACATTTCATCCATTATGGCAGCGCCTTTTAACATTTCTTTAATATTTATGCCACAAAAAGCTGCTGGTAAAAGACCTACAGGTGTAAGCTCGCTAAATCTACCACCAACGCCAGCTGGTATAATAAATGTTTTGTAACCTTCTTCTTTAGCAATTTTTATAAGGTTACCATTTTCTTTATCTGTTGTACAAACGATATTTTCTTTAGCATTTTCACCTAATTTTTCTTCAAGCATTTGTTTTATAATCATAAATTGGCTCATAGTTTCTGATGTAGAGCCAGATTTTGATATTACATTAAACATAGTTTTAGTAATATCGATAGTTTCAAAAAGATATACTAATTTTTCAGGATCTACATTATCGGCAACATAAAACTTAGGATAACCGCCTCTTTTTTCTCTAGATATTTCATTATAATAAGGGTGGTTTATAGCTTGTTGAACAGATATAGGGCCAAGGGCAGAACCACCTATGCCAAGCACAACAAAAGCGTCAAATTTGTCTTTAACTTGCTCTACATAAGATATAATTTCGTCACAAACTTCATCTTGATTGTATGGTAAATCTCTCCAGTCCATTTTACCATTAGCACGCTTTTCAACCATAGCTTTTTTAGCTTTATCTAAATTTAGAGCATCTATATCAGCTTTGCTAATACCTGTTTTGCCTACAAATTCTTCCATCATATTATTGTAATCTAAGCGTATTTTCATAATATATTCTCCTTTGTTATATTTTATATTTTATTTTATTATACCACCATTTTTTAAATTTTCAAATATTTTTTACAAGTTTTAACTAATAGTTATAATACATAAAGTTTTATTTATTATTTGTTTGATTTTAAATGTATTTAATGTTATAATAAATCTATTTTTAGGAGGTGTATTTTATGGTTTTAGAAACAGAAAGGCTAATATTAAGAAGATTTAATATAAATGATTTAGATGATTTTTTTGAATATGCTAAAATAGAAGAAATAGGTTTAAACGCAGGTTGGATACCTCATAGCTCAAAAGAAGATACTAGTCTTATTTTAAATATGTTTATAAATGATAAAAATACTTTTGCTATTGTATATAAAAATAATAATAAAGTTATTGGATCTATAAGCTTAAGTAGAGATAAATTAAGAACTACTACAAATTCTAAAAGCTTAGGCTATGTATTATCCAAAAAATATTGGGGAAAAGGTATAATGACAGAAGTAGTAAAAAAAATATTAGAATATGCTTTTTTAAACTTAAATTTAGATATAATTTCTGTTTCTCATTTTACAGATAATATAGCTTCTAAAAAAGTTATAATAAAAAATGGTTTTATATATGAAGGTACTTTAAGGAATAGTTTTTTATTATATAACGGTAAAATTAAAGATAAATGTATATATTCTTTAACAAAATTAGAATATATTGATTTTAAGAGGAGACAATATGCGTAAAATAGTTTTATATATAGCTATGAGCCTTGATGGTTATATAGCAGATATTAATGGTAAGGTAGATTGGCTAACGGGAGAAAATATTAATAATAATTGTATGGATAGCTATTTAAACTTTATTAAAACGATAGATACAGTTATTATAGGTAAAAATACATATAATCAAATAGTTAATGAGCTTTCCCCTAATAATTGGGTGTATAGTGGTATGAAAAGCTATGTTATCACAAATAATTTATTTGATAATACAGATGAAATAATTTCTGTTAATGAAGATGTATGTAGTTTAGTAGCAAAATTAAAAAAAGAAGAAGGTAAAAATATTTGGATATGTGGAGGCTCAAATATAGTTAACCAACTTATAGAAAAAAATTTAATTGATATTTATCACATATCAGTAATACCTACTATATTAGGCAATGGAATAAAACTTTTTAATAAATTTGATGTAGAAAGAAAATTAAAATTAATAAATAATAGCTCATATAATGGAATTGTAGATTTAGTATATGAAAATAGGTTATAATATTATAGGCTAGAGGCTTTGTCTTTAGCCTTTTAACTTTTAAGAAGATAAAACATTATATAAAAATAAAGCCACCTAAAAGGTGGTGTATATAAAATCCCGTGCATCTATCTTCGACAGTTGCCTCCTAGCGTTACCTATATAGTTAGCTCAAATCCAGCACCCTTACGGCACATAGAAAATCTTGCTTAGTGCTGCTTCCGTCAAGACCTGACACGGTTCACAAGCATCTATTGCGTAAGACTAGATCGTCAACACCACTTGTATAGGGCAGGCCTAAAAAACAAAAGCCTTAGATAGACATCATTCCTACTATAGCGGATTGTAGGTTACAAGGCACCGCTACCTCCCCAACTAGCACGAGAAACTTTAAAACATTAATATATAACTATATTATATATGTTACTTATCCATTTGTCAATGTTAAAATAAGTCTAATTTTCTACAAAGGATTTGTGCTTTATAATTTAACTTTAAATAAAATAATGCATATAATATATATTAACATATAATAGTATTGTAGAAAAATAAATATTCTTGTATTTTTATGTAGAATATGTTAAACTCAATCTATAAAAATAATAAATATTAAAAATATAATTAAAGAGGTGGTTATTTTTGAAAAGATTTGTTATATGCTCTCTTGCATTACTTTCTACATCTATGCCAGTTTATGGTGCTACATATAGTGATGTAGTAGGTCATTGGGCAGAAAATCAAATAAAAACAATTAATGAATATGGATTAATAAGTGGATCTGAAGGAAAGTTTAGGCCAAATGAACCTATCACACGTGGCGAAATGGCCGTTATTTTAAATCGTTTAATGGGGTATGAGGTAAAGTCTGATAATACTTTTACAGATTTGCCAGAAAAATTTTACACAGATGCTATTTTAAAAGCAAATGCAGCAGGTGTAATGTATGGAGATAACAATTTAGTTCGTCCTGAAGATAAAATTACACGTGCAGAAGCTGCTACTATGATTTTTCGTGCATTTGATATGAAAAATAATGGTAACAAAAAATTTTTAGATGATGAAAAAGTTCCACAATGGGCAAAAGAAGCTATTAATAGTATGGCAAACGAAGGCTATTTATCTGGGGATGCTAACGGAAACTTTCGCCCAAATGAATATATAACACGTGCAGAAGCTATTACTATATTTAGCCAAATATTAGGCAATGTTTATAATCAAGAAGGTACTTACACTATAGAAACAGAAAAAGACGTTGTTATTAATACACCTAATGTAACTTTAGAAAATTCAACTATATCTGGTGATTTATATTTAGCACCAGGCATTACTAATGGAGATGTTATCCTTAATAATGTAACAGTTAAAGGCCATACATATGTTTGGGGAGGTGGCGTTCAATCTATACACGTTAATGATAGCTCTTTAGGAGATGTAAGCGTTGCAAGAGATGGTGGAGAAGTTAGATTGGTTGCTAATGATAATTCTAAAATATCTAATGTAGAAGTATCAACAAATGCTATATTAGATGGTAAAATTGAAAATGCTACATTAAATAGTGGAGATTTAACAGTTCGTGGTAATGTAGAAAACTTAAATATTTCTAAATCTGCGCAAAAACCTAAAGTAACTGTTGAAAAAACTGCATCTATAAATAAAATGAATGTAAGTTCTTCTGCTCAAATAAATGTTAATGGTAATGTTAAACAGGTTACAGTTCAACCTAGTGCTACAGGTACAAACATTAAAGGTACAGGTAAAGTTGAAAATGTTAATGCTAACGCTAGCAACACTTCTATAGAAACAACAGGAACTAACGTAAATGTAGGGCAAAATACAACTGGTGTAACACAAAATGGCTCTAATGTTTCCAATAATTCTTCAAATACTAATTCAGGTAGTGCCACAGGTGGCTCTAACGATACTAGTAGTACACCTATTTCAATTTCAAATGTAGAAACTGTTCGTAATGGGCTAGTTAGAGTAACTCTTAACCGTGCAACAGATAGGACGTTGCCTTTATCTGCTTTTAGCATAATTTGTACAAGTGGCGGTAAAGATATGACTATCCTTAGTGTATCAACACAAGATAATCGTATTTATGACTTAAAGACAACATATTATGATGATAATACTTACAATTTAGAAGTAACTTTAGAAGATGGTAGAAGAATTAACCGAGATTTTATAAGTAAATTTAATTGTGCCGATATACAGGTTTTAGCTATAAAACGTAATTCTGATACAACGGCTACCTTTGATTATACAACAGATGTAAGAGGGGAGCTATTTTATATACTTAAAGAAGTACCTAAAACTCGTAGTTTAACAATAGGTAAAGAAGCACCAACGGCAGAAGAAATTATGAAAAATGGTACAAAAGTTGAAATGACAGACCAACACCAAAAACTTAACTTAACAAATTTAAAACCAAACACTCAATATAAAATGTATTATGTAGCTAAAGATAACCAATATGGCTATGAACGTGTAACTCCTGTTAAGGCGGTTGATATACCGGGAGAACCTACTATACCAAAACCAGGAAATATATCTATAACTAATTTAGATTATGATTTTATTATTGATGGTTTTGACAATACAGAATATTGGTTTAATGTAACTTTATCTGAACCTACAAAAGAAAAATTAGATTTAAGCGCTTTTACTTTAAGTTGTCCTAAAGGTGATTTTGAATTAGGCAGAGTTGAAACAACAGATAATAAAACATATAAAGTATATCTAAAAAAAGGTATTTTACCATATAGTAATATTAATGTTAATATGACTATAACTTTCCCAGATGATACTATTGCTACAGAAAGTATTTATTTTGATACTGCCGCACCAATAATTAACTGGGATAATTGGAAATGGAAAACTGAAGATACAGCAGAAGTTCAATTTAGATCAAGTGAATCTGGAGAGTTTTATTATAAAATATATGATAATGTAGATCAAGATATAAGCCATAAAGATCCTAAAGATATATTTGAAACAGGTACAAAAGTAGCATTAACTAGTGGTACAAATTATATTACAATAGACAATGTTAAAGATACAACAGGTAAATATTTCTGTTTTGCTACTAAAGATGCAAAAGGTAACGCTAGTGGATATTACAGCTATGAACAAATACCTAAATATGAAGCACCTGTAGCTCCACCTACAGATACGGCAAAAATTATTTCTGTAGAAAATATAAAAGCTGCATCTCCTGTAGGATTTAGCATAACAGTAAATTTTGATAAAGAAGTAACTTGGACACCACCATCTTCTGGAACTATACCGGGAGATACTTTAGATATTACAAATATACAAGGTTCTAAAGCAAGGGTAGATTTTAGTGGAAATGGCACTAGCAATACATTTACTTTTACAATAGGAACTACATTAAAAACAGGTGATCACCGTTTAACAATGAGATTAACAGATGGTACAGAAGTTACTTATGATTTTACAACTGATACAGATATAGGTTAAATTTATATAAGTTTATACAAAAATAGCTACTATAATAAAAATAGTAGCTATTTTTTTGGTAATAAAAAATTATTTAATATATTTCACTCAAAAAATTAGGGGGAAATGAGTGGTACAATAGTATTATTACCACTTAGTGTATTTGTATACATATATTATAAAAAATTTTTAAATAAATTTAATTTATACATTTTTAAAAGGTTGTAGACAAAGTCTACAACCTATATGTTTACTTATTTTTTAATTTTTTATCTATAAAAACATAAGCTACTATGCCTATTAAAGATAAAATAGTTAATATTAAACCTAAATTAAACCCTTTAACATGATATTTAAAAGATATTTGATGTTGGCCTTGAGGAACTTTTATGCCTATAAGCCCACCATCTCCAATAGGTATAAGATCTGTTTCTTCACCATCTACAAAAGGGGTAAAGCCTTCGTCATATGGTATAGATGTAAACATTATACCATCTTTATTAGCATTTATTGTACCATTTACAGAGGTACTATCATAGTCTGTTACTATTAACATTTCGTCTGATAAGTTATTATAAACATTTTCAAAAACTTCTTGATTAAAAGATGCCGCATAAACTCTAAAGTTACCTGTTTTAGAGTAAGTTGTTTCATAAGCACCTTTTCTGTCTAAAGAAAACTCTATATCTACAAAATCCCCCGCTTGTAAAACTCCTAAATCTATAAGGCTTCTACCTGTAGATATCTCTCTATCAAATGTATGGCCGTTTATAGTATATTTGAACCTTTTAGAATTTGTAGATTCTACATATAAAAATGTTCTTTCTGTTTTTGGTATATATGCTCTTGCATAAACTGTTGGTATTAAATCTAAGTTAGTTTCATCGTGTAGCGTATAAGAATAAGATTGTTTTTCATCTTTTGGCTCTATATCTACATTATCTGCTCTAAAATGTTCTACAGGAAATTCTGTTAAAATTTCATCTTTAATGTCTGTTGCATTATATACAAATTCATTTTGCGTTATAAAAGGTGTTTCTTGTTCTGTTTGCCAGTTAGTTATAGTATCATTTACCATAAAGCCTAAAGATAACGGTGTTTTATTTTTAAATAAATATACATTATCAAATTGGTTTAAATAGTCATAATTTTGGTTTGATATTTTACCATCTTTAGCCATAATATATTTTATATTAAACATAGAATCTAAAAGAGGTGTTGGATCATAATATCTATAAGAGTTACCTGTAGCTGCTATACCTAAATTTTCCAATAATTTAGATGTATCTCCATAAGCTAATGAAGAAAATTGAGAAAACCCATTATAATGATACATTGTAGATTCATTTATAGCCGTAAACCTAGAAAATTCTTGTCTAAAAAATTTATTTTCGTCGTTGTCATTTTCTTTTATATATTTAATTATATCTTCTGTTGCATCTATATATTTAATGTAGCTATCTCTATCTGTTGAGCCACTATGGTTAAAACCATTTAAGCTATTAAATAAGCTTTCTCCTGATACAATTAATAATAAACTAGATAATACAATACTTAAATAAAACCTAAAGTTACATTTATTTATACAATATTTTATAATAAAGCCACATAATATTATAATAGCTAGCGATATAATAGATAATATATAAAATCCAGTTGTTACAGTTTTACCTTCTGTAAGATTTTTTACATTATAAACTAAACCACCTACAAATAACCCTGCTGCCACTAAAGAAAATATTACACTAAATATAGTAGAAGCAAGCTGTAGTTGTTTATTATTTTGTTCTATTTTTTTACAATTATATTTATAAAATAATACGGCTACCATATAAATAAATAAAAGTATTATGTTAGCTATAATATCTCCTGTAGATAAAGCTCTAGATATATCATCTACAACTTTTACTAAATAAAATTCGCTTAAAAACATATATATAATGTAAAATGGTACAGAAATAAATATAACTATCGGTTTTATACCTTTTGCATTTATTAAAGATTTATAAGCAAGGGTTAAAACTATAAAAGAGTATATAAATGTATATCTATGTGGTAAATTAGCAGGAAAGTGAAAACCATGTATAATAAAATCTAGCTGTTTAAATGAAGCACAAGCTAACATAAATAAAATTAAAAAGGCAAAAGATATACGTTCTTTTAGCTTTATTTTATTATTAAAAAAATAAGTAGGTAATAATACCATAGTTAAAACACCACTATAAAGATTAGGCAAGTCTTCGTTTCTTGCTAAAACAACAGGCCTAGCACCAGAAAAATGATTTGTTATCATTTGGTATACATTTTGATACATTTCAAAAGATGGAAAAGATGTATCAGAAGTTTGTGTTCTACCAAGGGCCACAACAGTAGGTATAGCTAAAACCATAGTTGTACCACCTGCTAAAAGAGATAATATTCCAAATTTTAAAATTCTATCTAATATAATTTTACCTTCATTTTTTATGCTATATTCACAAAAAACTTTTATTAAAAAATATAATGTTGCAAAAACACAAACTAAAAATGCAATATAAAAGTTTACTATAATACAAGCTATAAGGCTAATAAGATAAGTTTTATAAGAGCCATTTTTTACGAGCCTATCTATACCAAGAGCTACAAGAGGAAAAAGGTATATAGAGTCTAGCCACATTATGTTCCAATAAAAACTTGTTATAAAAGCCATAAAGGCATACATTATAGCAAATATAGATATAATTATAGTATTTTTATTAAAAGTATTTTTTAAATAATAGCCAAAACAAAAAGAGCATAAAACTATTTTTACAAAAACAAAAAATAAAATTGCTTCAGATATATAGTTACTAGGAAATAATAATATAAAAATACTAATAGGGCTAGCTGTATAATAGGCTATTTGGCTTAAAAATTCTTTACCTAAGCCACCTTGCCAAGAATAAAAGAGGCTATCGCCTGTTAAAAGCTTTTGCCTTAGCTCTTCGTGAAAAGGAGCATATTGGTGGTATAAATCTACCCTTAATATGCTATTTTCTCCAAAAGGATAAAAACCACAAAAAACATAAGTTATAATCATAATAACAGCTGTTATAGTCGTTGCTAAAAGAATATAGTTATTTTTTTTAATAATATCTTTTATCATATGTTTTCCTTTCTATAAATAAATTATTTTAATCTAACATATTATATCATATTTTGTCAATTAATAAAATTAAGATTTAAAAATAAATATTTTACTAAAAAAATAATTAGCTATAACAACAAATACATTAACTAATATTTTAGATAAAAATTCATTCATATTCATTATATCTACCATTATAACCATAAAAAAGATAGATAATAATAAAGAGGCTAACCTAAGGGAAAAAAAATAAAATATTTCTTTAAATATATTATTTTTATTTTTTATGGCAGAAAAAACAAATAGCTTGTTTGTAACATATGCAAATAAAACAGCAAAAACCCAAGCAATACAGGTAGAAATAACATAGTGTATATTTAGTGTATAGTTTGATATATAAAAAACTATTGTATCTACTAATGTTGTTAAAACACCAAATATTAAATATAAAATAACTTCTCTATTAAATAATTTTTTATAAATAGATTTAAACATATTAGAATCTCCATTTTAAACAAAATATAAAAAGTAGGCTTAGCCTACTTTTTATATTTTATATTAATATTTAATTTTTTACAACAGTTAATGTAACTTTTTCTCCGTTAATGTTCCATTCTTTATTATAACCATCATTAGAGCCATTTATTATATCTGTTGCTAAAACATCTTCTTTTATTTGATCTATATTTTTAGAAATAATATTAGCTATTTTTTCGTTGTTAGAATAATAAACAGTTATTTTATCTAAAACCTCAAACTCTGCTTCTTTTCTCATAGTTTGAATTTTGCTAATTATCTCTCTAACAAAGCCTTCTTCTAAAAGCTCCTCTGTAAGATTTATATCTAAAACTATAGTAATATTTTTATCACTTTCAGATACATAACCTTCCATTTGAGCAGTTTCTATTAAAACATCATCTTCACTAAGCTCAATATTTTCATTTTCTACTGTAAATTTGATTAGGCCATTTTCTTTAAGCTCAGACATAAGCTTAATACCATTATTTTCTTTAAGATAGTTACCAATAGCAGGAACAAGCTTACCATATTTTTTGCCAAGTGTTCTAAGCTGTGGTTTAAAGCTATAGCTTGTGAAAGCAGATACATCATCTTTAAATTCTACATTTTTAATATTAAGCTCTTCTTTAATAATATCTATAAACATATTATCTAATTTTACATTAGATTTTACAAACATATTGCCAATAGGTTGACGGTTTTTAATGTTAGCAGTATTTCTACCAGCACGGCCAGCTACAACTATTGATAAAACTGTGTCCATATTTTCTTCTAATTTTTTATCAATAAGGCTCTCGTCATAAACAGGGAAATCACAAAGGTGAACGCTCTCAGGAGCATCTTTACATACTTTACAAACAAGGTTTTGATATATGCTTTCTGCCATAAAAGGAGTAAACGGAGCAGAAAGTTTTGTAAGTGTAACTAATACCGTATATAAAGTCATATAAGCGTTAACTTTATCTTGTGGCATATCTTTGCCCCAGAAACGTTCTCTTGAGCGTCTTACGTACCAGTTGCTAAGCTCATCTACAAACTCAGACATAGCTCTTGATGTTTCTGTAAGTTTATAGTTTTCTAAACCTGTATCTACAAATTTAATTAAAGAATTAAGTTTTGATAAAATCCATTTATCCATAGGTGGTAATTTATCATATTCTAATTTATAATTGTTAGGGTCAAAATTATCTATATTTGCATATAAAACGAAAAACGCATAAGTATTCCATAATGTGCCCATAAATTTACGTTGGCCTTCGTTCACAGCTTCTTCATAAAATCTGTTAGGTAACCAAGGAGAGCTATTAGTATAGAAATACCATCTAACTGCATCTGCACCTTGTTTGTCTAAAACTGTCCAAGGGTCTACAACGTTTCCTGTATGTTTGCTCATTTTTTTACCGTCTTTATCTTGAACGTGGCCTAAAACAATAACGTTTTTATATGGTGCTTTATCAAATAATAAAGTTGATATAGCCATAAGAGTATAGAACCAACCTCTAGTTTGGTCAATAGCTTCAGATATAAAATCTGCTGGGAAATTTTCTTTAAATATTTCTTCATTTTCAAATGGATAATGCCATTGAGCAAAAGGCATACAACCAGAGTCAAACCAACAGTCGATAACCTCTGTTACCCTTGTCATTGTACCACTACATTTTGGACAATTTAGATGAACATTATCAATATAAGGCTTATGAAGTTCAATATCTTCAGGGCAATCTGAAGACATAGATTTTAACTGTTCTATGCTACCTATGGCTTCTCTATGTCCACAGCTACATTCCCAAATAGGAAGAGGTGTTCCCCAGTAACGTTCTCTTGATAAGCCCCAATCTATAACATTTTCTAAAAAGTTACCAAAGCGTCCTTGTTTAATGTTATCCGGCATCCAGTTTACTGTATTGTTATTTTTAACGAGCATATCACGCATTTTTGTCATAGCTATAAACCAAGTATCTCTAGCATAATATAATAAAGGTGTGTCGCATCTCCAACAGAATGGATAGCTATGCTCATAGTTTTCTGCTTTTAAAAGTTTATTTTCTTGTTTTAATTTTTTAATAATATCTTCGTCTGCATCTTTTACAAATATACCTGCCCAGTCTGTAACTTCTGGTAAAAATTTACCTTCTTCATTAACAAGCTGAACAAAAGGTAAATTATTATCTTTACCTACACGAGCATCATCTTCACCAAAGGCAGGAGCACAATGTACTATACCTGTACCATCTGTTAATGTAACATAAGAATCACAAACTACATAATATGCTTTTTGGTCTTTTACTATGTTTTTGGCATAATCAAAAAGTGGCTCATATTCTAGTCCTTTAAGGTTAACACCTTTACATTTTTCTAATATTTCTGGTTTTTCTTCTTCTCCAAAAACTTTAGAAACTAAAGCATCTGCTAAAATATATTTTTCCCCATTTAAAGCTACTTTAACATAGTCTTCATCTGCATTAACAGTAAGAGCAACGTTTGAAGGTAATGTCCAAGGAGTTGTTGTCCAAGCAAGTAAAAATTCATTAGTAGTACCTTTTACTAAAAAT
This sequence comes from uncultured Eubacteriaceae bacterium, assembly GCA_946497035.1. GTDB lineage: Bacteria > Bacillota > Clostridia > Lachnospirales > CAG-274 > Tyzzerella. The sequence goes on along the minus strand of CAMMIW010000020.1, from coordinate 9,250 downwards.
TTAGCATAAGCCGATTTATCTTTAACATCTTTATAGCCTTGTGCTACCTCGTGGCTAGATAAAGATGTTCCACAACGAGGACAATAAGGCACTATTTTATGACCTTTGTATAATAAGCCTTTATCCCAAATTTGTTTTAAAGCCCACCATACAGATTCAATGTAAGAGTTATGATAAGTAACATAAGGGTTATCCATATCTGCCCAAAAGCCAACTCTATCGCTCATTGTTCTCCATAAGCTCTCATATGTGAAAACGCTATCTTTACATTGTTTTATAAATGGCTCAACACCATAATTTTCTATTTGAGGTTTACCACTTATACCTAGTTTTTTTTCTATTTCAAGTTCAACAGGTAAACCGTGAGTGTCCCACCCTGCTTTTCTTAAAACTTTGTAGCCTTTCATTGTTTTATAACGAGGGATAATATCTTTTACAACCCTTGTTAAAATATGGCCTATATGTGGCTTACCATTAGCAGTTGGAGGGCCATCAAAAAATGTAAAAACTTCGCCTTCTTTTCTACTTTCAATACTTTTTTCAAAAATTTTATTTTCTTTCCAAAAGCTTAAAATTTCTTTTTCTCTTTCAACAAAGTCCAGATTAGTTAAAACTTTATCGTACATAAATACCTCCTAAAATTTACATTTAACATTAAGGTTATTTTATTAGGTTTTATAATAAATGTTATATTAATATTGACGATAGCTAGGGTTACACCAATAATTTAAAAAGAACCTAATTAAACCTTTTAATAAATACTAAATATAAAAAAGCCCTGTCAAAAGACAGGACGTAATAAACGCGGTACCACCTGATTTGATAGTAATAAAACTATCCACTCAAACCCTGTAACGTAGGGGATACGTTAAAGCCTACTTATTTTATATGTTATAAAAATGTTCGGTTTACTGCTAAAAGGTGATTTTCGGTATAAACCTATTGGCTAGACTTTCACCAACTCTAGCTCGCTAAACTAAGAATTTTATACTTACTGTCCTTATCAAAGCATTTATTATTTATTATAGTATTATTTTTTATTATAACTGTAAAAAATAAATTTGTAAAGGGAAATTTTATATGATAAAATAACATTAATTATTTTGATTATTAAAAATTTATATAAATTTGTTTTAAGAGGTGTTTTTTTGAAAGAATTAGAAGAAATATATAATAAAATAAATAACTTAAATTATCTTTTAGATAGAAAATTACAACTACTAGGTTTAATATTAGATATAACAAAAAGTCAGAAAAATTTTTTTGATAAAGATGAAAATAATGAAATAAATAGCTTTATAAACTTATCTGTAGAAGAAAAACAAAAGCTAATAGACGAATTGGTTAGTATAGATAATATGTTTTTAACTATTTTTGAAAGTTTTAAAGGTGGTTTAAACCAAAATAAAAAAATTTTTGAAAAAGAGCTAAAACAACTACAACAAAAAATACAACAAATAGCAGATACAGATTTAAAAATACGTTTACAAGAAGAAAAAAATAAACAAACTTTAAATAATGTTAATAATATTAATAACAATATTAATACTATAGATAAAGTAAAAACATTAAAATTATCTAAAAGTGATTTATTAAAAAAATATAATGATAATAACAATAAGATATAATCTAATTTTTAAAGGCTATAGACAATGTCTACAGCCTTAATTTATATTAGGTTTTATATATTATTAGCTTGCTTTAAGCTCTAATCTTAATCTATCTGCTATAAGAGCTATAAATTCACTATTTGTAGGCTTACCTTTATGATTATTTATTGTATAACCAAATAGATTATCTATAGCATCTATTCTACCTCTACTCCAAGCTACCTCTATGGCGTGTCTTATAGCTCTTTCAACTCTACTAGGTGTAGTGTTACATTTTTTAGCTATAGATGGGTATAGCTCTTTTGTTATGTAATTTAAAACATCTATATCACCAATAGCCATAATAATAGCTTCTCTCATATAATGATACCCTCTAATGTGAGCAGGCACGCCTATTTCATGTAGTATATTTGTAACTCTCGTTTCTAAATCTATCTCTGTGCAATTTATCCCTATTTTATTATCATTGTTATTAGATAGCCTAGTTTCTTTAAGCTGTCTTATACGAGACACTAAAAGCTCCATATCAAATGGTTTAGCTATATAATATTTAGCACCAAGAGAAAAAGCTTTTTGGGTAACTTGCTCTTGCGTTACAGCAGTTAGCATAATACACATACTTTTAATATCTTTAATATTTTGTAATTTTTCTAAAACACCTATACCATCTAAATGTGGCATAACTTCATCTAACAAAACAACATCAGGTTTTAATGTTATAATTTTTTCATAAGCTTGTAAACCATCAAAAGCAACATCTATAACCTCTATATTAGACTGTTTGTCTAAATAATTTTTTAATATATCACAAAAATCTTTATTATCATCTGCTAATAAAATACTTATTTTATCCTGACTCAAAATAATACCTCCAAACTTTACGAATCCGTTATTTTTTTGCAGAAACTTTTGAAAGATAAGCATTTGTATATTTTACATTTTTTGTAATATCTTCACCAAACCAATCTGGTGGAACAAAATTTTCTGCATCTTTTATATTATTAAATTCTACCTCAACATTTTTAAACCCTTTAAGGCTACCATCATAAATATCTAGCTCGGCTAAAAGTCCATTTTCTAATGGTATAATATATCTAGTTTTTATAATAGGTTCACCTTCTATTTTTAACCATAAGTTTTCAAATTCTTCTTTGGTTATTTGTTTTTCAAATTCTTCTCTTTGTATATCCCCCTTTCCTTTAAAAGTGAATATATATTTTTCATTTTTTTGTCTTATTCTTAAAACAGGGTTTATGCTTAAATAACCTTGTTTTATATAATAACTTTTACAATTTTTTAAATCTGGAATATAATTTACTAAAAATTTTCTTTCTATTTCTATATTTTCCATATTTGCACCTCATTTTTTTATTTTGATTATAACTTATTTTTATAAAAAATTGTATAAGTAAAAAACTAAAAACATATATTTATTAAAAATATAAAATTATAAAAAATAATTTATATTATGCTTGTTTTGAAATATATTTACTGTTTTCAAATATTAGCCTAGTTGTACAACCTAAATCTTTGTTATTAAATATTTCAAAGCTACCATTAAGACTTTTCATAGTATTTATGCAAATAGGTATGCCGAGGCCACTGCCATTAGCCTTGCTTGTAAAAAATGGTTCATATACTTTTTGGTAAATATCATCATCTATACCAGAGCCGTTATCTATAATATCTACAACAACGTTATTATCTTTTATATAAATGTTAGTTTGTATAAAGCCTGTAGTATGTTTTATAGCTTCTACACAATTTTTATATATATTTGAAAAAATCATAGCTAGCTTAGAATATTCTGCTAGTATAAATATATCATTTATATTTTCAAAACAATTTATACTAAATGTAATATGATTATATATATTAAATTTTTCTATGTAATCTCTTGCTAAATCAAGTATATTTATTTGTGTTAATTTTATTTCATAGTTTTGATTACAAAATAGCATAAAATCAGATATTATTTCAGATATTTTATTAAGTTCATTTTTTATCATAGTAACATTTTTCTTATGGTTATCTAAAACATTTTCAAGCTCTAATAGTTCTATATTAGCTTTTATAAGTGATATAGGATTTTTTACCTCGTGAACTAGAGCTACTGTTATATCTTTTGTCAAGTCATCGTTATAAAAATACAAAATTTAATCCTCCCAAAATTTTTTATATTAAACATTTAAGGAAGCAATAATGTTTTACCAACGTAAATTGTGTGTGGGTTATCTAGTCCGTTTATACTCATTATTTCTTCTATTTTACTTCTATCTCCATAAAATCTTTTGCTTATAACCTCTAATGTATCACCCTCTTTTACCTCATATTTTTTTAAATTTTGTTTTTCCATATTTTTTGAGATACTTTCACTTGTCGTTTCAGATACTTTGTCTTTTTGTTCTTGAGTAGTAGAAACGGTAAGATTTTCAGTCGTAGATGTTGTTGTAACTGTATGTTTTTCTGTTGTATGTGTATTAGCTGTAGATAAAGAAGATGTTTGCTCTGAAGAAGATTCATTTTTAGTGTTATTTTGAGCAAAAACACTTTGCACATTATCATCTTTAATTTGGCTTAAAATATATCTATAGCTGTCGTCTAATTTAACAAGCCTTTTTTCTAGCTCTGCTATTTTATCATCACTTTGTATAAGGCCTGCTCCCATTATAAAACAAACAAGAAATAAAACAGCACTTAATGAACCAAAAATATTTGTCATTTTTTTATATTCGCTTAAAGAATGCATACTCTTATTAATATTATTTTTTCTTCTGCTCATACTCATAAGCCTTTCATCTTTTGCTTTAAGCTTATCTTCACTTGATCTAGTATTAATTGATTTGTTATTAGACATATATTCGCTCATAGCATCATTTTTTTCATAATATATAATAAAACCGCTAAGAGCTTTAAAATCGTTGTCGCACAGTATGTAAAAACCGCCAATATTTTCTATAGGATCGCTTAGAAAAAACACTTGATTTTTTTTATCAAAATATTGTTTATGATAATTTATGTATCCGTCATTTATATAGTCTGAAAAGCCAGGCTGAGAATAAAACCAACCTACAATGCTACATCCTTTAAAGTATGTTTCTATTTGCTCCTCTATATATTTAAATGACTCATCAGTTAGCTTAACCATACCATCTTCTAAAGAGGTATGTTCCCCCTTAATAGCACCACTAATAAATAATACATCATTTCCGTCAATATTATAGCTATCTCCTATTAAAACCGCTATCCTCTCCTCATTATTACAAGATTTTGAATATTGTTGCAAAAAAGTAAAAACATAATCCTCCATATATATTTTTAAGTTTTCATCAATATTCCCCATCTGCTTTATATTTTTTGGTAAGCTAATATTATTATTATTTTGTTTCATAAAAAACTCTCCTTAGACATATAAATATAAGTTTTGTTAATTTATGAAAATATTATCACATACTAATTACATTTTATGGAAAAATTTGTAAACAGTCAAGAAATTTTTATCCCTATTTATAAAGAATTTTTTACATGTAAAAATAATGATTTACAATTTAATATATTTTTTGGTATATATTGACAATAATTGAACCTTTTTTTTATACTAAAATATTTAATATTAGTGTATAATTTATTAGTTTTTTGAAAAAATATATATTATTATTATGTAAATATTTAGTTTTTAATGAAATTTACACAAAATTTAAGGAGAAATAAAATTGAATAATACATTAAGTAAAAAAAATAATTTTATTAATTATATAAATTCTAATTCTGAGTTTGCATTGTTAGAATTTAAGGAAAATTTATTTAATATATTATATAAATATAAAGATAGTTTTAAAACTATTATATTTTTATGTATAGGATCAGATAGAGCAACAGGTGATAGCTTAGGCCCATTAGTAGGTTATAAGCTTTCTAAATTGCCTTTAAAAAACAATATTTTTATATATGGCACTTTAGAAAAGCCTGTTCACGCTAAAAATTTGAAAGATACTGTAAAAGAAATTTATTTAAAACATAAAAATCCTTTTTTAATAGCTATAGACGCATCTTTAGGCTCAAAAGAGTATATAAATTATATAAATATAGGGGAGGGGAGCATAAAGCCAGGAGCAGGTGCTAAAAAAAATTTACCTGCTGTTGGAGATATTTTTATAACAGGGATAGTAAATCATACAGGTATATTAGAGATATCTGTTTTACAAAATACTAGGCTATCTGTTGTTATGAATATGGCAGATATTATATCTTCTGGTATATGGCATTGTGTAAGCATAATTTTTTAAGGCTGTAGATTTTGTCTACAGCCTTTCTATGTTGTTGAAATTACATATATTTCGTTATTTTCGTTAATCCCTAAAATTTTTATATTATTTTTTAAATATATATTAATTTGTTTTAAAATTTCTTTTGTTATAGTTTGTCCTGGTGTTAAAATAGGTATGCCTGGGGGATAAGGAGTTATAAAATCACCACAAATCTCATCTAAGCATAAATCTAGCTTTAATAGTTTTTTATTGTTATAAAAAGCTTCTCTAGGTAATATGTTAGGGCAAACTATATTTTCGTTATTAATATTGTCATATATTATATTTTTATTTTCTAGTTCATTATCTATTTTAAATAAAATATTTTTAAAATATGTTATTTTATCAAAATCATCACATATTGTACTTATTGCTATTATATGGTTATTGCCATACATTTCTAATTGTATTTTATTTTCTTTTAATATATTATTTATATAATCTCCATTTATAGGACTATTTATTAAAAAAGTAAACCTACTAATATCAAAATCTACAATGTTGCTATCTTTTAAAATATCTTTATCTATAAGCTTTAAATTTTTTAAATTTTTAAGATCTTTTCTAACATCTTGTAAAAATAATGTATATTGATTAAATAATTTTAAATTATTTTTACAAAAATCTGCCGCATATTCTATGCTTAACATAAACATATATGATGGGCTTGTAGTTTGTATAATAGATAAACATTTTTCTAACTTGTTTTTATCTACTAAATTACCATTTAAATGTAAAACACCACATTGGGTAAAACTAGGTAACGTTTTATGAAAGCTCTGTATAACTATATCTGCACCACATTTTATACCACTTTTAGGAAAATTATTAGAAAAATTAAAGTGTGCTCCGTGGGCTTCATCTACAATTAATATAATGCCATTTTTATGAACAATTTTTGCTATTTTTTCTACATCACAAACAAAACCTTCATAAGTGGGACTTGTAATTATAAGTGCTTTTATATCTTTATGTTTTTCTATTGCCTTTTCTATATTTTTAATGTCTATACCACAAGGTATGTTATATTTTATTGTAGGCTCAATATATATAGGCATAGCTCCACTTAAAATTATCCCATTATATACGCTTATATGACAATTTTTTGCCACCAATATTTTCTCATTAGGAGCTACACAAGCCATTATAGTGGCCATTATGCCTCCGCTACTACCATTAACTAAAAAATAGCTATCTTTAGCCCCAAAAATATTTGCTATCATTTCTTTAGATTTTTTAATTATCCCTTCAGGTTTATGCATATTGTCTGTTTCATCTATTTCTGTATAATCTAAATTTATAAAATCGTAAAAATCATTTAAAAATTTATCATTTCTTTTATGGCCTGGCATATGAAAAGGGTATATTTGTTTTTTTGATAAATCTTTTAATGTATTATATATTATTTTATCCATAGCTACCTCCATTGTGGCAATATATTTTCATTTTGTAAAGCTTTTATTATAACCATTATAACAGGGCCTATTATAAATCCAAAAACACCAAAAACTTGCAGTCCTATATATATAGACATTAATGTAGCTAAAGGGTGTATGCCTATTTGTTTTCCTAAAATTTTAGGCTCTACAAATTGTCTTGTTAAAAGCACAACTACATATATTATTATAAGGCCTATAGATAAACCATAATTGCCAGTAATAACGTTATATAAAGCCCACGGCCATAAAATAAAACCACTGCCAAAAACAGGTAAAGCATCTATTATGCCTATAACAACAGCTATAAAAAGGGCATAAGGTGCATCTAACAATAAAAGGCCTAAAAAACATACCGTAGCTATTAAACACATTATTATAGCTTGTGCTTTAATATATCCAAAAACTGCATCTCCTATGCCAGATTTTACTATACCAAATTTATTAGCATATTTTTTAGGTAGTTGTCTTACTATAAACTTTTGTATATTTTCCTTATCTATAAGCATTAAATAACAAGATATTATACTTATTATCGTTATCATAAGAGCATTGGGTACTTTTTTTATAACCTTTATAGAAGTATTTTTTAACCCATTTCCTAAAAGCTCCCCTAATATAGATGAAGAATTTTCAAAAAAGCCTATAATGGTATTTTCTAGTCCATCTGGCAATATTTTCATTAGGCTTTGTATTTTATAATTTAGTTCATCAAAAGTATTTTTTATAGATTGTATATAATAAGGCAAATCTTTTATAAATTCTTTACCTTCTTTTACTATTTGTCCTACTATTCCTACACCTATAAATATAACTAATAGTATTAAAATGCCAATACATAAAATGCTACTAATTGGTTTTGGTATTTTATATTTATTATTTAAAATTTTAAATAGGGGATATAGTATTATGCATAATATATAGCCTATTATAAAGGGCAAAAATAAACTTCCTACATAGTTTAAAAAAATATATATAATTAATAAAAATATACATAATTTTAATATTTTTTTTAAGGGTTCTTTATTTTCTAAAAAATACACTACCTTCACCTCACTTATTTTATAATTTTTACAATTAAAAGGAAAAATAAATTTTACTATATTACTTTTTATTTATACCCAAATAATTGAAAAACAACCTTTTTTTATATGTATTAAAGTATAACTTTTTTTTATAAAAGTCAATAGTTATTTATTGTAACATTTTTACAAATATTGAATATTATAAAATTAGGTGAGCAACCTAGTATCCATTAAAGGAGGTTTTATTTGTGGACTGTAATGAATGTAACAATCAAGAGTGTATACCTTATGAAGAATATATAAAAGTTGTAAGGCTAGCTAGAGCTTATGTTCCTTTTCAAAAGCTTTGTAGCATATATGATGAAAACGAGGCTATCATTAAAGGAACTATCTTTCCAGAATTAGCTAGACCTTATTGTGAAGAAGATAAAAATATTATGAGAGAAGATAACAACTGTTTTGTAAATATGTAATTATTTGATTTTTTTTGGAGGCATAAAATATGGAAAGAGATGAAGTTTTAAAAAAGCTTACTGCTTTAGATTTTATGGCCGTTGATATGGCCCTTTATTTAGATACTCACCCTTATGATAAAGAAGGTATAGCTATATATAATGAAATATTAAAAGAGGCAGATAGTGTTCGTGCTATTTATGAAGAAAATTTTGGCCCTTTATGTTCTTATAGATCTATGTCTAATAATGAAAGATTTAATTGGACAGATAACCCTTGGCCTTGGCAACAATGTTTTAATTATAAATTGGAAGGAGAAATGTGCTAATGTGGATTTATGAAAAAAAACTTGAGTTTCCTGTTAAAATTAAAAATAAAAACCCACAACTTGGTAAGCTTATTTTAACTCAATATGGTGG
>CAMMIW010000019.1 GCA_946497035.1 uncultured Eubacteriaceae bacterium | reverse complement strand
TATTTGAAGATAATGAAGAAACACTTTCTGTAGGGCTATCGTTAGTTAAAGGTTCATCATCAATATTAACAAAATCATTATATACAGGTAAAGAAGAAATGCTTTCTGCAAGGCTATTGTTGGTTAAAGGTTGATTTTCTATATTCTCAATATCGTCAATATCTTCATCATCAATATCGTCATCAATATCATCATCAATATCGTCAAAATCATCAAAATCACTATCAATAGATAAATAAGGTTCGTTCTCTATAAAATCATTAATATTCATAAGTTCGTCTTCAATTTCTATAAAATTGTTAGAAATTGGGGCATTATAGCTATTTTCTTTATTATTATCATTAGCAATAGTTAAATTAGCATCACTATTATTAACAATAGTTAAATTAGCATCATTATTATTAACAATAGTTAAATTAGTATCGGTAGTATTAAAAATAGTTAAATTTTCTTTATTTTCAGAAAAGTTTGATCTATTATTATAAGTTACATTATTTTGGTTATATTCGCTAATATTTGAATTAGGAGTTTTTTCTTCTTTATTATGCTTAGAAATATCGTCATTTTTATTTTTATTTAATAGGTTATTTTTAACATAACAATTAATATCTTCAAGCTTATCTGGGTATTTATTTTTCATTAATTTATAAGATGCAAAGCCTATAGTTGCTAATGATGTAGCTATAATAGATGTTGTTAAGCCTTTATTTTTTTTCATTATTATACCTCCTATTACTGTCCACACAATAATTATATAAAAAATTTGGTATTTTGTAAATATAATAGAGCAAAAATATTATAATATTATGTACTAATTATTACTATATATACCATCATTTTAATATAGAATATATTTTTATAAATGATATAATTTAATATATAAAGAAAGGTGGATAATATGGAAAGAAAAAGGCCAATAGATACATATAATAATATAATAATACCAAAATTAAAAGAGATAGACATATTTTTAAAAACTAATGATAATATGTGTTTAGAAGAAGTTTGTGAAATATTAGAAATAAACAAAGATGAGCTAGAAAAAATTCTATCAAAAATTAACATAAAAGAGATAAACAACAAAAATTTTATTTCTATAATGTTAAATGGTACAAGCTTTATTTGTAAAATGTTAAAAAGAGAAATAGAATGTGGCTCTCCTCATTTTTATAACGCTAAAGATTTATCTTACATATATGATTTAGACTATGAAAAAGTGTTGATGGCTTATAAATTTTTAGATATAGAAAAAATAACATCAAAACAAATACCTGTTATATTAGTTCAAATGTAGCTATTGTAAATTATGATAAAATTTGCTATAATTAAATAAAAAAATTTTTAATTTTTAGGAGGGCTTATAAAAAAATGGGAAATATCATAGTAGGGCAGTCGGGAGGGCCAACAGCTGTTATAAATGCTAGCTTAGCAGGTGTTTTTAAATGTGGCAAAGATAATAATATAAAAGTTTATGGTATGATAAATGGCATACAAGGGCTTTTAGAAGAAAAATATATAGAGCTTAACAATGAAATAAAAACAGATTTAGATATAGAGCTTTTAAAAAGAACACCTTCTGCTTATTTAGGTTCTTGTAGATTTAAGCTACCTAATATGGAAGATAACACAGAAATATATGAAAAAATATTTTCTATATTAGAAAAAATAAATGTAGATAAATTTTTCTATATAGGTGGAAATGATTCTATGGATACTATAAAGAAACTGCATACATATGGTAGTACTAAAAATAAAAATATACAATTTATAGGTGTTCCTAAAACTATTGATAACGATTTAGCCGTTACAGATCATACACCTGGCTTTGGTAGCGCTTGTAAATATATTGCTACAACTGTTAAAGAAATTATAAAAGATGCAACAGTTTATGATGCAAAAAATATAACTATAATTGAAATAATGGGTAGAAACGCAGGATGGCTTACTGCATCTGCCGCTCTAACAAAATCTGACGATTGTAACGGAGTAGATCTAATATATTTACCAGAGGTAGTATTTGATATAGAAAAATTTATATGTAAGGTAGAAAAATTACAAAAAACAAAGAAAAGCCTAGTTATTGCTATATCAGAAGGTATAAAAAATAAAAATGGTATTAATATTTGTGAGCTAGAAGAAGAAAACACCCTTTTAGATTGTTTTGGTCATAAATCTTTAAGCGGTACTGCTAACAATTTAGCTAGAATATTATATAAAAAACTTGGTTGTAAAACGAGAGCTATCGAGCTTAATACTACACAAAGATGCGCTAGCCATTTTATGTCTGAAGTAGATATAAACGAAAGCTTTTTAGCAGGTTCTTTTGCTGTTAAAGCAGCTTTAGATGGTGAAAATGGTAAAGTTGTAGTTTTTGAAAGAACAAGCAACAACCCTTATAACATAGTTATGAAAGCACATAATGTTTATGATATAGCTAACATTGAGAAAAAAGTTCCTTTACAATGGATAGATAGCGAAAACGGAACAGTTTCTAGTGATCTTATAGATTATATTAAACCACTTATACAAGGAGAGGTTTATCCTATTATGGTAAATGGCCTACCTAAACATTTAAAATTAAATAAATAATACATATTTAGTTTAAAAATGCTCTTTAAATAAAAATTTTAAAGGGTATTTTTTATTATTTTTTGTGTAGTGTAAAGAAATATTTATATAATAATATTATTATTTTTAGACAAAATATTATAAAGAACGTATAATTTTAAAATATACAAAGGAGAAATAATTATGATAAGTGATATAATAACACCTATATTAGGGGGAGCGATAGGATATTTTACAAATTGGTTAGCTATAAAAATGTTATTTTTACCACATGAGCCTAAATATATAGGTAAATTTAAAGTGCCTTTCACACCAGGGCTTATACCTAAAGAGCGTGAAAAACTTGCAAAAAAAATAGCTCTAGTTACAGAAGAAAATGTTTTAAATAAAGAAACTATAGAAAAAAATTTATTTTGTGAAGAAAATAAAGAAAAAATATATTTATTGGTAGAAAAAAATTTTTATAAGTTAAAAGATAAAAATTATACAATTGATGATTTGTTAGATATTTTATATAAAGATGAAAAAAATAATATAATAAACAATATAGAAAACAAACTTTTATTTTATATAAAAAATTTTTTAGAAGATAGAAAAAATAAAAAAATTTTATCAGATGCTATTGTAGAAAAATTATACTTTTATATAAATAATTTAGATAAAAATGAAGAAATTAAAGAAAAGCTAGAAAAAATTATTATAAATATTTTTAATAATGAAAATGTAAAAAATAGCATATATAATATAAAATTATGTGATATAATAGATGATGAAGCTATATCAAATATAAAAATGACTATTTTTGAAAATATACCTAAAATATGTGAGATTATCTCTAAAAAAATAGAAACAGATGAGCAATTAAATGAAAAAATGAGTATATTTATAAAAAATGTAATAGAAGATAATGTAAATAGTTTTGCAGGTTTATTTTTAAATACTGATAAAGTTTATAATAGTATAAAGAAAAATATTTTAGCATATTTAAACAACAAAGAAAATCAAAGTATTATAGGTTTAAAAATATTTGAATTTATATCTATATATCAAAACAAAACACTTTTAGATATATATAATAAAATACCTGAAAAGTCTAAAAATATTATAAAAGAAAAATGCAATAATGAAAATTTAAAAAAATATATAAATAAAACTAACATATTAGATAATATATTCAATATTATAAATGATGAAAACTTAAAACAAAATATTAATAAAATTGTAAGTAACATAATAAACGAAAAATTATCAAATTATATATATTTATATTTAGAAAAATATATTAAAAATAATAAGCATAAAATTTTAAATATTAATATAAATTGTATATTAGATAAAATAAATATATGTTACTTTAAAGATAGAATATTTAATATAATTGAAAAATTTATAGATAGAGAAGGGCATAAAATATTATCTAGCATATCTGTATCTAAAATGATAGAAGAAAAAATTAATAGCTTTGATATGGAAACTATAGAGAATTTAATTGTTTCTGTAACAAAAAAAGAACTTAACGCTATAACTATTATAGGTGGTGTTTTAGGTTTTATAATTGGCCTTATACCTGTTATTTTAAATTAAATAATAAATCAATTTTTTGAATACTTTGTATTCAAAAACAGATGTTCCTAAATATTTTATTCATAAAAATTAAAACAAAAAAACGTTTATAATTTTTCATCTAAAATATTAAGTCACATCTTAATTGAATAAATAAAAAGCTTTATATGGTCTATATCATACACACCACATAAAGCTTAAAAAATACTAATTATTTATTTGAAAGCTTCTACATTCTGTTCCTTTACAGTCTGTACAACTACAATCTCCACCAACAGATATTGTATTTAATTTACAATAATTAGATTTATCAAAATGTTTACAATTAGAAATAGTACATTTTATTGAACCGTTAATATTAGACATAATATCACCTCCAATTATATTATTGTCAATATTAAAAAAAATATTCTTAAATTTATAAAAAAGGAGGATAAATTTATGTATAAGTTTGTAGATTTACATTGTGATACTATAACTACGGCTTATGAAAGAAAACAAAATTTTTATAAAAATAATTTACATATAGATATAAATAGGCTTAACCAATTTAAAACGCCTACACAAATATTTGCTATATGGTTAAGTAAAAAATATTATAAAAATGCTTTTGAAATTACAAATAAAATGATAGATTTTTTTGAACAACAAATAGAAGAAAATAAAAATTTTATAAAAAAGGTTACAAATTTTGAAAATATAAAAACAAGTAGTAAAATTAATGGCTTATTATCTATAGAAGGTGGAGAAAGCATAGGAAATAATATTGATAATATATACCATTTTTTTAATAGAGGTGTTAGAATTTTAACTTTATGTTGGAACTATGAAAATAACATAGGATTTGGTGCTTTTACAAAATCTACAAAAGGATTAAAGCCTTTTGGTAAAGAGGTTGTAAAAACAATGAATGATATAAATATGGTTATAGATGTTTCTCATTTAAACGAAGAAGGCTTTTGGGATTTATATAAAATGGCTAAAAAACCTTTTATAGCAACTCATTCTAACGCATATACTATTTGCAACCATTATAGAAACCTTAAAGACGAACAATTAAAAGCTATAAAAGATTGTGAAGGTATAGTAGGTATAAATTTATGCCCTAAATTTTTGACTAATAAAAATGTAGCTACAGAAGAGCATATTTTTAAACATATAGATTATATAGGCGATTTAATAGGTTATGATAAAATTTGTTTAGGTGGAGATTTTGATGGTATAGAAGAAACACCTAAAAATTTAGAAGATGTATCTAAATATAAAAACTTATTTGAAAAAATAGAAAAAATATATGGTAAAGATATTTTAGAAAAAATAACATATAAAAATTTTTATAAATTTTGTGAAAAAAATATTAAAAAATAAATATTAGGTAGGTTATAAAAATTTAAAATTGAAAGAGATTTTAAAAAGGTTGTAGACAAAGTCTACAACCTAAATTTATACCTATATAGGCTTTTTATCTATTACTCTGTAATTTTAGCGTGATTAACTTTTACACCAGGCCCCATAGTTGTAGAAAGAACAACGCTTTTTAAATATTGGCCTTTAGCAGCAGCTGGTTTAGCTTTAATTACAGCACCAATAAGAGTTTGGAAGTTATCATTTAATTTTTCAGCTCCAAAAGAAACTTTTCCAAGTGGAACGTGAATAATGTTAGTTTTATCAAGACGGTATTCTATTTTACCAGCTTTGATATCTTCAATAGCTTTAGCAACGTCCATAGTAACAGTACCTGCTTTAGGGTTAGGCATAAGCCCTTTAGGACCTAAAACACGACCAATACGACCTACAAGACCCATCATATCAGGTGTAGCAACAATAACATCAAAATCGAACCAGTTTTCGTTTTGGATTTTTGCTACCATATCTTCAGCACCAACATAATCAGCACCAGCTTTTTCAGCTTCTTCAGCTTTAGGCCCTTTAGCAAAAACTAAAACACGAGCTTTTTTACCAGTACCGTGAGGTAAAACAACGGCACCACGCACTTGTTGATCAGCGTGTCTGCTATCAACACCTAAACGGATATGTGCTTCAACTGTTTCATCAAATTTAGCAGTAGAAGTTTTAACAACTAATTCAACTGCTTCGTTTGTATCATAAAGCATAGATTTATCAATTAATTTTTCTTTTTCGAGATATTTTTTTCCTCTTTTCACAATAGTTCCTCCTTATGTGGTAATAGCGGGATTTTCCCTCCCACTTAATTTACTGAATTATTAATCTTCTACAACAATACCCATACTTCTAGCTGTACCGCTAATCATACTCATAGCAGCTTCGATAGATGCAGCGTTTAAGTCTGGCATTTTTAATTCAGCTATTTTTCTAACTTCTTCTTTAGATATTTTTGCAACTTTTGTTTTGTTAGGAACACCAGAACCAGATTCTAATTTACAAGCTTTCTTTAAAAGAACAGCAGCTGGTGGAGTTTTTGTAACAAATGTAAAACTTTTATCTTGATATACTGTAATAACAACAGGTATAACAAGGCCAGCATCTTTAGCTGTTCTTTCGTTAAATTCTTTACAGAAGCCCATAATATTTACACCATGTTGACCAAGAGCAGGACCAACAGGTGGTGCTGGAGTAGCTTTCCCAGCAGGAATTTGTAATTTAATATAACCAGATATTTTTTTTGCCATTTTTAAGGCACCTCCTAAGTAATGTGGTAATTAGCGGGATTTTCCCTCCCACGGTATAAATCTATACCAGTAACAGTTGTAATAGGGATATTATCCCATTTGTTGAATTTGATGAAAATCTAGTTCAACAGGAGTTTCTCTCCCAAAGAAATTAACATTAACAATAACAGTTTTTTTGTTACTGTTAATCTCTTTAACAACACCGCTAGATTTGGCAAATGGCCCTTCTTTTATAAGAACAACATCACCAAGCTCTATATCACAAGTGTCTAAAAAGCTTTCTATACCCATAGATATAACCTCGTCATCTGTTAAAGGCACAGGCTTAGAGCCAGGGCCAACAAAGCTAGTTACACCACGAGTATTACGAACAACATACCAAGTGTCATCATTCATTATCATCTTAAGAAAAACATATCCTGGAAAGATTTTTCTTTGTATTTCTTTTTGTTTGCCAGATTTTGTTGTTTCATAAGCTGTTTGAACAGGAACAACAACCTCTGTTATAACATCATACATATCTCTATTTTCTATAATTTTTTCAATGCTAGCTTTAACATTATTTTCATAGCCAGAATATGTGTGTATAACATACCACCTAGGTTTTTCTTTAGGGGCAGCTTTAGATGAAAAATCTTCTTCTAAAAGATTAATATTTTGCTCAGAGCTAGACTTTTGGTCTAATTCTTTATCAAAGTTTTGAATTAATTCATCATTTTTTTCCATATAATCATATCCTTCTAACTTATGCCGCTAATTTAATTAAATTTTGTAAGATAAAGTCTATACCTAAATCATAGCCAAAAATAATAACACCAACAATTAATGATATAACAATAACTGTAAATGTTTGTTTAATTAAAACTTTTCTAGTAGGCCAAGTTATTTTTTTAAATTCTGCTTTATGATCTGCAAAAAAGTTGCCCTTTTTTTTGGCTTCTTTTTTGTTAGACTTTTGGTTTTTAGAAGAATCACTTGACACATTTTTAGATTGTTCATTATTCTCTTGCATACTTTATCAAACTCCTTTCGATAAACTAGAGAGAATTATTTAGTTTCTCTGTGTAAAGTATGTTTACCACAGAATTTGCAATATTTTTTTGTTTCCATTCTGTCTGGATGTACTTTTTTGTCTTTCATTGTGTTATAGTTTCTTTGTTTACAATCAGTACATGCTAAAGTAATTTTTGTTCTCAAGACTTCCACCTCTCTTGTATTTTTATTTATGCAAAAAAAGACGTATAATAACGTCAAAGTTATATTAACATAAATATTATACATTGTCAACACTTTTAACTAATTTTATACATTATAAAAAATAAAACTAGACCTTTATTATAGATACTTAAAAATGTTATAAATTTTTATATTATTTTTGTCAGCCTTATTTAATATTTTAAAGGTTCTACCTCTTTTAATACTCTCTATAAAAAAACATACACAATATTCGCTATTTTCTATAAGTTTATTACTTTCTTCTAGTATATAATTTTTAGATACATATAATACATTATCTACGTTTTTGAAAATTTTATAATATATTTTGTTTAAATTTGTATTGTGTAAAACTAAAGTTAGGTTTATATTAGGATATATATTTTTTAATTCTGTTAATACTGAAAAAGCTATGTTGCTAAAGCCTTTTGTATAACCTATTTTAAAATTAGTTATATTTTTTTGAACAATTAATATTTCTACAACAACTTTAGTTAAATAATAAATTATATTATAATTTTTTTTAGATATAACTCTATGGCCTATAATAAAACAAGTATTTTCTTTCATATAATCCTCCAATATAAAAAATAATAAGTTATGTAAAAAAATTATACTATTAATATGTAAATATTTCAAGATTAAAAATAAACTATAAGAATATATTATTCTTTAAGATTATTTTTATTTGTATTTCATTAATATATACTTATTTTTAAAATCTATCACAAGAAAGGGTCTTTAAATGAAGGATAATTATATCGGTAAAAAAATAAGAGAATATAGAAAAAAAGCTAACCTAACTATAGAAGAATTTGCTGAAATATTAAATTTAAGCACAACCCATATAGGTAATATTGAAAGAGGTGTTAAAATACCTACATTACATACTTTTATAAAAATTATAAATACTTTAAACATATCTTCAGATATTATACTTGCAGATTATTTGAATAGTAAAAACGAAATAAAATTAAAAGAAATATATTACGAGTTAGAAAGCCTTACAGAGAGTGAAAAAGATAGAGTTATAAGCTTATTTTATGATATAATAGAAAATTCTAAAAAATATAGCAATAAATAATGTTTGATATGATTGTATAATAAATATTAATATAATTTTGTAGATTTATAACATGATATTATTTTTAAAAGGGATAGATAGTTATTATTAGCCCTTATTTTTATTAAAATTATAATAATTGAAAAAGGTAACAGGTTATTTAACCTATTACCTCCTTATTTATATATAAATAATTATTTTTTTTTCATATTTTTATTCATAAAAAAATACATTGCAGATGCTATAAAAACAGATACAACATCTGAAAAAGGTTGTGCCCATACAACGCCATTTAACCCAAATAGCATATTTCCAATAATTATAGCAGGAACAAAAGCTATACCTTGCCTACAAAGAGAAACAATTAAGGCAGAGCCACCTTTACCCATAGCTTGGAAGGTTGACATAAGTATAAATTGTATACCTAGTATAGTACAAGCAGACATAGTGGCGCGTATAAAATATTTACCGTAAGATACAACCTCTGGTGGATCAGATAAAAACATTTTTACAATAGGCTCGGCAAATATAAATGTAACTAAAAATGTTGTTACACCTATTATAATAGAACAAAGCATACCAAATTTTATAGCTTTATTCATTCTATCATAATTTTTAGCAGCAAAATTATAACCTATGAAAGGTTGAGAGCCTTGAGATAAACCTAATAGTAACATAATAGCTATTGTGTTAACTCTACCAGAGATACCAAGAGCTGTTACAACTGTATCGCTATAAGCCGCAGCAAAATTGTTTAATAAAATGTTAGCACCACTTATTAAAATAGTATTTAAAGATACAGGTATACCTATTATTAAAATATTTTTTATTATTTCTTTTTTTAATGTAAAATATTTTAAGCTAATAGATAAACAAGTTTTTCTAAATAAGAAATAATATATATAATATATACAGCTTGCTATATTTCCAATAACAGTTGCTAAAGCAGCACCTGTTACACCCATATTCATATTTAAAATCATAATAGGATCTAAAACAATATTTAATATTGTCCCTATCATCATACCTATCATAGCTTCTTTAGAAGCACCTTCTGCTCTAACTATACCACCAAAAGCAGTCTGTAAACATATAAAAGGCGAACCTATAGCTAATATTATTAAATATGATTTTGCAAAGCTATATGTATTTTCACTTGTTCCTATAAATTTTAAAATAGGCTCTATAAAACCTATAAGAATAGCAGCACAAATTATACCAACTAAAATACAACCATAAAAACAAAAAGAGGTAACATTTTTAATTTTTTCTAATTGTTTTTCACCTAGCAACCTAGAAACATAAGATCCACCACCTATAGCAAATATGTTACCAAAAGACATAAGTAACATAAATATAGGTAAACAAAGGGTAACTGCTGCAACCTGATTTTGATCTTTTGTTTGAGCTACGAAAAAAGTATCTGCCATATTGTATATAATATTTACTAGCATACCTAAAATTGTAGGCAAAGCTAATTTACCTATAGCCTTTGGTATAGGATATTCTTCAAATAGTTCTCTATTCATTTTTTCACCTCATTGATAGTATTTAGCTTAGAAAAATAAAGGTAAGCTTAGATTATTTTTTAGATTAAATATAATTTTATATATAGAAAAAATAAAAAAGTATAATATAAAATTTTAATAAATGTGATATTTTTATAATAAGTAAAAGGTAGAATAAAAATTTGTAGGTTCTACTAATAAAAGAGGCGGTGGGAGATATTTTATATAAGGCTCTATAATAAATGTTGGGGCTTAATAAGATGATAGTTAAGATTAGATATATCTTAAACGTTGCCTTTCCATTTAACCTTTAATAATTAAAAAAGAACCTATATAATTTAGCCTTATCTTTTATTATACTAATAGTTAAAAAGAACCTATTTACAAACAAAAAAGGCTATAAATAGCCTTTTAAACCAGAATGCCGGGGCCCTCTTTTGACACCTAGCTTAGGCTAGGTGGGTTTCCGCATAAAAGACATCTGCCTTCCTCTGCCCAAAGGGAATTAGCTTGAGGCCTGACATATTCTTTTAGATGTAGGAATCCCTTATAAGAAATGTAGGTTCAAAATAAAGGGTAAACGAACACTCCAGAAACTAATCTATAAACATTATAATATATTTTTATCCAAAAATCAATAAGTTTATGCATAAATAAATATATAAATTATTTTATAAAATATAATATAAAGTTATAGATATATGCTTAACAAAAAATAGCAATAAATATAATTAATAATTTACATAAATTTTTCTAATGAAATTTTTAAATCTTCTAAGTTTTCTATGTTATTTACTTGAAGAGTTAGCGGCTTTTTCAAATTTAAACTAAAAATACCCATAATAGATTTAGCATCTATAATATAATCTTCAGATATTAAATCAAAATCTCCTTCAAATTTGTTTATTAAATCAGAAAATTGTTTAACCTTTTCTACTGTATCTAATGTTATTGTAAAGCAGCTCATATTATTTCACCTCTATATTATATTATTAATAATAAATTATAAAAATATTTTAAAACTTTATTTTAAATATGTCAAATATTATGTTTTTTATTTATCAAAAAGGGAAAAATAATTTATATAGATATAAACAAAGGAGAATGTAATGGAAAAATATTTATTAGAAAAAAGCTTAAATATAAAAGGAGATGTATTTATAGAAGGAGCAAAAAATGCCTGTTTACCAATACTTGCTGCTTCTATATTATCTAACGGTAATACGATAATAAAAAAAGTACCATTTTTATCAGATATAAATGTAATGTGTAGCCTTTTAGAAGAAATAGGCATAAGCATAATAAAAGATTTGAAAAATAAATATATACAAATAGATACTAAAAATATATTTAATAAAAAAGTTAGCTATGATTTAGTAAAACAAATAAGAGCCTCTTTTTTGTTGGCAGGGCCAATGCTTGCTAGATTTGGAAAAGTATCTATACAGATGCCAGGAGGTTGTGCTATAGGTGTTAGGCCTATAGATTTACATTTAAAAGGGTTTAAAGCTCTTGGTGCAGAAATATTGCAAGAACACGGCGTTATAGAAATAAACGCAAAAAATAGACTTATAGGCACAGAAATATATTTAGATTTTCCTAGCGTTGGGGCTACAGAAAATATAATAATGGCTAGTGTTTTAGCTAAGGGTACAACTGTAATATCTAATTGTGCTACAGAGCCGGAAATTGTAGATTTAATAGAATTTTTAAATAAAATGGGAGCTAAAATTGAGGGAGGAGGAACAGAAACTATAAAAATAAAAGGGGTGGATAGCCTTAATAATTGTGAGCATACTATAATACCAGATAGAATAGAAGCAGGTACATTTTTAGTTTTAGGGGCGGCTACAAAAGGAGAGTTAAATATTTTAGATGTAAATTGTGAACATTTAAAAGCAGTTACATCTAAGCTTAGAGAGATAAACGTTGATATAGAAGAAAAAGATAATAAAATATTTGTAAGTGGTAAAAATATATTTAAAAATGTTGATATAAAAACTATGCCTTATCCCGGTTTTCCTACCGATATGCAACCACAATTTATGAGCCTTATGGCTATTGGTAATGGAACAAGCATTATAAATGAAACTATATTTGAAAATAGATTTATGCATGCTTCAGAGCTAGGGCTTATGGGGGCTAATATAAAAATAGAAGGTAGTAGCGCCATAATAAATGGGGTAGAAAAAATAACAGGAGCAAAGGTTAAAGCTACAGATTTAAGAGCAGGAGCAGCTCTTATAATAGCAGGACTTTGTGCTGAAGGTATAAGTGAAATAAGCGATATATATCATATAGAAAGAGGATACTATAATATAGAAGAAAAACTTAAAAAAATAGGTGCTAAAATAAGAAAAATAAAAGAATAAATAGATAACTATTTAATATATATCTAATTTAAAAATAACTTTAAAATTTTATATTTTTAAAGGGCATAGACTTTGTCTACGCCCTTAATCTATAGAATTTATTATATACCTAAATCTAACATACCGCCATAAATAGCGTTTATCAATTCTTCGCTTATAGGTACTTCCCAATTATTATCATTTTTAGTAACGTTTAAATCAACAGTAGTTGTAATAGTTTCTAAATTTGGTTGGCTAATAGTTTCTAATAATAATTCTAAAGATTTTTTAACAGCATCTTCAGGTGAAATATTTTGACTTTCTTCAGAAGAAGCAAATTCTAAAATTTTATCTTGAAAAGCTATCATAACAGTTTCCATTTTAATAGCAGTTATATCAACTTTTACAATAACATTATCTTTATCTACTTCTTCAGAAGAAACTATTTTGTAGCTTAAATTGTCAACGATAGTTTTAATAAATTTTTTAAAATCTTCTTGGCTATCATCTTCAGTTAAACCTAAAGAAGCAATGCCATTTGCACCAAAATATTGATCATAAACAGAATCGTCTAAAGCTTTTAATTCGTCAAATGTTTTTGTAACAGCTGCTTCTGCCTCTTTTTTAGGATCGCTACCACAAGCAGTAAGGCTTAATAACAAAACACTAAGGCTTAACATTAAAGCAAAAATTTTTGAAAGTTTTTTCATAATAATTTTCTCCTATCCCTAAAAAATAATAAGTACATAGAAATTATAGATATTTTGATATATTTTGTCAATAAAATTGTAACAGATTGTAGATAAAATGTAATATATTTTATCCAAAATGTTATTTAGATAAATTTTAGAATTGAAAAAAATGTTATGGTTATAATAAAAAAGAGGTGGTTATATGAAAAATATAAAAAATATAAAAAACAAATTTACTATATGTTTTTTATTAGGTTTTATTATGTTTTTTATTAGAGAGATATATTTTGCAATTATATATTTATATAACATATGTTTAACTAGAACAAATAAATTTGCTATGATGAAATTATTAGATGTGAGAAAAGAAACAAAAATAGTTTTAGATGATTTTGAAGAAGAAAAAAATAAAATAAAACAATGGCTTGCTAATACGCTAGTGAAAGGTTTAAAAATAAAAAGCTTTGATAAAACAACATTATTTGCCGAGTGGTTTGTTAATAACAGCCATAAATGGGTTATTGTATTACATGGATATGGTGCTAACGGTAGACTTATGTATTATGTAGCTAAAAGGTTTTATAAAAAAGGATATAATGTATTGTTGCCAGATTTAAGAGCACACGGACTTAGCGGTGGAAAATATGTTGGTATGGGATGGCATGATAGGTTAGATTTAATAGAATGGATTAAAAAGGTTACAAAAATAGATAAAAATGCTAAAATAGTTTTATATGGTGTATCTATGGGAGCTACAACTAGTCTTATGGCATCAGGTGAAAAGCTACCTAAAAATGTAAAATGTATTATATCAGATTGTGCTTTTACATCTGCTTATGAAGTTTTTAAGCATCAGCTTAAAAAATCTAAAAAAGTTCCTGTTATACCTTTTCTTTTTATAATGAATATAATATGTAAAATAAAAAATGGATATTCTTTAAAACAGGCATCTACTATAAAGCAAGTAAAGAAAAATAAACTGCCTATATTTTTTATACACGGTGCAACAGATGACTTTGTACCAACATATATGGTTTTTGACTTATATAAACAGGCTAACTGTGAAAAAGAGCTAATGGTTGTAAATAACGCAGGCCATATTGTATCTGAAATGGTTGAAAGAAAAATATACTGGAGAAGGATAGCATTATTTTTAGACAAATATTGTTAAACATTAAAAAATATGATAAAATAATAAAAATATCTTATATTTAAAAATATTTTAATAATATAAAGTATTATTTTATATTGTATAAAAAGTTATACTTTATTTTTTTTATAATATATTATAAGATTATTTTTAATAATATATATTAGGTTGGTTTTATTATGAAAATAGAAGTTTTTTCTGAAAAAGAAACAAAAGAAATAGCATATGATATAGCTAAAAATGCTAAAAAAGGTGATATATATTGCCTTTGTGGAGATTTAGGTACTGGTAAAACCCAATTTAGCAAAGGTTTTTCTAAAGGGCTTTTAATAGATGAAGATATTACAAGCCCTACTTTTACTATTGTAAATCAATATGATGAAGGAAGGTTGCCTTTTTATCATTTTGATGTTTATAGAATAAATGATATAGAAGAGCTATATGACATAGGCTATGAAGAATATTTTTTTGGTGAAGGTGTTTGTCTTATTGAGTGGGCAGAGCTAATAAAAGATATTATACCTAAAAATGCTACTTGGATAAAAATATATAAAAATTTAGAAAAAGGCGAAGATTATAGACTTATAGAGGTGATAAAAAATGAACATATTAGCTATTGATACAAGCGGGATAGTTGCATCTGTAGCTATTGCTAATGAAGATAAAATTTTAGGTGAAATAAACTTAAATTATAAACAAAATCATTCTGTTACAATTATGCCGATTATAGATAATCTTTTAAAAATGTTAGAGATGGATATATGTAACATAGACTACTTTGCTTTTGCTAAAGGCCCTGGCTCTTTTACAGGACTTAGGATAGGTGCGGCCACTATTAAGGCTATGGCACATTCTTTAAATAAAAAAATAATACCTATATCCACATTAGAAGCTATGTCTTATAATATAATAGATAATGGTAGATATATTGTGCCTATTATAGATGCTAAGGCAGAGAGGGTTTTTACTGGCATTTATAAAAATAAAGATGGTATTTTACAAAATATTTTACCAGACTATGCTACAAATATAACAGAGCTACTATATTATATTTTAAATAACGATATAGAACCAGTATTTTTAGGAGATGGTTCGATAGCTTACAAAAATATAATTAAAAAATATTTTAAAGAAGAAAATTTTGCTCCTATATCTTTAAATATGCAAAAAGCAAGCTCTTTAGCTAGCCTTGCCTTTTTATATGAAAAACAACAAAAATATGTAGATTATAACGGTCTAGAGATAGAATATCTTAGAAAGCCACAGGCAGAAAGAGAGCTAGAAGAAAGGAAAAACAGCTAAAATGGAAATTTTAAAAATGACAACAGAGCATATAAAAGACGTACATAAAATAGAAGAAGACTGTTTTTCTATACCTTGGAGTGAAAAATCTTTTTATGATGAGCTTACAAAAAATAAAATGGCTATTTATATAGTGGCAAAAGAAAATGAAAATATAATAGGTTATGGCGGTATGTGGCATGTTATAAATGAAGGCCATATCACTAATGTGGCTGTAAAAAAAGAGCATAGGGGCAAAGGTATAGGTAGCAAAATTATAGATGCACTTATAAATATAGCTAAAGAAAAAGAAATGATTGGCATAACATTAGAGGTTAGAACAAGCAACAATATAGCACAAGCCCTTTATAAAAAAAATGGCTTTATTATGGAGGGTATAAGAAAAGAATATTATGATGATAACAAAGAAGATGCTATTGTTATGTGGAAACATTTATAGCTATAAAAAAGACTGGAGGTATTAATATGGTTAAAAAACTTAAATATAAAGATTTAAAAGGTATATGTGATATAAAGCTTATAGAAAAATTAGAAAATATACAACCAGATGATAATATTATAGGACAAAATAAAGCTATAGAGGCTTTACAATTTGGGCTTAATATAAAAAATAAAGGTTATAATATATATGTTAGTGGGCCTGTTGGTTCAGGTAAAACTACATTTTCTAAAAAGTATGCTGAAAAATATGCCATTAATGAAAAAACTCCAGATGACTTAGTTTATGTATATAATTTTAAAAATCCTAAATGCCCTAGAGCTTTATTTTTACAAGCAGGATTAGGCAAAGAATTTAAACAAGAAATAGATGATTTAATATATACTCTTAGTGTTGAAATACCAAAGGCTTTTTCTTCTAAACAGTTAGAAGAAGAAAAAAATAAAATAATAAAAGATTATAATGGCAAAAGAGATGAAATTATAAAACAAATAACTGCACTTGCAAAAGAAAAAGATTTTGGTATAAAAAATTCTAATACTGGCCTTTATTTTATGCCTATTATAGATGGTGAAACTATATCAGAAGAAGAATATGAAGACTTATCAGAAGAAGAAAAGGAACTTATAAACAAAAAATCTGAACAGCTACAAGAAGATGCGGCAAAAACAATGAAGCTCATAAGAGAAATAGAAAAAAATACTAAAAAAGATATAGAAAATATAGAATATAACTTAAGCTTATTTACAGTAGGCTATTATATTAATAGCATACAATATAAATATAAAGACAACCAAAAGGTTACAGAATATTTAAAAGAGCTTAAAGAGGATATTATTGATAATATAGATAGCTTTTTAGATGAAGAACTAGAGGAAGAAGAAGGTATATCTATATTACCTATTTTAAGCAAAAAAAATGATGATGAGCTTTTTGCTAAATATAAAGTAAACCTTATAGTGGATAATAGTGAGCTAAAAGGTGCACCTGTTATTGTAAATTATAACCCTAGCTATACAAATTTAATAGGAGAAGTTGAATTTGAAAATGAGCTAGGCAATTTTACAACAGATTATATGAAAATAAAAGGGGGCATACTTCATAAAGCTAATGGTGGCTATTTAATTTTACATATAGATGATATTTTAAAAAATACATATTCTTTAGAAACTCTCATACGTATTTTAAAAACAGGAGAAATAACTATAGAGCCTTTAAAAGAATATCAATTAGGTGGCATAGCTATTACAACTATAAAGCCTGAACCTACTAATGTTAATGTAAAAATTATTATAATAGGCTCTAGCTACTATTATGAGGTTTTATCTGAATATGAAGAAGACTTTTTAAAGTTTTTTAAAATACATTCTATATTTGACTATGAAATGGACAATAACGAAAAAAACATTGGTGATATAATAAAATTTATAAGAAATTTTGAAAAAAATGAAAATAGCTTAAAATTTGATAAAACGGCTATTAAAGCTCTAATTGAATATACAATGCGTCTAGCAGGTAGAAAAGATAAGCTTACTACAAAATTTAACGCTATAACAGAAATTTTAATAGAGGCAAATAGTTGGGCAAACATTGATAATGCTAGTTTTATTTATGAAAAATATATTAAAAAAGCTATTAATAAAAAAATAGATTTTATAAAACTTTATGAGAAAAAATATGAAGATATGATTATAGAAAATGACATAATGATAAAAACAGAAGGTGAAGCTATAGGTGAAATAAATGGGCTAGCCGTTTTAGATTATGGTAGCCATAGCTTTGGTAAGCCTACAAAAATAACCGCTACCACATATGTAGGAAAGGCAGGTATTGTAAATATTGAAAAAGAGGCAGAAATGAGCGGTAACATACACAATAAAGGGGTTCAGGTTATATGTGGTTATCTTGGTAAAACTTATGCAAATACATTTCCTCTTAGCTTATCTTGTAGAATATGCTTTGAACAAAACTATAATGGGGTAGATGGAGATAGTGCATCTAGCACAGAGCTATATGCTATTATTTCAAGCCTTTCTAATATGCCTATTAAACAAAATATTGCCGTAACAGGTAGCGTTAATCAAATGGGAGATATACAACCTATAGGTGGTGTTAACGAAAAAATAGAAGGGTTTTTTGATGTTTGTAATAGACGCGGATTAACAGGTGATCAAGGGGTTTTAATACCTATACAAAATGTTAAAGATTTATGCTTAAAAGATGAAGTTATAGAAGCGGTTAAAAATGATAAATTTCATATATATCCTATAAAAAATATAGATGAAGGTATATATATTTTAATGGGACAAAAAGCAGGTAAAAAAAATAAAAATAATACATTTACTAAAGATAGTATACATTTTAAGGCTATGAAAAAGCTACAATATTTTTATAAAAAAAGTAACGAATAACAGTTTAAACATAGGAGGTTTTAATATGTATAAAGCTATTATATTTGATATGGACGGAGTTATATTAGATACAGAAAAGCTTTTAATGAAATGTTGGCAAGAAGCAGGCCAACAATTTAATATATGTATAGAAAATAAACATTTAGCAAAAATGAGAGGTGGCAATATAAATGTTATAAAAGCCATCTTTGAAGATATTTTTGGTAAAGATGTTGACTTTTATAAAGTAAGACAACTTAGAGAAGATATAAAAGATAATTATATATTAAAAAATGGTATACCTGTTAAAGAAGGTATAGAAGATTTTTTTAAATATATAAAAAATAATAATATAAAAATGGCAGTAGCAACATCTACTGTTTCTGAAGTTGCCTTAAAATATTTAAAACAATTAGATTTTTATAAATATTTTGATACAATTATATGTGGTGATATGATAGAAAATGGAAAGCCTAATCCAGATATTTACTTAGAAGCTTGTAAAAAACTAAACGTAGAGCCTAAAGAGGCTTTAGTTTTTGAAGATTCTAGAAATGGCATATGGGCAGGTTATAAAGCAGGCTGTGATGTTATAATGGTTATAGATATAGATGATACTTATGAAGATACAGAAGATAAAATAGTTTTAAAAATAAATGATTATAAAGAAGCTATTAATTTTTTAGAAAAAAACAAAAGAGATAAAGGAGCGTTACATAGTGAGTAATCCAGTAAATAATCAACTAGCAACAGAACCTATAGGCAAATTATTATTAAAAATGGTTATACCTGCCGTTGTAGCTCAAATAGTAAATTTACTTTATAACATAGTAGATAGAATGTTTATATCGGGTATACCTAATATAGGTACATTAGCTTTAACAGGTGTTGGCGTTACATTTCCTATAATAATATTAATATCTGCTTTTGCATCATTAATAGGTATGGGTGGTGCACCAAGAGCCGCTATAAAAATGGGGCAAAATAATTATGATGAGGCAGAAGAAATACTTAGTAACTCTTTTATAAGCCTTATATTTATATCTGTTGTATTAACAGTATTTTTCTTAATATTTAATGAAAAGCTACTTTTAATGTTTGGTGCTAGTGAAAATACTATAGCTTATGCTAAACAATATGCAGATATATACGTTATAGGTACAGTATTTGTGCAAATAGCTTTAGGCTTAAATGCTTTTATAAACTGTCAAGGTTTTGCTAATACTGGTATGAAAACAGTATTAATAGGTGCTATTTTAAACATACTTTTTGATTTTATATTTATTAAAATATTTAATATGGGGGTTAGAGGGGCAGCTCTTGCTACTGTTATTTCTCAAGCTGTTTCTGCTATATGGGTTTTAAGATTTTTAACTATTTCTAAACAAACTAAAATTAAAGTGAATAAAAAATATTTTAGGCTTAAAAAATCTGTAATGTTACCTATATTAGCTCTTGGTATATCTCCTTTTATTATGCAAAGCACCGAAAGTTTATTAAATATTGCTTTTAATTCTTCTTTAAAAAAATATGGTGGAGATATAGCAGTAGGTAGTATGACTATTATTGCTACTATTATGCAATGTGTAAATTTAATAGCTATGGGGATAGGGCAAGGCTCTCAACCTATTATAAGCTTTAATTATGGTGCAGGTAAAATGGATAGAGTGAAAAAAACATATAATCTCACTATAGCTATCTCTTTAATATTTACCACTATAATGTGGTTATTATGCCTTATAAAACCAGATTTATTTGTTGGTATATTTGCTAAAGGTGATGAGGCTATGATGGCCTATGCTAACTTTTCTTTAAGAATATATATGTTTTCTGTTTTTATAATGGGGGCACAGTTTGCTTGTCAACAGGCTTTTGTAGCTCTCGGTCAAGCAAAAATATCACTATTTTTAGCTCTTCTTAGAAAAATTATATTATTAATACCGCTTATATATATTTTACCAGCTATTGTGCCAGATGGTATAGTTATGCTATTAGATAGCGATATTAGCCTAAATAGTAAAGTTTTTGCCGTATTTTTAGCAGAGCCTATATCAGATTTTATAGCTGCCGTTACAACAACTACTTTATTTATAATTACTACTAAAAAGTTAAATAAAAAATTTGAAAAATAATTGATATTATTATCTTTTAATGTTATTATAATAATATTATTATCTTATTTGTTAATAGATAAATAAAGGAGCTTTTATGATTAATTTTAATGAAGAAATTTTAAAATATAAACCTATTGTTGAAATAGACGATATAGAAGACTCTGTTATAAATGATGAAATATACGATATAATAGATATTATTAAGGAAATAACAAAAGATAGGGGTTAGCTTATTATGAAATGTCCTGTATGTGGAACTATAGTTAAAAATAGCCATATATGTCCAAAATGTAACGAAAATGCTTACGTTTTAATAAAAATTTTTAATATTTCTGTAAGGCTTTACAATGAGGCCTTACAGAAAGCTAACAATAAAGACTTTTCTAATGCTATATCTTTAATAGAAAAAAGCCTATATTTTAACAAAAACAATACAGAGGCTAGAAACTTATTAGGGCTATTATATTATCAAACAGGCAGATTAGGTGATGCGGTTAAACAATGGATATTTAGCTCTAATATTAACCAAAATAAAAATAATAAGGCTTTTTATTATTTAGAAATATTTAATCAAAATATAAGAAAGTTTGAAAAACTAGATGATTCTGTTAGGCTTTATAACGAAGCCATAAAATTTTTAAAGGAAAAAAATGATGATTTAGCTGTTATAAGGCTTAAAAGAGCTTTAGATATAAACAAAAATTTTATTGATGCTATGAATTTATTAGCATTTTGTTACATAGTTCAAAAAAAGTATAAAAAAGCATTAAAAATTTTAAATAATGTATTATTTTTAGATAAAAATAATAAAATTGCTTTAACATATATAGATGAAATAGAAGCATTAAAAAAGAAAAATAAAAAAGAAATTTTACAAGAAGAATATACATATAATGGTATGGTAAAAACTGTTGATGAAGACGAAGGTTATAGCAAAATAAACACTAATAGTAACAGTTTTATTTTTACATTTTCATTTATATTTGGGTTTTTATTATGTGGCCTATTAATGTATTTTTTATTTGTGCCAGATTATGTAGATAAAAAAATTAGTGAGATAGAGCAACTAAATAATAAAATGTATTTAGAAAAAGAAGAAAATGATAGTATAATTTTACAAAAAGATGAAGATATAAAAGCTTTACAACAAGAAAATGAACAAATAAAAAAACAACTACAAACATATATAGATAAAGAAAATATAAACAATAATTATCAAAAAATAGAACAAGCATTAGGCCTATATAAAAAAGGACAGAGGACAGATGCTAAAAATGTTATAAATAGCATTAATATTGATGGATTTAATGAGCAACAAATTAAAGAATATAACAATGCTAAAAATAAAATTAATTAATAAGCTACCAATTTTTATTGGTAGCTTTAAAAATAGGAGATGAAAATGATATATAATTTATTAAAAAAGGAAAATATAAAAAATATAGGTGAAGGATTTTTATATGAGCACATAAAAACAGGTGCAAAAATAGTATATATAAAAAATAATGATAAAAATAAAGTTTTTTCTATTGCCTTTAAAACTTTACCTAAAAATAATACTGGTGTATTTCATATTTTAGAACATTGTGTTTTATGTGGTTCTAAAAAATATCCTTTAAAAGAACCTTTTAACCAATTAGACAAATGTACTATAAACACATACTTAAATGCTATAACTTTTGCAGATAAAACATTATATCCTATAGCTAGCTATAATGATAAAGATTATTTTAAATTGTTAGATGTATATTTAGATGCAGTTTTTTTCCCTTTAATAGAAAATAAAGAAGGTATATTTTTACAAGAAGGTTGGCATTATAACGGTAAAGAAATAAACGGTGTTGTATATAATGAAATGAAAGGGGTTTATTCTACACCAGATGCTATAATAGACTTTAAAGTTAAAGAAAAGCTATTTAACAATGGTTATAATTATGATTCTGGGGGACACCCAAATTATATACCAAACCTTACATATGATGAATTTTTAAAAACTTATAAAAAATATTATAGTCCATCTAATAGTATAATTTATTTTTATGGCGATTTAGATATGGATTATTATCTAGCTTATTTAGATGAGCAATATTTATCTAAATTTGAAAAGGAAAATGTAAATATAATAGAAAAAAGCAAAGATTTAGAAAAACCTATATTTTTTGAAGATTTTTATTATATGGAAGAAGAAACAGAAGAAAAAAATTATATTCAGGCTACTTTTAAACTTAATTTTTCTACTAATGAAGCTAAAAATATAGCTTTTGATATTTTGTCAGATATATTAACAGAAAACCAAGAAGGTATATTGAAAAAAGCTCTTATTGATGCAAATATATGCACAGATGTTACAAGCTATATAGATGATGATATGTTAGAGCCAGTTTATACTATATTGATAGAAGGTACTAAAGAAGATAATTTAGACAGATTTAAAGCTATATTAACAGATACTATAAAAAATATTAATATAGATAAAAAGTTAATAGACGGTGGTATAGCTACAAATGAATTTTATTTTAAAGAAAAAGATTTTGGTTATAAACCTAAAGGTTTATTTTATAATATCACTCTTTTAAAAGATATGCTTTATGAAAAATATGATTTTAGCACTTTATATTTTGATGAGCTTATAGAAGAAATAAAGAAAATAGATTTTAAAAGTCTTTTAATAGAAAATATATTAGAAAATAATAATGCAGTTTATTGTATATTAAAACCTACTAATAAACAAGAAAAATTAAAAAATAAACATTATGTTAAAAATATTGAACCTTTAATACAATATCAACAAGAAGAAGATAAAATAGAAAATATAGAAAAAATACCACCTCTTAAAATAGAAGATATAGAAAAAGATATATTAAAAATAAATACAAAAATTTTAAATATAAAAAATAGACCATTAATATATGACCATATAGATTGCGAAATAGCATATTTTAATATGATAATAGATATATCTAATTTTAGCCAACAATATGGCAAATATATAAGCATATATATATATTTATTAAGTAAATTAGATACAAAAAATTATACAAGTGATAAATTAGAACAAGCTATAAATATATTGATAGGTGGAGGTAGCACATATAATGGGGTTACACCTTTAAAAGATGATAAATTTTTTAGCTCTTTAGGTTTTTCTGCTAGAATTTTAAATAAAAATATAGAAGACGCTTTTAATATTATAAATGAAATATTTGAAAATACTATTTTTGAAAATAAACAAAAAGTTAAATCTTTTATTTTAGAATTTTTATATAAATGTGAGCTAGATATATTAAAAGAGCCTAAACAATATTGTATAAAAAGGGCTAAAAGCTATATATGCCATAAAAATTTATATATAGAAAATGTTGAAGGTATAGAGTTTTATTATTGGTTAAAAGATTTATGTGAAAATATAGATAAAAATATAGATAATATTATAGAAAATTTAATATATATAAAAAATAATATTTTTAATATAAAAAATACATATTTTGGTTTAGGTTGCAGCGAAAATATAAAAAATATAGCTATTAATAGCATAGAAAATCTAACATTTTTTAACAATAATAAACTTGAAGAGCCTTTATTATTAAAAGAACAATTAGAGATTAAAAATGAGGCTTTTTATATGCCACTAGATGTAAATTACAATACAAAAGTAGCTTTTATAAATGAAGATAACTTTAAATATACAGGTTATTTGGCTATTTTAAAAAGAATAATTGAAAGCGACTTTATGTGGTATAAAATAAGAACAGAAGGTGGAGCTTATGGCGGAGATATAAATATATCAGATAGTGGGCTTATAACTTTAAACTCTTATAGTGACCCTAATATTTTAAAAACTTATAATAATTTTAATAATATATATAGTTATATAAAAAATTTAAACATCAGTGAAAAAGAGCTTATCATGTATAAAATAGGCACTATAAATATACTAGATAAACCATTAAAAGATTATGAGATAAATCAACTAGCTATGTCTAGATATTTTAAACAAACAGATG
This sequence comes from uncultured Eubacteriaceae bacterium, assembly GCA_946497035.1. Lineage (GTDB taxonomy): Bacteria > Bacillota > Clostridia > Lachnospirales > CAG-274 > Tyzzerella. The sequence continues at coordinate 15,800 of CAMMIW010000019.1, read as the reverse complement.
AAAAAGAACTATATAACCAAAGACAACAAATTTTAAATGCTACTATTGAAGATATAAAAAAATATGCTAAAATTTTAGAAGATAGCTTGAAAGAAAATAATATTTGCACAATAGGAAATAAAGAAGATATATATAAATGTAAAAATCTATTTAATAGTATAAAAAGATTTAATTAGCATTTGAAAAATATAGCAACTTGTGGTATGATATTTTTGTATTTATACTATTTTTAGGAGGATAACAAATATGGATTACAAATCGGCAGGTGTTGATGTAGAGGCAGGTTATAAGTCGGTTGAGCTCATGAAAAGCTCTGTTAAAGCTACTTTTAGAAAAGAGGTTTTAACCGATTTAGGAGGTTTTGGCGGTTTATTTTCAATAGAAAAGGCTAAAAATATGGAACAACCTGTTTTGGTATCTGGTACAGATGGTGTTGGGACAAAACTAAAGATAGCTTTTTTAACAGATAAACACGACACTATAGGTATAGATGCTGTTGCTATGTGTGTTAATGATATTGTTTGTAGTGGTGCAGAGCCATTATTTTTCTTAGACTATATTGCTTGTGGTAAAAATTATCCAGAAAAAATAGCAAAAATAGTGGAAGGTGTATCTAAAGGTTGTCTTATGGCAGGTTGCTCACTTATAGGGGGCGAAACAGCAGAAATGCCCGGTTTTTATCCAGAAGATGAATACGACCTTGCTGGTTTTACCGTTGGTATATTAGATAATGCTAATGTTATAGATGGTAAAAATATAAAAGATGGAGATATTTTAATAGGTGTTAGCTCTAGTGGTATACACTCTAACGGATATTCTCTTGTAAGAAAAATATTTAATCCTAATAAAGAAAATATAAATGAATATATAGAAGAACTTGGACAGACTTTAGGTGAAGCTCTTCTTACTCCTACTAAAATTTATGTAAAAACAGTTTTAGAGCTTATTAAAAAAATAAATGTAAAAGGTATAAGCCATATAACTGGTGGTGGTTTTGTAGAAAATATACCGAGAATGATGCCACAAGGGGTTAAAGCCAATATAGAAGATGGTTCTTTCCCTATTTTACCTATTTTTGAACTTATTATGAAAAAAGGTAACATTGATAAAATGGATATGTATAAAACTTTTAATATGGGTATAGGGCTTGTTTTAGCCATAGATAAAGATGATGTAGAAAAAACTATATCTTTATTAAAAGAGCTTAATGAAGAAGCTTTTGTTATAGGTAATGTTACAAAAGGAGACGGTATAGAAATATGTTTAAAATAGGTGTTTTAGTTTCTGGTGGTGGAACAAATTTACAAGCTATTATTGATAGTATAAATAATAAAATTATAAAAAATGCTAAAATAGAAACAGTAGTTAGCAATAAAGAAGATGCTTTTGCTTTACAAAGAGCTAAAAATAATAATATAGAAACAAAAATTATAAAAATAAAAGATTTTGAAAATAAAGAATTATATGAAAATACTTTGATTAATTATTTAAAAAATAAAGATTTAGATTTAATTGTTTTAGCAGGTTTTATGGTTATACTTTCAGAAAATTTTGTTAACAATTTTGAAAATAAAATAATTAATATTCACCCATCTTTAATACCAGCATTTTCTGGTGCAGGTTATTATGGTATTAAAGTACATCAAGGGGTTTTACAACGTGGTTGTAAAATAACAGGTGCTACTGTTCATTTTGTAACAGAAGAAGCAGACGGTGGGCCTATTATTATACAAAAAGAAGTTTTTGTAGATGATGATGATACGGCAGAAACTTTGCAAAAACGAGTTATGGAAGAGGCAGAGTGGATAATATTACCACAAGCTATAAATCTTATTTTAAACAAACAAATAAAAATAGTAGATAATATTGTTAGGAGGGTATAGCTTATGAAAGTTCTTGTAATTGGTGGTGGCGGTAGAGAACACGCTATTATACATAAATTATCTAAATCTAATAAAATAGAAAAAATATATTGTGCTCCTGGTAACCCTGGTATTAGTGAGTTAGCAGAAAATGTTAATATATTACCTATGCAATTTGACTTGCTTATAAATTTTGCAAAAGAAAAAAATATAGATATGACAATAGCCGCTATGGACGATACCCTTGTAGCAGGTATTGTAGATGAATTTGAAAAAAATGGCCTTAAAATATTTGGCCCTAATAAAAAAGCGGCTATAATAGAAGGTAGTAAGGCTTTTTCTAAAAATCTTATGAAAAAATACAATATACCTACCGCTAACTATGAAACTTTTTCTAACTATGAAGATGCTCTTAATTATATAGAAAATTTAAATCCTCCTATTGTTATAAAAGCAGATGGTCTTGCTTTAGGTAAAGGTGTTTTAATATGCAAAACATTAGACGAGGCTAAAGAAAATCTTAAAGATATTATGATTAATAAAAAATTTGGACAATCTGGTGAAAATGTTGTTATAGAAGAATTTATGACAGGTAAAGAGGTTTCTATATTATGTTTTTGTGATGGTGAAAATATTGTTCCTATGGTATCTGCTCAAGATCATAAAAGAGCCTTTGATAATGATGAAGGGCCTAACACAGGGGGTATGGGAACTATATCTCCTAGCAGATATTATACAGAAGATATAGCTAAAATTGCTATGGATACTATTTTTAAGCCTACTATACAAGCTTTAGCTAAAGAAGATAGACATTTTGTTGGTGTATTATTTTTTGGCCTTATGCTAACAGATGAAGGCCCTAAAGTTATAGAATATAATGCAAGATTTGGCGATCCTGAAACACAAGTTGTTTTACCTAGACTTAAAACAGATTTAATTGATATAATGGAGGCTTGTTTAAATAAAACTCTTAATGATATAAATATAGAATGGGAAGACTATGCAACATCTTGTGTAATTTTAGCATCTGGTGGTTATCCTGAAAGTTATGAAAAAGGATATGAAATAAAAGGTTTAAACCAAGCTAAAGATTTAAAAGATGTATTTATTTATCACGCAGGGACTACTATAAAAGATAACAAAATAGTTAATAATGGTGGTAGAGTTTTAGGGATTATGGCTAAGGGTGAAAGCCTTGAAAAAGCTTTAGAAAAATCTTATAATGCACTTAATATAGTATATTTTAAAGATAGCTTTTATAGAAAAGACATTGGAAAAAGATAGACATTTATTAAACTACCCTTACATATAATAAGGGTAGTTTAAAATAGACAAAAAGGAAGTAATTTATTTGAATAAAGATTTTTTAAAATTAGCAATAAAAAATTTATTGTTATTATTATTTATAGTAGCTTTTGTAGTTTGTTTTTCTGCCATATTAGGTACAGAAAACCAACTTATAGGTGTTGCATTAATAACAGGTTTAATAATGTTTTATAATATAGACTTAGGTCTAAACAAAAAACAAGCACCATTTATTATTATAGGTATGTGTTTATTAATGGCTATTGGTAATATAGTTTCTTTTTATAATATATATTTAGCTATAATAGTTAATTTTGCTATAATATTTATTTTTATGACATTATCAACAGTTCATTTAGAATATAAAACATATATACCTTTTGCTTTAATGTATATTTTTGCAGATGGTATGCCTATAGAAGAAAATCAGATTTTAAAAAGATTTTTATCTTTTTTTATATCGGGTATACTTTTGGCTATATTATATTATATAAAACATAAAAAATTAGAAAATGGAAAAACTATTAAAGAGATATATAAAAATATTAGTATATATAAAGAAACAACTGTTTTTAATATAAAAATGGCATTAGGTGTAACTATAGCTATGTTTTTAATAGCTTTTTTTAATATAGAAAAAGGTTTTTGGATTAGTGTAACTGTTATGTCTTTAACTCAGCCACATTTTCATATGACTAAAGAAAAAATAAAACATAGATTTTTAGGTACTATTGTAGGTTTTATATGTTTTTTAATTCTTTTTGGTGGTATTATACCTGAACAATATTTAGGTATTTTAGCAGGAATTTTATCTTATATATATACTTTTGTAAAAAGCTATTATGTACAAATAATTTTTGTAACTATAAATGCTTTAAACTCGGCAAGTGGTTTATTTAATACATCTTTTGAATCGGGTATTTACAGAATATCATTTATAGTTTTAGGTATAGCTATTGTTTTATTAACAGTATTTATAGAAAAAACTTTAGATAAAAAGGTTAAAATATATCCAGATGATGAAGATAACAAAGAAGATAAAGAAGACGTATTGACTAATAGTAACTAGTTGTGTTAAAATCTATATAAGTAAGCCAGATGGTCGCATACTTTTAGTATGAGGAAAGTCCGAGCTCCATAGAGCAGGGTGCTGGATAACGTCCAGTGGAGGCGACTCTAAGGAAAGTGCAACAGAAATAAACCGCCTATTTTTTTAGGTAAGGATGGAAAGGTAAGGTAAGAGCTTACCGCTCTTTTGGCGACAAAAGAGGCTCTGTAAACCCCACCTGGTGCAAGAACATTGAAACATATAAGGTTGCTCGCCTGTTTCATAAAAAGTTCGCAAGAGGCTATTGGTAACAGTAGCACTAGATAGATGACCATCTAATACAGAACTCGGCTTATAGGCTTGCTTATATTAACTATAGAGGCTCTTTTAAAGAGTCTTTTTGTTAATATAAAAAATTAGGTTATTTTAATTATTGTAGTTTAAATAAAAAGATATATTTTTTATTAAACCACAATTATAAAGCTTATAAATAATAAACATAAAGAGGGAATAATAATGTATGAAAATTATACAGATGAACAGCTTTTAGATATTATAAAAAATGGGGATAATAAACCTGTTGATTATTTAATAAATAAATATAAAAATCTTGTAAAAGTTAGATCGAGAGCTTATTTTATGATGGGTGCAGATACAGAAGACATTATACAAGAAGGTATGATAGGCCTTTATAAAGCTATAAGAGATTATAAAAAAACAGATGCTACTTTTCAAACTTTTGCTAAAATATGTATAGATAGGCAAGTTATGACAGCTATAAAAACCGCTAATAGAAAAAAACATTTACCTCTTAATTCTTATTTATCTTTAAATATGTTAGTTTATGATGAAGAAAATGAAATTACATATATCGATAAGCTAGAAGAAAGCAAAATTTTAAACCCTGAAGAAATTATTATAGATAAAGAAAATGTTAAAACTTTACAACAAAAAATAAACCAAAATTTAAGTGATTTAGAAAAGCAAGTTTTACAGCTTTATTTAAAAGGCCGTAGCTATGCTACTATAGCTAAAAAACTTGATAAAGATGAAAAATCTATCGACAATGCTATACAACGTATTAGAAAAAAAATAGAAAAAATACAATTTGTTAATTGTTAATTTAAAACATACATATAAAATGAATTGACATATATATAAAATAAATGTAATATATAATAGATAATAAATTAAATATTGGAGGATACATAAATGAGCAATAATCCTATTGTTACAATAGAAATGGAAAACGGTGATATTATTAAAGTGGAGCTTATGCCACAGGTAGCTCCTAATACAGTAAATAATTTTATTAGCCTTATAAACAAAGGGTTTTATGATGGGCTTATTTTTCATAGAGTAATAGAAGGTTTTATGATACAAGGTGGTTGCCCAGATAAAAACGGTATGGGTGGCCCAGGTTATGGTATAGATGGAGAATTTGCTTTAAATGGTTTTGAAAATAATTTAAAACATAAAAGAGGCGTTATATCTATGGCACGCGCTCAGCACCCTAATTCTGCTGGTTCTCAGTTTTTTATTATGCATAAAGATGCTCCACATTTAGATGGTTCTTATGCTAGCTTTGGCCAAGTTATTGAAGGTATAGAAAATGTTGATAAAATAGCTACTGTTGCTACAGATTTTTCTGACAGGCCTAAAGAAGAACAAAAAATAGCTAAAGTTACTGTTGAAACATTTGGAGTAACTTATGAAGAACCAAAAACTAATAATATGAGATAATATTTTTAAATAAGGTTATATATGTTTTTGGATTTAAACATATATAACCTTATTTTTATTATATTTTAAACAAAAAGGAGGTAGTTTATATGATTAGTAATAAAGTTATTAAAAAAGTAATAGATGATTTGAAAATTATAAGCAAGATAGATGTATGTGTAGCTAATATTAAAGGAGATATATGTGCTACTACATTTAACACACAAAATATACATAAAGATTATATTATAGATTTTTTTAGCTCTTTAGCAGAAATGCAAGCAATAGGCGAATATAATTTTTTTAAAGTTATAGATGATGTATCTTCAAATTATGTTGTTATAACAAAAGGATCTTCTGAAGATTGTTATATGATAGGTAAAATATGTGTTAGCCAATTAAAAAATTTAATTGTAGCATATAGAGAGCGACTAGATGAAAACAGTTTTATCCAAAATTTATTGTTAGATAATATGCTTTTAGTAGATATATATAACCGTGCCAAAAAGCTAGATATAGAAAATAACATTAACCGAGTTGTAATGATTGTAAAAACTTATGATGATAAAGAGAGTAGTTCTCTAGAAATGATTAAACATATTTTTGCTGAAAATGAAAGAGATTATATAACAGCTATAGATGAAAAAAGTATTATAATAATAAAAGATATTGGCCAAGATAATTGTTACGAAGAAGTAGAAAAAGTAGCTAATATTCTTGTAGATATGTTTAATACAGAAATTATGGTTAAAGCTAAAGTAGCTTATGGTACTATTGTAAATGATTTAAAAAATATATCTAAATCTTATAAAGAGGCTAAAATGTCTATGGAGGTAGGAGATATATTTTATAACGGAAGAAATATTATAGGTTATAATACTCTTGGTATAGGTAGATTAATATATCAACTACCTATAAATCTTTGTAAAATATTTATGAATGAAATTTTTCAAAATAATTTACCAAATACTTTTGATGAAGAAACTTTGACAACTATTCATAAGTTTTTTGAAAATAACTTAAATATATCAGAAACTGCAAGAAAACTATATATACATAGAAATACTCTTGTATATAGATTAGAAAAACTACAAAAAACTACTGGACTAGATATAAGAAATTTTGATGATGCCTTAACTTTTAAACTTGCTTTAATGGTTGTAAATTATATGAAATATGTGGATAAAAAATAGTTAATATAGAGGTTTTTATGGAAATAATATTATTTTTAATATGTTTGATAGCCTGTATAATAGGCGCTATTAGTGGTATAGGTGGAGGTATAATAATAAAGCCTATTATAGATAGCTTTGGTATTATGAGTAGCTCCACATTAAGCTTTTTATCTGGTTGTACCGTTTTATGTATGTCTATCGTATCTTTATATAAAAATAAAAACCAAAATATAAAATTAAATTTTGCTATACCTATTTTTCTCGGTATAGGTGCGAGTATTGGAGGTATAATAGGCAAACAACTATTTGATATAATATTAAAAACTTTTCAAAATAACATAATATTATTAGTTCAATCTATTTTATTATTTATAATAAATATTTTTATCTTAATTTATATGTTTTTAAAAAATAAGCTAAAATGTAAAAACATTACATCTAAAATTGTTACTACAATTTTAGGTTGTTTTCTTGGTATTATATCTTCTTTTTTAGGTATAGGTGGAGGCCCTTTAAATATTGCTATTATATATTATTTTTATTCTTTACAACCTAAAGAAACTGCATTAGCATCTTTAATTGTTGTGTTTTTTTCTCAACTATTTAGCTTAATCTCAACTTTTTATTTTGGTATACCTAATTTTAAATATAGTATGCTTATTGTTATGTGTTTAGGTGGTGTTTTAGGTGCTTTAATAGGAACTAAAATATCTAAAAAAATGAATAATAATAAAACACAAAAATTTTTTATAATTGTTTTAGTAGGTTTAATATTTATAAATATTTATAATATATTAAAATATATTTAATTATAAATATACAATCTCAAGTAATAAATATTCAAAAATCTATTGATTTTTATATTTTTATATGATATTATATAAAAAATATAAATAGGAGGGTTTTTAAAATGGATATTAATCAATTAAAAAAAATGTGTTTAGATGAAATAGATAAAAATAAAGAAACTATTATTAATATAGGTAAATATATATATAACAACCCTGAGCTTTCTTACAGAGAGTTTAAAGCTACAGATATAGCTATAAAAACATTAAAAGATTTAGGCCTTAAGGTGGAAGAAAATATAGCTGTAACAGGCTGTAAAGCCTCTATAAATGAAGATAAACAAGGGCCTAAAGTGGCTATTTTAGGTGAGCTTGATGCTTTATCTTGCCCTGAACATAAAGATGCAAAAGAAGGTGGTGCTATCCATTGTTGTGGACATAATGCCCAAATGGCAGGTATGTTAGGTTGTGCTATTGGTTTAGTTAAATCGGGCGTATTTAAATATTTAGATGGCAAAATAGATTTTATGGCCGTTCCTGCCGAAGAAGGTATAGAGCTTGAATATAGAAAATATTTACAAGATAATAAAATGATAACATATGTAGGTGGCAAACAGGAGCTTATACATAAAGGTTATTTTGATGATGTTGATATGGCTATGATGTTTCATCTTGGTAGCATAAAAGAAAATAAAAAATGTATTATAAAAGGAAAGTCTAATGGTTTTATTGAAAAAGGTATAACTTTTATTGGTAAATCGGCACATTCGGGTGGTGCACCTCATTTAGGCATAAATGCGGCTACTATGGCTAATCTTGCAATTAATAATATAAACGCCCTTAGAGATACATTTAAAGATGAAGATACAGTTAGAGTGCATTATATAATAAATCACGGTGGAGATGCGGTTAATGTTGTTCCTAATAAAGTTACTATGGAAGCTATGGTAAGAGCTAACAATGCAAAAGCTATGATAGATGCTAACAAAAAATTTAATAGAGCTTTACAAGCTGCTGCTCTCGCTATTGGTGGCAAAGTTATTATAGAAGATTTTATAGGTTATTTATCTTTAGAAACAGATGATAAAATGAACAGTTTATTTAAAAGCAATCTTATAAACTTTTTAAATATTAAAGAGGAAGAAATAATAGATTTAAACAAAGGTGGTGGCTCAACGGATATGGGAGATTTATCACAAATTATGCCTTGTATTCATCCTTATATGATGGGAGCTACTGGTGATTTTCATACAAAAGATTATACTATGGTAGATGAAGAAATGGGATATATAAATTCTGCCAAAGCTATGGCTTTAACATTAATAGATTTATTGTATGATAATGCTAAAAATGGGAAAGATGTATTAAATAATTTTAAACCTAAATATACAATTAAACAATATTTAAAATTTTTAGAAGATAATAATATAATGCATACATATAACTATATGGAAAATTAAAAAAGGTGATAATTTTTTTATTAAAATTTTTAGTTTTAATTTTTAAAGCAAGTTTTTTAATATTTTTAAACCCAACCAACCGTATCTCTATGGGGCAGTGACAATAATACCACGTGAGCTTACGTTGGGCTTCTTGTTTTTATAATATTGAATTTATAAATTTTATTTTATCTTCATTATGAAGGGTACTATTTTTTAGTATCCTTTATTTTTAATTTAAAAGTTTAAATATATACTTGAAGTTTAGCAATTTTTAATATATTATAAATAGAGAATATTTTATTTAACATAAAATAAATAAATTTTTTAAAGGATATAAAATATGTTTGAAGATGATTTATTTAATAAAATAAATGAAAAAATGCCAACTTTAAGCAAAGGGCAAAAAAGGTTAGCATCTTTTATATTAGAACATTATGATGAGGCCGCTTTTATGACGGCATCAAAGCTAGGCGAAGAAGCAGGAGTTAGCGAGTCTACCGTTGTAAGATTTGCAACCGAAATGGGCTTTGACGGTTACCCTAAAATGCAAACAGAGCTTGAAGCACTTATTAAAATTAAGCTTACGGCGGCACAGCGAATGAGAGTTTCTGCTGAACAAATGTCTAAAAGTAACAAAGATGTTTTAACTAATATTTTAGAAAAAGATACAGAGCGTATAAAATTTACATTATCAACTATAGATAAAAAATCTTTTGAGCAATGTGTTGAAAAAATATTGAAAGCTAAAAAAGTTTATATAGTAGGTGTTAGGAGTGCTAATTCTTTATCTTCCTTTTTAGCTTTTTATCTTAACCTTATGATTGATAATGTTGTTTATGTAAATTCTTCTACCGCTACCGAAATATTTGAGCAAATATTTAGAATAGAAGAAAATGACGTTTTAATAGGAATTAGTTTTCCTAGATATTCTAGAAGAACTATTAAAGCTATGGAGTATGCTTTTTCTAAAAAAGCTACAACTATTGCTATAACTGATAGCAAATATTCGCCCCTTGTAAATTTTGCTACTAATAGTCTTATAGCTAGAAGTGATATGGTTTCCTTTATAGATTCTTTAGTTGCTCCGCTAAGTGTTATAAATGCTTTGCTTGTTGCTATTAGTGTTGCTAAAAAAGATGAGATGATAACTACACTTGAAAAACTAGAAAATATCTGGAGCGAATATCAGGTATATAATTATCAACCAAGTAAAAACTTTTTTTAGGTGAAAAATATGAAAAATACAATAGTAATTGGTGGTGGCCCTGCTGGTATGATAGCTAGCGGTTTTGCCGCTAAAAATAATAATAATGTTATACTTTTTGAAAAAAATAAAAAACTAGGTAGAAAGCTTTTTATAACGGGTAAAGGTAGATGTAATGTTACCAATGCTTGTGATGTGGAAGAGCTCATACAAAATACCCCTGGGAATCCTTATTTTTTATATAGTGCTTTTTATACTTTTGATAGCTATGCTACTATGAATTTTTTTGAAGAGCTTGGCGTTAAAGTTAAAGTAGAAAGAGGCAATAGAGTTTTTCCTGTTTCTGAAAAATCTAGCGATATAGTGAAAGCTCTTACCAGATTTATGGAAGATAGAGGGGTAGATATAAGGCTAAATTGTAATGTAGAAGATTTAATATTAGAGAATAATAAAATAATAAAAGCCATAGTTAATGGGGAAAAAATAGATGTTGAAAATGTTATAATTGCTACAGGTGGTTTATCTTACCCTGTTACAGGATCTGACGGTGATGGTTTTAAATTTGCTAAAAAACTAGGACATAAAGTTACTAAATTATACCCATCTTTAGTTCCACTTAAATTGGCAGAAAAATGGTGCCAAGATCTACAAGGACTTAGCCTTAAAAATGTGGAGCTAAATATTTTGATAGACAATAAAAATGTTTATAAAAATTTTGGTGAGATGATGTTTACCCATTTTGGTATAACAGGCCCTTTAGTTTTAAAAGGTAGCAGAAGTCTTGTAGGAAAATATAACAACCATAAAATAACAGGTTATATAGATTTAAAGCCTGCGTTAACAGATAAAGAGCTTGACAGTAGAATACTTAGAGATTTTGAAAAATTTATTAATAAATCATTTAAAAATAGTTTAGATGATTTATTACCACAAAAAATTATTCCTGTTATAATAAAACTGTGTAACATAGATGAAAATAAAAAAGTAAACTCTATTACAAAAGATGAAAGAAAAAAACTTTGCAATATAATAAAAAAATTGCCTATAACTATAATAGGGGATAATGGCTATAACGAGGCAGTTGTTACTGCCGGTGGAATATGTGTAGATGAGATAGATCCAAGTACTATGAAATCTAAAATTATAGATAACTTATATTTTGCTGGAGAAGTTATAGATGTAGATAGCTATACAGGTGGATTTAATTTACAAATAGCTTTTGCTACAGGTTATTTAGCAGGTAATAATATAAATAGTTAGGAGAAATTTATGAATATTTGTTCTATTAGAGGTGCTATAACTATAGAAGAAAATACGAAAGAAAATATTATTATAAATACTGAAATTTTATTAAACCAAATAATTGAAAAAAATAATATAAATAAAGAAAATATAATAAATATTATTTTTTCTACAACAAAAGATATTACTAAGGCATATCCTGCTATTGCTACTAGAAATATAGGTATAACAGATTGTGCTATTATGTGTTTACAAGAAATGTACGTAGAACAAAGCTTACCTATGTGTATAAGAGTGATGCTTACCGTTAATTTAGATGTAAAAAAACAAAATATAAAGCATATATATTTAAAAGATGCTAAAAAGCTAAGGCCAGATTTAACATTGGAAAACAAAGGTTTTGCTGTTGCTATAGATGGGCCAGCAGGTTCTGGTAAAAGCACTGTTTCTAAAATTATTAGTAAAGAGCTTAATTTTGTATATGTAGATACAGGTGCTATGTTTAGAGCTATAACATTATATTGTCTTAACAATAATATAGATTGTAACAACAAACAACAAGTTAATAAAAATATTGATAATATAAATATATCTTTAAAATTTGAAAATGGTATACAACAAATTTATTTAAACAATGAAAATGTTACAGAAAAAATAAGAACTCAAGAAATATCAAAAAATGCATCTGTTATCGCTCAAATACCTATCGTTAGAGAAAGATTGTTAAATATGCAAAGAAATATTGCAAATAGCAACAACGTTATAATGGACGGTAGAGATATTGGAACAAATGTTTTACCTAACGCTAATGTTAAAATATATTTAGATGCAGATATAGATGAAAGAGCTAAAAGAAGATGCCAAGAGCTTTCTTTAAAAAATGAAAAATTTGAATATGATAAAGTTAGACAAGGTATAATAGAAAGAGATGATGCAGATAAAAATAGAAAAATAGCACCTCTTAAAAAGGCAGATGATGCTATAATTATAAATACTACAAACCTTTCTATATATGAAGTTTCTGACTGTATAATAAAAATAATTAAAGAAAATATAAAGTAGGTGAAAAAATGTTTTATTATCTTGCTATATTTGGACTTAAAGTTTATACCAGATTAAAATTTAAAGTAATTGTAAAAGGCTTAAAAAATGTGCCTAAAAAAGATGGTATAATATTTTGTTCTAATCATTCTAGCAATTTTGATCCTGTAATAGTTTGTAGCAGCATTAGAAATAGAAAAATACATTATTTTGCTAAAAAAGAGCTTTTTAATACAAAATTTAAAAATTTTTGGATGCATCAACTTTGTGCTTTTCCAGTTGATAGGGAAGGCACAGATATAAATGCTTTAAAATTTAGCATAAACCTTTTAAAAAACGGTGGTGCTTTAGGTATATTTGCTCAAGGCACTAGAGTTAAAGAAGGTGAAAGCGCTGAAGCTAAAAATGGGGTTTCTTTATTTGCTTTAAAAAGTGGGGTAGATGTTGTACCTATTGGTATTACGGCAAACTATGTAAAAAAAGGCAAAGTTATAGTGAATATAGGTAAACCTATTTCTTTTGAAAAATATAAAGGTCAAAAGCCTAAAACAGAGCTTTTAAATAAAATGACCGAAGAAATTATGACAGAAATTGAAAAGCTAATGAATGAAAATAATTAATTTTAGAAAGGGATTATAATGGAAGTAATACTTGCAAAATCTGCTGGTTTTTGCTTTGGTGTAAAATTGGCAGTAGATTGTGTGTATGAAAAGTCTAAAAATGATAAAATATATACATATGGGCCTATTATACACAATAAAAATGTTGTTAAAGATCTTGAAAAACAAGGGGTTGAAATAATTGAAAGCTTAGAAAAAGATATAAATGGAAAGGTTGTTATACGTTCTCATGGAGTTCCACCTACTGTTTATAAGCTTTTAAAAGAAAAAAATATAGAGTATGTAGATTGTACTTGTCCTTTTGTTAAAAAAATTCATAGAATAGTTGATGAAAACTATAAAAATGGAAAAAATATTATTATTATTGGTAATAAAAACCATCCAGAAATAATAGGTATAAATGGTTTTTGTAACAATACCGCTTTAATAGCAAATAGTATAGAAGAATTTGAAAGTTTAAATATAGAAGACGATAAACAATATGTTTTAGTTTCTCAAACAACTTTTGATACTACTGTATTTGAAAAATTATTATCAAATATTAAAAATAATAATATAAAAATTTCTAATACTATATGTAGCGCAACAAATGACAGACAAAAAGAGGCTTTAGAACTATCTAAACAAGTTGATTATATGATAGTTTTAGGTGATACTAGTAGTTCAAATACACAAAAATTATACGAAATTTGCAAAAAAAATTGTGAAAATACCTATTTATGTGAAACAATTAAAGATTTACAGTTGAATATTTCTAAAAAAAATGTTAAAATTGGTATAACTGCTGGTGCGTCAACACCACCAGCTATAATAAAGGAGGCTTTAAATAAAATGAGTGAAATGGAAAATATGTCTTTTGAGGAAATGTTAAATGAGAGTTTTAAAACATTACATAGCGGTAATGTTGTTAAGGGTAGTGTTATAAGAGTTACAGACAATGAAGTGTTTGTTAACCTCGGATATAAAGCAGATGGTGTTATAGAAAAATCTGAATTTTCTAATGATCCTAACGTAGATTTAAAAAGCGCTGTTTCTGTTGGCGATGAAATAGAAGTTTTTGTTGTTAAAGTGAATGATGGAGACGGTAATGTTGTTTTATCTAGAAAAAGATTAGAAATGAACAAAGGTTTTGACGAATTAGAAGAAGCTTTTAACAATAAAACTATTTTAAAAGGTAAAATAGTTGATGTTATTAAAGGTGGTCTTGTAGCTAACATTAATGGAGTTAGAGTTTTTGTTCCTTCTTCTCAAATTTCAAATAAATTTGTTCAAGATTTAAGCAGCTTTAAAGGGCAAGAACTTGATTTTAACATTATTGAATTTAACAAAGCTAAACGCCGCATAATTGCAGGTAGAAGAGATTTAGTTCAAGCTATGGAAGATGAAGCTAAAGCTAAAGTTTATGAAAATATTAAATCTGGTGATAAATTAGAAGGTACTGTTAGCCGTATTGTAGATTTTGGTGCTTTTGTTGATCTTGGTGGTGTAGATGGGCTTATACACATTTCTGAGCTTTCTTGGGGTAGAGTTAAAAAAGTTAGTGATGTTTTAAAAGAAGGAGATAAAGTTACTGTATATGTTTTAGAAGTGGATAAAGATAAAAATAAAATTTCTCTTTCTTTAAAAGATGCGGATAAAAATCCGTGGGTTTTAGCTAAAGATAAATATCATCTTTCAGATGTAGTAGAGGGGAAAGTAGTTCGCCTTGTAGATTTTGGTGCTTTTGTTGAATTAGAGGAAGGTGTAGATGGACTTGTTCATATTTCTCAAATTTGTCAAAAGCATATAGCTAAAGCGGAAGAAACTTTAACTATTGGTCAAGTTGTTAAAGCTAAAATTACAGAAATAGATACTGATAACAAAAAAATTAGCTTAAGTATTAAAGAAGTAGACTCTCAAAAAGAAGAAAATATAGAAGAATAATTTTAAAAAAAGTGCTAATAATATAAAATGTTAGCACTTTTTTATAGCTCCATAATACTAATTTAAATAATTTAAAAATAATTTTTTTAATTTTTTATAAAAATATAAAAAAATTATTGACATTATACTTTATGTATGATATTATGAATAAGTCGCTAACGCAAGATAGTTAAGAAATAGCAAAAATGTAAAAAAGATGAAAAAAATTCTTGACAAGTATTTTAATATGTGATAAGATAGTCTGGTCGTTAAAGCGATGAAAAACAAGTCGAAAAATAAAATAAAAAATATTAAAAAAAGGCTTGACAAAATGAAAAAATTGGTTATAATATAATAAGTAACTAGCGGATGAAAAGTTAGTGAAAATAAATAACCAATATAATTGAACATTGAAAACTAAATAATCATATAAAGTGAATTAAACAACC
>CAMMIW010000018.1 GCA_946497035.1 uncultured Eubacteriaceae bacterium | reverse complement strand
AGTCTTTTTTTTTAAGACTTGTGCGTAACCTTTTCAGTTACGAACGTGTCGCACTCTTGCCTGCCCCAACTTCGTGAGCAATAAGCACATTTGAATTAGAATAAATAGCCCTTGCTATTACATTTTTTTGATAATCTCTAAGCTCTATTTCTGACGACATATTAGGTAGTTCTAGGTTGCTACCATCATAAGTTCTAGTTACATAGTTGTTAAATTTTTCGTTGTATATGTTAGTAAGATAATCAACTCTGTTACTATCTCTAAACACCCAGTTTGTAAACTCATTTTTTAGTTGTTCTTGCTTTGCTTTTGCAAGCACTGTTTCTTCGTGATTTATAACATAAACTTTTTTCATCTTGTTAGTTTTTTCATCAAAAACTTCTTTTTTATCATTTACTTTAACAGGGCGAAGATTTAGCGTATCTTCTATTATTTCAAATGCATTTTTCCTTTTTGTACCATATGTTTCAATGCATTTTAAGTTTGTACCACTTTTCTTATTTTCAAGAAAATATTCATTTGCTAATTCATAGTAATTAAGCTTTATATAACTTTTTTGAAAATTTGTAAGCTCCAAAGTTTCATCAATAAAGTTTTTATAAATTTCTTTTGGTATCCAAGTTGAACCTAGTGTAAAGCCTATTTCTTCTGGCTTTAAAGGTGTCGGTTGCACCTTTTCAAGAGCTTGTACATTTTTTTGAAATTCTGGCAAATGCGTTGCAATATCTTTAGCAAGTAACAATTTTTATTTAACATATCCTGTTAAATATTCATCTGCCGTTACATATCCTTCATACTTATTTTCTTCATCATAAAAAGCAGGTTGCCTAAATATTTTGTCGCCTAGCTCTTGTATAATTTCATCTTCAAGCTTATGATAAAGTTGCTTCATATAAGAAATATCAACTCGCCCTATATCATTAAGGCAAACTTTCAGTGCGTCATCTGCATTTTCTATAATTACATTTTGTTTTATTCTTATTGTTGGTTTGTAAAATATATCTGTTTTTTCAAAGTCTTTTGTATTTTTTATTTCTTTTTCTATTGAAAGTAAAAGTGGTTGCCCTATATCTTTAGCAAATATTTTTGTATTTTCTTTGCTATTTACATAGCCATATTTTTTAACAAAATCATCATAAACTGTGTTTAAATTTTCAATTTTTTCTTTTAGTGTTTTGTCATACTGTTCAATAGTGTAATTTTGTATTATCTTTTCAGAAGTTTGAAAATCAATAATATTTCTCAATAAATTATTAACTTCAATCAAGCCTTTTAGCCTATCTCTATTTTTATTATTTATATCTTGCTTGATAAGTTCATTATCTTCTTTAAAATATATTTCATCGTCAATTATTCCATACGAAAAGTTTCTTATGTCATTTTCTATTTCAATTTTATTTGTATTTTCTTCTATTTCATATTCAATAGCTTCATAATCAAACTCAATATATTTCATAGCATAATTAAGTATTGAATACAAGTCAACATCTTCATAAGGTTTGCAAGCCGTGGCTTTTTCATCTCCATACATACCTGCATCAAAAACCATTTTCCCAAGCACCATATGAGAATTTTTAATGAAATACTTATTCATCGGTATTCCATTTTCATTTTCGCCTATTTCAAGCCAACTTGCGTTATTTTCTATTTCCAAAAGTGGCTCTTTTCTCTTCTTTAAAAAGATTATATCAGATGTAACTTCCGTTCCTGCCACCTGTTTAAAAGCCGTGTTTGGTAGCCTTATTGCTCCTAAAAATTCGGCTCTTTCGTTTATATATTTTCTTACACTTATATCCTTTTTATCAAGAGTTCCTTTTGTTGTAATAACTGCAACAATACTGTCTGCCCTAACCTTATCAATCATTTTTGCTATAAAATAATCGTGTATTTTAAAGTTATATTTGTTATAGTCCTTATCGTCTATTTGAAGATTATTAAAAGGTATATTTGATATAGCTAAATCAAAAAAGTTATTTTTAAAGTTTGTTTCTTCAAAACCATTTATTTCAATGTTTGCATTTGGATACAACTGCCTTGCAATTCTTCCTGATATATTATCAATTTCTATTCCATAAAGACTTGAATTTTTCATTTCTTTAGGAAGAACAGAAAAGAAGTTTCCTGTCCCCATACTTGGGTCTAGTATTCTCCCCTCTTTAAAACCATTTGCCATTAAACAGTTGTAAATTTCTTTAATGATTTTTTGTTCTGTGTAAAAAGCCGTTGTTGTTGATTTTTGTGCCGATTTAAACTCATCTTCTGTTAGAAGTTCCTTAAAAGCTTTGTACTGTTCTTCAAAACCTATTTTATTTGGTGTTAGTGCGTTTGCAAGCCCACCAAAACCATTATATCCTGCAAGTATTTTTTGTTCTTCAGGTGTTGCTAGTCTGTCTTGTTGCTCAAGCTCTTTTAATAATTTAATTATTTCAATATTTGTATTGCACTTTGTTTTTACTCCACCGTCATATAGGTTATGTTCTTCTTCATAAATGTAGTTACCACTTTTTGTATCATCAAGGCTAAAATCTTCTGTTATTTCATTGTCATAATACTGATTTTCAAAGATTTCTTCATTAGATATATCTTGTGCCATTTGGACAATTTCATCAGGTATATTGTAGTCGCCTATTTCGTCTACTTCTTCTAGTTCATTTTCAAAATCTTCTACATATTCTTCTTGTTTTTCTAAATTTGCTATACCTTCATTTTTAGGTACAAAAAAAGAGCCTTCTTCTTCTGGCTCTTTAATATTTTCTAATTCTTTTAATAAATCGTATATATATTCGATAGGCTCTGCCCTAAAAATTGGATAAGAAACATTTTGTGGCAACAACTCAACTTCATTTAAAAAATCATTTACTCTATAAATAGTAAAATTTCTATCCCCTAAATTTATTTCTGTACCTATTTTTGATTTTACATATTCAATTTTTTCATCTATACTACTTTCTCTATTATCTCCTTGATTGTCATTTCTTCTGCTATTTGGTGTATCTGTGTTAGATGGTTGGCTCTCTCTAGTGTCTTGTCCGATGATGGCATTGGTTGTTTCTCCAACAACTCTTGTATCCTTTTCTCTTTGAAGTTCTCTGCCATTTCCTGTATCTCTAACATTCTCTTGTTCAGTTCCCCTATCATTACTAATGTTGTTATCTCGTGGCGTTTGTTCTCCGTTAGATACTCCTTCCACATCACCCCATAAGGCACTTGGCTCGGCTCTATCTCCACCTCCTCCTCCAGTGCCAACATCGGATACCATAGTCCTGTCGCCTCGTCCTCGAAGTACTCTATCTCCCAACCTGTTAGTGTTGTTTCTATCATCGTTCTGCCCTCTGCTATGGCTTTCTTCATTGCTTCTTTCAGTTTCTCGTCCATTTGTTAATTCTCCTTTGCGTTCTTTTTCCTTTTCAATTATTTTTACTTGTATAAAAATCTCCCTTAAAATTTCTCTTGAAATATCAGTTGCAAAACTTCCCATTTTTGAGAATACTTTCATATCTTTTATACTATCAAAATTTAAGTTATTCGGAAAAGTGTATTCTAAGTTACATTTTTTAAATAATATGTATTCAAGGCAACTTAAAGATATATTGGCTACATCTGACTTTTGCCTTTCATTAATTTCAAGATTACCTATGTACTCATCTTCTTTTTGAGCTATTTTTTCTACTAATGTATAGTATAAATATTCTCTTATCTTTTCATAATTTGTACCATTTTTCTTATTAAGATTTTTTACAATTTGAGAGGTATCTTCTTCTTTAACCTCCCATTTATAATCTAATACTTTTTTATAACTTGCATAACTACCATTTGTATTTTTTAGTTCAAATAAATATTTAAAAGTTGGCTTTGGATTTTCAACCTCTAAAACTGCTAAGCCTTTTGTACCCCTGTTTACATATCTGCCAACTTGATTATTCCATACATCTATTGTCGCTAAAAACTCTGCATCTGGGTTTTGGTTATGGATAAGTACAATGTTATCAAATGGATATTTATTAAATTTTATAGCAGTATCAAGCAAACTTTTTAAATCTTCTTCTGTATTTATGTTATCAAGTGCTTGCCTGTATTGATTTTTTAGTTCTTCAATTTTTTGCTTATTTATAGTAATCACTCCTTTATTTTAACTTGTTCCCCATTGGGGAACAAGTTGTGTATATAGCCATTTTCAAGGCATATAGAGTTTTTATGTTACATTTGTGCCACTAGTTTTGGCTAGTAAAATACATTTCTAAAGCTTTATCTATAACATCTTCTATTTCTTCTTGTTTACACTTTTTATCAAAATATTTGCTTGTTATATCGTTGCTTATTTTAATGTATTTAGCCCTTGTCCTTTTAGGCTTTTCTTCATTATTTTTTAAATAATATTCAACATTGTCAACATTTAATTTATAGTCTTTATATAGATTTTTAAGTTTTTCTGCTTTTTCAATATTTATTGAAATGCCTTCATTTAACAATAAATTTATTCTACTTTGTATTTTTTCATCTTCTATAAATGAAATGTTATATCCAACTCTTATAGGCAATGTTTCATCATCAACTTTATGCAATAAATCTTGATTAAGCTTAGCTAACCTCATATATCTTGCTATTGTATTTTTAGACAAAGAATATTCATTTCCTACTTTTGATAATGCTTTATTTTCATTACTGTTAGTAATTTCTGTTGTATTCTTCATAAGATTGCCTATCTCTTGTAACAAGTCATTTCTTTTACCTTGACACTTTAAAGCTTTATAATGTTGTTCTAATGTATATGCCCTTTCAGAATGGGACAAATCACTGAATGAACGTTGCATAAAGTTTGTTTCTGTAACAATAAGAGTTGCTTCTTCCATTGTTAAATCTTCTTTTATAATACAAGGTATTTCATCTAACCCTAGTTTTTTACAAGCCTCAACACGATTATGCCCACTTAATATAATAAACTCATTTTCATTTTTCCAGATAACTATCGGAACAATAACGCCATATTGTTCAATACTTTCTATCATATCTTCAAGCCTTTTACCTGTGTAAAGTTTAAATTTATGGTTTGGAAAATGTTTTAATAATTCTATTTCAATTTTTTCTGGCTCTCCATATGCTTTAACTTGCCCTGTAGCAAAATTTAACATTGTGTTAAAGTCATCTAATTCTATTTTGTTATTCAATTTTCATCATCTCCTGTACTAATTGCTCGTATGCTTTTGATACTGCATTTTCTGGCATATATTCGCATATAGTTTGTTTATATATATTTGCCTCTGATACTTTCGTACTTCTCGGTATAACTATATCAAAAATATTTATATGTTGTTTAAAGCTTTCATTTAATATCTTTTTAACTTCTTTAGATGCAATAGTATTTTTAGTATCCATTGTTATTAAAATTCCGTCTATACTTAATTTTCTATTTATATTTTTTATAGTTAGATAGTGTTTTACAAGTTCTGACAAACCTTTTGCCGATAATATTTCTGCTTGTGTTGGTATTATAAGACTATCTGACGCCATCATAACATTTATCATAGGTGTACCTATTTGTGGCATACAATCTATAATTATGTAATCATAATCAATCTTAATTTCATCTATTAAACTTTGTAAAATATACTCTCTAAAGTTTATGTTACATAAATTTCTCTCAAGTGTGAAAAGATTTGAGTTTGCAGGTATTAAATCAATACCTTTATTTTTTATTATGTAGTCCTCTTTTTGTGGTAAGCTGTCTTTTGTTATAACTTTATTTATAAGTGTTGAAATAGTTATCTCTATTTCGTTAGGATTTTTATCTCCCATTATCATTGTAGAATTAGCTTGTCCATCAAAATCTATAAGTAAAACTTTTTTGCCTTGTTTACCTAATAAGTACGATATTGTTGTTGCTGTTGTTGTTTTACCAACGCCCCCCTTCTCATTAACTATTGCTATAACTTTGCTCATATATTTACACTCCTTTATAAAATTTTATATAAAAAATAAGACTTAATCAAAAATCCCTAGTTTTCAATGTTTTTTGATTAAGTCTTATTATAACAGTATTATATAGATGCACCTTATAAGCATTTTTATAATTTGGGACTTTTTAAAACAGATAAATATGCTAATGTAAAATGGAATAAAGAATGTATCCATCGAATTTTAAATAATGATTTTTATATAGGCAATTTAACTCAAGGAAAAACTATTCAAACAATAGGTAATAATCATAAAAAAATAGCTTTACCTAAAGAAGAATGGGTAGTTATACATAATAATCATATACCTATAATAGATGAATATACATTTAACCAAGTACAAGATATAAATAATCAGTTAAAACAAAAATATTTTAAAGAACACAATACAAATATTAATGATGAAAATATTTTAAAGGGAATTATAAAATGTGGTTATTGTGGCAAAAATATTAGATTAGTTAAAAATACTAAAAAAAATTATGTAGATAAAAGATTTGCATGTTCTAATAAGCTAAAATACAAAGATAGATGTAATTTTAAAAGTGTAAAAGAAGAAATAATTTTAAATGTTATTTTGGAAACTATAAAATTACAATTAAAACTGGCTAAAAACCTAAGTGAAATAGTTAAAAGTAAAAAGTATTTACATAAATTTGAATTAGAGAAAAAGTGTATAAAAGATAAAATAAATAAAATAAATTTTGAAATAGACAATATCAATAATATATATCATATTATGTATAATGATTATTTAGAAAATGTATTAAACAAAGAGGATTATATTTATAATAAAAATAATTATAAGCAAAAAGAACTAAAACTAAAAGATGAATTAATAAAATTAAATGAGGACTTAAATAAAATTGAAGAAAGATTTAATGATAAAAATTTTATTAATGACTTTTTAATTTTTGAAGATAAAGAAATTTTAACTAAAGAAATGATATTAAAATTAATAGATGAAATAGTTATATATAATGATAAAAAGTTAAAAATAGCTTTTAAATTTTGTGATAGATTTAATGAAATTAAAAGTTATTTAAATGGTTGGGAGGTGTTTTAAATGGCTTCTAACTATTCAATAGCTATATATTTAAGAATTTCAAATGAAGATAAAAACAAATGTGAAAAAGCTGAAAGTAACAGTATAGAAAGTCAAAGACATATTATACAAAATTTTATAACTAAAAAAGATGAATTTAAAAACTTTAAAGTAGTTGAATATGTAGATGATGGTTTTTCTGGAACAGACTTTAAAAGACCTAGCATACAAACACTATTTGAAGATATAAAAGAAAATAAAATAAATTGTATAATAGTAAAAGATTTATCTAGATTTGGAAGAAACTATATAGAGGTTGTAAACTATTTAGAAAATATATTACCATTTTTTAATGTAAGGTTTATATCTATAAATGACAATTTTGATAGTAAAAATTCAAAATACAATTTAAATGATATTGATATAAATTTTAAAAGTATAATATATGATTATTATTCTAAAGATTTATCTAGTAAAATAATGAGTAGTAAAATAAATAAAGCTAAGCAAGGAAATTATTTAGCTTATACTGCCCCTTTTGGTTATAAAAAATCTAAAGAACAAAAAGGTAAATTAGAAATAGATGAAGAAACTTCTTTAATAGTTAAAAATATTTTTAATTTATTTTTAGATGGAAACAGTTGTTTAGAGATAGCTAAAAAATTAAATGAAAATAATGTTAAAACAAGATTAGATTTTATAAACAAAACAGTAAATGCTAAAAACTTATGGAAAAGGGAACATATTAGAGAAATATTGTCCAATAAAGTTTATATTGGTACAATAGAGTATTTAAGAACAAGTAGAAATATAAAAACTAGGCATAAACAAGTAACAAACAGTAAAAATGATTGGATTGTAGTAGAGGATTGTCATACTGGTATTATAAATAAACAAGATTTTTATAAGGTACAAGATATGCTAACTACAAGAAAGACAACAAAAATCAGAGAAAGAAAAAATATTTTTGCATATAAGTTATATTGTGGCTATTGTGGTTATTCTTTATATAATTCTAGTAAAACATATTTTTGTAGGACAAGAAATTATGAATATAATGATAATTGTAAACATAATGTAATTGAAAAAGAGGTTCTTGAAAATGTTGTATTAAAAGGTATTCAAAAAATAGCATTTGATATATTAAACAAAAACAATAATAATACAAAAAATGAATTGAAAATACTTGAAAAAGAATTAATACAACTTGAAGATGAAAAAGATGAACTTTATATGTTATATTTAAATGAGAATATGGACAAGGAACAATATTTGTCAAGTCGCAAAGATATAGAAACCAGAAAAGAAAATATAACTAAAAAAATAGAAAGTTTAAAAAATGAAACAAGAAGATATATAAAACTAGATGGTATAGAAAAAGTCATATATGAGGATAAATTAACCTATGAAATGGTAGACTTATTTGTAAAAAAAATATATATTTATAATAAATCTAAAATAAAAATAGAATGGAATTTTCAGCTAGATTTCAGCCTTTTTTAATAATGTTTTAATTTCCTGTCTTGACAATATAGTATTTAACTTTTCAAGTTCCAATAATATTTCATTATAACTTTTATTTTGCAAACGCCAATCAAAAATTTTTTTAACAACTTCACTTGCTTTTTCATCAACTATTACTTTCCCTTTATTTTTAGGGTCTTTTAAATACCCATAAGTAGGAATAGTACATAAATATTGTCCTTTTTTTCTTTTAGACTGTAAAGCAGAAGAAACTTTTTTTGAAATATCTTTTGAATATAGTTCATTAACAATATTTTTAAGGTGCATTGATAATATATCATTATTTTTAATATTTGCACTATCAAAATTATCATTTATAGCTATAAACCTTATATTTAAGAATGGTAATATATTTTCAATATAATTACTACATTCTTTATAATCTCGTCCAAATCTAGATAAATCTTTTACTATTATACAATTTATTCTTTTATGTTTTATATCTTCTAAAAGACTTTCAAAGCCTTCTCTATTAAAGTTTGTACCTGTTTTATTATTATCTTCATAAAATTTTACTAATTCAAAATCATTATTATTATTTATATAATTTAAAATTATATTTTTTTGATTTTCAATAGTATTTTCATCATCTGTATTATTATTTAAAATTGAAAGACGAACGTAAGCTCCAACTTGAAAAGATTTTTTAGGATTATTTAAATTTAATTGTAAGTGTACTCTACTTTTTCTTGCCATATTAAATAACCTCCTTTAAATCTTTTAAATTATTTAAAAGGTTGATTATTTCTCCATACTGCTCATCAAATCTAAATTTTACACATATCCTTAAATTTTCATAAACATAAATTTTACTAATTAAACAAACAAGTAATTTTCTATCTAATTCCTTAATATTTCTATATTTCTTAATATATTCTTTTAGCTCTAATTCTTGTTTATCTCCATTAATTAAATCATTTAATTTAAGTTCAAAATCTTTTATACCATCTTCAAGTTTATTAATTTTTTGTTCTATTATGTTATTATATTTAATATATTCATCTTTATCTAATATTTCATTTTTGTAATCTTCATATATTTTAAATTTATGTTGTTTTAATTTATCAATTTCTTTTTTTCCCGTACTAATATTTATATTGATATTTTCAATTTGTTTTTCACTAAAAGGTAATTTTTTAATATCTTTTATAACTTTTTCAGTATCTATTAAAGTTTTAATATGTAAATTTATTGTTTTTAATATAGTTTCTTTTATAACTGTTTCTTTTATAGAATGTTTAGTACAACCATTACCTTTAACATAACCAGAACAAACATAATTAATATTTCTATTTTCTTTTGTACCAAAATTTTTCCTTACCATACTTCTTCCACAGTCAGCACAATATAAAATACCAGAAAATAAAGATACTTTTTCATTATTAGGTGCTACTCTTGTATCAGAAAGCATAAGACTTTGCACAATTTCAAAAGTTTGTTTATCTATTATTGGTAGATGAGTATCTTCACAAATTAGCCATTTTTCTTCAGGATTTTTAACTAACTTTTTAACTCTATAATTTAAAGATGTAAATTTTGCTTGTTCTAATATACCTATATAAACTTTACTTTTTAAAATGTCAATTATAGTTTTATGACTCCATAAAGAGGCTTTTTTAGATTTTGCACTATTTTTAAAGTTTAAACCTATATGTTTTTTATACTCTATTGGAGATAAAACACCTCTATTATTTAATTTTTCAGCTATTTTAGTATGAGTATAACCTTCTAGTTTCATTTCAAATATTTCTTGTACTATTTTTGAGGCATAATCATCTATAATTAATTTATTTTTATTGTTAGGGTCTTTTAAATATCCATATGGTGCAAAAGAACCTATAAATTCTCCGTTCTTTCTCTTTGAATCTAATTGAGTTCTTACTTTTATTGATATATCTCTTAAATAAACATCATTTATAAGATTTTTAAAAGGTACTATTAAACTTTGTTCTGAATTATTCTTAATACTATCATATCCATCATTAATAGATATAAATCTAATACCTAAAAAAGGAAAAATTTCTTCTATATATTTTCCTACTTCAACAAAATTACGTCCAAATCTAGAAAAATCTTTTACTATAATACAATTTACCTTTTTAGATTTTATTTCTTCCATTAGTTCTTTAAAAGCTGGTCGTTCAAAATTTCCACCACTATAACCATCATCAATTTTTATAGAAACTAATTCTAAGTCTTCTCTTTCATTAATAAAAGTTTGTATCATAGATTTTTGATTTATTATACTTTCACTTTCGTTTTTATTATTATCCTCACGAGATATTCTTAAGTACATTGAAACTTTATACTTTTTCATTTCTAACACTCCCAATTGATTATTTTTAATCAAAAAAATCAACTAGAGTTTTGATACGTCTTATTTTTTGAAAGTATATCATAAATTTTTTCATATGTCTAGTTGATTTTTATAATTATATTTTATTTATTTAAACAGTCTTCAATGTAAATATTCTCTTTAGGCTCATTATAAGCACTATTTACTATAACATCACCTACTTTAAAAAAATATGGATTTTTTATTTGTTGTATAAATTTTAAAACTTTTAATTCATATGGTAAGCTATCATCAATTTCTATATCATTAATATCTTTTAAATCTTCTAATCTTATACTATTTATATCCATATTTTTTAATTTTTTAAAATCAATATTTTTATAATCTTCTAATTCTTCTTTTGATATATTAAATTTATTTTTCATAAATTCTTCTCCTTTTTTTAATTTAATATATTTGATTATTGTTATAATTATTCTAAAATATAAAATAATTTTTAAATATAAAATACATTTTGTTTTATACTTAAAAAAAGATTTATATTTAATACAAAACAAGCTATTTTAATTATTACAAATATTATATTAATATCTTTATAGCTTGTTTTGTAGTCTTCCTGTTTTTTACTTTTTTATAATATAACAAACGGTCTATTGATTAGATAGACAACCATAACCCCCCTTTGGATTTCCCCCTAACTGACGGACTACACTCTATACGATAAGTTAAGACTATGTAGAAGTATCATTATATTAAATAAATATCTTGGCAATTAGTTTATCACAAACCTTATTATTACAAACATTTCTCGTCAAGCGTGTTTTAATATGTTGCTCCATTTATTTAACTTTGTATTTGTTATACTGTCTATTTAATTTTCAATGTTCATATAAAGGCAAAAAATACCCCTCTATATATATAAGGAAATAAAATTACCTTTTGGTAGGGTAAAAAATTAAACAAAATTTATTTTTTTATATTTATAATTTTATACATCTTGTATAGATAAGAATAGTTTATTTAATTGCTTTAATATTCTTTTTTCTTTTTCAATTAAAGTTGTATGTGAAATACCTAAATCATTAGCTACTGTTCTTTTACTTTTATTTAAAAAATATATATTTTCTATTATGTATAAATCATTATCTTTTAATAATTTTAAAGCTTTTCTCAATTTTTCTATTTCAATTTTTAATATTACAAATTGTTCTAAATTAAAATCATCACTTACTTCAAAATTAAATTCTTTTAAATTTTCAATATAACATTCTCTACTTTTTAAAATTTTAATTTCTTCATTTTCTGTATCTATTAAAATCTTATCTTGTTTTAATTTTTTCATAAAATATCTTTCTTTATATTTATCTTTATAATAAGCCTTTTTAACTTTTTCACTAACTTTTATTTTTTTACCATTAAAAAATATATAATCCATTTTTTTGTCCTCCTAAAATTTTCTATTTTGCTATTAAATTCAAAATAAAAAACAGGAGGACTTCTTATTTTTAATACTATTTTAGACTTTATAAGACACAAAAAAAGGCAAACTAATAAATAATTATTAGTTGCCTTTTTAAATAATATATAAAATATATTTTTATTATAAATAAATTTAAAATAATATTTACACATATTTGTCCTTAAAATAAATATATAACACTAATTGTTACATATATTATATACTATTTTAAAGACATTTTAAAGCATTTATTTACATTTTTTTACATAAATTTAAATTTTTATAATAATGATTTTATTTATAAGATTATATCCAACTATTCCTAACTTCAAAATCAATATTAGTTTGTAGTGCTTCAAAATGTTTTTTACCACATTTTATTTTCAAATTTTCTTTAATTCTTAAATCATAGCTATTTGTACTGCCTTTAGTTTCTATAACAAAATAAAGTTTTTCTGTATTATTTTCTTGTTTATATACTGCCCAGTCTGGATTATAGCTCCCAATAGGAGTATCTATTTTAAATTTTGAAGGGAATTTAAAAAACATTTTTACATTAGGGTCATTATCGAGTTGTTTAACAAAACTTTTTTCTATTGTTTCACTATCACAAACTATATAATCATAAGGTGTTTTATTATTTTCAATTTTAACTGTTTTTTCATTTAAGTACGCAATTATTTCATTTTTATCAAAAACTTCTTGTATATAATATTCTTCATTATCATTTTTTATATAGTATATACCATCAACAACAGTTTTATCTTGAACCTCTTTAAGAACATCCGTTACTTGTTCTATAAACTTTATAGGGTCATTATAAATTTCATTTAACTTTCCACTTTCAGAAAGAATTTCTAAAACTAAATTTATATGTACTGAAGATTTTTCAGCTATTTCCCATAAATTTTCTAAAGTTGGATTAAATTGTTTATATTCTACATTTGTAAATTGTTTAAACTGTTCTTCAGAATAAACACCATCTTTTTTTATACTAATATTAGCATTTTTTGTTACAATTCTAATTTTATGTATTTTAGGCATTTCCTTTAATTTTTCAATACATTCTTTTTTGTATGCTTCTTCATCTAGTTTAAATCTGTATTTTGTTTTATATTTTACTTTTTCCCATAGTTCTAAAAATTCTGGACTTACTAAAACTTGTTTATTTAATTTAACTACTACTTGCTTATTAGCATTATTAATAGGTAATTTCATAGTAGATTTTAAAACAATATTATTTATATTATTTTTAGCATTTTCAAATCTTTCTGGTAATTTTAGATTACCTGTTTCTAAATCTTGTTTTAAAGTGGTTGTACCTTGTCCTTTATTATCAATATATTTATTATCTTTAAATGATTGATAAATTTCTCTTGCATCATCTTCTGTTGTTGTTTTTTCTTCTTTAGTAATTTTTTGATAAGTAATATTAGTTAATATTTGTGTATTAATACTTTCAATTTTATTGTTTTTAAATATAGTTTCAACTTCTTTTTTAACATTTTCAAATTTTTCTGGAATATTAAAAAAGTCGTCTTCAATATCATTTTTAACTTTTTCATTATCAATATTACCATTATTGTCAATATAACCTACTTTTTCAAAGTGATTTAAAATTTCAGTAGCTTCATCATTTTTTATATTAACTTGTTGTATAATTGTTTCATCATAAGTAATACCAATAAAATTAGATATATCAATACTACCAAATTTTATACCAGTTTCTTCTTCAATTTCTTTTTGCAAGTTTTTAGCAAAATCTTCAAATCTTTCATTGCCTATAACACATAATGTATTAATAGATTTATCTTCTACACGCTCCCCATCTTGATTTACACATAGTCTTAAGCCTCTACCTATTTTTTGTCTTGCACTAAATTTAGATTTTTGTTCAATAAGGGTACAAACTTGAAAAACATTAGGATTGTCCCAGCCTTCTTTTAAAGCACTATGAGAGAAAATAAACCTTAAAGGACACTCAAAAGATAATAAATACTCTTTATCTTGCATAATAGTTTTATAAGTATTATCATCTTCAATACTTTCTCCTTTAGTATTTTTAAAATTACCTTTTTTATCTTTAGAAAAGTAACCATTATGTATTTTATCTAATGGTTGATTAAATTTTTCTTTTAATATTTCATATCTAGGTAAATTTATAAGTTCTGTATAACATTCTTCAAACATTTGAGCATATATACCTTTTTGGTTATTATCTAGCCTATACTTATCTACTCTATCGATAAAAAATAAAGATAAAACTTTAATACCAGAATTTAGACAAGTAAGTTCTTTTTCAAGGTGTTGTTGTATAGTTTTTTTAATTTGTTCTTTTTTAATTAAATCTTCATCTATATCACCTATTGATTTACCTAAATTTAAAGTTTGAGTATTAGCAAATTCTATATGTTCATTATTTTCGGTACAATCTATATTAGTAATAATATAACCATTATATTCTGGTCTGTTAGTAATAAGTTCTAAATCATCATTTTGTTTTAGTATTTTTTTAGTTCTTGTAATTTTACCATCTTTTAATATATCTAATTCTATTTTAGCCCTAAAGTTTATACCCCCAGTTACCCCATTATCCATAGAAACATCTAAAAGTTTCAAATAAGGGGTATTAAAGTCTTGTGAAGAAGAAACACTAGCAACAGAAATACTTTTAACTATACCCATTTGAAAAGCGTCAACTGGTGTTAATCGATAAATAAGATTAATTTTTTCTCTATGAGTAGCAGAATATTTTAAAATTGCTAAAGGATTAAGTGAGCTTATAGCCTCTTTAGATTTTTCTGTATTATCCACCGATTGAGGTTCATCTATAATAACAATAGGATTAGTTTGTTTAATATATTCAATAGGTGCTTTAGCTAATTTGTCATTATCTTGATTTATAATATTTTCATCTTTTTTAAAAGCATCTATATTGATAATCATAATTTCAATATTATTAGAAGTAGCAAAATTTTTAACTTGATTTAATTTACTAGAATTATAAATGAAAAAGTTATAAGGTTCATTATATTTTTTAAGTTCATCTTCTAATATTTGAAAAGATTTAAACACACCTTGTTTAATAGCAATACTAGGTACAACTATAATAAACTTTTTAAAACCATATTTTTTATTAAGTTCAAAAATAGTTTTTGTATAAGTATAAGTTTTACCTGTTCCTGTTTCCATTTCTATACAAAAAGTGTTATTTTGTGTATCGTTTGTAGTTTGTAACATATTTTGTTTTTGTACTCTTTTCATATTTTCAACTATTTTTTCATTAGGTATATTTATATAATTCAAATTTATATCATTTGATAAAAAAGTTGTTTGTATATCATTATTGTTATATGTTGTAGTATAATCTTGTTTATTTTGTCCATTAAACAAATTTATAACACTTTGAATAGCTTGTTTTTGAAATTCTTGTTCTTTAAATTTAATTTTCACTTTTTTATAACCCTCCTTATAAAAACTCAACCTCTATTTGAGCATAAGAAAACTCTTTACTAATAATATGTTTAGCTGTTACCATTTCAGAGGTATCTTTAAATGCTTTTCTACTAAATACCATTTTAGAAGGTGCATATTCAATAGCTTTTTCAACAACTTCAATAGGAATATTTTCTTCAAAACAAATCATAACTAAACAATCTTCACTTATGTAATAAAATTTATAATTATCTATATCTAAACTATAAATTTTTTCTGTTAAAGGAAATCCATTTTTTATAAGTATTTCAAAAATAGCATCTACTTCTGTTCTTCCATTTACAAGAGTTTTAGTATTATTTAAAAAATGTTGTAAATCTTCTTCAATTTTTAAAGAAACATTCCATTTATTAAAGTTTGTACTATCTAGTTTAAACACCCTAAAGCCTATATCTGGTATTTTTTTAAGTTCTTCATCTAACTTTAATTGTTTATTATTTTCTTCTATTTCTTGTTTAATTTTTTGTCCAGCTCGTCTAATACGTTCTTTACCTATTTCACATATATTTTTGTAACCATTTTTGTAAGCCTCTGTTTTTTCTCCACATAATTCTGGTAATTGAACCATTATATATTTACGATTGCCACCGTCTTCAGCATTAAGTTGCATTACTGCGTGGGCTGTTGTTGCCGAACCACTAAAAAAGTCTAGTATTATATCATCTTTTTCAAAATGACAACCAGCATCAACCAACATTTTAATATAATTTGAAGGCTTAGAATAATCAAATAATTTTTTTATGTTAAATAAATTTTCTAATTCTTCATATGCGTCTTCATTTGTACCTTTAATATCAATACCATTAATATAGCTTCCGAACCCTTTAAAATCATCTATATCAAAAACTTTAAAAACACGAATTTGAAAATTTATTGTATTAATAACAAATTTACAACCTTTCTGTAATTGATTATTAAAGTTTTCTTGAGACCAAACAAATGGTGCTTTTATACTAAATTTATTTATAATTTTACCATTTTTAACTATAACATCATTTAATAATTCAACTGGATTTAGCTCATCACCATAAATTCCTTTATTATAAATACCATCTTCAAGTTTAGTGTGAATAATATTTTCTGGTATTTCTAATATTGAAATTTTATTTGTTCTTTTTATTATAGGTTGAGATTCATTATTACTAGCTTGTCCTCCATAAATACCTCTTAACTTTTCTATATTTTTTGAATAAACTAAAATGTATTCTGTTAGACTAACTATATTTTTTGATAAAAAACTTCCTTTTCTTTTTTTACCCCAAGTTATTATACCTATAAAATTTTCTTCTCCAAAAATTTCATTACACAATTTTTTAAGATTATCAACTTCATTATCATCTATACTAATAAAAATAACACCATCATCTTTTAATAGTGTGTGTGCTAACATTAAGCGTGGAAACATCATATTAAGCCAATTTGTATGAAAACGTCCACTTGTTTCTGGATTAGATTTATTTATACTACTTATTATATTTTTATAGTTTTCTAAACTATCTTCATAATTATCATCATATACAAAATCATTTCCTGTATTATATGGAGGGTCTATATATATCATTTTAATTTTGTTATAATAGCCTTGTTGTAATATTTTTAATACCTCTAGGTTGTCCCCCTCTATGTATATGTTTTCTGTATCATTAAAATTTACACTTTCACTTTCACAAGGTAATAATGTTGCTTTTGTTCTTTCTCTTGCTACTTTATAACATTCATTTTTACCTTTCCAAGTAAATTCATACTTTTCAAAATCTTTTTCATCATATTCTCCTAATATATTTAATAACTGGTCTATCTTAACTTTTCCCTCAACTACACATTGTGGAAATATACTTTTTAATTTCTCTATATCCTCTTTTACTATATCTTTTGAATAACCGTCCATTTTTTTCACTCCTTATATTTTTCTATACTATATATTAATATATTTTTAAGTATTTTTAAAGTGTTTTTTGTATTTTTTTGTAGTCTTTTTTTGCATTCTTTTGTAATAATATGTATTGTAAATCTTAAAACTCTATGATAAAATTTAAAAGTGAAGTCTAATATTTTAATTTTGAGGAGGTAACTATGAATATAACATTCCTAATTGGTAATGGCTTTGATTTAAATTTAGGCTTAAAAACAAAATATACAGATTTTTTAGAACATTATTTAAAAGATGATAAAAATGATAATGATACTATTAAACAATTTAAAAAAGATATAGAGAAAAATCTTTCTACTTGGGCTGATGCTGAATTAGCTTTTGGTAAATATACTGATAATTTTAAAGAAGGGCAAGATGAGTTATTTATTGATTGTTGGGAAGATTTTTGTCAAAAGCTAAATGATTATTTAAAAAACGAACAATCTAAAATAAATTACTCACTAGAAGAAACTAAAACTAAAATTAATAATAGTTTATCAAGTATATTTTATAATTTAGATTATTTCTTATCTAAAAATATAATAATAAATAGTAAATTCAAAAACCTATTTGATTATTTGTATTTAATTCAAAAAGCATCTAATACATATGATAAAGATTTTTTAGCTAGTATAATATTTAACTTTATAAATTTTAATTATACAAATACTTTATTAAATATTCTTTCAAATTTTGATAATGATAATGATAATATAATAGTTGATATATTTAATATTCACAATCGAATAGATAAATCAATAATTTTAGGTGTTTCTGATGAAACACAAATATCAAATATAAAATTATTTGAAAATAATAATAATAAAAAATTTATTATAAAAAGTTTATATGATAATCATTTAGAAGATTTACTTTATAATGATTTTTCTAATTATATAGAAAAATCTGATATAATAATTATTTATGGGCTATCATTAGGAGAAACAGATAAACATTTATGGTCAGAAATTATAAATAGTTTATATAATAATCCAGATAAAGAAGTATTATTATATGCTTTTAATAATAATATTACATATGCTAGAAGAAACTCTGATATTGTAAAAAATAAATTTAAAGATAAATTTTTAAGTTTTGCTTCTAGTGATATAGATGTTGATTTAATAAAAAATAGAATATATTGTATAGATAACAATATATTTGGAGATATTAAAAATTTAGTAAATTAATAATTTTAATATCAAAAGGCAATTAATTATATAATTATAAATAAAGTATGTTTTAATTGCCTTTTATTTTATAGTTAATAAACTTCTAAAATAAACAATCTTTGAAAATTTACATTAAATTTTTCTTTTTCCTTTAAATCTTCAACACTATTATTATAATTATTTTCAATTCTTATTTCATCTAAAAATAATTCTTGTTCTAATTTTTTAAGCTCATTTTCTTTTAATGCTATCTTTTTATTTAGGCTTAATTTTTCTATTTTACTAATAGGTTGGTTAAGTTGTTCTTTTAATATGTTTAATTCTGTTTTTAAATTATTAATATTGCTTTTTAATTGTAATTTTTGTACTTTTAAATCTTCTTTTAAAGTATTTTCTTCTATTTCTTCCTTTTTGTTTATTTCATTTATAAATATTTTTTCATATTTTGATTTGTTTAAATGTTTTTCTATTTCATCTATATTTTTAATAGTTATATTATCTACTTCTATAACTTCATCTACATTTAAACACATTATTTCTTCACATATTTCATTTGTTAATATTGTACCTGTTTTAGTAACTCCTATAAACTCACAAAATATATTTGTTGCAAATAGTAAATGCTCTATTTGTGTTTTATAACCTACTATATAACAAGGCTCTATATTTTTATTAACTTTTACTTTAGCATATCCTTTTAAGCTATTAAGTTGTAATTTAAAGTTATTTAATAATTTTTGTGTAATATTACTTGTGAAGGTTAAATAATTATGATGGCTTATACCTATGCTCCTATCATACATACTGTATTTTATTTCTTTTTCTGTTTGTATTTCATATATGTTTTTAGGTATGTATTTTTTTATTATACTTATTGTTCTTGTTTCTTCATCATATTTAAAGCCTTTTTCATCTTTTAACATAAGTTTTGCTAATTCCCATATAGTGTCGTTTATAAAGTCATTTTTATATTTTAAATATGCTGGATTTATTGTATATTTTTCTTCTATTTCTTTATTAAATACATATTTTACTATTGTTTCTGTATTATCTAATAATTGTATATTTTCTTCTCTGTTATCTTCTAATATGTTATTATATTCTTTTTCTACTTCTTCTCTAGTACGCAAATTTATTTCCATATCTTCAGAAAAGTCTATAACAGTATCTGTCATTCCCATTATACCATTAAATTGTTTTAGCCTTTTATTTATAAGTTCTAGTAAACGAACATCATAAAAGTTATTCTCATTAAAAAAATTTACAACTACTACATCAAATGTTTGTCCTTGCCTATGACATCTGCTTATACGTTGCTCCAGCTTTAATACATTATAAGGTAAATCATAATTTATTACAAAACAACAAAAATCTAAATTAAAGCCTTCAGAGGCTATATCTGTTGCTATTAATATATCAAATTTTCTTCTAAAATTATCTATTATACTATATTCTCTACTATTATCCCCATTAAACATTAATACATTATATTTACTACTTAAAATATTATATAAATATTGTTGTGTTATTTTACTTTCTGTAAATATAATAGCTTTTTTATTAGCTCCTACTTTTTTTAAACTACTAAATACATTTTTTATTATTAATTGTAATTGTTTAGTCTTATCACTTGATTTTATATTTTTTGTAAGCTTCAATATATCTTTTAGTTGTTGTAATTCTTCATTACAATTTTCTATACTTTCAGCTCTTTTTATTACATTTTCTATCATATTTGAAAAGCTATTTATAGATGATGATAAATTTTTAGTAAACATTAATGTTAAGTCGTATAGCTCCATTTTAGGAAATATCTTTTTGTTTTCCATTTGGATATAGTTTTCTATCATAGTATATAGCTTTTGTTCTTTTGTATTAAAATTATATTTTACCATCTTTATTATCCTATTTGGTATTTTTACATAGTGTTTTACTTGTCCTTTTAATGTTCTAAAACAATATCTATTTACTTCATTTAATAACTCATTATAATTTTCTTCTCTTTTGTAATACCTTTTAAAAAATGTATCTTTATCCATTCCATTAAAAGCATCTTCATTTATAAATTTTATAATACCATATAATTTTAATATATTTATTTCAAATGGTAATGGTGTTAATAATAATTTAAAGCTATCTTTTATACTTTCTCTTAAATCATTAATATACTTATTTTTATCATTGTAAAAACTTCCTACTCTTTGAGCTTCATCAAATATAACTATATCAAATCTAGCTTGTCTTAACAATTCAAATTTATTGTTTAAATACTCATATGTTGTCAATACAACTTTATCATTAAATATATTTTCTGTATCTTTTTCTTCTCCAGTTAATACTTTATAATCTAGTGTTAAATTGTAATTCATTAATTCATTCCATTGTCCTATTAATGATAATGGTGTAACTATTAATATCTTTTTACCCTCTATATAGTTTTGTGATATAAAAATCATTGATGTAAATGTTTTTCCAAGTCCAGCCTCATTACCTAGTATTAACCCTTTTTCTCTACTATCTAGTGCATACATTGTTTCAGCTATTTGATGTGGATACACTTTCATAACAGAAGATGAAAAAGTAGGTATTAATCTTTCATACCCTTTACTATTTATTAATTTATTAATTTCTGATATTTGATAAAATATATGATACTTACTTTTTCTCAACATAGCTCCTAGCTCCTAAATAAACTATTTTTATATTATCTTTTATATTATACAAAATTTATAACTTATTTTCTATATTTTTTTAGAATCTATATACTTATATTTCAATTTTAATATAATGTTATATTGTAAGTTAAAGGTAGTGTAAAAATGAACCCCTCTCCAGTTCATTTTTTAATGCTTTTATATCTTTAAAAACATATATCATTTGTATTATTTTCTTTAATTTATCTTTTTTAATTAAACTATATTTACTATTACAAATTTCATTATTTATTTCAAATATTGTTAAATTTTCATTTATTGTATTTTTATTA
Organism: uncultured Eubacteriaceae bacterium; assembly: GCA_946497035.1. GTDB lineage: Bacteria > Bacillota > Clostridia > Lachnospirales > CAG-274 > Tyzzerella. Next base: position 25,991 of record CAMMIW010000018.1, on the reverse strand, counting down.
TTACCATCTATATTTTTATTATATTCTTTATTTTGTATATTTTCTATTTCTTCAATATTTTTAACTTCTTTTATAGGTGTACCATTTTCTATATTATTTATATTTATTGTATATAGGTTAGATGTTTGTTTCCCTGTTATATCTAAAAATCTTTGTGTTTTTTCAATATATCCTATTTCTACAAGATAATTTAAAGCTCTTTTTGTTGTAGAAACGGATATATTTAAGTCTTTGGATATAGTTTTTATACTAGGGAAACAAACTAAATCTTTATTAGCTCTATCAATTAAATATAATAATATACTTAATGGTCTACTTTTTAAATTTTTTTTATATAATATATTTTTTATTTCTGACTTTTTCATAATTTTAAACTCCTTTTGACAACTTTTTTATTTTTATTTTAATTCCATATACTCCAAAAAGCTCCACCTGCTCCAGCACCTTTTCTAGCCTCATTTATTATTAAGTCTATATCAAACTGCTGTTTGCTTCTTTTATAACTAGCAGGGTCTGCTACAAGTATTTTTCCCTCGCTTGTTATACCTCTTAATACTATAAAATGCCCACTATTTGTAAATGTTCCTTTACTCATTAAAGCTACTACTAACTTACCATTATTAAGTGTGTCTACTACTTTTGCCTTATCATTTCCTAGTCCCTATACATTAAGTCCAAAAGCCTTTGAACAATTTGGTATTAAGCTATGATATGAGCCACTTCCTTTAGCATAATATCCATTTTCAACACTCCAGTTGCACATATAGATAGGGTCGTATATTTGCCCTGTTAAACTAGATACTACAATAGCCATTGAAGTCGGGCCACATCCGTGCGTCCCGACTTTATCTGTACCATATAATTGATTTTTATAATTTTCATCTAATTGATTAAAATATACAACACTTATTTCACTATCTGTAAAAGTTATATCTCCATAATCTTGTCCACTTCCTTCAATATAGTCTTTATCATAAATACCTATACTTTGATTATACCCATAGTCTTTTTGAAATTGCTCTATTGCTAATATTTCATCTCCAAAAATAAATTCTTTAAACATATCTAAAGGATTTGTTATTAAATATAAAAAAAAGGCTATTAACATTAATAGCCCTGTAACAACTGACACTATAAATATTAAAGCCTTTTTCCTTTTTTCTTCATCTATTGATAATTGAATTAATATTTTTATTGCTAATTCTTTCATATATTAAAACCTCCTTATAAAAGAAAAAAATATTCCTAAAAGAAATACTTTAATAGTTTTTTATTATATATAATTAAATTAATAAAAGCAATCAAGTATTTATCTACTGATTGCTTTTATTTTTCATAATATTTATTATTAAACAACTATATATTAAAAATCTATTTTAAGATTTATCTTTCAAATTATTAGTTTATACTATAAAATATTTTTATTTAATATGTTCAGATACTATTCTAGCAGCATCTTCAATTAATTTATTATCATATTCTGCATCTTTATCTTCTTTTTTAGAAAGTATTGATACAAATATAGGCTTACCATTTGGTGGTGTTACAACTGCTATATCATTTCTAGTACCATAATCTCCAGCACCACTTTTATCAGCAACAACCCAATCAGAAGGTACACCAGCCCTAATTAAAGCATCTCCTGTTGCATTATTTGACATCCAATCTAATAATATTGCCTTTTTTTCATCTGATAAAATATCACTTGTTAAATATTCTTTTAAATTAAGTGCTAATTGTTTTGGTGTACTAGTATCTCTTTCATCACCTGGTGTAGCCTCATTTAATTCTGGTTCTTGTCTAGCAGGTTTAGTAACAGTATCTCCTATTTTATTTAATGCTTTCTCAAAACCAGCTACTCCGTCAAGAAGTTGAAACTGTAAATTACCTGCTGTATTATCACTTTGTCTAACTGCAGCCTCACATATTTCTCTAATAGTCATTCCTGTATCAACTTTGTCTTTTGAAACAGGTGCATATGATAAAACATCTTCTTGTGAAAAATGGATTACATTTTCAAGTTCTTCTATAGAATATTTTTCTAAAATTGCAGCAGCAGCTAAAGCTTTATAAGTGGAGGCATATGCAAATCTTTCATCTTCATTATATGCTATTTCACTATTATTTTCAGTATTTAACGCATAAACACCTAATGTAACTCCATATTGTTGTTCTAAATCTTTAAATAATTTATCTATTTCTGAATTTGATTCTACATTTTCTGTTGACTCTACATTTTCTGTTGTATTTTCTATTATATTTTCTGTATTACTATTTATTTTAGAATCTTCATTTGTACAACCAACAGCTATTATTGAAATAAATGTACTCATTATTAATATACTAAATTTTTTCATTTTTTCTAGTTTCTCCTTGATGTCTTATTTTAATTTATATATTTGTCCTCCTTTCGTTATATAAAATATCATATACATAAGATAATAGTCAAGACTTTTTTATAAATCAAATTTGAATAATTTTTAATGAGATTATAAAAATTAGAAATACTTATACTATTTCAACAAAATATTTGTATAAATAAAAGAAATAAATAAAAGAAAAGAAAAAATTATTTAATATATATACTATATATAATAGCTAAATATCTAAATTATTTTAGTTTTAAAAAAATATTTTATAAAATGATAATAACTTTTAAATAGAAACAGTTAATATTATAATTGTCTTTTCTATATTTCAATCTATTTTTATCTTCCCCCACTTTTACCCATATATTCCAACTTATACTCTGGTATAGTAAAGTTTATATGTAGCCTTTTTGCTCCAGCCATAAACAAGGCGTGTCCTCGTTTTTTAGCAAGTAATAAATCTTGCTCTGCTTCTGTTAAATCATATAGTTTAGTTGTTTCTTTTAAATTTTGTCCATCTGTTCCCATAAGTATTTTGTATGTTGGTATATCTAAAAGTGCTTGTCCATATTGTTTTATATTATCACTTAAAAAATCTACTACACTATGTGATATTACTGCCAAACTTCCCTCATACTTTCTAACTCTTTTCATCATATTTCTTAAATATACAAGCGATTGAGGTACTTTTTCATCTATCATTAAATAACTTTCATCACATATTAACATTATTTTTTCATTTCTATTTTTACATATCTTTTCCCAACAATAAGTAAGTATATTAAAATATTGTGTTCTTTTTACATTATCTGATGTACCTTGTAAGCCATTTGTATCAAAACATATAAAGTTAGAATTATCTTCAACTGTTGTATGTCCATTCCATATAAAGCTATCACTACCGTTAGCTATATCTGACAATAAAATAGCTATTTCTGATAAAATATTACTTTTAGTAGCTTGTAATTCTTGTAATATTAAATTATGTAAATCTTTAAATGTTGGAAAATCTTCTGCCTTTAATTTTGTTACATCTGTACTCCAATCTATATTAAAATTATTATATAACTTAACTAACATATTTTTTAATGTAGCCATTTGCATATCTGTTAATGAATTATTATAGAGGCTAAAAAATATTTCTAAATTTTTCATATGTAAAGCTAAATCATTTATACCATTATCTTCATTAAATAGCCTATCTGTATCACTTTCATCATCTTTAGGTAATGGTCTTATTTGTAATGGATTTATTTTTCCTTTTGTCCCTCCAACTGTATTTATAAGATTACCACCTAAATTTTTACATAGTTCTTTATATTCACTTTCTGGGTCTATTAAAATGATTTTAGTATTGTTCATATATTCACTAATTATTATATGTTTTATAACAGTAGATTTACCAACACCACTATTCCCCATTATCACAATGTTTGAATTTGTCCTATCGCTTTCTCTTTTCCATATATCTGTTATAACAAGTCCTCCATTACTATCTGCCCCTAAATAATAACCAGAACCATCATTAAAGCCACTTCTAGCAAAAGGAAAGCCACCTACAAATGTTGATATAGGTACTATTTTCTGTAATATATTTTCTATTTTTTCCTTATTAGTAAAAGTAGGGTAAATGTGTTTAAATAGTTCCTTTTGTAAGTTAGGTATAGCTCTCATTTTACATTTTAACACACTTATTATACTTTCTGAACGTCTACAAACTCTCTTAAAGTCTTGTTCTTCTCTTGACATTGTAGCTACACAAATAGTCATAAGTGCAACAGTTTCATTTTCTCTATCTATTTGTGTAATGATTTTTTCTCCATCTTCTGCCGATTTTTCTGCCCTTTGTCTAGTCAAAGCATCTTTTGAAGATTCTGCTAAACTTCTATCGTATGTAATATTTCTTGATATAGCCGTTATTAAGTTTGTATTATCAACTGGCTTTATACCTATTGTTACAACTGTATTAGGTATATTTGTTATTTTAGATAACCATTCGCTTTTTACCTTGTTAGGATACTTTATAATACCATAAATTTTTGTAAAACTTTCTCCTATATGTAAAGTATTTTTATTAAATCTTAAACCAACAGGAGTTAGTATATCAAGCATTGGGTTAGTTTGTTTTTTCTTATTTTTCATATTTATTTTTTTAGCCATTTTATTTCTCCTTAATCTTGTATTATTGGTATATCTTTTGTAAAATCACTATCTTCTAAATGTGCATAGTATGGGTTATTTATTAAGTTAATAAATCTCATTATTTCCCTTTGATTTAATATTTCACAACCTATATTGTTTATAGTAAATTTTTCTGCAAGTAACATAGCTTTTCTATTTATTTCTTTTTCAATACCTTCTTGATATTTTTCCCATATAACTAAATAAAATTGCCTTTCTACTATATCTCCACTTAATGCAAAATTGTTCATTTCAATAATCTCTTTCTTTAATAATTCTTTTTGGTTATCATTAGAAAACTTTATCATTTCTTGCATATTTGATATGATAGGACTTATATCAACAGGTCTTGATACTGCTATAAATTTAAAAGGGTATTGTATTTCTGATAGTTCTGCTGTTAAAGACTTCATTAATGCCTCCTTTTCATTTTTACTATATAAGTCTATACTTATACTGTCTATCCTTAAATACATCATAATATTGCCCTCATTAGTATATAAATATTTATCATTTATATCTTTTATATTTATAAATTCTTGAGCTATTTCCTTATCTAAATCTTGTTCATCTTTATATTTTTTATTAGTAGAATTATTTATGTAAAGTATTAAAATACTTCCACCTATAATTACACCTGTTAGTATTATTATTGGTACTATTAATATTTCCATTTTTTCCTCCTTAATATAAAGGTTGTTTATCAAAAATTAGTGATTAATATTTTAAATATATAAATAAAATTAAAGCATAACTTTAACTTATAATTATTTATATATTTATTATAAAAATATAAATATTATCTATTATTTTTTATAAATAATTTTATATTTTTAATTTTTTAAATATTTTAATTATTAATATTTTTTTCTATCACTAAAAACGATAAACAACTAACATAAAAAAAGATATTCTAAAAATAATTAGAATATCTTTTTTATAATATATTGTATTAAATTTTAATTATTATAAAATAACATATAATATACATTTTTACTTAATTAACAATAATTTATTTTACACATTCTTTTAATTTTTTAAAATCTTCTTCTAACAACTTAAATTTTTCCTTATTTATACTAGATGAATACTCTTCATTATTAATCAAGTTTTCTAATTCTTCAAAAGTTTTTTCTGCATCTTCAAAGCTTTCAGAAGAATAGAATTTATCTATTAAAGATGAAAATTCATCATAAGCTTCGGCATTTTTTATTTGATTATATTTAAATGAGTTAGTACCTTTTGAAGCAATATTATTGTCAAATCCATTAAAAGAATTATTTTTTTCAAAATACTGTATCATATTATTTATTACTGTTTCTGTATCTTTAAGTAACTCTTTATTATATTTTGAATAATCTATATTTTCATCTTTGTAACTTACATCTATTTCGTATTTATCAAATATACTGTTTGATTTTTTTGGCTCTAAATTAGGCATTTTTTCTAATTTAATAAATGTTCCACCTAATCCACTTATTAATGCTTTTTCTGCAAGAAATTTTGTATCTTTTTTAATACTATTACTTAATTTTTTATATTCTTGAGAACTTTCAGAATAAACATTTTTTAAGTTATCCATTATACTTTTAGATATTTGTATTATTTCTTCTGGACTATTCATATTAAATAAATGTTGCCTAATAAGTTTTTGGATATAATCTGCTTCAGATATATCGTTAAAAAATATATTTGATTTTTTTATACTTTCAATAGTATCATCACTTAAATCAACTCCAAGATTTTCTTCCACAATATTTACAGCATTATTTAAAATATCATCTACATTTATAATATTTTTATTTAATAATTCATCTCTACAAGATTTTATGCTATCAATATTTGATTTTGATAAATTATGATTTTTAGTTAAATCAGTATTACTTAAAGATAAAGAAGATTTATTACTTAATTCTAAAATTACACCCTGTAAATTATCATTAGATTTTAGTTGTAAATTTTTATTATCATAATTATGTTTAATTTTATTTTTATTTGTATTTGAAAAATGATAATTATTTAATTGTATTCTCAAATATAATCACCTCCTAAATAAATTAATAATTTTAATTTCTTCCCCAATATTTAATTTGTTCTGAGTATTCACTTGGGTGATTTGTATAATAAAATCTTTGATTTCCATATAAATAATAGTAATTAGGATACATTACATCTACAACTTTCTTTGTATCTGTATCTATAACAAGAGTAGTATGCGGTGATTCAAAAGTATAATTTTCAGAATATGCCCCTCTACCAGTTCTTCTAACATACATATCTGTATTGCATAAAGTCAGTATAAGTGCTTTATCTAAATTTTTAGAACCAAACCAATTAGTATTAAATTTAACAAAAGTAGGTAATACATCTTCATAGTAACCAACTGAATTTAATGCAGATAAATGCTCATCTGTTAAAGCAACAAATTGGTCTGATTTTTCTGTTAGCTTCATTGTTGTTTTCGCATAACCTGCTGAATTATCAACTACATTTTCAAAATCGTATGAAAAATCTATTCTTTCTCCATTTATATATAAATCATCTGTGATAATAGTATTTGTATAAAATCCATCTAAATTAGTTTGTAAAATTAAATCATAGTCTTTTGTGTGTGTAATTATAGGATTAGTTTTAATTGGAAGACATTTTGTTGTTTTTACATTTAATTCATATTCTAAGTTTTTATCATATTTACCACTAGGACTTTCAACTAAATAATAATATGTACCAGCTTCTAAACTAACAACTTTATCTCCTATATTAGAAAACGATTGTCCATCAGTTGAAACATATACTTCATAATATGGATTATCTATACTTATACTTAAAATTCTCGGACTATTATAACTTGCTTTATATAAATCTATATCAAACATATTATCAATAGTACCTTTAATAGGTGTGTTTTCTTCTATTTGTATTGATTGATTTATATTATCATTAGGTTCATTAATAATATTATTTGTTTCAAAAACAGCAAAATTAAATTTTCCTACACCACTGTAACCCTCAACTAATAAATAATAAATTCCCTGTTCACCAACATAATCTAATTTTTTTGAACTGTTTGAATTAGTAGCATAAGATACTAAATTTAATGTCATAGTAGGTTCATCTAGTTTAAATAATGCCATATTTGAATTAAGTCCAGAAGAATTTTCTAATATTGCTGTTAATTTCGCTTTATCATTTATAATCATTCCATACCACTTTTGTTGATTTTCAACTTCAATATAATCTGAATAAACAGATTCAGTTTCTATTAAGTAAGCATTATTAGGGTCTGTGTTACTACCTCTACTATTCATTTTATTTAATTCTTTTTCAACTTTAAAATTATCATACTCATTAAATAATGTATTTTTTTCTTTTTTTAAAGATTCAGTCATTTTATAATTAGCATCATCAACTATTTCTAATTCTGACAATTCATATAAATCATCATTTACTTTAAGGTTATTACTTTCAAGCATATTTACACTATCAATAACCTCTATTGGTACATTTAGACTCTGTTCAGATGCTTCTACTATAAAATTATTATTCAACATAAATATTGAAGCTAGTAAAACACCTATTGTTCTTTTCATAAAATCACTCCTCAAAAAATTAATATATACTGTATAATATGTAATATTTATATTGTATTTGAATTATAATATATCTGTATTATTTTTTCAATACAAAATATTAATATAATTTAATTTCGTCATATTTAACTATATTTATATTGTTAACTATGACTTTTTTATACACTTTATATAATATTACACTAAATATTAATTTAATTTTTTTAATTATTGACACTAGTAATATTTACATTTTTAATACCCTGTTCTAGGCAACTTTCCATTAAATGTTGGTGTTGTGCTTATTACTGTTGTTGTAAATCTATCTTCGTGTTTTACTGTTTGCATATCATATTTACCACCAACAGTAAGAATGTTAGTAAATTGTTCATTTTTCTTAACATTACTATTTACTTTTGCATAGATAAATGGTTTTTCCACTTCTCTAAAACCTATTCCTACTCTTTCAAATTCATATCTTAAATCAGTAATGTATTCATCTTTTTGTAATCCTTTAGTTAAGTCTATTTCATATACTCTGTCTGTAAATAAGTTGTCTTGAAGAATTTTAAACTGATTATTTTTATTAGTTTTATAAGTTATTTTATATTTCATATTTTGGTTAAATGTTCCTGTAAATATTCTTTGTACTGTTATAGCACTTGGTAAACTTTCGTGTATGTAAAATTCATCTAAAGGTACACTTGATAAATTTTGAAGATTATTAAAGTCATATCTTATTATATCTCCAGCTTTAGTTTCTTTAACTGTTGATTTTTCTCCACCAGTTTTTAAGTCAACTGATTTATTTTCTACTTCTAACTTAATAACTTCTTTATTTTCTTTTATACTTACTTCAAACTCTTGTTCATTTAAGACATAATAAGCTGGTGCTTTAGTTTCTTTTACAATATATTCTCCGTAAGGTAATTCGCCTGTTCTAGCTATACCGTTGTAATTAGTAACAACTCTTGTTACTTCTTTACCAGTAGCTTTTTCATATATTGTAAATTCAGCACCTTTTAAATTATCTCCATCTAATTGTCCTGTTATTTGATTATTTTTTGAGCCTATTTTATGAATTTCTATTTGTCCAAAAATTGGAGTATTTACAAATTCTACTTCTGTTGATTTACCCCATTTAAGCTCAACCATTTTTTCTCCCTCATTAGGAATGTAACCATCTTTAGCTTTAGTTTCTTTTACATAGTATGTTCCTTGTCCTAGCTTTTTCTCAAGATAAATTCTTCCGTCTTTATCTGTTGTAAATTTGCCCATACTTTGCTTTTTAGCATTTAATATTTCAAATTCAACACCAGCTATTGGCTTTTTAGTTCTTTCATCTATTTTATTTATTTCAAGTGTAGCAAGTGGATAGTTTTCCCACTCAACCATTGTTTCAGTACCTACTTCAATTTTAACCTTTCTTACACCTTTATCAAGTGCATAACCTTGAGTGACTGCCATTTCTTCAATTAAATAAGTTGTAGGCTCTAACATATCAACAAGGTTAATTTCCCCCCATTTATCTGTTACAAATTCGCCTACATTTTCCCCACTTTCTTTAGTAAATTTGAATTTAACACCAGCTATTGGCTTTTTAGTTACAAAATCAATCTTTTTAAGTCTTATACTTCCTAGTTTATCATTCTCAAATATAACTTGTGTATATTTTTCTGATTTAACTTCTACATTTTGTACATTATTGTTTAAAGCATATCCTTTAGGTGCTGTTGTTTCTTTAACAGTGTACCAGCCTTGCTCTAAACCATTTATTGTAATTAAGCCATTTTCATCTGATATATAGTTAGCTCCTATTATTTCGCCGTTTACTTTTCTAACTTCAAATTTTGCTCCTTGTAAAGGCTTAGATGTTTTACTATCTCTTTTTAATATTTGAATACCTGTCTTTTTACTGTTATATATTTCTATTTTTTGTGGCTCTCCTTGTTTTAAATGAACAAGTTTAACAGTATTATCTAATATATAACCTTGTGGAGCTTTAATTTCCTGTACTTTATAAGTACCAGCTTTTAAATTCGGTACAACAATAGTACCTGTAATATCTGTTGTATATTCTCCTACAAATTTATCGTCAACAGTTGTAACTTTAATAGTTGCGTCTGCTAAAGGTTGTTTTGTAACTGTATCAAGTTTAACTATTGTTAAGCTATCATATTTTTTATTAAATAATTCTACAACTTGTGTTTCCCCTTGTTTTACAACAACTGTTTTAGCTGTATTGTCAAGTATATAACCTTTTGGTGCTTCTACCTCTTGAACAGAGTAGCTACCAACTTTTAAATTTGGAATTACTATTCTACCTGTTTTATCTGTTCTATATTCGCCTATTAATTGAACACTATTTCCTAGTTTCTCAACTTTTATTTTTGCATTTGCTAAAGGCTCTTTAGTTTCAGCATCATATTTTTGAATAATTAAACTATTTGTTGGCTTATTATAAAAGTCAAGTGTATATACTTTTCCGTTTTCAACTTCTACTACTTGTGATTTACTTTCAAGTATATAACCTTCTGGTGCTTTTATTTCTTCTACAATATAAGTACCAGCTTTTAAGTCTGGCACAAGTATAGTACCATTTATATTAGTTGTAAATAGTCCATTACCGTTGCCTACAACTTGTCCTTTTCCATTTGTTACTTTAAATACTGCACCTTGTAAAGGCTCTTTTGTTACACTATCATACTTTTTAATTAATATACTTGTTTTAGGCATATTGAAGAATTCAAGTGTATGTATTTTACCATAAGTTATATGAATTGTTTGAGGTGTATCGTCTAATATATATCCATTAGGTGCTTGTATTTCTTGTACTACATAAGCTCCTACATCTAAATTTGGTATATGAATAAAGCCTTTTTCATCTGTTCTAAATAAGCCGTTAGAAGTTCCTACAACTTGTCCTTTACTATCTGTTACCTTAAATACTGCATTTGCTAAAGGTTCTTTTGTAATGCTATCTAACTTTTTAATACCAAGTCCAGCATTTTTCCTATTTTCAAATGTTACTGTAATAGCTGAAGTGTCATCTTTATTTAACCATACTGTTTCTGATTTCTCAAGCATTACATATCCGTCTGGTGCTTTTGTTTCTTCTATAATATAGCCACCAGCTTTTAAGCCTGTAACAACTGCTACACCATTATGATTAGTAATTACATTTGCAATAGTTGTACCGTGTGTACCACTTGAACCACCATCTGATATAATACTTATACTAAATGTTGCACCAGCTAAAGGCTCTCCTGTATCTGCATCAACTTTTTTAATAATAATTGCATTTTTTGCAACGTTTTCAATAGTTATCTCTTTACTTTCTCCAGCTTTTAAGAAAAATTCATAAGTACCAGTACCTTGAATTTCATAACCTTCAGGTGCTTGTGTTTCTTGTAATTTATACCAACCAGCTTTTAATGTTCCTGTTGGTATTTCAATTTTACCACGCTCATCTGTAATATAATCGCCTATTTTTTCTACTGCACCATCTTTATTATCTCCAGCATAATAAAGTGTAAATTTAGCACCTTTTAATGGCTCTTTACCTACACTTCCAACTTTATTAATTGTTAAGCTAGGCTTTTTAGCATTTTCAAAAATAACTTGTACTTGTTTTTCGCCAGTTTGGTTAGGCTCTAAAAATACAAATTTTACATTATCTTCTGATAATAAATAGCCTTTTGGTGGCTCTAACTCTTTAATGCAATACCAGCCATACTCTGTAACGTCAAGTACAATTTCCCCTTGCTCGTTAGTGAAGTATTCTCCTACTTTTTCAAGCAGTCCTTGAGTAGTGTTGTTTTCTGCTCTCCATATTTCAAATTTTGCTCCAGCTAATACTTCTTTAGTATCTTTATCTCTTTTAATTACTTTTAAGCTAGGCTTTTTGTCATTTTCAAAAGTGATAGACACTTCATTTTCTTCTGTTTGATTAGGCTCTAAATATACAAATCTTATATTGTCTTTAGCTAATAAATACCCTTGTGGTGGTAATATTTCTTTTACTGCGTACCAACCATAATCAAGATTTTTAAGATTAATTTTACCTTGTTCGTTTGTATAATATTCTCCAACTTTTTCAATTAAGCCTTGTACTGTGTTGTTTTCTGCTCTCCATAACTCAAATTTTGCTCCACTTAAAGGCTCTTTTGTTTCACTATCTACTTTATTAACTGTAATACTAGGCTTTTTACTATTTTTTATAGTAACTTCGTTTACTCTGTCATTTTCTACAACAACTGTTAGAGGGTCTTTATTTAATATATAACCATTTGGTGCTTGTATTTCAGTTAATGTGTAAGTACCCTCAACAAGTTCTTCAATAGTAGCTACACCGTCTACTGTTTCATCTGTGAAATATTCAGCACCACTTGTTGTATGTTTTAACTTAAATCTAGCACCATTTAATTTTTCGCCTGTTGCACTATCTATTTTAGTTATAACAAGACTTGTTTTAGGTTGATTTTCATAAGTAATTTCAGTAGTTTCTCCCCATTTTAATACTGCAACTTTTGTTTCATTTGATAAAATGTAACCATTAGGGGCTTTAACTTCTTTTATTTCATAACTACCTTGTTTAAGATTTTCAATTTCTATTATACCATCTGCACCTGTTGTAAATTCTTGTTCATAGTCAAATAGTGGATTAGATATTTTTAATACTGCTCCCTCAAGTGGCTCTCCTGTAACTGCGTCTATTTTCTTAATTTTTAAAATACCATAAGGATTATTTTCAAATCTAACTTGTGGGTATAATGTAGCATTTTCTTCACTTTCAACTTGTACTGTTTGAGAGTTTTGTCCCTCTGCTATATCAAAATTAGGTGGTGGTGTAATTTCTGTTATTTCATAAGTACCAACATTAATATTTGATATTTCTATTACACCATCTTTACAAACTGCTTTACCACCGTTAGGAAGTGGTATTTCAGCACCATTACTTGCTTGTATTTGAACATTAAAGTCATATACACCCTCTGAAATACCTCTAATTTTAAAAATAGCACCAGCTACTAATTCATTTGTCTTTTTATTATATTTTAATATTTTAAGTCCACCTTTTCCTTTATCTTCTGGTGGTGGTGTACTTGTAGTTGTTGTAGTTCCTGTTGTACTTTCTGTTGATGTTTCTGTTGTTGTTATAACATTAGGGTCTTTACTCCAATTAATTTTATTTTTAGCAGTAGCATTACCTGTTGTTATTGCAACATAATCTTGTAAGCTAGGATTTACATTTCTTGTTTTATAACCTACTTGCATATTTCCACCAAAAAATTTAGCTGTATAAGGTACACTATAATTTCCATTTTCTCCTTGTATTACACTTTCAGCAATAATTTTATCTAATACAATTGTTATTGTATCTGTTTTTCTACTAGATTTTTCAATAATAATTCCCTCATAGTTTTTACCATCTATTTCTTTAGTTGTCCAGTTAAGTCTAGTTCCTTTTTCTTCTGCACCATCATAAAACTGAATTTTAGTATCTCCCGTTGCCCACTCTTTTATTTTAGGGTCTTCAAACTGTAATACTGCGTGGCTATAATCTATATCACTTGTTAATGTAATTGTTATTTTATATTTTTTTTCTAATTTATCAAGGTTTAAATTTCCTTGATTACCAGTATTATCTTTAAAATTTATAGTAGCAATTCCTTTTTCTGGGTCATAAGGATTAGCAATTCCTTTTTCATAAATTCCTTTAGCTACATTTATTATTTTTTGTGCATTAGCATCATTACTTTTTGTTGGAAACCAGCGTGTACTGTTCCAATGGTCGCCTTTAAATTCAACACCTTTTTTATTTTTATATTCTCCTTTTTTCTGAAATATAAAATGTTCCATTGCTATTAGTGTTGCATAGTATTGGTCTTCATCATTTAGCTCATTAAAACCAGCTACATTAAATTTATTATGTGGATGTCCAGCAACTGCTATACCTAAAAGTAATTTATCGTTTTCTGTTAAGTTATTATCCACCTTTACAACTGTTGTTCCATTTTCTTTAGCTCCAGCATAAAAAGGTGAAATACAATAACCAACTGCGTTAGGGTCATTATTTTCTCTTGTTATATAATCTATTATTGCGTGTGTTGTTGCACCTTTTTCATCACCTTTAAAAGTTACTGTTGCGTCAGCTCCTTTATCACTTCCTGTAAGTGTTAATTGTTGTTCCCCATTTTTTGTAGTAATAGGAGGTATACTTGGAATTATAGGTACTGTAACTGTTAAACCATTATTTTTATCAAAATCTTCACTTAATAAAGTAGTATCATAATTAACTTTATTTTGATTATTTTCAATATTTGGATTTGTAGTTTCTATTTCAACATTTTCATTTTGATTATTAGATGTATTATTATTTATATTTGGAGATGTATCAATAATAACTGTATCATCTATTATTAAGTCATCATTACCATTTATAATTATATCTTCTCCACCTATTGACGGTATTTGTAAGTCCCACTCATAAGCTAGAGTATTTGTTATATTTGAAAATAGCATAATTAAACTTAATATTATTGCTATTATGTTTCTATAAAATTTATTATTTTGTTTCATAATTTATACTTCCTTTCAATTTTATATTTTTTATTTGTATTTTATACAAAATAGGTGGACTTCTAATATTTTTCATATATATTCCTCCTTTTTAAACACAAAAAAAGCACCTATTAAAAGTGCTTTAATCAATTATTATTTAATTTTCATTTGCCCATTTGTCATCTTTACTAAATTGTTGTGTCCACATTCCACCACCATATTCATTTATTCCTATGCCAACACCTATATATTTTGTATTTTTGCTCAAAATATTATTTCTATGCCCTTCAGAATTTAGCCAACTGTTTACAATATTAGATACATTTTCTTTGGTTGCTAATCCTATATTTATATTTTCAGCAACATTTAAGTCAATTGCCATAGTATAACCATTAGGGTCTGTATGTGAATAATAATTATTTTTAACCATATCATCTGATTTTTCTCTAGCTGTTTGCATTAATTTTTCTGATATTTGTAAAGGCTGTAAACCGTGTTTTTCTCTTTCTTCATTAACTAACCTTACAACTTCTTCTTCCATTTCTCTTTTTTCTTCTTCTGTTAATTCTTTAGACTTATTAGTTTCAGTTTTATTGTTATTTTCTTCAATATTTGCATTTGTATTAGTTTCTATTTCATTAATTGTAGGCTCATTATTATTTTCTATATTTTCATCTACAATATTTATAGTATTAGTCATTATAGCAGTTTTTGTATTACTGTCCCAATCTATTTTAATACTGAAAGCAGTTTCTAAAGCTCTTAATGGTATAAATGTATTACCATTTTTTATTTCTGTATATACTGGGTGGGTATTATTTATAGACATATCAAAACTTTCTCCATTTAAGATTAGTTTATTAGTGTTTGCTATAAATGTTACTGTTGTTCCATTATAATTTATTGTGATTTCTTTTGTATTTGCATTATATTGTATATTTTCTTCTGGTATCCCTAAAGCTGTTGATACAAATCTTAAAGGTATCATCATACTATTACTAGGTTGTTGAACATATGGAGCAACACTTAATGTCATATTTTCTCCATTTACATTAGCTATTTTGTTGCCTGTGCTTATTTTTACTATTCTTTCTGTTGTATTTGCAAATACACTAACACTACTTAATAACATACTTGTTGCTATTATTCCACTACATAAAATTTTTATAAATCTTTTCATAAAACATACTCCCTCACTTTATATAAATTATTAAATATACTAAAATAGTATATAATTTTATATTACATAATTTATAATACCATATATAGGAAATTGAATCAATATTCAATTTTATATAAAAATTTTAATAAAAATAAGATAGTGTACTTTATATGCTAGTAAAGATACTATAAAAATCATTACTACAAACATTGAATAAAATATTTTATTATTTTTTATATTTATAATACCTAAAATATAACATAAACAACCTATTAAAAATAAAATTATAAATTCTAAATATTCCATTAATAAATTCCTTTTAAATTTGTGTAGCTTGTACTACTAGCCTTTTTGTTGGCTTATCTTCTATACAAGTTATCATTGTTATTTTATTATCTTCAGTATTTTCAAGATATGAAAAGTCTGTTTCATCTATTTCTGTTTTTACTGTTATTTTATATGTTCTTGTTCCTAAATTTGTTTTATAGGTTACTTTATCTCCTATATTTACATTTTTTAATTGCCTAAAATCTATTTTATAATCACGATTATGTGCTGATAAGCCAACGTTTCCATTAAATATAGGGGTTTGTGCAAAATGTCCGACTGCACTTTTCATTACTGTAAGCATTTCTGTATTATCCCTTGCGTCTTTTACTGGAAAGTTTTTTATATTTGTTCCATCTACACTCAAGTAACCAATTACACCTTTAGGCAAAGCTGTTGGAGTAGGGAGAGGGTTAGTCTTATTTGTTTTAACGTTTTGTGTAACCTTATTCATATCCCAACCATTAACCTCTAATGCTTTTGATAACATTGTAACTGCTTCTGCCCTTGTTATATACTCATTACCATTTATTAAGTTATTAGGGTATGTTTCTATAATTTTACTTGCGTATAAATTATTTACATCATTTAATACCCAATTAGGAATATTATTTGTATCAGCATAAGGTAATTGTACTTTATCATAGTTATTATTTCTTACAAGCATAGAAGTTATTTTTATCATTTCAAATCTAGTAATTTTATTGTTTGGCTTAAATGTTCCATCTTTATAACCACTTAAAAAACCATTTTCAGTAGCCTTTTTTATAGCATTTGAAAACCAACCATTACTATCTTTAAATGTTATATCTTCAAATTTTAAGTTTATATTAAAACTAGATAATATTTGTGATATTTCAGCTCTTGTTATTGTATTATTAGGCTTAAATGTTCCATCTTCATACCCTTTTATATAGCCTTTTTCTGCAAACTTTTCTATATATTCTCTACCTTGAACGTTATTTATATCACTAAAACTACTTGCAAAAGCTGTTGAGTTCATCATACTAGCAAACATCATAGCTAATAAAAATGTCTTTTTTGTATTATTATTAAATTTCATAATCATTCCTCCTAAAATGTAACATCTATATATGTGTTATTTTCTTTAAACTCTACTTTTTGAATTTTTGTAACATTATCTAAAGTTATATTTATATCTTGATTATTTAATTTTTTAGCAATAGATTTATCTAAAAGTAATTTATAAATATTGCTTTTTGCTTTTATAGATATAATGTTTAAATTTATATTTTTATTTTTTTCTGTTATTTTACATTTTCCTATTAACTCATAAATACCATTATTAAGGTTATATATTTTTACATTTCTTTTAGTAAATAAAAATACTATAAAACCAAAAAATCCAGTTGCACTTGTTGTTGTAGCTACTGCGACTGGTATAGTAGGGTCGAATAATTTTTCTCCATCATATGTAACAGTTATTATATTTTTCTCAAAAACTTCTTTTGAAATATTACCTTTATATTTAACTGATACTTTATAATCTATTACATTTGTTTTTGTATTTGGTATTTTTTTAGTGTAGCTCCCTTTATATGTTGTATTACAATTATAAAGTGTTCCTACACCAGTATTTGCAACTGTTGATATTGCCTCATTATTTGTACTTACAAAATTTGCATTTACTAAATTTAATGTAACACCATTTTTAGTAATAGTTTTAGGTATTAGTCCATAATCGTTAGATTCTAATCCATAATAAGTCTTACTTTCTGTTAATGTAACTACTTGCTTTTTATATGTAGTGTTGCTTTCTGTTTTGTTAGGCTCTATTTTTAAGGTATTTTCATCTTTTGATAATAATCCATAATAACCATCTTTTTTATATTGTAGCTTTTCTTGAAATAGTTTTAAAACTTTATTTTTGTTTGCAACTTGTTCTTTTGTTAATATAAATGATAATGTTTCTGTTTGTTCTTTTTTATCTTCTTTTGTAACTCTATCAATATTTACTTTATCTTTTGAATATTTAAAATTATCTTTTTCAAAATCAGCAAAAATAACATTTTTAAAGTCTACATCTTCCATACTTTCAAATACTTTTATTGCTTTTGTTTTATCATCTAATATTGACAATTCCATTTCTTTTAAATCACTTGCATATGTAGGTTGATTTAATATTAAAGTAGTAAGAAGGCACATAATAAATTTTTTCATCTTATCACACCCTTTCATATAACTGATTTTATAAAGTCAATAAAAGCACTCCTTAAACTTTCATTTAGTAAAACAGTTAATCCTATACTAGAAAATATAGTTATACCTAAATAAAATAAGCCTTTTGTAAAAATAAAAAAAGCACTTATTAAAAATTTTAAACTTTTAATAGTGCTTTTATCTTGTATTATTACTGGTTGATTATTATTATTAAGTTTTTGTTGTAATAACTGTTGTTGTAATAATTCTTGTTCCTTTAGTTTTTCTTGCTCCTTTCTTTCTTCTTCTTTAAATTTATTATAAAATGTACTCACTTTTAGCCTCCTGTTAAGTTACTTTATTAAAAGATAAGTAATTTTTTAAAATATCTTTATATATTTTTTCATTATAAACTTTAAATATATTAGGACAATATTCTGAAAAGTAAACTTTCAACCCCTCCATATTTTTTAGTACAAACTCTTGTTCATCTTCATCTACAAAATTAAATATAAAATTTATATCTTTATATGTGTTACAAATCTTAAATACATTTCTTATATATTTTTCTTCCCAAAATTTTGCACCAGATACAACTATTCTTATATCAGCACTTGCAAAACTTTCTTCAAATGTGTTCAAAAATTCTCCATAATCAAATACAAATACTTCATAATTCATACTTAATATATTAGGTAAATCTTCAAGTGTTATATTAGCAAAAATGTCTAATCCTTTATAACTTATTTTTTTATTTTTGTCATCAACAGAAACTTCATAAAAATTTTTTATATTACTTAAACTATTTTTTCCATTAGCTTCTATATAACAAGTATTAAATTTATATTTTACTAAATAATTTGCAATTAAAAAGGCTTGTGTTGTTGTTCCCATTCTTGAACAAGTACCACAAATTGCTATTTTTAATTTATTTGTATTTATTTTAGGTCTTACTATAATCTTTTTTTCAACTACTTTTTCTCTTTCAATAACTTTTTCTATTATTTGAGGCTTTACTGGTTGTTTATCTTCTTGTTTTTCAGTTTCTTTTTTATTATCTTCTTTAATATCATTATTAATATTTGATAATTCTTCATTTTTAGGCAATTCATTTTCTATTTTAGATTTATTTATTTTACCTAAAAAGCCTTTAATAACATTTAATTTATTACTATTTTCTTTATTTTGTGTTTGTTCTACAACCTTAAATTTAACACAATCTTTATATTGATTATTACCTAAAATACACTTTTTTATTTCTTCCTTTTGTAAAAAAGTATCTTCACTTATTATAAAATTAAATATACTTTCTGAAACTAATTTTGATAATAGCATATCCCCAACTTTTCTGCCTATTGCAACAATTACTATTTTAGCATCATATAGTTGTCTAAACTTTAAGAAAAACTCTAATATTTCATCATCTGTATTGCCTATAATAGATAAGTCTACTGCTAATATTTTACAATTTTCAAAATTATTTTTTGAATAAAAATTATTTAAGTTTAAAACATTTTTAAATTTAGTTAGATGTATATTATTTTTATCACATATTTTGTCAAATATATTTTCATTTGCTCCACTTGTTATATATATAAGCACTTTTTACCACCTCCTTTAAATTTAAACATAAAAAAAGAATATATTTATAAAATATACCCTTTACAATTATTTTTAAATGTTTTATAATATTTATGTAGAGTAAGGTAACTGTTTAAAACAGTCTAGCCTATATTGTTTGTCAGATTTCCAACACCATAAGCTATTGGCAGTAGTTTATGGTATTTTTCTTTTTAATTACTTTTTATTTATGTAATTTAAAAGGGCGATTAATAATAATCCACCTTGAAATAACAAGGATAAAACTTCATATAATGAAATTTCCATATTATCAACCTCCTTTCTACTTAATATGTAGAAAGGCTAAACCATAACTTCCAAACCGTTACCCTACATAATAATTATATCAATTTTTGTCTTCTAGTCAATATTTTTAATATTTTTTATTGCCTCATTTATATCAAGTCCATCTATTTCATTTCCTAAACATACCCAACCATCTACTTTTTCTCTTGCAAATAATTCTACTCGTGGCAAATTACCTACAAGTTCAACTATTTTTTCTCTTACTATATCTGGCTTTTTACTATGTTTTTCAATAGGTGTATCTATTATTTGATGAACAGAATTACTAACTCTTTTAATTTTACCTTTTGTTGCTATTAAGCATAATTCTGCGTTGGCTCTTGTATAATATCCAAGTCCCCAAAAATATTTATTTGTTTGTTTTGAATACCTTTTAACCCAACAAAAACCAACTGTTTTATATATAAATCCCCAATCTTTTATAACTTCTAATCCTTCTATTAAAAAAGGAAATGTTACCCATAAAAATAAAATACAATTATCTTCTGCTATACTTGATACATCTATCTTTTTTATATCTTCTATGCTTAAAGTATTATAATATCTTTCAGCACTTTTTCCTTTCCCTTTATTTGAGTATGTTTTAAAACTTCAAGGTGGGTCTGCATATATTATATTAAATTTCATATTTACACCTCATTTTATATATTTTTATTTTAAAAATAATTACTAACATAATTATATATTTGTTGTTCTTTATAAAAGTTAATAATGTTAATTATATAATCTAATACACTTTGGTTTTGTGTGTCTTTAACACATATCATAATACTTCCAAAAATACTAGATAATAAACTAACTATTAAAATACTTTGTGATGTATTAAATAAATATATTAGAAAAGATATAATAAAACTTATACCCATTGTTATAATACTTCTTATTAACTCTTTTTTACCAAAACCAGTAAAAAATTCTTGCTCTAATTTTACCCCCATAGGTATATAAAGCATTATTTCTTTTTTTGTTTCTTGCATATTTTCTCCTTAAAATTAAATTCTATATAATGTTATATTCGTACCTAGTAAAATACTAGGTACTCATAACAATACATAAAATTCTATTATTGAAATTTTATGTATTGTTAAAATAGAAAAAAAGTATGTCCCTTAATTGAAATATACTTTCTGCTATTATATAAAAAACTATTAAATTTACTATTCGTTTTTTTATACTTTCCATTTCATCATCAGCTTTTTGCATACTTATCATACAAATAGTAAATCTTAAAACAACTCCTGTTCTTATTAAGCCTATCATTATTTTTGAAAGTTCATCTATTATTTTAATCAACCTCCACCTTTTTTAGTTATTAAACTTTTAGCCATTCCTACAAGTCTACCTGTATGATAAATATTATTTACAAGTCCTCCTCCAGTTGTTGGTATTAAAAACTCTGCTAAAAATCTTGGTGTCTTTATTGCTAGTACAAGACAAGCTATTCCCCAAAACATATTAATATTTACACCTATATTTAACATAAGTCCTATACCTAATTTACATAATCCTATTTGAATTATACTTGCAAACATTGATTGAAAAAACTTACTCATATAAGGCTTAAATACTCCCTTATCATTATCTAATAAGCCAACACAAGCAAATGGTATTCCTATTCTTAAAATAAGTATTTCAAGTCCTCTCATTAAAAATTGAAAGTACAACATAAAATAACAAATAATAAATATTAAGCCAAAAATTGCATTTACAAGTCCTAAAGATAAAATATTAGTTACCCAATTTTGCCAATCATAATTAGTATCTGCTCCTACTATATTTAATATTTCATTTGTTATTTCTTCAGTTACTTCTGCCATAAATGTATATAGTATAGGAAAACATATTGCTATAATTATTGCTTGAGCAAATCTTGTTAATATTAAAATAGGCTTTGAATCTGCGTCCCCATCTGTCCATAACACATAACATTCAAAACCTTTTTTTAAGAATTTTAATATTATTAATGAAACGCCTGTTCCTAGTGTAACATCAAATATTCCATCTACTAGACTTCCACCACTAGCACTTGTCATATATTTATCAGCATATAAACATATATTTAAAACACTTCCTAATAAAGTATCTATTAATGTTATGCTCCCTGTTAATACAACACCTATTAATCCTAAAAGTATAACGTCCATATTAATACCTATTTACCTTATAAAAATTTTTATATATTTGATATTCAACTAATATTGCTCTATATATTTTCTGTCTTAAATCTTTATCTGTTATAAAATATATATCTTTATTTTTTCCTTGTTTGTCTTTTCTTCTACCATAAAAAGCATACAACTTTCCATCTTTTTCTATTACTTTAAAACCTGTTATATATATTTTATCTTCTATTATAAGGGTGGCAAATGCTTTTAAGTTTCCACTTTTAAATGTTTGATTTATATTTACTCTAAAGTTCATACTTATCACTCCTTTTAAGTTATTAAAATAAGGAAAGAATAATTTTAAATTATTCTTTCCTTATTTTATACTTTATTATTAAATTAATTACCAACATTCATATAATAAAATTTCATTATTATTATCTTTTGCTATATCTTTATTAAAATTACAATATGTTAAAACATTATTAAATCCAATACTTTTTAATATTTCTTCCATTTCTCCTAAATTGTATAATTTTAATTGAAAATTCATAGTTTCAGATTTTAATAAATTTTCACCATTATAAAGTTCATATATACTTGGAGAATATTGTATTTGATTTTTTTCATCATAATAATCTTTTGATTTTAATTTAATACAATAACCTTCTTTTGTAATTACACTAATATTTTCATTATATGTATCATTATTAACATTTGCTGTTTTAGTTGTATCTACTGCAAATACAAACTTGCCATTTAATGATAATAAGTTTTTAATTTTTGATAATACTTCTTTACATATGTTAATATCAGTAAATAAAGACATAGAACCAGAAGATATAAATATATAATCAAATTTTTCTTCTGTTTTATATTCTTCTATTGAGCAACAACAAACATTTGCATTTTTTCTTTTTAATAATAACTTATCTAACATTTCCTTTGACAAATCCATACCTTTTATATCATATCCTTTTTCCATAAATGGTATTAAAAATCTTCCACTTCCACAAAGAGGTTCTAATATTTTAAACTCCTTTTTATTTTCTACATATGAAAGATAAAAATTAAGTTCATCAGTAGGAGCAGTTGGATGAAGTAATTCGTACATTTCAGTACATAAATTTCCATAATAATTCAATATTTCTTTTCCCACTAATTATTCTCCTTTATATAAAATTTATTTAACTATTTACTATAATAACATATTATATTACAAAATACAAGTTACAAATATTTTACTGAAAGTAACCAATAGCTAAATCAATTATTACTGCTCCTAAAACTGCACCAACTGAAGATATTACACAAGTTTTAATTCTATTGTCCCACTTTTTTATATCCATTTCATCTGCTGAACCTCGTCTTATAAAAAAGTATATTACTAAAACTGTCCCTATTGTTGGTATTACTTTATATGCCCAGCTAGTTAAATCTTTTAGTAACTTATCTAACCCTGTTGCTAATTGACTACTAGCTATATTACTTGCATATATTTTATTTAAAAATACAAAAAAAATAAGTAAACTACTTGATAGTGTTACTCTAATAAAATTTATTATTTTTTTTAACATATAAATTTATTCCTTTCTAATTTTTTATTTCTTTTTAAAAATTTTCATAATTTTCATTTTTGATATAAATATCATTTTTTCTATTTGAAGCATTAACATTTTTATTGTTAAACTAATTAGCTTTAAGTATATTTTAATTTTTCTCATTAATAGTCCCTCCATTTATTTTATTTTCATTAAATAATCACTCCTTTTTAAGTCTAAAAAATTGATTTTGATTTTTTATCTTTTCACTATTTTCCTTTTTACTTTCTTCTTTAAAAGTATTTTCCTTACTTTTAATATCATTATCATTATTGATACCATTAGTATTTTTAGGTGGATTTTCATTTTCTTCACTTATATCACTCCTTACTAATTCTGGATTTTCTATTTTAAATTTATAAACGTCCCATATATCCCATAATTCTATATCTTTATTAAGTTTTATATCTTCTCTTTCATTTTCTCGTTTTTGTCTTATTAACCTATTATGCTCTTTACCACCAAGTCCACACATAATATTAAAATGCCATTTACTTAAATCGTCTGATATAGACATACAAGGAAAATTTCTTCCCATAAC
Source organism: uncultured Eubacteriaceae bacterium (assembly GCA_946497035.1). Lineage (GTDB taxonomy): Bacteria > Bacillota > Clostridia > Lachnospirales > CAG-274 > Tyzzerella. The sequence goes on along the minus strand of CAMMIW010000018.1, from coordinate 1,486 downwards.
TATTTGATATGGTCTGTTTATTCTTCTTATTTCACCTGTTGTAAGTAATTCTCTTGATACAAGGCTTAAACTGTGTGAGGAGCTAGGATTTGTAAATTTTGCGTGATTACTAGATAATTGATAAGCACTTGTTGTATATTTTCCTAGCTTATTACAAATGGACTGTAATGTTTCATCATCATCTGCTTGTAAATACACCCAATTTTGACAGTTAGATTTTATTATATGACTTTCTTCTTTACCATATTTCATATCTAACTGTTCAAAAGATTGTAAAAATAGATTAAAACGCATACCTCGTCCACCAGCAACAGTTAATTTATTAGTAAAATCACTTATTTTTACAAAGTTACCAAACTCATCTAATATAAAATTTACTCTATTTTTAAGTCGTCCTCCTCGTTCATCTGCTTGTCTTACTAATAATTCATATAATTGTGATACAACTAAACTTGCTATTTGATAATATGTAGTTTTCTCATCTGGTAATATAAAAAATATTGCTTGTTTTTTTCTTCCTATATCTTCAAGTTTACAATCACTTGTATTAGTTATGTTATATATAGATTTACTTGTAAATAACTTTAATGTAGTTAAAGCTGATGTGAAAAAGCTCCCCCTTGTTCTACTTGGAGCTATTTCTGATATAGATAATAATGCTCTAGCTGGATGATTTGCTGGTAATTCCTTAATAAATAATTCAATAGGATATTTGTCTTCTATTTTTTTATTCATTTCTGCAATAAACCAATATACATTAGTTAAATTTTGTAAATTAGGATTAGGCTCTAAATAATTACTTAAATTATTTATAACAACACTTAATATAGCTACACATATAACTGATTTTTCCCCATTTTCCCATATTTTTTCATTAGAAATATTGTCCCCAACAAGTATATTAGTTATATCCCACGCATACATTTCAGCTTTCTCCATATCATTATTATTTACTGCATCTATAACTGGCTGTAAAAGATTATATCTTGTACTTTTATTAGGATTTTTATAATCAAGACAAATAACTTCATAACCTAAACTTTTTAAATATTCATTTGTATATTGAAATAACTCTCCTTTAGGGTCTGATATAACCATACTTTCACCTGATAGTCCTATGGTACAAATACTTGGTATAACTAAACATCTTGATTTACCACTTCTAGTAGCTCCAACTACAAGAGTATGTACATCATCTTTTATATAATGTATTTTTTCCTTATCGTCCTCCTTTGTCATTCCTATTACAATTCCACCTTCTTTTAATAAACTACTTTCTTTATCCTCCTTACTTAAAATATTTTTTAAGAATTTAATTTTTAACATCTTATTCTTAAATTCAATAGCCATTTCTTTTGCATAGTTTTCTTTCTCCTTTACTTTTAATTTTATATTAGTTTTTTTCATCTATTTTTTGTAATGGTTTGTAAATATAATCTTGTTTAATTTTAGCTTTAACATTCTGTAAATTTGATTGTTTTTGTAT
>CAMMIW010000017.1 GCA_946497035.1 uncultured Eubacteriaceae bacterium | reverse complement strand
CTAAAGAGTCTTTTATATGTTTTACATTATTTTCAATTTCTTTTATTTTATTTTCGATATTATACTCACTCGTTTCTTTAGCTATACCTTGTAAATTTTCAATTATTCCACCAGTTATATTATTTTCTAAAGTTTCTTTGTGTTCAAATGGTGTATTATAAAATTTTTCTACTTGCTCTTTTTGTTCTTGCAAATCTTTTATATTTTTATCTGCAATTTCTATCCTTTTATCTATTGATAAAATACACTCATCAAGTAAATCTATATTTGCTTTTTTATAACCATTATTTAAAGTCAATCTGTGGCTAGCATTATGTTTTAGCTTTATATCTGCACTTAACTGTGAGCTAGCACTATAAATTTTAAAACCTTTGTACTCGCCGATTAAATCTTCAAAGCCTGATGCATTAGCTACTTGTATTAAAAATGCACCTGCTTTTTCTTTATCTGTATATTTATTACCTTTTATAGTTATTTCAAAATTTTCATCACTAGATAAATCTCCTAAAGTTTTTATATATTCATCATCTAGCTTTAGCCTTTCTATTCTGTTATTAATCCTTTCAAGTTCTTTTGGATAAATCTCATTTAAAAAGTTTTCACTTGAATATTGCTTTTTCCTATAAGCCGTTTCTAAAACTCTAATCTTTTCTATCTCTGTATCTATTTCCATTTTTCTTTTAATTTTAGGGTTACCTGTTGCTAGTGCTTTAATCTCTGCATAATCAAGAGTTACATCGTCTATATCTTTAACTTCTCGCCCTGTTATAGCACCAACTTTCGCCTGTGTTATAAACCTTTGTTTTTGCTCTAATATCTGCCAACTATAAGCATCAAAGCTCCCTTTTGTAATACATCTAAATATTTTAACTTCTTCATTTTCGTTACCTTGCCTTAATATCCTACCTTCTCGTTGTTCAAGGTCAGAAGGTCGCCAAGGTGTATCCAAATGATAAAGAGCTACTAGCTTATTTTGAAAGTTCGTACCTGCACCCATTTTTGTAGTGCTACCTAAAATAACTCTTATATCTCCTGTACGCACTTTTTCAAACATATCTTCCCTTTGTTTTGAATTTTTAGCAGTGTGTACAAAGGCTATTTCATCTTCTTTTATTCCTTTTTGAATTAGCTTGTTTTTAATATCGTCATACACATTAAATTCATCATCTTTAGGTGTAGACAAGTCAGAAAATATAACTTGTGTAGATTTATTTTCCATTGTCTGATTATAAATTTCTACAACTTTATTAACAACAAGATTTACTTTGCTATCTTCATAATCAGGGTTATTTTCATTAATGTGTCTTATATCAAGCCCTGCATATCTACCTTCGTTTACGATTTTTAGCATATTGTCATCTTTAGGGTTTACACTACCATTTTTGCACTTTTCTGCTCTTTCTCCAAAGCTTTTCATTTCTTTTGCTAGTTCTTCGCTTGTTTCTGCTTCAAGCACTTCATTTGTATATTTAGGTATAGGCAAGTTTATCATATCATTGCTAACAACATCTGCTACACTATTATAAAGTTTCATAAGTTCAGGTATATTTCTAAAATTTGCAAACCTTGTTTTTAGTTGAAAGCCATTACCTGCGGGCGATACTTCAAGTTTTGTCTGCGTACTTGCAAAGATTTTTTGCCAACTATCAAAGTTGTAAATGCCTTGTTCTCTTAATGTATCCTGCATTAAATATCTTTGCATTGTGTACATCTCTGCCATTGTATTTGATATAGGTGTACCTGTTGCAAATGTTACTTTACCGCCTATTTCTTCTAAATATTCTATTTTCATTTTTAAGTTCGTAGCTCTCTGTGATGCCGTTTGATTTATACCTGCAATATTTCTAAGTTTAGTTACAAAATATAAATTTTTATATAAATGTGCCTCATCTAAATATAAGGCGTCAACTCCCAACTGTTCAAAATCAAGTATGCTTTCTTCCTTGCTATCCATTAATTTTTTTAGATTTTTCTCTAGTGCTTTTTTCGTCCTTTCAAGTGATTTTATAGAAATTCTGTCTTCATAGCTATTTAAATCTGATATTTCTTCTACTATTTGCTCTATTTCAGTTTGCAAATATTCAATTTGCCTTCCTTTAGATATTTTAAGTAAATCAAATTGGGACTGCCCCATAATTACTGCGTCATACTCATTTTGTGCAATTTTAGATAAAAATCTTTTTCTATTTTTGGTTTCAAAACTTTTTTCATCTGCGTACAAAATGTTAGCATTTGGATACAAAAGATAAAAATCATTTTTAAACTGTCCCATTATGTTATTTGGCACTACTAAAAGTGGCTTGTTTGCTCTACCTAGTCTTTTGTTTTCCATTGCCGACACTATCATTATAAAAGTTTTGCCTGCCCCTACCTGATGGTCAAGTAGTAAGTTGTTAGGGTTAAAAATGCTCCTTGCTACTGCTCTTTTTTGGTGTGGGCGAAGTTTTATATCAGGGGACAAGTTAGGCAAAGTAAGCTCTAAATCAAAGTTTGCGTTTATAGAATTATTAAATCTTTCGTTGTATTCTTTCATTATTCTATCTCTAATTTCTTTATTTTGATGAATAAATTCTTCAAATTCTCGTTCTATAAGCATTTTTTTCTCTGTTGCTTTTATAGTTTCTTCTTTGTTTTGAACATACCTTTTTCTGCCCTCACTATCTTCAACTTCATCTTTAACAACAACTTCTGTATTATTAAGTATTTTTTCAAATATATATAACGCCCCTATACGATTTGTACCATATTCTTGTGTGGCTAAATAGTTATGTACTGTTTTGTTATATATTTTCCATTCAGAAGTTTTTTCGTTGTATCTAATATCAGGCTCTGAATATAAATTTAATATTTTTTTAGCAAAAGCTTTCATATCTTCAGGTTTATATAAGTCTGAACCTATATCTATTTTTATATCAGAAAAATCTACATCTTTAGGTATAACTTCTTTTAGCTTTTCAATATTTCTTTGAAAGTATGGACTTTCATCTTTTAGCTCTTCTACTATTTTTAGCTTGTTTTTAACATTACCATTTAAGTAAATAGATTTTACTTCCCAACCTTTTGTAATATCTTCTTTGCTATAATTTAAAGGATTTAAGTAGATAAAATCTCCTTGCACAAGTTCGTCTATTATTTCATTAATCTGCTTATCATATAACTTTTGCATATACTCAAAATTTATATTGCCATACTTGTTAAGAGATAATACAAGTGCATCTTTTGCATTGTCTACACTTTCTATTTCAATATTTGGAGCAATAGTCTTTTGGAAGAAAAATTTTGTTTTTTCATATTTTCCATCAACCGATTTTTCTAATGAAATTAAAAAATGTATGTCGTCATCTTCCTTAAAAGCCGATATATTGGTTCTGCTATTTATATAACCATATTTTGCTACAAACTCATCATATATACGATTAAATTCTTCTAGCTTTTTGTTAAATAATTCATCAAAAGTTTCTATATCATAAGTGTAAGTATCTAACTGTACATATATTATCTCTTTTGCTAAATCTCTAATTTTTATCATACCGATAACTCTATCTTTGTTTTTCACATTAACTTGTTCAATATGATTGTTTGAATATTTGTAAAATATTTTATCGTTATAATAAGTGTATCTATAAATTCTATAATTAGGTTGATGAAGCAAATAGTCTATGTCTTTATCATTTTGCCCATTATCTTCATTAATAATATCATCATTTGTAAGCAACAACTCATTATTCACTATATTTTTAGGTAAGTTTTCTACTGCCTGTTTTAAATCTTCTACTATATTTTCGCTTGCAGAATTTACTGTTAAATCGTATCTACCATACCTATTTGTTTTATAATCAAGCTCCCCTAAAATCATTTCAGGGTGTGTTGCAAAATAGTTGTTTATACGATTTTCATACTTAACTTCAGTTGTGTTTACCCATTCAGGCACTTCTTCTCGTTCTTTTTCAAGCTTTTGAAAAAACAAAATATCAGATACAACTTCTGTGTTTGCAAGTTTTTTAAATGTAGTGTTAGGTAGCCTTATAGCTCCTACAAGCTCTGCTTTTTTTGCAATTTCTCGCCTAAAGCTATCGTCCTTTTTATCAAGTGTACCTTTACTTGTAATTACTGCTACTATTCCATTTGGTTTAGTAAGTTCAATACTTTTATTTATAAAATAATCGTGTATTAAATAGTTGTTTTTGTTGTACTCTTTGTCATAAATTCTATAATCTCCAAAAGGTACATTACCAACAACTAAATCAAAACTATTTTTGTTAAAGTATTCATTTTCAAAACCATTTATTTTTATCCTTGCATTTGGGTATAACTGTGTTGCAATTCGCCCTGTAAGGCTATCTATCTCAACACCTGTAATATTACTATTTATTAAGTTTTCAGGTAAATTTCCTATAAAGTTACCTGTTCCACAAGAAGGCTCAAGTATTTTTATGTTGTTGTTATAACCAAAGCCATTTATTGCACGGTAAATTTCATCTATAACTTCATTTGGTGTATAGTGTGCGTTAAGTGTTGAAGCTCTCGCCATTTCGTACTCTTTATCCGTTAAAAGCTCTTTAAGTTCAATAGCTTTTTCTTTTATAAACGGACTTTCTATTTTTTCAGGCTTTTCAAACACTTGTGGCAAACCACCAAAACCAACATAGTTAGCTAATATTTCTTTTTCTTCTGCTCTCGCTACTCGTTTTTCATTTTCTATTGTTATAAGCATTTTTATTGCATCTATGTTAGCTTGTATTTTTTCATTTGTTGTAGTTGGATATGGTGCTTTTTTATTGTGTATGTTAAAGTTTGAAATCAAAAAAGAAGAAGATTTATTTGTTTCTTCCATTTTTGTTGGTTGCGTATTTTCAATAGCTACTTCTTCTATTTTTTCTTTTTGAATTACCTCAAACTTATCAATTTTAGGGTCTATCGCCAAAGAGCTAGCGTTTTCCCAAGCAATATGTATTTGCCCTATATCATCTACTTTTTTTATAACTCCTTTTAAGCCATTAGGAAGATTTTCGCCAACCATTTCTTCAAGAATAATTGTGTCGCCTGTATTGTAGTTTGTTTGTTGTTCTGTTTGTTTTTCAATGGTATTCTTATTTTCTGCCTTTTCCTGTGATTTAATCTCATTATAGTAATTATTGTTAAATAGGCTTATTTCTTCATCTTTTAACTTTTCTTTAGGTTTATTTTCTGCAACAGAAAAAGGAACAGTTTCTGTCTGCTCCTTTTCAGTTTTTATATTGTTTTGTAAACTTCGTTCATAAGCTTTTATGTTGATTTCTATTTCTAGTAAATCATATTTTATACTTGTACATAACTCTTCAAAAAATAAATCTGTATTTTCTACTTTTATTTTAGAAAGTAATTTTCCTACTAGATTTTCTAGCTTTTGGCTATCTTCTTCTATCCCAAGCCTTGTATTTTTCGCAAGCCTATTCATATAGTATATTAAACTTTTTAAATCTTCATCTTCTATACTATCAAGAGAATATTTTTCATAAAATTTCTCTTTGCTAAAATCTAAATCTACTATATTTTTATGCCTATCTTCTATATATTCCCATAACTTTATTTTTTGTTGGTATGTAGAAGATACATCAAAAACATATCTTAATTTACTATAATAACTATCATCAAAAAGTCCGATACCTTTTTCGCCCTTTTTAACTTGATATTTTATCCTTTGCCAAGTATTATAGTCTGCTACTGCCGTTGCATTTTCATTTTGTGAGTATATGCAAAGAATATCACTAAAATCATATTTATAAAATTTAGAACAAAACTTTACAAAGTCTATAAATTTTACTTCATCTTTTAAAATAATCTCTATATTTTCATTTGTAAGCTTTTTTATTTTGTCATATTTATACGACATTTTTTCACCACCTTTGTTAATATAATTTTTCATATTAGTATTATAACATAGGTTTTTGTGAAAAAAGTCCCAGAAAAGTGCCAAAAAAGTCTCAAGTTTTTTAAGTTATTAGAATTGCTTGTATTAATTGTAGTTGCTAAACTCTTTATTGTATAATTAGCATCTTTAACTAATTCAGTCTCTAAAATTAGTGCTAACTCTTGATTAATAAATTTTTCTTTACATAAATATATTGGAGTACTTTTTGCATATGTTGATGAATCAAATATAAAATTATACAGTTTTGTTTTAACTAGCTCATAATATTTTATATGTGAAATATATGCAAGAGCTTTGCAAGCATTTGCTCGGACTTCAAAATATTCATCACTGGAGTATATCAATATAAGTCTAAAAATTTTTAATTTTAAACCTGAAAATATTATATTTAATTTTAAAAATAGTAAATATAATAAAAATATCTCTAATATTTAAGGAATAAAACTAAACTTTGGGCAAATTTATTTTGTAAATTTAAAATTATAAAAACACCCCAAATTATGATTTGAAATGTTTGTTTTTAATACTAATATAATATACCTATAAATATTTTGTTATTTCTTCTTCAGATATATTATAATCTTTTTTATTTTGGCTATATAATAAATGTTGAAATAAATAAGTAGATCTTTCAATAAAATAAAAAACAATAAAAAAATAGAGCATATTTAACCAAAATACGATAAAATAAATTCGAACAAAAAACTATGTAAGATTAAAAGTATACTCTCTTCTAATCTTATAACAAAACTTATAGATATTCAAGATATTTTAGTAAAAAATATTCAAATTAACAAAAATTTTTATTTTATCTATATAGAACTAAAAATAAATTTTGATACTTGTCCTTGTTGTAGAAGAAAAACAAACACTATACACGATTATAGACAATAAATAGTTAAGTATATTACTTATTTTAATAAAAACACTTTACTAATTATTAATAAAAGATGTTATAGATGCTCTTATGGTAAATATTTTTTTGAATATAATTCTTTTTCACCAAAATATTATCGTATAACTTCTATACTTATCAATTCTGTTATAGAAAATTTTAAAAATACACATTCTTTTAAAAGTGTGGCAAAACTATTAAATTTATCTGTTTATACAGTTATATGTATTTTAATAAAATTAATCACTCTAAACCTAAATTATCTTCTATTTTATCTATTGATGAATTTAAAGGTAACTCTTATACTGAAAAGTATCATTGTATTATTGCTGACCATGTTTCTAAAAAAGCTCTAGATATTTTGCCTGATAGAAAGTATTATTTTTTATAATCTTATTTTAAAGATACAAATAAAAACGATATATATCTCTTTATTTCTGATATGTAGAAACATTTTGTTGATATATGATATATATTTTTAAAAATTTCTAATAAGATAATTAGGCAAGTTATTTGAACTTTTGAACATATAGGAACACAAGAACAAAAAAATTTTCTAAACAGCATAGAATTTATTTTAAACTTTCAAAATCTCTTTTAATTAAAAAATATAAGTATTTGACTGATAAATATAAAATACGAGTTAATAATATGCTTATCCTTTATATGAAGCTTATAACTTAAAAGAAACTTCTTTGAAATATTTAAACAGTAAAATGTTGAAGATATAGTTGCATTATTTAAAGATTGGATAATATATGCTACTTCTTCTAGTATATATAAATTCAACGATTGTGCTAATACTTTTTCTAATTGGTATAATGAAATCATTAATTTTTTTATTTTAATTATACTAATAAATTTACAGAAGATTATAATAATAAAAATTACAATTTTAAATATTTCAGAAATCGTATATTACATATATTCCCTTAATTTAATACAAAAAGGTATGATTTGTATACCATACCTTTTTAATTTTTTTTATTAAATTTTCGGTTGTCCTAACTATTGACAAAGAGCATTTATTTTAAATTATATAATAATACTCTACTTAAATTCTTTTGTAATAAATCTATCATCTAGTTTAGACATTCATAATAATAGAAACTGTTAAAGTATAAACTATATGTTACACTTTAATAACTTTAATACTATTTAATAAAATTTATATAATCTTCAACATATTTTTATTAAAGCTTTTAAAATAAGTTTTGATTTATAATTATATCAGTTTTACCTTTTACTTCAAAGCTTATTTCATTTGCATCTATATTTGTATAAATAAGAGAAGACATTGTTTTATACCCATCATTTAAAAATATTTCAACTGTATATTTATCAACAATTATTCTAACATTAAGTTTATTACTTATATCTTTTATATGTATTTTTCTTTCATTTAAGCAATCTTTCTTAATGCCTGCTTCATTTCTATCAAATATAGCCATTTCTTCTTTATATTTATAAATAAATTTTGAATTGTATCTTTCATTTTTTGCAAAATTTATTATGAATTCCTCTAAATTATTAGTATTTATTTCTACCTCTAAATCAAATGTTCTACTAAATAATCGCTTGTCTTCAAAATACTCATTTTCCATAGATTTTTTTACAGAAATTGTTTGTTTATAATGATTTTTTATTTCTCTAATAGGTATTTGATATAATCTATCATTCTTATATTCAAGCTCTCTAGGTATACTCATTATACCAGACCACCCTAATTCATTAAGTGTCATATGATTATCCCAGGATTGCATCCACCCTACTAAAACTCTTCTACCATCACTTGTAAGTGTTGTTTGAGGTGCATAAAAATCTAAACCATAATCTAAAGCTTCTATTTTTTCTTTATTAAATATAAAATTATCTTTATCATAATCACCTGCAATAAAAACATTACAATTACCACCGTGATATTCAAGTCCTTGTTGTTCCATTTCTTGAGGTGATAAAATTAAAAAATGTTTATTATCTATCTCAAAAAAGTCTGGACATTCCCACATTTTTCCAAGCTCATTATTGCATTTTAAAATGATATTTTTAAACTCCCATTCTTTTAAATTTTTAGAAGAAAATAAAACTATTTGTCCACTTCCATCTTCTGCTCTATTTGCAACAACAGAATAGAAAATATCATCTTCTTTCCAAATTTTGGGGTCTCTAAAATCTACAAGACTGCTACCTTTTGGTAATACATCTCCTTTTATAATAGGATTTTGTTCTAACTTTTCATAATTTATACCATCACCTATAGCTATACATTGTGTCTGTCTTTCTTTTTCTTCATCTTTTATAACACCTGTATACATTAATATATGCTTTCCGTTATCTTCAATGGCAGTACCTGAAAAACAACCAAAACTATCATATTCCTTATCTGGAGCTAACGCAACAGGTAAATGTTTCCATTTTAACATATCTTCAGATTTAAAGTGAGCCCAGTGCATAGGCCCCCATATTTTGCTATAAGGGTGATATTGGCAAAATAAATGATATTCACCTTTAAATGTTGAAAATCCATTAGGGTCATTAATCCAACCTATAGGTGATGCTAAATGTAGCAAAGGTTTTTTTTCATCATTTATTATGTGCTTATTTTTTTCTTCATATTCTCTTGCTTTTTGTAAGTTATTTTTTATATTTTCCATTTTATGCCTCTTTTCTTATTGTGTAATATATTTATCAAAATATTTTTGTTTAATAGCTAGGTAATCTGATAAACCATATTCTTCTAATTTTTTAAGATAACTATCCCATTCTTCATCTATACCACCATTTAATATCCATTCTGCTTTCTTTTGGTTTGTATATTTATCTATATCTGCTTGATATTTAGAAACAGCATCTAAATCTTCTTCAGACATAAATATATTAGGATATACATATTCCATATTCATATCTTTAACATAAATAGAATGTAATATATCAAGTCTCCATTTAGCATCATTTGGCATTGTTGTAACATTACCATAATAGCTATCTAAAACAGCTAAAGGTCCATTTACAGATTGAGCTTCTCTAACCTCAACAGGAGATTCATTTCCTAAATCTGAATGTTGTAATGTACCATCTTCTTTTAACTCAAAAATGTTGAATTTATCTTCTTCTCCATAAGTACCCCAGTTGTTTTGTACAGATTGCAAAGGTTCATACATTAAATCTATCCATTTAGCTGCTAACTCTTTATTTTCACAAGCAGATGTTAAAACTGCCCTTCCAACATCTAAACCACCTGTAGCACTTCCATTTTGACGTGGTGCATTTATCATACCGTTAGGGCCTTTTAAAGCTGGTAAAGGAACATAATCTTCTGGGTTAGAAACAATGTTTGCACTATCCCAGGTAAAGAACATACCGTATCTACCTGCTTTACCTTTTGATACATAAGTAACCCAATCTTGTGTAAAAGCCTCTGGGTCAAAAAGTCCCTCTTTTTGCATAGAGTGTAACCATTTAATACCTTCTTTATAGCCTTCTTGTGTAGCAGTATATATTACCTCTCTGTCATTTGTTACAGCAATATGGTCTGGCACATCTCCATAACCTTCTCCAAAAGCACCTAGTAAAAATCCTGGGTCTTGGTCTCCCCCATTTATAATAAATGACATAGGTATAATATCATCTCTACCTTCTGGCTTTTGTTCTTTAAATGCTTTTAATGTATTATAAAGCTCATCTGTTGTTGTAGGCACTGGTAAACCTAGCTCATCTAACCATTTTTTGTTTATCCACGGTATACTACCTATAGATTGTATAGCCTCTTTATCTGTACCTAATTGCTCTATCCACGGAAAAGAATATATATGTCCATCTTCTGCTGTTATAAGCTTTCTATACTCTGGATTTTCATCTAATATTTTTTTAAGATTTGGCATATAGTTATCTATTAAATCTTCTACAGGTATTATAACCCCTTGTTTTGCATACTTTAATAAATCATATTGGCTCATATTAGCATTAAATAATCCATCTGGTAAAGAACTTTTCTTAGAAAGGGCTAAGTTTCTTTTTTCTCCAAATTGACTGCTAGGATAACAAGTCCAGTTTATATGTACATTTGTTTTTTCTTCTAACCTTTTAAATATTGCCCTTTCATTAGGGTCTTGTGTTGTTCTATCTGGTGCGTGAGTTATAAAGTTAAGGCTTGCTGTTTCTTCTAAAGGAAAAGACACATTTGTTAAAACTTCTGTACTCTCTTTCGATTTTTCACTTCCGCAACCTGATAATACACCAGATAAAATAGTGGTTGACAAAATAAACGCTAAACATTTTTTTAATTTTTTCATATCATTTTCTCTCCTTATAAAATTATTTATAGCTTAACCTTTTAATGAACCAACCATTATTCCATTATCAAAGTATTTTTGGAAAAATGGATACATTATTAAAAGAGGTAAACTTGATATAACAATAGTAGAATATTTTAATAACTCTGCTATCTTAGACATTTCTGCCGTACTTTGTATATCAGCTATCATACCAGGTCTTGGCTGGTTTTGTATTAATATAGACCTTATAACTAACTGTAAAGGTTGTTTATCTGCATCATCTAAATAGATCATTGCATCAAAATAGCTATTCCACATACCAACAAAAGCATATAAAATTAAAACTGCTACTATAGGCTTTGCCAAAGGAAAGGCAATCTTTATAAAATGATAAAATTCGCTTGCACCATCTATAGCTGATGCCTCTCTTAAATCTTTTGGCATATTTCTAAAATATGTTCTTGCTAAAATAATGTTCCAAACGTTAACTGCCCCTGGAAGTAAGATAGCCCATATAGTGTTTAACATACCTAAATTATCTACTAATAAATATGTAGGTATTAATCCACCACCAAAAAACATAGTTATTAAAAACATAATATTAAAAAATTTTCTACCTACAAATTCTTCTTTAGACATAGGATATGCTGCTAATACACTAACCATTGTTGTTATAATAGAAAATAGAGTAGAATATATAATAGAATTTACATAACCTTTTATTATAAATTTATCTTCAAAAACACGTTTGTAACCATTTAAGCTCCAATCACTAGGGTTAAAGCTAATACCACTGTTATTAAGCACATTAGGGTCCATAAATGATGCAATGAAAATATATATAAGTGGTACTATTATAGATATAACAAACAACGCTAGGAAAATATATAATATAGTTACTAAAATTTTATCTTGAAATGTATAATTTTTAAAAGTCTTTTTCTTTGCCATAATATACCTCCTAAAGCCCTTCTCCCTCATTAAATTTTTTAACAATAGCATTAACACATATAATAAGTATCAAGTTTATAACTGTATTAAATAAACCAACTGCTGTAGAAAAGCTATAATCTCCTCTTTCCAAACCTAGCTTATATACATAAGTAGGTATAATTTCAGATGTAACCAAGTTTAAATCTGTTTGAAGTGCATAAGCCTTTTCAAAACCTATACTCATAATACCTCCTGCACTTAATATAAACTGTATTATAATAATAGGCTTAATGCTAGGTAAATCTACATATTTTATTTGTTGTAATATATTAGCACCATCTATAACTGCTGCCTCTTTTAGCTCCTTGCTAGAATTTGCTAAAGCTGCTGTGTATAATATAGAAGCCCAGCCTGCCCCTTGCCATATACCAGATACAATATATATACTTCTAAAAGCCTCTGGCATAGCCATAAAATTTATATTATTGTTTATTATTTTATTAACAGGACCTACAGGTGATAATAAAAGAAATAATATACCACATAAAACTATTACAGATATAAAATTTGGTGCATATAAAATTAATTGTATTTTCTTTTTAATTTTATCACTAGCAATTAAATTTAAAACTAATGCTAAAATTATAGGAAAAGGAAATCCCCATAATAAGCCGTATATACTTAGTTTTAATGTATTTAATAAATATTCCATAAAATCTGGAGAGGATAAAAATCTTTTAAAATGTTCAAACCCCACCCATTCACTACCTATTATACCTTGTATAGGATTATAATCTTGAAAAGCTATTAATACCCCGCCCATAGGTACATACTTAAATATTATAGTAAGTATAACTGCTGGTGCCATAAAAATTAAGTATAACTGCCAGTTTTCTCTTATATACTTTAATTTTTTATTTTCCATAAATATCCTCCTTTTACTTTTATAACATTTTTTTGTTACTTTATTTTTATTTTTAGATTTATTTTTGTTACATAAAATATAATAAATTTTAAAATAAAAGTCAATATATTTACTTAAAATAATATATTTTCGTACATTTTATACATATATAGATTACTTTTTTTGTAAAATAATACTTTTAAATATTACTTTTGTAACTTATTAAGTTTTTACATTTATCTAGAATTTATATTTTTTTATTTTACTTTTTTAACAATAAATGTTATAATATATAAAAATATATTAGTTAGGAGGTATACAATGCAACAAAAAATAACTATGCAAGATATAGCCGATAAGCTTAATCTTTCTAGAAATACAGTATTTAAAGCTTTAAATAACAAGGGTAATTTATCTTCTAAAACTAAAGAAAAAGTAATAAATACTGCAATAGAAATGGGCTATAGAGAATTTGCATATAAATCTTTTAATACTAGCAGTGAACCTAAAGAAATTGCTCTTTTTACAAAGGTTATGCCAAATAGCTCTCATTTTGCTGCTAAGCTTTTAGAAACATTTCAAGAAAATATAAGAAAAGATAACATTACACTTTCTATATACATACTTACAGAATATGATTTGAAAAATTTAATCTTACCTGCAAATTTTAGATACAAAACAACAATAGGTATAATATGTGTAGAATTATTTGATAAAAACTATACAAACCTTATTACAAAACAAGATTTACCAACATTATTCATAGATTCTCTTGTGGATAATGAGGATAAAATCCTAGCAGATAGGCTTTATATGGAAAATTATAATAGCATTTATAATATGGTAACACATTTTATAAACAAAGGTTACAAAGACATTTTATTTGTTGGGGATATAAACCATTGCCAATCTTTTAACCAACGTTATAAAGGCTATTTAAAGGCTATTTGTGAAAATAACTTAAATCATAATTTAGATTTATGTATTACAGAAAAAGATGAAAATTTTGGTATAAATTTTATTTTAGAAAGTATAAAAAATTTAAAAAAACTTCCTAATGTATTTGTATGTGCTAACGATTTTATCGCTATAGATGTTATGAATGCTTTAAAATCATTAAATTATAAAATACCTAAAGATACTTTAGTTTGTGGCTTTGATAATTCTCTAGAATCTAGAATAGTAGAACCTAGCTTGACTACTGTTAATATCCCTGCTAATGATATGGGTATAATTGCATCTAATATTATTTTAAACCGTATAAAAAATAAAAATTTACCATTTACCACTACCTATGTAGACACAAATATAATTTATAGAAAATCTACTAACGATTAGAAAGGAATGATTTTATGAAAAAAGATGTTGTAGCATTAGGTGAACTTTTAATTGATTTTACAGATAATGGACTTAGCCAACAAGGAAACAAAATTTTTGAGGCAAATCCTGGTGGTGCACCTTGTAATGTTTTGGCTATGCTATCAAAATATGGTAAAAAAACAGGCTTTATAGGTAAGATAGGTAATGATACTTTTGGAAATATATTAAAAGGAACTATAGAAAAAATAGGTATAGATACAAAAGGACTTATTATGGACAAAAATTTTAACACAACTCTTGCTTTTGTTCATACATTTGAAGATGGAGATAGAGATTTTTCATTTTATAGAACTTTAGGTGCTGATTGTATGATAAATGAAAATGAAATAACTGAAGATTTAATAAAAGATTATAAAGTTTTCCATTTTGGTACATTATCTATGACAAATGAAACTTGTTTTCTAGCAACAAAAAAAGCTCTTGAAATAGCTAAAAATAATAATATGATAATAACTTTCGACCCTAACCTAAGACCTCCTTTATGGGATAACCTAGAAGATGCAAAAGAAAAAATTAATTTTGGGCTTAATTACTGTGATATATTAAAAGTATCTGAAGAAGAACTAGAATTTTTAACTAATGAAAAAGATATACCTAAAGCTGTATCTATTATTAAATCTAAATATAATATAAAACTTATAGTGGTTACTATGGGTAAAAATGGTAGTTATGCATTCTATAATAATATCTATACTTTTGGAATACCGTTTTTTATGCCAAATACTATAGAAACTACAGGAGCTGGAGATACATTTATGGCTTCTGTTATAAATTATATTTTAGATAATGATATAAATACTCTTACTAAAGAAAATTTATCTGATATGCTAAATATTTCAAATGCTGCTGCTGCCATAATAACAACTAGAAAAGGTGCTATAAAAGTTATGCCTACAATACAAGAAATAAATAACTTAATAAACAAAATCAAGATATAGTTTTGTACAAAAATCAGAGAGTATAATAACAAATAGCTTTTTTATATTTAATCATATACGGAATTTTATCTTGTATATACAAAGCTAGGTTTTTAGGTCTTTTTATACACTTACATGATGAAATATTGTTTTTTATTACTAGTACATCATTACAATAAAATTTCATCACAATAAGAGAGCGAATAATTTATATTCACTCTCTTATTGTTTCCCTATTTATGGTTATATTGTTGATATATAGCTATTAAAGAATTTATAACAACTATTAGGGCGTTTCTTAAAAGTAAAAAATGACTAAATAAATAGTAGATAAATATTATATAATAACTACAAGACAATAAATAAAGAGGAATAAAAGTATGGGGATAAAAAGATATGGGGTAACAGATGAAGAATGGGAAAGAATAGAAAAGTTAATACCAAAAAGTAAAATGGGACGCACAAGAAAAGATGATAGATTAATTTTAAATGCAATGATTTGGTTAGCTAGAAGTGGAGCAGGTTGGGAAGATATGCCTGAAAGATATGGTTCTTGGAAAACTATGTATAGTCGTTTTTGTAAATGGCGTGATGATTGAACTTTATTAAATATTTTTTAAAACTTTAAATGAAGACGCAGATATGGAAAATTTATCAATAGATTCTACAACAATAAAAGCACACCCACATAGTTCGGGTTCAAAAAAGGGCTAAAAATGAAGAAAATAACCAATTTATAGGTATAAGTTGTGGTGATAAGACTACTAAAATACATGCAATTGTAGATGCATTAGAGAATCCAGTTGAGATAAAACTTAGTAGTAGAAATATTCATGATTCTAAATTAGCTATAGATATGTTATCTAATATTAATATATCTAATAGTACTATTTTAGCTGATAAAGCTTATGGAACAAACGAAATTTTAGATTATATACAAAATAAAGATAGTAACTATACTATTCCATCAAAATTAAATAGTAAAATTAAATAACGTTATGATTATATTTTATATAAAGAACGCCATTTGGTAGAATGTTTCTTTTTAAAGTTAAAGCAATTTAGACACATAGCCACTAGATATGATAAACTTGCTTCTTCTTTTCTTACTTTTATTCATCTTGCTTGTATTACTATTTTGTTAAAATAGCACAACTGTTTTGACTTTTCAGAAAGCCCCTATATGTTTTTATTAATAATACTATTATTTTACACTATATTATAAACTTTTTCAATATATAACAAAATATTTATAAAGTAAAAATACCTATCAAACATAACATTCAATAGGTATCTTAATTTTATAAATATTTTTCTATCTCTTCTTTTGTAATATTATAATCAGCTTCTATTTCTTTTATAATATCTTCTTTTGGTACATTAAATCTTTTGAGCATTTCTATTTGTTTTGTAATCATCCCTTTTTCTATCCCTTTTTTTATCCCTTTTTGAAAATTTTCTTCTGCAATTTCTCTTTCTCTCATTAAAAGTGTCATATATTCTCGCCTCCATTCTTCATTATTTTTTATTTTCATTATTTTATTATGTATTTTTTCTATAAATTTATTATTTACTTTTTCGCCATTTACATACTGTAAAAAACTTTTTATATCTATATTTTTTTCATTTTGGGTATTTTTAGTATTAAAGAAAATTTTATATGTATCATCTTTAAGCACTAAATCTGGATACTCATCACATCTATTTCTAAAAGTATATCTTGAGCCACCTCTACCAAAGGGGTCAAATAAACAAATAAAAACTACATAACTTTCTTTAAGGTCTTTATAGTCTGCACCTTTTTCTAGTATATTTATATCTATTAAATCTTGATAATATCGTACTCTTTTATCTAAATCTTTTTTGTTTGAAACTTTCATTTCAATATTGTAAACTTTATCTTCATCTTCTACATATACATCTAGTCTAACACTTTTTTGATTATGCATAATATCTATTGTCTTTTGTTCTTGAATGTAAGTTATTTCTCCAACTTTCAAATGTAAAAGTAATTCTATAAGTTCTTTACAAATTTCTTCATCTCTCATAAGTTTACTAAATAAAAAATCGTTGCTTATAGTTAAATTTTCCCACTTTTTATTGTCATCTATATGCAAAGTAACACCTCATTTATTTTTATTATAACATATTTTTAATAAAATTTTTAGTATTTTTTTAATTTTCTTTTAAAATTTTCTCCATATCAACATTTTTAAAATGATTTATGTAAACAAGCTCTTTTAAGGCTATTTCTTCTGCTTCTCTATAAAGCATTTTTTTATGTGCTTCACTTTCTATTATATTAAAATCTTCTGGTACTGGTTCTTCTTTTAGCTTTTTCTCCATAATTTCATTTATCATATTGTAAACTTTATCATCTAGTCCGTTAAATATTTCAGGTAACTTTTGCAACATACCTAACATATTGTATCTAGCTTTATTTACTGTTTTCATATGCTCCATTGCCATTTTGCCATATTTGCCTACTTGAAGCTCTTTTACTTCAAACATAGGATAATACATACCGTGTTCTCCAAGTTCATATTTTATACCATTTTCAATTTTATATTTTTCCATTTTTATCATCTCCTATAATACAATTTTAACTAATGTAAACGCACCTATCATAATTAATATTATACATAAAGTTATTACTACTTGTAAACTAAATTGTTTTACACCTTTAAAAATATTAGTGTATAATATTTTTTTATCGTTAGGCTCTTCGTCTTTTAAAACATCATAAATACTATCAATATTTTTTAGTTCGGCTATCATCTTTTTACATAAAACATCATTTGTATTTGTTGTATCTTTTAGCTTTTCAATCAAATCAAGCATTTTCTTACTGTTGTCTTCGTTTTCTTTGCTTATATTTACTTTTATAAGCTCAAGAATATTATCAAAAAATATTTTGTTGTTTCTATCTCGCTCTTCAAAGCAATCATCAATATATCTTTTCATTTCTAAAAATTTATTTTCCAAATACTCTAAAAAATAATCGTTGTCCATATGTACCTCCTATATTTCGCCATACATTAAAAGTAGATTGTAAATACTTTCAACTGTTTTCTTTTTAAGCCTATGATAATTAGATTTTGACAAAACAAGCTTATTTAAAATTATCAATTCTGGTTCATTTTTTTCATATTTTAAATTTAAAAGCATTTTATATTCTGGCGACAGTAAATTAAATATATTTTCTAGTTTTGTATTTTTTATTTCAAGTTTTAAAAGTTGATTTTTTTGATTAGCTATATCTTCTTCTAAATTTTTAATTATATTTAATATATCTTCTATTTGCTTAACAATATTTTTTTCAAAATAGCTATCTGTACTATTTGTACTGATACCTTCAGAACTCATACTATTACCTTTTATATCAATATCAAAATTTAAGTTTAAAGTTTTAATTTTTTGTTCTAACTCCTCCTTTTTAGTTTCTAAAGCTAATATTGTTTGTTTTATTAACTTTATACTATCAGTATCTTTAAAATATTGTCTTATTTTTTGTTCAGTTGTTTTTATGTATTCTTTCTTCATAATTTTACTCCAAAACTTAATATATAAAGAGATTTAGATTATTTATTTTTTAAAAAAGATTTGCAAGAATTTCATCGGCAGTCATATTTTCTTGCACTTTTTTGGCAGTTTGTTCTATTTCATCTAAAAAGCTTATTGACTCAAGTTTTGTTTCTGTTACTTTACTTAAATTTATTATTGTTTCTTTTTCGGCAGTTATTTTTTCGTTTATAGATTTTATTCTTTTAAATGGCATTGTTAAGCCACTTAAAATAGCTAAAGTATAATCTTTATTTACATTTTCAAACTTATCTAAATATTTTCCAACTTCACTTTTAAATAAATTTTCCTCAAAATTTATACCTTTAGATAAACCTAAATATTTTATTTTACCGTCTTTTTCAGGCTTTGCAAAAATATTGTTGTTTATATTTTCTATTAATTTTTTCGTAGTTTCATCATTTTTACAAGTAGCTATGTTTAACATACCTCTAGTTTTTAAAAGCTTTAATATTTCTGATTCATCAATATTACCTTTGCTTGTTTCATATTTTTTATATTCAAATATTTTTGTAAATAAATTCACAAAATTTTTATTTATGTGTTCTGTGTTATTGTTGCTAGCATTATCAAGTATAAAAAAACCACATAAATCTTCAATTTCAACTAACTCTTTCATACATTCATAGCTATTTATTTGTGCTTGTAAAGTGTCTTTATCGCTAGGTAAAATAGTTATTATACCGACATTTTATTTAAAGCTTGTGTATATATTTTAGCAAGTGTAGGACTTATACCACTACCTGTACCACCACCACTAGAAAACAGTATGTAATATAGTTCTTTATCATTTAAGCCTTTTTGAATAAACTCATTTATATTTTTAAAATCATTTTTAGCAACCTGTTTAGCCACTTTTCTATCTTTAGCACACCCCAAACCTTCAGATATGTGATACTTCTTGTCTTCGTCAATATTTAATGTATCTAAGTCCCCTTTACTTGAATTTAAAAATACTACATCAAATCCATTTGTTTTTAATAACTTTCCAATGTTTCCACCTGCTTGTCCAACTGCTATAAATCCTATTTTTTCTTTCATTTTCCTATTCTCCTTTTTCTTTTTTGTTTTAGAGTTTATTTAAAATTTGTATACCTAGCTCTGTTATGTAGTATGTGTTCATTTTTCCGTCTTTAGCTCCTAATTGTACTAACCCTTGATTTTTTAAATTATTAAGCCTTTTGTAAATAGAATTTGATTTAATCAAGCTGTTTTGATATACAATTAATTCTTTAAGGCTTATTGATTTTAAAAAATTAGTTTTATTTTTATTTTCTAAATCTTTTAAAATTATAATATCTATTTTGCTCAAATTCATTTTTAACCCTTTCTGAACGACTTGACATAGACAAGACTATATAATTATTAATTTATATAATATATATTTTATATATAATATTTTTTATATATTTAATAATTATTATATATAAACAGTGTTGTTTAAGTCATTTTAATTTGTTTTAAACCATTTTGAACTAATTTTCACAAAATAATAGCTATTATTAATCCATTTTGGTTCTATTAATAATTGGTTAATTTGTGTTAATATATACTTTTTATTTTGCATAATTATTTCTGTATCCTATACAATTTGTTATTTTAATTCCCATATCGTTATATATAATGTTACTTAATTTCATATCGCTTTCTAAATATTGATTATACAAGCTAGTCCTTATATAGTTTGTATAATTTATAATCTTATGTGGAACAGTAGATATTTTGTCTATTACTTCTGCTATATCTCCAAATTGTAATTTTGAAAAAATATTTTTCACAACAGACACAGGTTTTAATTCCTTATTTATTTTTATGTAATCACTTTTTGTTGTCATAACATCTACAATTATGTTGTACACCTTGTCAAAAAGATTTACAAAATTTTCATTATTTCGTTCTTGACGCATATGCTCAACTACTGTATAATCTATATTATATTTAATCATATTTTGTATGTTTATAAGCTCCGTTTCTTCAGACGGGGCTATTTTTTCGTCTTGATTATATTTTATAGATTTATCTTCAAAAGTTTTACATTCATTTTGAACTGTTTTATTAAGATAATTTTTATTATTTTTAGGGGTATCTATATTTTTTATATCATTTTTTGATAAATCATCTATTTTGTTTATATCATTTTTTTGTAAAGTTTCTGCACCTATCTTTTCTAACTCACGATTTATATTTGCAAAATTAACTCTATATCTATGTTTTTTCTCAAGCTTATCTATTGATATAAAACCTAAATTTTCTAGTTTTTTAATGTATCTTCTCATAGAAGTTTTAGATAAGTTTAGTTTGTTGTCTTCAGATATTTTTAAAATATCCATCTCAAAAAACTCTGGACAATGCCATTTATTTTCTATAAATTCTTTTCTATATCTTTTTGAAATTTCTATAATTTCTGTTAAAATCACCCCTAATGTAAAGTCATTTGTTATTTCTACTAAATCTCTATTTATTATCATCTTTCGCATTTTCTAAATCTCCTTATATATTTGTTTTAAGCAAAATATTGCTCTGCTACTATTATTTCTGGTTTGTACACTGTTGTATTATCTTTTTTATATATATTTATCCTTAATGAGCCAACAACACCTATTCTACTGCCTTTTTTAATGTTGTTTTCTGCCCAATCTGCCCCCTTGTCTATCACTGAACAAGGTATAAAGTCAACTCCTTCTGTTTTCCTATCAACCACTAGGACATACTTAGCAACTTTTTTGAATACATCGTTTACTTTTATGCTAGTTATTTGTGGGTCTTTTGTTAATCTGCCTATTAATTGTATTGAATTCATTTAAATTTCCCCTTTCTTTTACTTCCCATCTAAACTAACATTACAACTGCAATTTTAATAAAATTTACCAAATTTAAAAATAAGACATAACCAAAAACCCTGAATTTTCAATGTTTTTTGATTATGTCTTATTATATCACCATCTTATAAATGGGATCATATATTTGCCCTGTTAAACTAGATACTACAATAGCCATAGAAGTCGGTCCACAACCGTGAGTACCGACTTTATCTCTACCATACAACTGATTTTTGTATTTTTCGTCTAATTGATTAAAGTAAACTACATCTACTGCACTATCAGTAAAAACTATATCTCCATATTCTTGCCCTTCTGCGTCTATATAATCTTTGTCATAAATGCCTATACTTTGATTATAACCATAATCTTTTTGAAATTGCTCTATTGCAACTATCTCATTTCCAAAAATAAACTGCTTAAACATATCTAAAGGGTTTGTAATTAGATATAAAAAAAAGGCTATTAATACTAATAGCCCTGTAACAACTGATACTATAAATATTAAAGCCTTTTTTCTTTTTTCTTCGTCTATTGATAACTGAATTAATATTTTTATTGCTAATTCTTTCATAGGTTAAAATCTCCTTATAAAATAAAAAAGTATACCTAAAAGTATTACTTATCTAACTTAAATTTTTTAAAATTTTATCTTCTTCCGTAATTTCTCTAATAATTCTTATAGGATTTCCTACTGCAATAACATTACTTGGAATATCTTTTGTTACTACACTTCCAGCACCAATAATTGTATTTTCTCCAATAGTAACTCCTCCTCTAATAACAACATTTCCACCTATCCATACATTATCTTTAATTTCAATAGGGAGAGAAATTTCATATCCTGCACATCTTTCAACACTATCAAATGCGTGATTTGGAGTATATATACCAACATTTGGTCCTATCCATACATTATTTCCAATAGTAACTTTTGCACAGTCTAATATACAACAATTAACATTTGTATAAAAGTTATCTCCAACAGAAATATTATAACCATAATCACAATTAAAATTAGATTCTATCCAACAATTTTTACCTACATTTCCAAATAATTTTTTTATTATTTCATTTCTTTCAACTCTTAATGAAGGTTTTGTATTGTTAAATTCAAAAAGTAAATCTTTAGCCTTTTCTCTTTCTAAAGTTAATTCTTCATCCCAACTAATATAATAAATACCATTTAACATTTTTTCTTTATTAGTCATATTTAATTCTCCTAAATATAATTATTTTTTTGTTACATTTTAATTTATTTAAATTATATTGTCAATATTTAATTATTTATCTTCCCCCACTTTTGCCCATATAATCAAGCTTATATTCAGGTATTACAAAATTTATATGTAACCTTTTTGCCCCTGCCATAAATAAGGCGTGTCCTCGTTTTTTAGCTAATAACAAATCTTGTTCTGCTTCTGTTAAATCATATAGTTTAGTTGTTTCTTTTAAATTTTGTCCATCTGTTCCCATAAGTATTTTGTAGGTTGGTATATCTAAAAGTGCTTGTCCATATTGTTTTATGTTGTCGCTTAAAAAATCTACTACACTATGTGATATTACTGCAAGGCTACCTTCATACTTCCTAACTCTTTTCATCATATTTCTTAAATATACAAGTGATTGAGGTACTTTTTCATCTATCATTAAATAGCTTTCATCACATATTAACATTATTTTTTCATTTCTATTTTCACATATTTTTTCCCAACAATAAGTAAGTATATTGAAATATTGCGTCCTTTTTACACTATCAGAAGTCCCTTGCAATCCGTTGGTATCAAAACATATAAAGTTACTATTATCTTCAACTGTTGTGTGTCCATTCCATATAAAACTGTCGCTACCTATTGCAATATCTGCTAGCAAAATTGATATTTCTGACAAAGTATTATTTTTGGTCATTTTAAACTCTTCTAAAATTAAATCGTATAAATCTTTAAATGTGGGAAAATCTTCTGGTTTTAGTTTAGATACATCTGTATTCCAATCGATGCCAAAACTATTATACAATTTAACTAACATATTTTTTAAAATTGCCATTTGCATATCTGTAAATGAGCTATTGTAAAGACTAAAAAATATTTCTAAATTTTTCATATGTAAAGCTAAATCATTGATGCCGTCATCTTCGTTAAAAAGTTTGTTTGTTTCGTCATCTTCATCTTTCGGGATAGGTCTTATCTGAAGTGGATTGATTTTCCCTTTCGTTCCACCAACTGCATTTATAAGGTTTCCACCTAAATTTTTACATAGTTCTTTGTATTCGGCTTCTGGGTCTATTAATACTATTTTTGTGTTTTGCATAAACTCTGATAGTATTATATGTTTTATAACAGTAGACTTCCCAACGCCACTATTCCCCATTATTACAATGTTTGAGTTTGTTCTGTCGCTTTCCCTTTTCCATATATCTGTTATAACCAGTCCTCCGTTACTATCTGTTGCTAAATAGTATCCTGCTCCGTCATTAAAGCCACTTCTAGCAAAAGGAAAACCACCTACAAATGTTGATATAGGTACGATTTTTTGTAGTATATTTTCTATCCTCTCACGATTAGTAAAAGTAGGATATATATGTTTAAATAATTCTTTTTGTAAATTAGGTATTGCTCTCATCTTGCATTTTAATACACTTATCATACTTTCCGAACGCCTACAAACTCTCTTAAAGTCTTGCTCATCTCTTGACATTGTAGCAACACAAACTGTCATAAGTGCAACAGTTTCATTTTCTCTATCTATCTGCATTATTATTTTCTCGCCGTCTTCTGCCGATTTTTCTGCCCTTTGCCTTGCAAGTGGGTCTTTTGAAGATTCTGCTAAACTTCTATCATATGTAATATTTCTTGATATAGCCGTTATTAAATTGGTGTTATCAACAGGCTTTATACATATGGTTACAACTGTGTTAGGTATGTTTGTTATTTTAGATAACCATTCACTTTTTACCTTGTTAGGATACTTTATAATACCATAAATTTTAGTAAAACTTTCGCCTATATGTAAAGTATTTTTATTAAATCTTAAACCTATCGGCGTTAATATATCTAATATTGGGTTAGTCTGTTTTTTATTCTTTATCTTCGCCATAATATTCTCCTATTCTGTAATTATTGGTATATTTTTTTCATAATCTGTATCTTCTAAATGTGCATAATAAGGGTTGTTTATTAAATTTATAAATCGCATTATTTCCCTTTGATTTAATATTTCACAACCTATATTATTTATAGTAAATTTTTCTACAAGTAACATAGCTTTCCTATGTATCTCTTTTTCAATACCCTCTTGATATTTGTCCCATATAACTAAATAAAATTGTCGTTCTACTATATCTCCACTTAATGCAAAGTTATTCATCTCAATAATCTCTTTTTTGAGTAATTCCTTTTGGCTATCGTTAGAAAACTTTATCATCTCTTGCATATTTGTTATTATTGGGCTAATATCAACAGGGCGTGATACTGCTATAAACTTAAAAGGATACTGTATTTCAGATAACTCTGCCGTTAAAGATTTCATCAAGGCTTCTTTTTCACTTTTACTATATAAATCAATACTTATGCTATCTATCCTTAAATACATCATCACATTGCCCTCATTAGTATATAAATACTTGTCATTTATATCTTTTATATTTATAAATTGCCTTGCCGTTTCTTTATCTAAATCTTGCTCGTCTTTATATTTTTTTGTGTTGTATTTATTTATGTATAGTATTAAAATTGTGCCACCTATTACTACACTTATTAATATTGTTATTGGTACTATTAAAGTTTCCATTTTTGCCTCCTTAAAATATAAAAAAGCAGGCTATTTCTAACCTACTTTAAATAATTAATTATAATTTTATTACCTATCTTTCCAAATAATAGATAATATATCTTTTAAAACTAAAAATGCATCTAAATCATTATATTTATAATCTTTTTTTAATTTAAATAACATTTCATTTAATTTAATAATATATTCTTCAATATCCACTTCTTTTTTATATTTTTTTAATATAGGATATTTCTTACTCCATACATTTGTCCAATCTATCTTATTATTAATTTCTTCATTAGAATTTTCAATATATTTTTCTATTTCACTTAATTCAATATCAAATTTAACTAATTCATCTAAAGATAATTTATATAAAACTGCTAATTTTTTTGTTTGTACTATATCTGGAACACTTTCATCTGTTTCCCATTTTGAAATAGTTTGTCTAGTTACTCCTAATTTTTCAGCAATTTCTTCTTGTGAAAAACCACTTTTTTTTCTTGCATTAAATAAGTTTTTTCCTAAATTCATAATATTAATTTTCCTCCATATAGTTTAATGAATAAATTTTATATAAATATTATATTATAACATTTAACAAAAACAAGAAAATGTATATTACAATTTAGCAAATTATTTTAACATTTTATTATTATATACCTTATTTAAATAACTTTTATACTGTTATAAATTTAATTAAAAATAACGAGTTATTTTTTTAAATAATCATTTATATTATATATTTTTATATTTAATTTTTTAGCACGATTTATTGTATAAAGTGTTCCACCCCTTATAGTTTTTTCTCTTAAATAGCAAATACAATAATCACTATTTTCTAAAAGTTTATCATTTCTTTCTAACATACAACTTTTTGTATATTCTTCTGATATATAAATAATTTCATCTGCATTTTCTAATACTATATTATACAATTCTTTGTCTTTTTCATTCCATTTTATGTGTTGATTTTTACAAGGCAATATTAAAATCAATTTTATATAGTTATATTTTTTCTTTAATTCTAAAATACATAAGGAGCATATAGTATCAAAACCCCTTGCACCACCAACTTTAAAATAAGTAACTTCTTTATTTAATATAAGATTTTCAATAGTAGTTTTTGTTAAATCATAAATCTTATTATAGTCTTCTTCTAATATATTTCTATGTCCTGTAAAACAACAAATCCTCTTTTTCATATTTTACCCCTTTATGTATATTTTAATAAATTTAATAATACACTAATAAAAAACATTAGTCAACTGTTAGCTTATATATTTAGCTATTAGCTTATTTATTATTTTATAGATTAGATTTAAAATTAAGTTATATTTTTTTAATGGAGTGATTTTTTTGAGCAATTTTTCAAATATAACTATTGGAGCTAGAATTAAAGAACAAAGAAAAAAATTAAATCTAACAAGAGAAACTTTTTCAGAAAAAATAAGTATTTCTCCACAATTTTTATCTGAAATAGAAAATGGTAAAAAGGGTATGTCTATTGAAACTCTATATAAAATATGCAACACATTTAATATTTCTGCAGACTATCTATTATTTGGAAATTTATTTATTTCTAATTCAAACAATAATATTTATAATCTATTGAAAGATAATGACTATTATGATGATATTCAAAATATTTTAATATCTCTAGATAATATTACTAAAAAAAATAAAGGTTAGAAAAGAAAAATTTCTTATCTAACCTTTATTTTTAAATTTAATTAATACCCTGTTTTAGGTAACTTACCATTAAATGTTGGTGTTGTACTTATAACTATTGTTGTAAATTTATCTTCGTGTTTTACTGTTTGCATATCATATCTACCACCAACAGTAAGTATGTTAGTAAATAGTTCATTTTTCTTAACATTACTATTTACTTTAGCATAAAGGAAAGGCTTTTCTACTTCTCTAAAGCCAACACCAACTCTTTCAAACTCATACTTTAAGTCGGTAATGTATTCGCCTTGTTGTAAGCCTTTAGTTAAGTCTATTTAATAAACTCTATCAGTAAATAAATTATCTTTAAGCACTTTAAATTCCTTGTTTTTATTAGTTTTGTATACAATTCTATACTTCATATTTTGATTAAATGTACCTGTAAATAATCTTTGTACTGTTATAGCACTTGGTAAGCTTTCGTGGATATAAAAATCATCTAATGGAACAGTAGATAAGTTTTGTATATTGTTAAAATCATATCTTATTGTATCTCCTGCTTTAGTTTGCTTAACAGTTGATTTTTCGCCACCTGTTTTTAAATCTACTGACTTATTTTCTACTTCTAACTTAATAACTTCTTTATTTTCTTTTATACTTACTTCAAATTCTTGTTCATTAAGTACATAATAAGCAGGTGCTTTAGTTTCTTTAACTATATATTCTCCATAAGGTAACTCGCCTGTTCTAGCTATGCCGTTGTAGTTTGTAACAACTCTTGTTACTTCTTTACCTGTTGTTTTTTCATATATTGTAAATTCTGCACCTTTTAAGTTATCTCCGTCAAGTTGTCCTGTTATTTGATTGTTTTTTGAACCTATTTTATGAATTTCTATTTGCCCAAAAATAGGAGTGTTTACAAAGTCTACTTTTGTAGTTTTGCCCCATTTAAGCTCAACCATTTTTTCGCCGTCATTTTTAATGTATCCGTCTTTTGCTTTAGTTTCTTTAATATAGTATGTTCCTTGTGCAAGTTTACTTTCAAGATAAATTCTTCCGTCTTTATCTGTTATAAATTTACCCATACTTTGTTTTTTAGCATTTAAAAGTTCAAACTCAACACCACTAATAGGCTTTTTAGTGCGTTCATCTATTTTTAATAAATCAAGAGTAGCAAGTGGGTAGTTTTCCCATTCAACCATTGTTTCAGTACCCACTTCAATTTTAACTTTTCTTACACCTTTATCAAGTGCATAGCCTGTTGGTACTGCCATTTCTTCAATTAAATATGTAGCAGGTTCAAGTTTGTTTACAAGATTAATTTCGCCCCATTTATCTGTTACAAACTCGCCTACAACTTCGCCATTTTCTTTAGTAAATTTAAACTTAACATTAGGTATAGGCTTTCTTGTAACATAGTCTATTTTCTTAAGTCTTATACTACCTAACTTGTCATTTTCAAATACAACCTGTGTATATTTATCTGTTTTAACTTCTACATTTTGTACATTACTATTTAAAACATACCCGTTCGGTGCTTGTATTTCTTTAACAGTATACCAACCTTGCTCAAGTCCATTAATAGTAATCATACCGTTACTATCTGTTATATAGTTAGCTCCTATAAGCTCGCCGTTTACCTTTCTAACTTCAAATTTTGCACCTTGAAGTGGTTTAGCAGTTTTACTATCTCTTTTTAAGATTTGTATACCTGCTTTTTTAGAGTTAAATATTTCTACTTTTTGTGGCTCGCCTTGTTTTAAGTGAACAAGCTTAACTGTATTATCAAGTACATATCCATTAGGGGCTTGTATTTCTTGTACTTTATAAGTGCCAGCTTTTAAGCCTGTTACAACAATAGTACCTGTTGCGTCTGTTCTGTATTCGCCGATAAATTTATCATCAACAGTTGTAACTTTGATTAATGCATTAGCTAGTGGTTGTTTTGTTGTTGCGTCAAGTTTAACTATTGTTAAGCTATCATATTTTTTATTAAAAAATTCAAGAGTATAAACTTTTCCATTATCTACTTCTACAACTTGTGGCTTGCTATTTAAAAGATACCCATTAGGAGCTTTTATCTCTTCTACAATGTAAGTCCCTTTTTTAAGGTTAGACACAAGTATTGTACCGTTTTCATTTGTAGTAAATAAACCGTTTCCATTACCTACATTTTGTCCTTTACTATCTGTTACTTTAAATGTAGCATTAGCTAAAGGCTCTCTAGTTTCACTATCATATTTTTTAATTAAAATGCTAGTTTTTGGAGTATTAAAAAATTCAAGGGTATGAAGCTTTCCATACTCAATATGGACTGTTTGTGGTGTATTATCAAGTACATAACCGTCTGGTGCTTGTATTTCTTGTACAACATATGCACCTGTTTTTAAATTTGGAATATGAATAAAGCCTTTTTCATCTGTTCTAAATAATCCGTTAGAAGTTCCTACAACTTGCCCTTTGCTATCAGTTACCTTGAATATTGCGTCTGCTAAAGGCTCTTTTGTAATGCTATCCATTTTCTTAATGCCAAGCCCTGCATTTTTTCTATTTTCAAAAGTTACTGTAACTACCGATGTATCATCTTTATTAAGCCATACTGTTTGAGTTTGTTCTACCATAACATAGCCTGTTGGTGCTTTTGTTTCTTCAATAATATAGCCACCTGCTTTTAAGCCTGTAACAACTGCAACACCATTATGATTAGTAATTACATTTGCAATAGTCGTTCCGTGTGTACCACTAGAATTACCGTCAGAAATAATACTTATACTGAAGTTTGCACCTGCTAAAGGCTCGCCTGTATCTGCGTCAACCTTTTTAATAACTATTGCATTTTTTGCAACATTTTCAACAGTTATTTCTTTACTTTCTCCTGCTTTAAGGTAAAATTCATAAGTGCCTGTACCTTGTATTTCATAGCCTTGTGGAGCTTCTGTTTCTTGAAGTTTGTACCAACCTTCTTTTAAAGTACCTTCTTCAATAATTATTTGTCCATTTTCGTCAGTTACATAGTCGCCAACCTTTGTAACTGCTCCACCTTGAGTAGTAGCATAGAAAAGGCTAAATTTAGCACCTTGTAAAGGTTCTTTTCCAACACTACCTATTTTATTAATAGTTAAGTTGGGCTTTTTATGATTTTCAAATATTACTTCAACAGTTTTATCTCCTGTTTGGTTAGGTTCTAAATATACAAATTTTGTATTATCTTCTGATAATAAATAGCCATTTGGTGCTTGTACTTCCTTGATACAATACCAGCCATAGTCAAGTGTATCAAGGTTTATTTCCCCTTGTTGATTTGTAAAGTATTCGCCAACTTTTTCTATAAGTCCTTGTACTGTGTTGTTTTCTGCTCTATATATTTCAAATTTTGCACCTTGTAATGGAGCTTTAGTTTCTATATCTCTTTTAATTACTTTTAAGCTAGGCTTTTTACTGTTTTTTATAGTTATTTCATTAACTCTGTTATTTTCAATAACTATTGTTCTTTCTGTTTTATCTAAAATATAACCATTTGGTGCTTGTATTTCAGTTAAAATATAAGTACCACTAACAAGATTAGAGATAGTAGCTATACCGTCTACTGTTTCATCTGTAAAATATTCTGCACCACTTGTTGTATGTTTAAGCTTAAATCTAGCACCGTTTAATTTTGCACCTGTTTCACTGTCTATTTTAGTTATTTGTAGGATTGTTTTAGGTTGATTTTCATAAGTGATAGTTGTTTCTTCGCCCCATTTAACAACAGCTACTTTTGTTTCATTTGATAGAATGTAACCATTAGGAGCTTTAACTTCTTTTATAGTATAGTCGCCTTGTTTAAGGTTTTCAATAAGTATTTCTCCTTGTGCATTTGTTGTAAATTCTTGTGTATAATCAAAAAGTGGGCTAGTTATTTTTATTATTGCTCCCTCAAGTGGCTTTCCTGTAATTGCGTCTACTTTTTTAATTTTTAAGCTACCATAAGGGTTATTCATAAATCTAACTTGTGGATAAAGTGTAGCATTAGTTTGATTTTCTACTTGAACAGTCTGTGAGTTTTGTCCTAAAGCTAAATCAAAGTTAGGTGGTGGGGTAATTTCTGTTATCTCATAAGTACCTACATTAATGTTTGATATTTCAATTACACCGTCTTTACAAACAGCCTTGCCACCATTAGGAAGTGGTATTTCTGCTCCATTACTTGCTTGTATTTGCACATTAAAGTCGTATACACCTTGAGAAATACCCCTTACTCTAAAGATAGCACCAGGAACAAGCTCATTTGTTTTTGCGTTGTATTTAAGTATTTTTAGTCCACCTTTTTATGTTCTTGTTGTTGTAGTGGCAGTTGTTGTTTCTGTTGTAGTTTCTATATGTGGCTCTTTAGTCCATTTAATTATATTTCTAGCAGTAGTATTACCTGTTGTAATAGCTACATAGTCTTGTAAACTAGGGTTTGTATTTCTTGTTTTGTAGCCAACTTGCATACTACCACCAAAAAATTTAGTAGTATAGTTGACTTTATATTCTTCATTATCTTTGATAACTTCTTTAGCTACTTTTTCATCTAATACAATAGTTATAGTATCAGTTTTTCGACTAGTTTTTTCAATAACTATACCCTCGTACTGTTGTCCGTCTATTTGATGAGTATCCCAATTAAGTCTTGTACCTTTTTCATCAGCACCATCATAAAACTGTATTTTAGTATCTCCTGTTGCCCATTCTTTTATTTTAGGGTCATCAAATTGTAATAAGGCGTGGCTATATGGTATATCGCTTGTTAAAGTTATTGTTAATTTATATTTATCTCCGATAGGTTTCATTGTACCGTCATTTTTATTATTATCTGTAAAGTTAATAGTAGCAATACCTTTTGTTTCATCATAAGGGTTAGCCATACCTTTTGCATAAATTTCTTTTGCTACATTTATTATTTTTTGTGCGTTAGCGTCATTACTTTTAGTTGGAAACCAACGTGTAGTATTCCAATGGTCGCCGTTAAACTTAACACCTTTTTTATTTTTATATTCTCCAGTTTTTTGGAATATTAAATGTTCCATAGCAATTAATGTAGCATAATATTTATCTTCTTCATTTAAGTCATTGTAACCAGCAACATTATATTTATTGTGTGGGTATCCAGCAACTGCTATACCTAAAAGCTGTCTATCAGTAGCTGTTAAATTACTATCTACTTTAACTGTTGTTGTAACATTTTCTTTTGCTCCAACATAGAAAGGGGATATACAATAAGCAACTGCATTAGGGTCGTTATTTTCTCTTGTAATATAATCTATTAATGCGTGATTAGTTGCTCCACTTTCATCTCCTTTAAAGCTAACACTTGCGTCTGCTCCTTTATCTCCACCTACAAGAGTTAATGTTTGGTCTCCATTTTTTAATGTCTTAGGTTGTACTGTTGGTAAAATAGGTACTTTAACAGTTAAACCTGTTTCATTGCTAAAACTCTCTTTTAAAGGTTTTGTATTAGTATTATTTTTTTCTGTTGTTTCTGTATTTGTATTTATAGTGTTATTATTAACATTATCATTTTTCTTTAAGTTATTATCTGTATTTGGGGTAGAATTGATAATAACTGTATCGTCTATAATGTTATCACTTCCATTAATAATAATATCATCATTACTGTTTATAATAGGTGGTACTTCTAAATCCCACTCATAACCAAAAACATTTATTAAGTTTGAAAATATCATAAAAAAACTTAATATAAATGCTATTATTCTTTTTTCTAATTTTTTTTGTTGCATAAGTTTCTCCTTTTTAAGTTTATTTTTAATTTATTTTGGGGTATAAAAAAAAGCATTTCTTTTTAGAAATGCTTAAATAAGGGTTAGTTTGCCCATTTATCATCGTGTGAGAAGTGTTGCACTGCATAAGGTGTTCCATCTAATGATTGAGCCATACCTACACCAATATATTTAGACTTACTACTTAGTATATTACTTCTATGTCCACTTGAACCTAACCAATCAATCATAGAACCTTCTGGTGAGCCAGATATATTTATATTTTCAGCTATATTCAAATCTCTAGCAATATTATAACCATTAGGGTCTGTGTGTGAATAATAATTGTTAGTAGCCATATCTTCTGCCTTTTCTCTTGCTGTTTGCATTAATTTTTCAGATATTTCTAAAGGTTGTAAATTATGTTTAGCTCTTTCTTCATTAACTAAACGTACAACTTCTTCTTCCATAGCTCTAATTTGTTCTTCTGTAAGAGTTTCTTCAGTTTTATTTGAAGAGTTATTTATTTCTTCTGTTTGAATAGGTGTATTTTCTTCTTTAATAGGTTGTTTCACTACTTCATTATTAGTTTTGTTATCTTCTATTTTGTTTGTTAAAATAGCAATTTTTGTACTAGCTTCCCAATCTATTTTTACACCAAAAGCTAACTCTAAAGAACGAAGTGGTATAAATGTACTACCATTTTTTATTTCTGTATAAACAGGGTGTGTATTTTCTATTAACATAGAAAATTCTTCTCCATTAAGAATTAGTTTATTAGTACCTACAATAAATTTAGCAGTTGTACCATTATAAGTTATTGTTACTTCTTTTGTGTTAGGGTTGTACTCTATGTTGCTTTCATCTATACCTAAACCAGTAGAAACAAACCTTAAAGGTATCATCATACTATCACTTGGTTGTTGTATATAGGGTGCAAAAGTTAGTGTTGTATCATACCCATTAACATTAGCAACTGTACTACCTATACTAACTTTTACAACTTGACTTTGATTTGCAAATACACTGACACAACTTAATATTATACTACCAACAATAACTCCACTTAACAAACTTTTTAAAACTCTTTTCATAAATATCTCTCCTTAAATTTAACTTATAATCATATTACCATAAGTAACCATTTAAGTCAATAATACTTTTCTGAATTTTCTGACATATTATTTTTGTTAGTCTTATTAAATTTGTGTAGCTTGTACTAAAAGTCTTTTTGTAGGCTTATTTTCAATACAAGTTATCATAGTTATTCTATTGTCATTTGTGTTTTCAAGGTATGAAAAATCTGTTTCTTCAATTTCTGTTTTAGTTGTAATTTTATATGTTCTTGTCCCAAAGTTAGTACGATAAGTTACAACATCGCCAATCTTTACATTTTTTATCTCTCTAAAATCTATTTTATAATCACGATTATGAGCCGACAAGCCAACATTTCCATTAAAAATAGGTGTTTGTGTAAAATGCCCTACTGCACTTTTCATTACTGTAAGCATTTCTTCGTTGTCCCTTGCGTCTTTAACAGGAAAGTCTTTTATATTAGTTCCTTGCACTGTTAAATATCCTATTATTCCTTTAGGTAAAGCCGTTGGTGTAGGTAAAGGGTTAGTTTTATTAGTTTTTACATTTTGGGTTGTTTTTGCCATATCCCAACCGTTATACTCAAGTGCTTTTGAAAGCATTGTAACGGCTTCTGCTCTTGTTATATTTTCATTACCATTAATAAGATTATCATCATAAAAATCAATAACTTTACTTGCATATAAATTATTTACATCATTAAGTACCCAACTAGGTATTTTTTCTGCGTCTGCATAAGGCAACTGTACTTTGTTGTACTCTTCATTTCTAACTAAATAAGAAGTTATTTTAATCATTTCATATCTTGTTATTTTGTTGTTTGGCTTAAATGTGCCATCTGTATAACCACTTAAAAAGCCATTTTCAGTAGCCTTTTTTATAGCATTATAAAACCAACCATTACTATCACTAAATGTTATTTCTTCAAACTTTAGATTTATATTAAAACTTGATAATATTTGAGATATTTCTGCTCTTGTTATAGTGTTATTTGGTTTAAATGTTCCGTCTTCATAGCCTGTAATATGGCCTTTTTCTGCAAATTTTTCTATATACTCTCTGCCTTGTATTGTTGCTATATCACTAAAACTACTAGCAAAAACATTTGAGTTTATAGCACTTGCAAATATCATCGCAAGTAGAAAAGTCTTTTTGGTATTGTTATTAAATTTCATATTTTACCCCCTAAAATGTTATATCAATAACTTGATTTTGTAGTTTCTGTAACTTTGTTATATTGTTTAAAGTTATATTTATTTCTTGATTATTAAGCTTTTTATATGCACTATTATCAATGATTATTTTGTAAATATTACTTTGAGCTTTCATTGACAAGTGTGTTAAATTTATTGTTTTATCTTTTTCTGTGATTTTACACTTACCAATTAATTGATAGCTACCATTAATAAGGTTATAAATCTTCACATTTCGTTTTATAAAGAAAAATATAACTCCACCTAAAATACCACCACTTGTAGTAGCTACAACAGGCACTGTTAAATCTACAATTTTATTACCAACATAAGACACTGTTATAAGATTTTTTTCAAAAATTTCTTTTGAAATATCCCCTTTATACTCCATTGTAGCCTTGTAATCTATCACATTTGTTTTGGTATTAGGTATCTTTTTAATGTAGCTACCTTTATAAACTGCATTACAGTTGTAAAGTGTTCCAACACCAGTATTTGCTACACTTGAAATAGCTTCATTGTTTGTACTTACAAAATTTGCATCTACTAAATTTAATGTAACACCATTTTTAGTAATAGTTTTAGGTATTAATGCATAGTCATTGCTTTCTAGCCCATAGTATTCTTTTTTCTGGTTTAATGTAATTGTTTGGTTTGTATATGTTGTTGTACTTTCTGTTTTATTCGGCTCTATTTTTAAGCTTGCTAAATCTTTTTGTAAAATTCCTTTATATCCGTCTTTTTCATAAGTCAAGCCGTCTTGAAATAAGTTTATTATTTCTAAGTTAGATAACTTTTCTTTTTCTTCTTTAGTTAGTATTACATCTAAACTTTCTGTAGTCTTTATAGTATCTGTTTTAGTTACCTTTTCTATGTCTACACTATTTTTTGTGTACTTAAAGCCGTCTTGCTCAAAATCTTCAAAAATAACATTTTTAAAATTAATATCTTCTGTACTTTCAAAAATTTTTATAGCCTTTGTTTTATCTTCATTAATTGATAGATTAATCTCCTTTAAATTATTAGCATATACATTTTGTTGTAGTATAAATGTAGCAAATAAATATATAAGAAACTTTTTCATCTTGTATCACCTCCTTTCAAAAAACAGCTTTAACGAAGCTTATAAAACTATTTCTTAAATTTTCATTTAACAAAACAGTTAAGCCTATACTTGAAAAAACTGTTATACCTATGTAAAACAAACCTTTTATTACAAACAAAAAAGCACTTACTAAAAATCTTATAAAATTTCTAAAAGTGCTTTTATTTTGTATTATTATTTGTTGGTTACTAAAGTTTTGCTCTAGCAATTTTTGCGTTAATATTTCCTGTTCTTTTTGCCTTTCTTGTTCCTTTTGTTCTTCTTTAAATTTATTGTAAAATGTACTCACTTTAACCTCCAATTTCTTTTAAATATCAAATAATCTTTAAATATTTCATTATATATTTCTTCATTATAAATCTTAAAAATATTAGGAGCATAATCAGAAAAATAAACCTTTAACTCTTCCATATTTTTTAATATAAAGCCTTGTTCAGCTTCATCTACAAAGTTAAAAATAAAATTTATATCGTTATAAATATGGCATATTTTAAAAACATTTTGTATATATTTTTCTTCCCAAAACTTTGCACCACTTACTACAACTCTTACATCTGCACTTGCAAAACTTTCTTCAGATGTATGCAAAAATTCCCCATAATCAAATATAAAAGCCTCATAATTCATACTTAATATTTTTGGCAAATCTTCAAAAGTTACATTAGCAAAAATATCTAAATCCTTATAGCTTATTTTTCTATTTTTGTCATCAACCAAAACATCATAAAAAGTTTTAATATTTTTTACAACGTCTTTTTTGTTAAACTCTATATAACAAGCATTAAAACCATATTTAATTAAATAATTTGCAATTAAAAAAGCCTGTGTTGTTGCTCCCATTCTCTCACAAACTCCACAAACTGCTATTTTCAATTTATTAATTTTTGGCTTTACTAAAACTTTTTTCTCAACTATTTTTTCACGTTCAATAATTTTTTCTTTTTCAATTATCGTTGGTTTTGACTCTGTTTTTTCTTGTTGATATTTTATTTTAGGTTGTTTTTCAATTTTAGCTTTATTAAAAAAGTCTTTAATTTTATCTAATTTATTTGTCTTTTCTATTTCTTTTGTTGGCTCTTGTATTTTAAATTTAACACAATCTTTGTAGCCATTATTACCTAAAATACAAGCCTTTATTTCTTCCTTTTGTAAAAAATCATCTTCACTTGTTATAAAATTGAAAATGCCATCACTAACTAATTTTGAAAGAATTAAATCTCCAACTTTTTTACCAATAGCAACAATTATTATTTTAGCATCATACAACTGCCTAAACTTTAAGAAAAAATTTAATATTTCATCATCTGTATTAGATACAATAGATAAATCTACTGCTAATATTTGATAATGTTCATAATTATTATTTGAAAAAAGTGTATTCAAATCAAAAACTTTATTCAATTTATTTATTGTTATGTTGTTTTCTTTGCATATAGAATTAAATATATCACTGTTTGCTTCGCTCGTTATATATAAAATCATTTTTTGCACCTCCTTTTTTAATTAATAAATATCAAAAAAAGATATATCTAATAAAAATATATCTTTACAATCATATTAAAATATTTTATAATGTATATATAAGGTAAAGGTAACTGCTTAAAAGCAGTTTAGCCTAAATTTATTAACTTGTTAAATTAATACCATAGACTATCGGACATTAAGTTTATGGTATTTTCTTTTGTTTACTTTTTATTTATGTAACTCAAAAGAGTGATTAACAATATGCCTCCTTGAAATAACAAGGAAAAAACTTCATATAATGAAATTTCCATACTATCAACCCCCTTCCTACTTGTAATGTAGAAAGGCTAAACCATAACTTCCAAACTGTTACCTTACATAATAATTATATCAATTTTTGTCTTTTAGTCAATATTTTTAATTGCGTCATTTATGTCAAGTCCATCTATCTCATTACCTAAACACACCCAACCATCTACTTTTTCTCTTGCAAATAGTTCAATTCGTGGTAAATCTCCCACAAGTTCAACTATTTTATCTCTTATTATATCAGGCTTTTTGCTATGTTTTTCAATAGGTGTATCTACTATTTGATGAACGCTACTACTAATTCTTTTAATTTTTCCTTCTGTAGCTATAAGGCATAATTCTGCGTTGGCTCTTGTCCAGAACCCAAGCCCCCAAAACCATTTATCAGTTTGTTTCGGATACCTTTTAACCCAACAAAAGCCAACTGTTTTATAAGTAAAACCCCAAGCCTTTATTGTTTCTAACCCTTCTTGCAAACAAGGAAAAGTTACCCATAAAAACAATATACAGTCATCATCTGCTATACTTTCTATATCTATATTTTTTATATCTTCTATGCT
Organism: uncultured Eubacteriaceae bacterium; assembly: GCA_946497035.1. Taxonomy (GTDB): domain Bacteria; phylum Bacillota; class Clostridia; order Lachnospirales; family CAG-274; genus Tyzzerella. The sequence continues at coordinate 11,453 of CAMMIW010000017.1, read as the reverse complement.
TAAAGTTTTGTAATGATTTTCTGCACTTCGCCCTTTTCCTTTGTTTGAGTATGTTTTATAACTTCAAGGTGGGTCTGCATAAATTATATTAAATTTCATCTTAACACCCCCTAAAAATAATCTCCAACATAATCATAAATTTGTTGCTCTTTATAAAAATTAACTACATTAAAAATATAATCTAAAACACTTTGATTTTGGCTATCTTTCACACAAAGCATAATGCTACCAAAAACACTAGATAATAAACCTACAATTAAAACACTTTGCGTCATATTAAATAAATATATAATAAATGAAATAACAAAACATATACTCATTGTAATTATACTTCGTACAAGTTCTTTTTTACCAAAACCATTAAAAAATTCTTGTTCAAGCTTTATCCCCATAGGGATATAAAGCATTATTTCTTTTTTATCTTGCATATTTTCTCCTTATTTAAAATAATAAAAGAGTATATCTCTTATTTGAAATATACTCTCTGCAATTATATAAAACACTATTAAATTTACAATTCGCTTTTTTATTCCCTCCATTTCATCATCTGCCTTTTGCATACTTATCATACAAATAGTAAATCTTAAAATAACACCTGTTCTTATTATTCCTATCATTATTTTTGAAAGTTCATCTATCATCTAATCAACTCCCAACCTTTTTAGCAAAACTTCTAGCCATACCTACTAATCTTGTTGAATGGTAAATATTGTTTATAAATGCTCCACCACCTGTTGGTATTAAAAACTCTGATAAAAATCTAGGTGTTTTTATAGCAAGTACAAGGCAAGCAATTCCCCAGAACATATTCATATTTATCCCTGTATTTAGCATAAGCCCTATACCTAACTTACACAAAGCTATTTGTATAATACACGCAAACATTGACTGAAAAAACTTATTCATATAAGGTTTAAATATTCCTTTATCATTATCCAAAAGTCCTACACAAGCAAACGGCATACCTATTCTCAAAATAAGTATTTCAAGTCCACGCATTAAAAACTGAAAGTAAAGCATAAAATAGCAAATAATAAATATAAGTCCAAAAATACCTGTTACTAAACCTAGTGATAATATATAATCTATCCAAACTTGCCAATTATAGTTTGTATCTGCTCCTATAATTACTAAAATTTCATTTGTTATTTCTTCTGTTATTTCTGCAATAAATGTATATAAAATAGGAAAACATATTGCAATTATTATTGCTTGTGCAAATCTTGTAAGTATTAAAATAGGCTTTGAATCTGCGTCCCCATCTGTCCATAAAATGTAACACTCAAAGCCTTTTTTCAAAAATTTTAATATTATTACTGAAACACCTGTTCCAAGTGCCACATCAAATATACCATTTACTAAACTTGAACCTCCTGAACCTGTCATATATTTATCTGCATAAAGGCAAATATCTATAATATTAACAAGAAAACCATCTATTAAGGCAATACTTCCTGTAAGCACTGCTCCTATTAAAGCTAAAAGTATAATCTCCATAAAAACACCACTTTTTATTGAAAGTATCCAATAGCTAAATCTATTATTACTGCTCCTAAAACTGCTCCAATAGAAGAAATAACACAAGTTTTAATTCTATTATCCCACTTTTTTATATCCATTTCATCTGACGAACCTCGTCTTATGAAAAAGTAAATAACTAAAACTGTACCAACGGCAGGTATTATTTTGTATGCCCAACTTGTTAAATCTTTAAGTAGTTTATCAAGCCCTTTCGCTATCTGACTACTCGCTATATTGCTTGCGTATATTTTATTTACAAACATTAACATAGTAAATGTAATACTTGTAGCTCCAACTTTTATTAAATCTTTAAATTTATTAAACATAATTTCCTCCTTAAATTTATCTATTTGATTTGTTAAATTTTCATACTTATAATTAACTTAAATTTATGCCTTTTTTAACTTTATGTTCTGTCTTTTTTTCTCTTTTTGGTTTTTGTGCAGGTACATATGTTGGTTGTTTAGCTTCGCTACTTTGTTCAATTTTTTTACGATATTCGTCCCATATGCCCCACAATTTTATATCATCTGTGTTTTTGTGTTCTGCCCTTTCGTTTTCTCGTTTTTGCCTTATTTTTCGGTTGTTTTCTTCATCGCCAAGTCCACACATAGTATTAAAATGCCATTTACTTAAATCATAAGCAACCGACATACAAGGATAGCTCCTACTAATAACTAACTGATAAGGTCGTTTTATTCTTCTTATTTCATCTGTTGTTAAAAGCTCTCTTGAAACAAGGCTCAAACTATGAGAAGAACTAGGGTTTGTATGTTTTGCGTGATTGCTTGATAACTGATACGCACTTGTTGTATATTTTCCTAATTTATTGCAAATAGACTGTAATGTTTCTTCGTCATCTGCTTGCAAATATACCCAATTTTGACAGTTAGATTTTATTATATGGCTTTCTTCTTTGCCATACTTTTTATCTAACTGTTCAAAAGATTGTAAAAACAAATTAAAACGCATACCTCGTCCCCCTGCAACAGTTAGCTTGTTTGTAAAATCACTTATTTTAACAAAATTTCCAAACTCATCTAATATAAAATTTACTCTATTTTCAAGTCTTCCACCTCGTTCATCGGCTTGACGAACAAGTATTTCATAAAGTTCTGACAAAACTAAACTTGCTATTTGATAATATGTAGTTTTTTCGTCAGGTAGTATGAAGAATACTGCTTGTTTTTTTCTTCCTATATCTTCAAGATTAAAATCACTTGAGTTTGTAATGTTATAAATAGATTTACTTGTAAATAGTCTTAAAGTAGTAAGTGCCGATGTAAAAAAGCTCCCCCTTGTTCTGCTTGGAGCAATCTCCGATATTGATAATAATGCTCTTGCAGGGTGATTTTGTGGCAAATCTTTAATATAAAGCTCTATAGGATATTTATCTTCTATTTTTTTGTTCATTTCGGCAATGAACCAGTACACATTAGTTAAATTTTGATATTCTTCTTTTGAATTAGAATAATCTTCAATATTGTTTAAAACTACACTTAAAATAGCAACTGCTATTACTGATTTTTCGCCGTTTTCCCATATTTTTTCATTAGAAACGCCGTCCCCAACAAGTATGTTAGTTATATCCCACGCAAGACTTTCTGCCTTTTCCATATCGTTCTCTTTAACTGCATTTATAACAGGTTGCAAAAGGTTATACTTTGAGCTTTTTTGTGGGTTTTTATAATCAAGACAAATGACTTCATACCCCAAACTTTTTAAATATTTATTTGTATATTGAAATAACTCGCCCTTTGGGTCAGATATAACCATACTTTCTCCTGATAGTCCTATACTACAAATGCTAGGTATTACTAAACACCTTGACTTACCACTTCGTGTTGCCCCAACGACTAGCGTATGCACATCATCTTTTATATAGTGTATTTTTTCTTTATCCCCCTCCTTTGTCATACCTATAACAATGCCACCTTTTTCAATAATTTTTGTTTTATCATCTCCCTTTTTTTCTTCTATTTTTAAGGACTTATTTAATTTAGTATCCTTAAATTTATTAACCATATTTTCTGCATAATTTTTTACCTCCTTTATTTTGAATAAATAATTTTTATTAATCTTAATTTCATCAACTTGTACATCTTGTTGTTTTTGTAAATAGGTTTCTTTTTCATTTTCAAAATCTCCTTTATTCGTTTTGCTTTTTGCTTTTTCTTTTTGAGGGTCTTTTTCAAAATCTTCATTTTTTAATTCTTTAATTTCGTCCTTTCCATTTTTTATGAGTTTGCTTATAAGATCATCTTTTGGGTTTAATATAAAATAACCAAACTCTGCGTCCTTTTCTTTTTCAGTTAGCCACCTTGACGAACCATACTGATATTGCCCTACTTGTTTTGGTGTGTAAATGTTGTCCGTTATTTTTACAAGCTCCGACTGATAAGACTTGTTATTATACAAACTAAAATAAACTATCCCTAAATACTTTACACACTCAAGTATTAGAAATAGTTTAGTTTTTTGCTCTGTTATAAATATGTCTTTTAAGTTTGTTAAAAAATTTAAGTTTTCTAAATGTACATCGCCACCTAAAAGCAAGGTGTTTAACATCTCGCTTAAATATACATTCCCTACAAAACCTAAAATTGACAAACTTGTTACAAATATGATTTTTTGCTTTTTCTTCATTAATGTTCGTATCCTTTGTCTTTATTTTTAAGGTAAATTTCTTTTTTAGCATCTTTAGATAATTCTGTTTTTATTTCATTATGCTTGCTCCTTTCTTTTTCTTCTTTAACACAAAAAGACTTATTAAATCAAATATACTTTGTTTAATAAGTTCTTTTTGTTTTTCTGCTATTGTTTCTTGTTTTTTATATTCATATTCAAGCCTATTTATAGACTTTACAATACCTAAAAGTTTATTAGCTATTATCTTTTCAATTTCTTGTTTGTATTTCTGCTCTTGCTCATCAATATTTTTGTCAGAATATAAAGTAGCAATTTGAATTTTACTATCAATATATCTATTAACCAAATTTTGTAAATCTTCATTGTTTTGTAAAACATAATCTACCAACTTATCTACTTCTTCTTTAACTTGTGGTTCTAACAATTTGTAAGCTATTCTACCTTTAGGTATCATCTGCTTTATTTTATAACTTTCATTAAAAATATATTCTATAAAATTTTTGTCTAGCTTTGAGTTTTTATCTTTAAAAACACCTTTTAATTTTAATTTATTATATTTTTTGTTATCAAGCATTTTTATATCTTCCATAAAATCATCTACTAGCTTATCTGTGATTTCTCTAACATTTTTAATGGCTAAATCTTTTGCTTTTGCGTATTCAATTATTTCATCTGAAAAAGTATCTTTTATAAGCCTTTTTCTGATTTTATCTGGTATACTATAATGTTGAAAGTTTTTAGGTGTATTTTGTGATTTATCCCAAAAAAGTATATGGGTATGATAGTTTATGTCTTTTTCGTGAACGGAACATATAAATTCAAAATCTTCTCGCTTTATATTGTTTTCTTCTCGTATTGTATTTATATGTTTTGTTATATAATTTTCCCAAGATTTTAAATTTTCTAAGTTTAACTTAGCCGTTGTATCTTTTTTAATAGCTATCATTCCTTCGTATATTGTGATGCCTTTTTTAGTGTTTTCTAAAACTGTTTTAGCTATGTCTTTGCTATCTTTAAAGTGCAAAATTTCATTACTTCCTATCTTCCCCATAAGCCCTGTCCTTTGCTCCATATTTTTTAAAACTTTAGGACGGTGTCCTATGTATAAAGTATAGTTATAATTTAATTTTGCTCGTTGTTATTTGTTTCGTACTTTTAAATTTTTTATTTGCTGTGTATATATTATTTTTGAAATGCTATCACCACCATAAAAAGGCTAGTGATATAATAATCTAGCCATTTTTAATATTTTAATACTTAATATGCACCCTTAGAGTAAGTAACTTCATAACTATGTGTATATATTTCAAAAACTATTCCAAATGGGTCTTCTACATAGCACATTTTATATGGTTTTTCATTAGGATAGTATTCTCTAATAGGCATTCTCTGTTTTCCACCATTTTCAACAATTTTTTGTACAAGCCCTTCAATATCAGGGTCTTGAACACAAAAATGAAATAAACCTGTTTTTAAATAATCAAATTTGAAATGTTCGTCATTTTCTTTAAATTCAAATAATTCTATTCCTATTCCATTTGAAGTTACTAAATGTGCAATTTTAAAATCTCCATGATTTTCGCCAAAAACATCTTGGCACATTATACCTATTGCAGAATGATTTTCTTCTTTAACTTCGGTATTGTTCATAACAACATACCAACCCATTACCTCCGTATAAAACTTAACTGCCTTTTCTATATTAGGCACAGATAAACCTATGTGAGAAAAACTTTTCGGATAAGTCATATAAATTCCTCCTAAAATTCAATTTTCTTTAGTTTATCTGTTTTTTATAATTTTGTAAATAAGGTACTTTTTAGTACCTATAATCAAACATCTATACTATTTTTTATAGCATAGCTTTTTGTAAAATCACATAACTCATTTAAAATTTGTTCTAAATCTTTATATTCTTCTGAAATCATATATTCAATACGCAAAGGTTTTTTGCTAATTATGTTTTTAAGTAATAACTTACTTTCTTGTAGTTCTCTTAACTGAGTTATTAGCATTTTATGTGTAATATCTGGTATAGCTTTTTGTAATTTTGAAAAGCTATTATCTCCATTTATTATATGCCATAAAATTCTAAGTTTCCATTTTCCACCTAATAAGTCCATTGTCAATAACAACGCACAACTATATTTTAATTTTAATTTTGCCATTATATCACAACCTAATTTTATTGTACTAATTCAAACCTATATTTTTGTTTTGCATTAGGATATTTTCCCTTATCAACTTCTGATATAAACATTTCATAAGGTCTAGCAAATATTCCATAATCACCATATAACCCTTGATATATAACTAATTTTTCTCCTGTTTCTGTATGCTCTGCTATATACAAAACTTTGTAATTATTATTTTTAAAATGTTTGTAGGTTCTATTTGTTAAAATTTCTCGCATAATTTTCTCCTTAAATATAAATGTACATTAAATATTACTACTTTTATATTTAAAAGTCAACCTTACAACTCATTTGCAATATTTTTTAAATTATCAACATCTTGCAAAAAGTCATTAACCTGAAAATCTTTCTTCTGCATATAAGCGACACCATTTCGCATAGATTTATCTAAAATAGCATCAAACTTATCTTCGTCTGCACTATCCACAATTTCCAAAAACATACTTATAAGAAGAAACAACTGACCTGTACTCATCTTGCCAATCTTCATCATCATTTTAGCAAGTCTATTTGTTTGTTTATCCAAAATTTCTTTTATATCTTCAAGCCTATAAATTGAGTTTAATTCTTGTCTTATTATATCTGCTATAAAATCTATATCTTCACGGCTACTTTCTAAATTTAGACTTTTATTAACAAGTTGTCTTATTACTTCTGAAACATTTTGATTTCTATTTACTGCCAATCTTTCTAATTTTTCAAATGTTTCTTTTGGAAAATCAATAGATTTTTTTACTGTATTTTTAGCCATAAGTACCTCCCTTTTTAATAATACCAAAATAATATTTTATAATATAAAAATAATACTCTTTAATAAAAGTAATATCGTTGTAACCTTTGGTTACAAGCTGTTTCAGGTGATATGATAATATCACTATTCCTGCCTAAATGCAATTTACTACAATTTTGCAAGGCAAAATCTCTTACACTCGCTTTGCTCGTTAAGAATATTTAAAATTTGAAAATTAAATCTACCTCTCAAACTCATCTTCCATCTCCTCCCTTTGTTTATTTATATCTGCTATTTTTTGTATTAAATCTTAATTAAAATCTTTGTTTTTTGGTACTTGTAAATAACAATTATAACCTTGTTCTTTATACATTTTACCAAACTCTCTAGCTTTATCTTGTCCATAATTTTCTATCTTATCAAAATCATTATCAAAACAAAAGATTATATTTTTTATGTTTTCGTGTTGTTTTAAATATGTATCTATAGCCATATTAAACAAACCACCACAAGATATTCTGTTATCTTGTTTATAGTCTATTTTTTCAAAAATTTTAAAAAGTGTCATATGGCTTAACAAGTCAATAGGACTTTCAAAAACATATAAATTATCGTTTGTACCTTGAAAAGTAAAACCATAACTTTTATCAGAACCGTCTATATCTTTTCTAAAATGACTACTTTCAGATAGTCCCCTTAAACTGCAATATTTAGCAACATTATTTTCATCATATCCAACAAAAGCACAATTATAAAATATTCCATTTTTTGATATTTCTTTGCTTTGGTATATTTTGTTTTCTTTTATAAAATCATAAACTATATCTTTATCTAATTTCCTTGTATTTACTAAATATGCTATCATTCTATTAAAGTTTTCTGCCTTGTCTGGCAACACAAAAGGCTTTTTCGTATGTTCTTTAGGCATATAAAAAGAGCCTATGTTTCCATAAGCTCTAACCCCTAAAATAGTTTCTACTGCTTGTTTAAAATCAAGCCCTAAATATTGTTTTGCAAAATCTAAAATATTGCCTTTATTACCTGTTGCAAAATGATAAAAACCTTTACCATTTTTAAAAATAAAAAGCCCACCCATATGTTCCACTTTAAAAGTTTTATAGTCGCTTTCTTTTAGTTTAAAACCATTATTTATAGCAAAATCAACAAGGCTTGTTTCAAAAACTTGTCGCATTTGTTCTTGTGTAAAAGGATATTTCATTTCTATCATCTAATTTCCTCCCACATTTCTTCTTGTTCTTCTACATATTCGTTAGTATGTTGTTGTTCAAAAACTTCAAATTTATCTTCTTTAACATTTAAAGCTAAAGTGCTACCATTTTCCCAGCTAACTCTAACTTGTCCTATATCATCAACACTTTTTACAACACCTATTAAACCACTTGGCATATTTTCGCCTTGCATATAATCAAGCTTTATAACCATACCTTCTTTAAAATAATGTTTTATTTCATTTACTGTCATATCACAATAATCTATTTCATAATGCTTTGTTTCAACAACTTCTTCAGTTATTTCCACATCTTGATTTTTTAGTTTTTCAATACTATTATAAAATTGAATTGCGATATTTTTAAGCCAAGTTTTAAAAAATTCTATAACAGATTTATACTCTGTATCGTATTTATCTTCAATTTCAGTATATGTAGCCGTATAATCATCTAAATAACTTGTAGGAACAATTTCCTTTTCTTCTACTTTAAATGTTATTTCTGGACTACGCATCATATCCCCATTTAGTTCAGAATAATGAGCAAGAGAATATTCTCCTTCGCCTATATATTCTAAAACCAAGTCATCAAAGCCTTCTTGTTTCATTGAAATATAGTCTATTTCCTTATCTAAAACTTTGTTGCCCCATTGATAAAGGGTGTTATATAATTGATGTTCAATAGTATTTTTATTTTCTTCTGTTGTATATTGGTTCTGTTCGTTTAATGATTCTTCTTGTTGGTCTAGCTCCTCCATTTCATCATTTGTTGTTATGCCCCTTTCTATTTTGTAATCTATTTCAACCTTTCGTTTTAAAAGATAAGAAAGCCTTTCTTCGTATTCAAAAGGCTTGTCAATTTCTTCTTTAGCTTGATTTAACTTTTGCTCCGTTTCATTTAGTCTATCTTCATATAAAGCTAAGTTTTCCCCTATATCTTTTGCTAAATTTTCTATCCTTGTTATGTTACCTAGTCCAGAAAGCCCTAGCTCTTTATCATATGTTTTGTTACCCATAACATATATTTTAGAAACACCCATTGTATAAGTAAAACCTATTTTAAAACCATTATATGAGCCTATTTCTTCTATATCGTTTGTGGGCTTTTCCCTTGAAATTTTATTTATAAGCTCCATTAAATATTCACCTGCTTTTGCTCTTTCATCAAATGTTTTACCATTTAATGTTATTTCAAAATCAGGCTTTTTATTTTCTTCATATATTTTAATATCTGCTTGTATTTTTTGTATAGCATTTTTAAGTTTTTCTATTCTATCTGGTATATTGTTAATTACAGTTTTAAACATTTGCTTACTTTCAAGCCAACTAGATTTTAAAAGATTTATTTTATTTATTTCAGTATCTATTTGCATTTTTTCTTTAAGGAACGGATTTTTCATTGCAATAGCTTTAATCTCTCCGTAACTTAAAACAACTTCGTCTATATCATCGCAACTTCTAAGTGGTGATTTTTCTGTCATTACTTGAGAAATAAACTTTTGTTTATTCTCTAAAATTTGCCACAAATAACTATCAAAGCTACCTTCTGTAACATAATTAAATATTTCTACTTGGGCGTTTTCATTACCCTGTCTTAAAATTCTTCCGTTTCGTTGTATAAGGTGGTCTGGTCGCCACGGCACGTCTAAATGATGGAGAGCATACAATTTATTTTGTATATTTGTACCTGTTCCCATTTTTTCGGTACTACCTATAAGAACCCTTATTTCCCCTGTTCTTACCTTTTCAAAAAGCTTTTCTTTTTTCTCATCTGTGTTAGCATCGTGAATATAAGCTATTTCATTTTCTGCCACTCCGTTTTCTATCATCTCTTTTTTAAGTGCGTCATAAAAGTTAAAACTATCTGCCTTTGGTGTACCACTATCACAAAATACAAGTTGTGTACTTTTATTTTCTGCCGTCTGATGATATATTTCTGCAACTTTTCTTGCACAAACATTTAGCTTTGTATTTGAATTATAAGGTAAAAGCTCATCTATAATTCGTGGGTCTACCGATAAAAGTTTAGCAAGAAGTGTAATTTTTAAAAAATTATCTTCTTCTGGGTCAACTTGTCCAAGTCTTATCAGTTCTGCTCTATCTGCAAGTTCGTCTACTATTTCTTTTTGAGCTTCTGTTAAGTCTGTTTTTATTACTTGAACGCCACCTGTTTTAAGGGTAGGTCGTGGCAAGTTTAAAGTTTCTGCCGTTTTTATATCTGCTATATTTCTAAAAGTTTTCATTAGTTCAGGTAGATTATGAAATTTTGTCAATCTCATTTTCTTTTGGTATCCTGTTCCCTCGGGTTTGATTTCGTCTGTTTCTTCAACAATGCCGAATGTACTTACCCAACTATCAAAGTTTTGTATATTTCTTTTTTCTAAATCTTCAGGTTGTAAGGTATGTTGTAAAACATAAAGCTCACTCATTGAGTTTGTTATGGGCGTACCTGTTAAGTATATTACACCTTTTCCATTGTTTTGTTCGCTTATATATCTTGCCTTTAGGTGCATATCCATTGCTCTATTGCTAGATGAAGTGTTTACACCTGCTACCCTTTGCATTTTTGTGTAAACATAATTATTTTTATACCTATGGCTTTCATCTATAATTAGGCTATCAACCCCAAGTTGCTCAAAATCTATAAAATCATCTTTTGATTGTTCATCATATAGCTTTTTATACTTTGTTTCAATGTTATTTTTAGTTATTTCTAGTTGCTTTAGTGTCCATTTTTTATCATAAGAATATTTATTTTCTTCTATTTGATTATCTAAAAATTGTATTTCTTTTTCAAGAGCATCAAGCCTTGTTTCTTTAGATATTTTTATTTTTTCAAAACTTGAATGGCTCATAATTACCGCATCAAAATCATTAGTTGCAATTTTTGAAATAAATTTTCTACGACTATCCTTTTTAAAATCTTCCTTATTAGCTATTAAAATATTTGCGTTAGGATAAAGCCTTAAAAATTCCTTACCCCATTGTTTCGTTAAATGATTTGGCACTACAATTAAAGGCTTTTTAAATATTCCAAGTCTTTTTTGCTCATAGACGCAAGCTATTGCACTAAAAGATGTGTGCCACCCCTACAATTAAAAATTTATAGAGTAGACACTTTTAACGATAG
>CAMMIW010000016.1 GCA_946497035.1 uncultured Eubacteriaceae bacterium | reverse complement strand
TAAATTTTAGGACATAAATTTTGTAAAAATCGGACATAAATTTTAGTTGCTTACAACAATTTAATAGAAATATCAAAAGGAATAGTAAAATTTGATGATTTTGTATTTATAGCCAATAAAAGTGCTAAAATAAAATATAAACCAACAAATAAATTTAATAGTTTAAAAATAGTTTTAGAAAAAGATACTAAAATAAAAGATTATGATAAATATATATTAACTTTCAAATTAGATGAAAACTTAGATTTAGATATAAATCAAGTAGAAATATGCAGGTTTAAGCTTATGGAAGGTTTTGATTTAAGAGATAAGCATAAAAGCTTTGATGATATACAAACAGAGTTTGACACTATAAATTATCTGTATTCAACTTGGGCAGGTATAGAAAGGGAATATATAAATCCTTATATTTTAAAAGTTTTTGCTAATGAAGCAATGGAAAGTAATATAACAAATATGGAAGATTTGTTATTTTGCTATACTTGTTTAAATGGAGAAGATGTTATAAATATAAGCTTAATAGAAAAATATTTAAAAAATAGACAAAATTTAAAAGGTAAATCTTATTTAACAAAAGAAGAAATATTTAAATATTTATCTATAACTTTAAATGATATAAAAAATAAAAAAACTAATAAAAAAGACTATTTTGATGAAGATCAATTATTAATTTTATAATTAAAATAGGTATTATATAAAATTTGTATAATATATACATTTTATAGATTGATTTTTTGTATATTTTTAAAAGAAAATAATATTATTAATATAAAATTAACATTATAATTTACAATTTAACTAATTATTAATTATATATTCATATTTTGTTCATAATTATGGTATATTATAACACTATAATAATATTTTAAAAATTTATATGATTATAGCTTTAAGCTATATGTTAAGGAGTGCTTTAAAATGGATATAATTTTAAATAGTATAATGTTATTTTCTTTAATATCTACACCATTAGATACTTTTGAATCTAAAGCATACAAATTATATACTAGCAATACAAAAATACAAAGAAGAAAAAACCAAAAAATACAATCTGAAGATATAAATAACCTTATGATAGAGATAGACAATAATTTTAATATAATATCAAATTTATTACAAGAGAAAAATACATTATCACAAAATATAAAACAAAAATTTAATGACAAAATTAAAAGTAAAGAAAAATTATCTAAACAACAAATGACTTGTTATCAAGAATATACTAGCATAGTTTGTGAAGAAGAAAAAAATATTTCTATTTATAATAATAAAATACATAATAAAAAAGATATGATTAATTTAGAAAATGAAATGTTGTCAAATAAAAATAACTTTGGTATAATATATAAAAAATTAACTTCTATTTTAAATAATCAAATAAAAGTTATAGCTAACTTATATAGAGCTATTTTTCATTTAAGATTATCTTTAGAAGTTATTTAATATTTAAAGGAGTGGTTTTTATGTTAAAATTAGAGCTGGGGTTTGGTGTTGAAAGTTAATACTTTCAACAAAAAGTATAATAATTAATATTATATTTTAAAAGGATGTAAAAATAACTATGAATATAAATATAAGAAATGAACAAGAAAAAGATTACAGAAGGGTAGAAGAAGTAGCACGAGATGCCTTTTGGAATTTATATTTCCCTGGTTGCCACGAGCATTTTGTAGTGCATAAAATGAGAAATAGTAAAGATTTTATAAAAGAGATATCGTTTGTTATAGAAGTGGATGGAAATATAGAAGGTGCTATATTTTATACACACTCTAAAATTATAGATAATGATACAGAATATAAAATGATAAGTTTTGGTCCTGTTTTTATATCTCCTAAATATCATAGAAAAGGTTTAGGAAGAAAGCTAATAACTCACTCTATAAATCAAGCTAAAAAAATGGGATATAAAGCTATTTTAACTTTAGGATATCCTTATCATTATGAACCCTATGGATTTTTAGGAGGTAAAAAATATAATATATCTATGGCAGATGGCAACTTTTATAAAGGTTTATTAGTTTTACCTCTTTATAAAGGGGCTTTAGATAATATTAAAGGATATGTAGTATTTTCTGATGTTTTAGATGCAAAAGATGAAGAGGTTGATGAATTTGATAAAAATTTTCCTTATAAAGAAAAGAAATTTCAAGAAAGTCAGTTAGAGTTTAAAAAAGCATCTGTTATGCTAGATGAATAAATAAAAAAAGGTTCTTTGTTAATAACAAAGAACCTTTTTTAACTAGTGAGTTTCACCTGATACTAATTTATTATCTTGTTTATTTAATACGATAGCCTCTATAGCTAGCTCTATAGATTTACATATCATATCTAAAGACATACTAGAAGGTATAGGATTTTTTATAGCTGCTTGTTCTGGTAAAAATGGAACATGTATAAATCCTCCTTTAATATTATTATATTTTTTATTTATTAAATATAATATATTATACATAACCGAATTACAAACAAATGTACCAGCTGTATAAGAAATAGTAGCAGGGATATTATTTTCTTTTATATGTGATACCATACCTTTAATAGGCAAATTAGTAAAATAAGCAGTTTCGCCATCTTCTCTTATAGTCGTATCTAATGGTTGGCTACCGTCATTATCTTTTATTCTTGCTTCAATTAAATTTATAGCTACTTTTTCTATTGTTATATCATTTCTGCCACCAGCTTGTCCTATAGATAAAACAACATCTGGGCTATATTTATCTATAGCTTCTTCTATAGCTATTTTGCTTCTTTCAAAAGAAGTAGGTATTTCTAATTTTATTATTTCTGCGTCTTTTATCCTATTAGGCAATTTTTTTACTGCTTCATAAGCTGGATTTACAATATCCTTATCAAAAGGATCAAAACCTGTAACTAATATTTTCATAAAATAAATCCTCCTTATTAACTAAAAGTTATCATATATATTATTTGGAAAATTAATAAACAAACTGCAAGTAAAAACTGATTTTTTATAACACCAAATCTATCTTTCATATCAAGCATAGCAACAGGTAATATATTAAAATTAGCTGCCATAGGTGTTAATAATGTACCACAATAACCTGCTGTTAAACCTATCATACCAATAATAACAGGATCTGCACCATATTGTAAAACAAAAGGTCCAGCAACACCAGCTAACATAACTGTTATCGCGGCAAAAGCATTACCCATAATCATTGTAAATATAACCATACCAAGAGCAAATACAATTATACCAACTGTAATGTTACCTTCAGGCACTATATAAGAAACTAATTTTGATATAACTTCTCCTACACCAGCACTTTCAAATATAGCACCAAGGCTAGCTAAAAGTATAGGCATTAAGCTTAAAGGTCCTAATATAGTTAATGTATCTGCAGCTTCGTTAAAAAATACTTTAATAGTATTATCTTTTGAATAAAACATTAATAACATAATACCAACAATAACACCAACACCAATACCAACTAAAGCATTGCTACCTAATAAGGCAAATATAATAGCAAATATCCCCATAGATAGAGCAGGTAAAAATAATTTTAAACCTATTTTATTTGCATATTCTTCAATTTTTTCTTGTGGTATAGATTTTTTCTCACCAACACCAACTCTTTTAAAAATGGTAGGTAACGTTAGAGCTATTATTAAAGCACCGCTAACTTTGCTTGGTAACCAACGTCCAAAAGCTAAAACTATACCTAATAAAATCCAAAAAGTAGCTGTTCCTACTCTATGTTTATTTGTTTCATCTTTTAAATTTTTAAAGCCTGTATATAAACAAATTACCCCCATAAACATATAGAGTAATTCTAATAATTTTGTATCTAATGTTATATTTGGATCTGTAAAAAATGACATTTTTTCACCTACTTATCTATATAATATTTTTTATAAAGCATTCTATCTTTAAAATAATAATATAATACACCTAAAACAAGAGCTACTATAGCTACAGGTATTTCAACTTTAGCTAAATCTACTAAAGATACTTGGTAGCCTAAATCTTCTAATTTACTTTGAACTAGTAATGCACCAGGGCTACCTATAAAAAGTACATTACAGAAGAAATTACCAATATTTTCTGAAGATGAACACATACCTTTAATTTCTTCCACGTGGTTTTCATTTGCTTTTTTAACTTTTGCTTCTACTGAACCTATAGCCATAGGTAATATAATAGGTTTAACAAAACCAGCAACACCACCAAAAGATACATTAAGGCTAGAGAAAAAGCCTCTCATTATTGCATATATACCAATTATAGTACCAGAAGATACATTTTTTACTTTACTAATCAACTTTTTGGCAACTTCTTTTAAGCCATTTCTTTCTAAAGTTGCTGTAACAAGTATTATTATAATAAATATTGCTATACTTCTATTTTTTACAAAACTACTACCTAATACATCTAAAAGGCCACTAATACCTAAGCCTCCAACTAATGCGGTAACAATAGCAGAAGAAATAATTATTAGTATAGCATCTTTTTTTAAGGCAAAACCTATAATTATTATTAGTATGCCTAAAAGTTTTATCAGTTCCATTATATTTCCTCCTATAAAAATTTAATAATTTGTATTATATAACAATTTTGGTATTATGGCTATATAAATATTTTATGTATAAATAAACATAAAAAAATATTAAACAAATTTTTATAATTATTTTGTTATATATTAAAATATTAAACAAAAATATTTAAAATATGTATAATTATAAATTATTATATTTTAATTTAGAATAATTTATAGTGGTTTTGTAAAATACTATATGTATAAAGTGATGAAAATTTATAAAATATTAAAATTATTTAATATTTGCAGTCGTATATATTTTTATAATGTAATATTATATGTAATATTACATATTTTAATAATAATTTTGTATTTAAATTATATTGAATCCCTATATTTAATAAAATACAATAAATATGAGGTGATTTATTATGAAAAAAGGTTATGCAATATCTTTAATATTAGCTTGCATTTTTAATAATAATATTATTGTAAATGGCCAAGAACTTTGTAAAATATATTATTTAGAAAATAATTTTGAAGAAAGCTTAATGTTTGATGAATATTTAATTTTAGGAGATTTTATGAAAGAAGAAAAAATTAAATTAATATTAACAACTTATTTTTATGATACTCACAATAGAGGTGGATATATACCTAAAGGTACAAAAATTTTAGGTGCAAAAATAATAAACAACGATTTATATATAAACTTTAACAAAGAAATTGAAAACTATGGTGGGGGAAGCCATTATGAAATTAATCTTATAAGGTTAATTTTACATACCTGCTTTCAATTTGAAGATATAAAATCTGTTACCTTTTTAATAGATGGCAAATTTAAAGTTTTGCCACAAGGAAGCCTAGTTTTTAAATATACAAGAGAAGACTTAGAAATTATGGATTATAATCAAAATGTACATTTAATTAATCAGAAAAACTAATTTTATTGACTAGCTTATAAAATTATTATAAAATAAATATAACATAATAATTTTAAGGAGCTTACACTATGAAAGAAATAATTTTTGCTACTAAAAATAAAGGTAAAATTAAAGAGATACAAGCTATTTTAGGTAACGATTATACTGTAAAATCTATAGAAGAAATAGGCTTAAATATAGATATTTTAGAAGATGGAAAAACCTTTGAAGAAAATGCAATAAAAAAAGCTACAGAAATAATGAAAATTACAAATAAAACTGTATTGGCAGATGATTCTGGCTTACAAATAGATTATTTAAATGGTGAGCCTGGTGTATATTCTGCTAGATATATGGGAGAAGATACCCCTTATGAAATAAAAAATGCTAAAATATTAGAGCTTTTAAAAGATATTGAAGAAGAAAAAAGAACTGCTAGGTTTGTTAGTGTTATAGCATTAGCTATTCCAAATAAAGAACCTATTACAACAATAGGCACTATAGAAGGTATTATAGGCTATGAAATGAAAGGAGAAAATGGCTTTGGCTATGATCCTATATTTTATATTCCTTATCTTGAAAAAACATCTGCCCAACTTTCTTTAGAAGAAAAAAATAAAATAAGCCATAGAGGAAAAGCTTTAGAACAAATGAAAAAAATATTAAAAGAAATGATGTAATTTTATGTGTAAAGTATTAGTATTTAGCGATAGCCATGGAAATATTCAAAATATGACTAAAGCTATAAAAAATTTTAAAGACCAAGTAGATACAATAATCCATTTAGGTGATTATGTAGAAGATATAGAAAATAAGCTTATAAATCTTTATAAAGATAAATGTTTTTTATATGTGGCAGGTAATAACGATTTTATGAGCACAAATGTACCAGAAGAAAAAATAGTTAATATTAAAAATTATAAAATATTTTTAACTCACGGCCATCAATATAACGTATACTTTGGTATAGATAGGCTTTATTATAAACTTAACGAATTAAATATTAAAATAGGTTTATATGGCCATACGCATAAACCATTAGCTTGTTTAGAAAATGATATTTTAATATTAAACCCAGGTAGTATATCTTCACCTAGAGGATTTACCGTTTGTACATTTTTATTAATAGATTTTTCAGACGAAATAACTTATAAATTTTATGGCATATTTGATGATACTATTAAGGAAATACAATAATAAGGCAGGTTATATAAATGAATATAATAGAAATTTTACAACAAGAATTTAATATAAAAAGTATTTATGTTGAAAATATAATAAAACTAATAGATGAAGGCAACACTATACCTTTTATAGCTAGATATAGAAAAGAAATGACAGGGGCTTTAGATGATCAAATTTTAAGAGAGTTTTTTGATAGGCTTAATTACATTAGAAATTTAGAAGAAAAGAAAGAACAAACTAAAAATCTTATAGAAGAACAAGGCCTTTTAACTGACGAAATAATATCTTCTATAGATAAAGCTACAACTATAACAGAAATAGAGGATATATATAGGCCTTTTAGACCAAAAAGAAGAACAAGAGCAACTATAGCTAAAGAGCTAGGTTTAGAGCCTTTAGCTAACATTATTTTAGCTCAAGATAGAGATGATAACATAGAAGATATAGCTAAACAATATTTAAATGAAAATATACAAACAATAGAAGATGCCATTAATGGTGCTAAAGATATTATAGCAGAGATTATATCTGATAATGCAGATTTTAGAGCTATTATAAGAAAAGAATTTATAAAAAAAGGGCTTATTGTTACAAAAGCTAATAAAGAAGTACCTTCTGTTTATGAGATGTATTATGAGTTTAAAGAACCTGTAAATAAAATAGCTGATCACCGAGTTTTAGCTATTAATAGAGGTGAAAAAGAAAAATTTTTAAATGTTAAAATAGAAGAGCCTGTAGAAGATATTTTAAAAATATTACAATCTAAAATATTAAAAAATAATAGTAAATATATAATAGATGCTATAGAAGATAGCTATAAAAGGCTTATATCACCATCAATAGAAAGAGAAATTAGAAACTATTTAACAGAAAAGTCTGAAGAAGGTGCTATTAAAGTTTTTGGTGAAAATTTAAAACAACTTTTAATGCAACCACCTATAAAAGATAAAATAGTTTTAGCTATAGATCCTGGATTTAGAACAGGGTGTAAAATAGCGGTTATAGATGGTATAGGTAATGTTTTGCAAACAGGTGTTATTTACCCTACAACCAATATGGAGGATAAAATACAAGAAGCTAAAAAAATATTATCCCAATATATAAAAAAATATTATGTAGAGATTATAGCTATTGGTAATGGTACTGCTTCTCGTGAAAGTGAGCTATTTGTGGTAGATTTAATAAAAGAGTTGAATATGCCTTTATTTTATATTATAGTTAATGAAGCAGGTGCTTCTGTATATTCGGCATCAAAGCTTGGGGCTGAAGAGTTTCCTGATTATGATGTAGCCCTTAGAAGTGCTGTTAGCATAGGTAGAAGGCTACAAGACCCTTTAGCCGAGCTTGTAAAAATAGACCCTAAAAGTATTGGTGTGGGTCAATATCAACACGATATGAACCAAAAAAAGCTATCTGAAATGTTAGAAGGTGTTGTGGAAAGCTGTGTTAATAATGTAGGTGTAGATTTAAACACTGCATCTGCTCCTTTATTATCTTACATATCTGGTATATCTTCATCTGTTGCAAAAAATATTATTAAGTATAGAGAAGAAAATGGTAAATTTAAAAACAGAAAAGAGCTTTTAAAAGTAAATAAATTAGGACCTAAAGCATTTTTACAATGTGCCGGATTTTTGAGAATAGCAGATGGAGAACAAATATTAGATAATACATCTGTACACCCTGAAAGCTATGATATAGCTAATAATTTAATTAAAAAATTAAATTTAGATATAAATAAATTAGATAATAAAATTAGCCAAAATATAGATATACATAAATTGGCCAAAGAGCTTAATGTGGGAGAGCCTACATTGATAGATATTATAAAAGAATTAGAAAAACCAGGTAGAGATCCAAGAGATAAAATGCCTGCACCTGTTCTTAGAAGTGATATTTTAACTATGGAAAATTTAAAAGAAGGTATGATTTTAAAAGGTACTGTTAGGAATGTTATAGATTTCGGTGCTTTTGTGGATATTGGGGTGCATCAAGATGGTTTAGTTCATATATCTGAAATGACAAATAAATTTATTAAACACCCTTTAGAAATTGTTAGTGTGTCTGATATTATAGATGTTAAAATATTATCTGTTGATATTGATAAAAAGAGAATAGCACTTTCAATGAAAATATAAATAGTATTTAAAAGGGAGATATTTTTATGAGTTTATTTAATTTTTTTAAAAAGAAAAATAATGATACTTTAGCAGATCAACAAACAAACAAACAAGAAAATATTGAAAAAAATAAAGAAAATATACAACAAAATAAAAATCAAAATGTGTCTGGCAAAAATTTAGTAGGTTTTTCATTGTTAAAAGAAATTAAATTTAATAAAAAAGAGTTTAAATCTAATTTTAAAAAATATTGGAATATAGATTTAGTAGAAGAAAGTAACAAAGAAGATATTTTAACTTTTTATGTTGGTAATACATTAGTTACCGTTAGTTTAATGCCAGCGCCTATACCTAACAAAGAGGCAGAAAAAAATGCACCATATAATTTTATGTGGAAAGATGCTTTAAAACAAGTAGAAAAACATAAAGCTCATTTATTGGTAGCTGTTTTAGGTAATACTACAATAATTGAAAAGAGCATAATATTTGTGAAAGTTCTTTCAACTATTTGTAAAAGTGAAAACACTTTGGCTATATATCTTAATTCTATTACATATGAACCTAGCTTTTATTTTGAATGTGCTGATATGATAAATTCTGAAGAATTTCCTATATACAATTTGGTATGGTTTGGTTTATATAAAAATAATGACAATATAAATTGTAGTTATACTATTGGTATGAATAACTTTAATAAAGATGAAATAGAAGTTTTGGGTGGTAATATAGAGTTTAGAAAAATACAAGATTTTACTATGAATGTGGCTAATTATGTTATAACTCAAAATATAACTTTAAAAGAGGGAGAAACTATTGGCTTTACAGAAAAACAAAAATGTAAAATTTCTTATGGGAAAGGGCTTATATTGCCTATAAATACTTTAAAAATAGAGATGATCTAAAATTGAAATAGAGTTTATTTTTAATATAAAAGTAATCTCTTTTTATAGGTTATATAATAAATAAAATATCTATTAGGAGAAAAAAATGAATTATACTTGGGAAGTTGCTATAAAAGCTGATAAAAGTAATATAAAAAGAGAAAATTTAAAATATATTCCGACAAGATATGGTAGCCCCTATATGGAGGTTGCTTTTGAAGATATAAACGCAAGAAAAATAGAAGAACATACTATAGAAGTAAATCCTTTATATAGATTTCAAGACATATTTATGGATTTATTTGACATAAATTTACAAAAATATTGTGAAATGAGAGAATATTTTTTTGATATATTTATGCAATATATGATACAAATAGACTTAAGACAAGGATATAGCAAAAAGGAATATTATTATAAATTTGTTTTAAAAGAAATATTAAATAATTTTTATAGCAAACAAAATATAGAAGCTCTCAAATGTTTTAATAAAGATGAAGTATACTTAATATTTTGTTTTGTTATAAAGTTATATAATTGTGGTAGCTCACTATTTTTATTTAAGCAGATAATGCGAACTTTATATAAAAAATCTATAGTTTATGCTAGCAATGATTATATAAACGAATATTTAGTGTATATAGATAAAGAAGAAACAGAAGAAGAGCTTAAAAAAATAAACTTCGTAATAGGAATGTTTTTACCGATAAATTTTAAAATTCATCTATTTTGGGAAAGTCATTTTGGTATAATAGATGTAAATGAAACTATGAAAATAGATGAAATAGCATTGTTTTAAAATATTTTGATTTATCCTTTAAAAATTTATAAATAGTTGACAATATTTGATAGTATGTGTATAATAAAAAAACTAACATTTAAATATAAGATAGGCTTGATGGTTCGTTTTTATTAACGTTAAAAGGGAATTAAGTGTAAATCTTAAACAGTCCTTGCTGCCGTGATGAAATAGTTTATTTATATATGCCACTGGGTTATACTGGGAAGGTTTAAATAAATGTTGAAGTCTTAGTCGGAATACCTGCCAAAATTTTTCAAGCTTTAGTTTTAAAACTTACAGGGGATTAAGGTTTATAACGTATCTATTTATAAGTATTAATACTTTTATTTTAATACAATATATAGAAAGTTATAGCTTTAGGGTATCCTAAAGCTTTTTTAGGTGATTATTATGGAAAATTATTTAAAAAATATAGAAAAAGTAAATATAAAATATTATGAAAAAGCAAAAGATCATATAGATTTTTTAGCAAAGCCATTAGGTAGCTTGGGAGAGCTTGAAGAAATATCTGCTAAACTTTGTAGTATTTATAATACTTTAGATGTAAATGTAGATAAAAAGGCTATTATAGTTTTGGCTAGTGATAATGGTATTTTTGAAGAAGGTGTAGCATCTACCCCGCAAGAGGTAACAGCTATACAAACTATTAATATTTTAGAAGGTAAAACAGGTGTAGCTGTTATAGCAAAACAGTTTAACGTGGATGTTATAGTATGTGATGTAGGTATAAAATGTGATATAAGTCACCCTAATCTCATAAATAAAAAAATAAGAAAATCTACAAATAATTTTGCTAAAAAAGAGGCTATGACTAGACAAGAAGCTATACAAGCTATAAATGTTGGTATAGAGCTTGTAAATAAAGCTAAAAAAGATGGATATAAAATAATAGGTACAGGTGAGATGGGTATTGGAAATACTACTACAAGTAGTGCTATTTTAGCATCTTTACTTGGTTTAAGTTTAGATGAAATAGAAAATGTAGTTGGTGTAGGTGCTGGTCTTACAAAAGATGCTTATAATAAAAAAGTAAATTTAATAAAAAATGCTATAGAAAAACATAAACCTAATAAAAATGATGTTATAGATATTATACAAAAGGTAGGTGGATTTGATATAGGTGCAATGATAGGTGTATATATTGGTTGTGCTTATAACAAAATACCTGTTGTTGTAGATGGGTTTATAGCTATAGTATCTGCTTTATGTGCTATAAAATTAAATGAAAACATTAAAGATTATATATTTTTATCTCATAAATCTATGGAAAAGGGCTATATATTAGCTCAAAAAGAAATAGAGCTACCTTCATATTTAGATTTAAAAATGAGGTTAGGAGAGGGTAGTGGTTGTCCTTTAATGTTTTCTATAATAGATGCATCTGTTGCTATGTTTAAAAATATGGCTACATTTGATGAGGCAAAAATAGATACAAAATATTTAGAAAGTTTAAAATAGGTATTTTTATGATAATATATGTTTCTGGCGGTTGCAAAAATGGAAAATCCGGTATAGCAGAAAAAATAGCATATACCTTAAAAGAAAATAGTAGTCCTTTTTATTATATAGCTACAATGTGTCCAACAGATGAAGAAGATAAAAAAAGAATAGAAAAACATAAAGAAACTAGAAAACACTTATTTTTTGAAACAATAGAGATACAAAAAAATATTAAAGATTTAGAAAATATATGTAATTTAAATGGAACCTTTTTAATAGATAGTGTAACAGCTCTTTTGGCTAACGAAATGTTTTTAAAAGATAAAGTAGTAAATGATGCTTATAAAAAAGTTTGTGACGATTTATTATATATAATATGTAAAATGAAAAATGTGGTTATTGTTTCTGATTATATTTTTTCTGATAGCTTAAAATATGATAATATAACAAACCAATATAAAAAAGGGTTAGCTTTTATAGATAAAAGCTGTGCTAAAAAAAGTGATATTTTAATAGAAGTATGTTACAACAACATAATATTACATAAAGGTGAAGAAAGGTTTAAAAATTTAAAAATATGTTAAAAGGAATTTTAATGTGCTTTTCTATGTATACAACTATCCCTATGCCTAATATAGACTGGGAAGAAAAAAGATTTCCTTATGTAGTAATGGGGTTACCATTTGTCGGCTTAGTTATAGGTTTAATATGGTTAATTATTACAAATGTTATAATAAAGATAAATATGCCTATAACGATAAAATCTATTTTTATATGTTTAATACCATTATTTTTAAGCGGTTTTATACATATTGATGGTTATATGGATACTTGTGATGCTATATTTTCAAGAGCTAGTTTGGAAAAAAAATATAAAATTTTAAAAGATTCTTTAGTTGGAGCTTTTGCAGTAATAGCTATTTTAATAATAAGTTTTACTTATTATATTTCTATTTACGAAATTTTAAAAGCTAATAAAAATATAATGGCTTTATTACTTATACCTATGTTTTCACGAGGTGTTACAAGTTTATTTATTATAAAAATAAAGCCTATATCTAAAGAAGGTTTTATAGCTACCTTTAAAAAAGATTTAAATAATAAACATTTTTATATTATTTTATCAACTTTAATTTTATTTTTAATTTTAAGTTATTATTTAAATATAGTAAAATTTTTATTGATAAATATATTATGCTGTATTATTTCTGGCATATTTTGTATAAAACATTTAAAAGGTATATCTGGAGATTTATGTGGTTTTATGATAACTACAAGCTCGGCTATAACAATATTATTTTTAGCCATATTATAGGAGGTTTTTATGTTTATTATAATAGGTGGAGCATATCAAGGAAAATTAGAATATGCTAAAGAGAAATTTAATGTAGAAGAAGAAAATATATTTTTTTGTAATGAAGAAAATATAAATTTAGATTTTAATAAAAAAATAATTGCTAATATAGATAAATTTATTTTAGCTATGATAAAAAATAATAAAGAGCCTATAATATATATAAAAGATAATATAGATAAATTTAAAGATAAAATAATAACTTGTGAAGATATATCTTGTGGCATAGTACCTATAGATTATGATATGCGTATGCTTAGAGAGGCTATAGGCCATTGTTTATCTATATTATGTAAAAATAGTGATAAGGTGGTTAGATTATTTTGTGGGATACCAATGGAGCTAAAATAAAAATAAATTTAATAAGGCACGGTAAAACATATGCTAATGAAAAAAAGTTATATTATGGTTTTTCAGACATAGAGCTTAGTGAAAACGGTATAAAAGAATTATATAGTTTAAAAGAAAAAATAAAATATGAAAAATCAGATTTTTTTGTTGTAAGTGGCCTTAAAAGAACTATACAAACTTTAGATATATTATTTGGTAACGTTGATTATACAGTTAATGAGCATTTTAAAGAAATGAATTTTGGAAATTTTGAGCTAAAAAGCTATAATGATTTAAAAAAAGATAAAAACTATTTAAAATGGATAGAAAATATAGAAGAAAACCCTGTTCCTAATGGTGAAACAAAAAAACAATTTGAAAATAGAGTTATAAATGGATTAAGTTCTTTATTTGAAAATTGTATAAAAAATGATATTAAAGATGTAGTTATAATTTGTCATAGCGGGACAATATCAATTATAATGATGTATTTATTTAAAAATGAAAATAAAAATTTTTATGATTGGTTGCCTGGTTATGGTAGAGGGTATACTATAATCTTTAAAAATAAATATAAAACTTATTTTAAAATTTAGGAGGTAAAAAATGAAAAATTTTAAAAGCTTTATTTTAATTTTTGCTATAATGTTAACTACATTATTAGTAGGCTGTGGTAGCGACACAGAACAAAATAGCACAGATGCTACAAATACAGAGGTTACACAACAAGAGGATAATGGAAAGGTTATAGACAGAGAAGGTAATGAAGTTACTTTACCAGAAAAGGCAGATAAAATAATATCTTTAGCACCTAGTATAACAGAAACTTTAGTTAACTTAGGCCTTGCAGATAAGCTAGTGGCTGTAGATAAATATTCTTTAGAAGTTTTAAAAGAAAATGGTATAGAAGATTTACCAGTTTTTGATATTATGAGTCCAGATGCTGAAAATATTGTAGCTTTACAACCAGATATTATTTTTGGAACAGGTATGAGCAAATCTGATGGAACAGACCCTTTTGCACCTATGGTAGAAATGGGAGCTTTTGTAACAGTTGTTCCAACTTCTACAAGTATTGAAGGTATAAAAGAAGATATTTTATATATTGGTAAAGTTACAAAAACAGAAGAAGCAGCACAAAAAATAGTTGATGATTATCAAGCAAAAATAGATGAAATTTTAGCAAAAATAAACAAAGCAAAAACAGATGAAAAAATAAAAGTTTATTTTGAAACATCTCCTATGCCAAAAGCTTATACTTTTGGACAGGAAACATTTTTAAATGATATGCTAAATATGTTAGGTGCAGAAAATATATTTGGTGATCAAACAGGCTGGATACCTGTATCAGAAGAACAGGTGGTAGCTAAAAACCCTAGCGTTATACTTACAAATGCAGGTTTTTTAGAAACTCCTGTTGAAGATATAAAAAATAGATCAGGTTGGGAAAATATAGATGCCGTTAAAAACAATAACGTATTTTTAATAGATAAAAATACGAGTGCAAGAGCTAATGAAAACTCTATAGTAGCTTTTGAACAAATGGCACAAGCTTTATACCCAAGTGTATTTGAAAATTAGGTGATAAAATGGCTAAAATAATAATGATACAAGGTACATCATCTGGTGTAGGAAAGTCTATATTTGCTGCTGCTTTATGTAGAATTTTTACTAATGATGGATATAAAGTAGCACCATTTAAAGTTCAAAATATGTCATCTAATGCTCATATTTTTGAAAATGGATATAAAATGGCAAGATCTCAAGCTATATGTGCATATGCTTGTAACATAGAGCCACATTATAAAATGAACCCTATATTATTAGTGCCTACTAATAATAATACAGAAGTTTATTTGAATGGTAAATATAAAGGAAATATGGACAGATTTAGCTATGAAGATGTTAAAACAGATTTTTTAAATGAAGCTATCAATTCTTTTAATAGTTTATGTAATGATAATGATATTGTTGTTATAGAAGGGGCAGGTAGCCCTGTAGAGCTTAATCTTATTAAAAATGATATTGTAAATATGGGCTTTGCCACAAAGGTAAATGCACCAGTTATATTAATATCAGATGTATCTAGAGGTGGTGTTTTTGCATCTTTATATGGTACAATAAATCTTATGCCTAAAGAACAACAAGAGCTTATAAAAGGTATTGTTATAAATAAATTTAAAGGTACTATTGAATATTTTAATGATGGTAAAAATATTATAGAAGATATTTGTAAAAAAGATGTTTTAGGCATAATACCACATTTTGATATAAATGTAGAGGATGAAGATAGTCTTGTAGATAACGGTATTATGAAAACAAAAGAAATTTTATTAAATGACTTAGAAAATAAATCTGAAAATTATTACATACAATATTTAAAAAATCAGTTTGATTTGATAGCTAATAATTTTAAAAATAATCTTAATATGGATAAAATATATAAAATTTTAAAATAATTTAAAAACCCATCTATTTTATTTAGATGGGTTTTTAATATTGTAAATACATAATATAATTTTTAATCTATTATACTAGCTATATAGTTAGCTATAAATATATTACCTTTTCTATTTGGATGTATGCCATCAAAAAACCATTGTGGGCGTTTTCTAGTAAATTTATATAAATCTATAACCTCAACACCTGTTTCTAACGATAGCTCATTTATTATTGGACATATTTCATTTTTTATAATTTTATTTTGTATACTTTTTTCATTTTTAACTTTTGCAAAAGCTCTAGGTGGTGTCATAATATATATTTTAGAATTTTTACACAATATTTGATAAGCTTTTATTAACTTTAAATATTCTTCTTTGTATTTTTTAGCATTCCAATTTATAGCCTTAGAATCGTTTGAACCAAGCATAATTATAACAATATCTGGGTTTTCGGATAAAGATTGTTCTATAAATTTAGTTTCTCTATAAGGGTGGTTACCACTACTTAAAAGAGTTCTACTGCTAGCACCATAATTTAAAACACGATATTTTTTACCTAGTAATTTTGCAAGCATATAAGGATATGTGCTAAAAGTTCTTCTAAATTCAACGCCTAAGCCATATGTTATACTATCACCTATACAAGCAACTTTAATATTGCCTTTGCCTATTTTTTGAACAGTTGGATAAAATATTTTATATGCTTTTATACATATAATAGAAACTAATAAAAAAATATCTAATAAATATTTATATTTATATAATATTTTTAGTTTTTCATCATTTTTCATATAATCATACTCCTTATTTTTTATTTTATATTAATTAATTTTGTATATTTTGTCAATAATTTTTTTTCGTTTTGTAATAAAAATGTAACATTAATAGTTTATTATATTATTATGATATAGTTTAGGAGGTATATATCTTTATGAAAGAACGTAATCTTTTATTTGACAATATAAAAGGACTTTTAATATTTTTAGTTGTATTTGGCCATAGTTTGGAGCTTTTAAAAAATGAATATATAATAGCAAATATAATATATACTTTTATATATTTTTTTCATATGCCTGCATTTATATTCATATCTGGATATTTTTCTAAAGATTTAAAAAAATCTCAAGATAGTGCTTTTGAAAAATTTTTATTACCATTTTTAATAATAACATTACCTTGGAATATAGTTTCATTTATACTAGGTATAACAGATAATTATTCATTTTTTACACCAGCTTGGGCTATGTGGTATCTTTTTAGTATGTTTATATGGAAGCTCTTGTTACCATATTTATTAAAAATAAAAAGAATTTTTAAAATATCTATATTTTTAGGTATAACGGCAGGGCTTTTTATGGAGTTTAATTCTTTTATGTCTATATCAAGAACTATTACATTTTTACCTTATTTTTTAGCAGGATATTTTTTTGATGATATATTAATAGAAAAACTAAGAAAAAAACCAAAATTACCTTTTATTTTTGTTATAATTTCTGTAGCTTTAGTGGCTATATATTTTTCAACATCAGATTTAATACCTGTAGAAATTTTATGGTTAGACAGGCCTTTTATAAATCTTAATTATTCTATGAAATTAGGTTTAATAATTAGAATTTTACTATATGGTATAGGATTTTTAATGACTTTTACATTATTAAATCTTATAACAGAGAAAAAATGTTTTTTAAGTAAACTAGGTAAAAATACTTTATCTGTTTATCTTTTACATATATTTTTAATAGGTGCATTTTTTGGTATATCTAGAAATATATCAAATAATATACTAAACTTAATTTTATGTACTATAGTTTCAATAATAACTACTTATATATTATCTACTAACCCTGTAAATAATACTGTTTCTAAATTTTTAAATTTTGTAGCTAGAAAAATAATAAAAAAATAAATTTATTTGCCTAAAAAATTTGTTGACACATATAATTTTTTATGATATATTTAACACATTGAAAAAAGGGAGTAGCTTGCAAGATTTATCTTGTAGTACTTGCGTCATTACAGTTTTTAACTCGCATTTACTTTAAATAGCAAGACTTTTATCAAAGTTTTATTTTGGTAGAAGTTTTGCTATTTTTGTATTCTTCTACTAAATATTTAAATTTTATATGAAAGGGTGAAACTATATGAACTTTTTTAATAAAAGTGTAGAAGAATGTTTTTCAGAATTAAAATCTAGAAAAGAAGGGCTAAACAATGATGAATTAAATAAAAGATATGAAAAATATGGCTATAACATATTACAAGAAGAAAAAAGAAAAAGCCCTTTAAAAGTATTTTTAAGCCAGTTTGAAGATTTGCTAATTATTATTTTAATAATTTCAGGCATTATATCTATGATTACAGGAAATATAGAAAGCAGTGTTGTAATATTTTGTGTAATTATTTTAAATGCTATAATAGGTACAGTACAATATTTTAAAGCAGAACAATCTTTAAAAAGTTTAAAAAATATGTATGCACCTGTAGCAAAAGTTATAAGAAATGGAAAAAGAGAAGAAATATTAGCTAAAGATTTAGTTGTAGGAGATATAATTGTTGTAGAAGCAGGAGATGTTGTTCCAGCAGATGCAAGAATTATTGAAAGTTTTTCTTTGCAAGTAAATGAAAGTGCTTTAACAGGAGAATCTGAGGCGGTAGATAAGTTTATACAAAAAATAGATGGGCAAAATGTAGCTTTAGGTGATAGAAAAAATATGATATTTTCTTCAGCTTTAGTAACTTATGGTAGGGGTATAGCGTTAGTTACTAATACGGGTATGCAAACAGAGATAGGTAAAATAGCTACATTAATGAATCTTACAAAAAATAAAAAAACTCCTTTACAAGTTAGTTTAGATAATTTTAGTAAAAAGCTATCTATAATTATAATAGCCATATGTTTGGTTGTATTTGGGCTTAGTTTATATAGAAATATGCCTATGTTAGATTCTTTAATGTTTGCTGTATCGTTAGCTGTTGCAGCTATACCAGAAGCTTTATCATCTATAGTAACCATTGCTCTAGCTATTGGTACAACAAAAATGGCTAAACAAAATGCTATTATTAAAAATTTAAGTGCAGTTGAAGGACTTGGTTGTGTATCTGTTATATGCTCAGATAAAACAGGAACTCTAACTCAAAATAAAATGACAGTACAAGAAGAATATTTTATAGGTGAGGGCAGTAGAGAGCGTCTTTTACAAATAAGCGTTTTATGTAATGATTCATATATATTAAATGATAAAGCAATGGGTGATCCAACAGAAACAAGCCTTGTAGAAAGTTATATAAAAAAAGGGTTAAATTATAATGAAATTATAAAAAATAATAAAAGATTATCAGAAATACCTTTTGATTCGGATAGAAAGCTTATGTCTACCGTTTATAAGCTTGATAACCAATATGTTATGCTTACTAAAGGTGCTATAGATGTTCTTTTAAATAGGGTAGATAATATTATGAAAGATGGTAAAATTTATCCTATAACAAAAGAAGATATAGAAAATATTAAAAATATAAATCAAAAAATGAGTGAAAATGGTTTAAGAGTATTAGCTTTTGCTCAAAAAAATCTTGATAATATAGAAATAGACTTAAAAGATGAAAACAATCTAACTTTTGTAGGGCTTATATCTATGATAGACCCACCAAGGGAAGAATCTATGCAAGCAGTAAAAGATTGCCATATGGCAGGTATATTGCCAGTTATGATAACAGGAGACCATAAAGTAACAGCTACGGCTGTTGCCAAGCAAATAGGTATATTTAAAGATGGCGATATGGCTTTAACAGGAACAGAACTTGACAATATGTCAAATGAACAATTAAGCAAAATATTAGATAAAGTATCTGTTTATGCTAGAGTTTCTCCTGAACATAAAATTAGGATAGTTAATCTTTGGCAAGAAAAGGGTAATATTGTAGCTATGACAGGTGATGGGGTAAATGATGCTCCTGCTTTAAAAAGTGCTAATATTGGTATAGCTATGGGGATAACTGGTACAGATGTTTCTAAAGATGCTGCATCTGTTATATTAACAGATGATAATTTTGCAACTATTATAAAAGCTGTTGCTAATGGTAGAAATATATATGCTAATATTAAAAATTCTATAAAGTTTTTATTATCTGGAAATACATCTGGTATATTAGCTGTTTTATATACGTCTATTATGGCTTTACCAATGCCATTTAGTGCCGTTCATTTGCTTTTTATAAACCTTGTAACAGATAGCTTACCAGCAATAGCAATAAGTATGGATAGCCCTACAAAAGATATTATAAAAGAAAAACCAAGAAAATCAGACGAAAATATTTTAACTAAAGACTTTTTTACAGAAATAGTTATACACGGTATAAATATTACAATATTTACTATGATAGCATTTTATATAGGTTTAAAAACAAATAATGCAACAGCTAGCACAATGGCATTTTCCACATTATGTTTAGCTAGATTATGGCATAGCTTTAACTCTAGAAGTAAAAAATCTATTATAAAACAAGGCTTATTTAGTAATAAATATATAATATATACAATATTAATAGGATTTATTTTGTTAATGAGTGTATTATTAGTTCCACCTTTACAAACATTATTTGAGGTAGAACCATTAAGTATAAATAATTTATTGTATATTTTAGGGTTATCATTAATGCCAACATTAATAATACAAATAACTAGAATTATAAAAGAAAAAATAAAATAAAAATTATGGCTATAGAAAATATCTATAGCCATATATTATAATGTGTTTCATTTTTATTGCATAACTATTCGCAAAAGTTTAATTTTGCGAATAGTTAAATATATATACCCTATAAATAATTTCTATTTATAAGGTATTATTTTTTAATTATTATTCAGATTTTGTAAGTGTAAATATAAATTCGCTACCTTTGTTAAGCTCACTTTTTAGTTCTATATTTTCTCCTTGAGAAAGTATAAATTCTTTTACAATAGAAAGTCCAAGTCCACTACCTTTTTTATCTTTACCTCTAGAATAATCTGCTTTGTAAAACCTATCAAAAATTCTTTTTTGATCTTCTAAAGATATGCCTGGCCCTTCATCTTTTATAGATACATAAACTTTATCTAATTTAATATTTGTAGATATAAAAATAGATTTGTTATCTTCTGTAAATTTTATAGCATTATCAATAAGATTATAAACTACTCTTTGAGTTTTTTCTAAATCGGCAAAAACAAATGTTTCTTTTTCTCCAAAAGATATTTGTATGTTTAAATTTTTACTCACTACCCTAGCCTCAAAGCTTATAATAATTCTTCTTATAAGCTCGTTTAAATCAAAATTAACATTGCTATTTTGATTATCCATATCTTCTAGCCTATTAATATCTAAAATATTATTAGCTAAAATAGTTAATCTTTCTGTTTCTTCTAAAACAACATTTATATATTTTTCTTTTTTCTCTTCTGGTATAGTTCCATCTATAATAGCTTGCAAAAACCCTTTCATAGATGTTAACGGTGAACGTATATCGTGTGATATATTTGATATAAATTCTCGTCTGCGTTTTTCTTGCTCATCTAAACTTTCTGCCATATCGTTTAAAACATTTGCTAATTGGCCTATTTCATCTTTACTATTTATGTATATACGTTTTTTAAAATCTCCATTAGCCATAATTTTAGCAGCATTATTAATTTCTATAAGAGGCAGACTAATTTTTTTAGAAAATAAATAAACTAAAACAAAAGCCCCTATTATAGCAAAAACTGTAAATAACATTATTATTTGATAGGCTTTTTCTACTGTTAAAAATAAATCTGTAACAGGTGTATTTATAAATATTGTACCTATATATACTTCATTTATAGTCATAGGTCTACCAATACTAAGCATAGGTTCATCAAATATACCACCCATTGTTCCTTGTATTTCATAATAATATCCGTTTTTACCTTCTTTTAAGTTTTTTTCAAAATTTACTTTTTTATTATACCATTTAGAATCAATATCGCTAGACATAATTTTTATATTATCTTCATTATCTACAAAAACAAAACTAGCATTTATATATTCTTCTAATATTTCAATTTCATTTTGTAAAGCTAATAGACCATATCTACCTTCTAAAAAATAGGCTTGTTTAAATGTTTTAGATATTTTTTTGCTTTGTTCTATAAGTATATCTTTTTTTTGTTCTACAAAAAATGAACTAAAGGCTTTTGTAAGCCCTGCTCCTAAAAGGGCAAAGCTTATTATAAGAACAAAAGATTGCATAACAAACTGCTTTTTAAATAATGTATTCATTAAAAATCACCTTTCACAATTATAAGTTAATAAATATTATACTATAAAAATTTTTTGTTGAAAATAGATTTCCATTCTAATTAACATAAATTTAACATATAATTTATTGCTAAAGGAGGTAGATTTATTATGAAAAAAAACAAAGCTACCAATAAGTTTATAAAGTCTATAAAAGATGGTTTATCTGAAGGTATAGAGATACCTAGCGAAATAGTTTTAAATGTACCGCTTATAACAGTTATAGGAAGATCTAAAATAATTATTGAAAATTTTAAAAATATAGTCCAATATTCTAACGAGATTATAAAGGTTAATACATCTTCAGGTATATTTAAAATTGTTGGAAAAAATCTTTTTTTAAAAGAGCTTAATAAAAATAAAATATCTATAAAAGGTATTTTAATACAGTTTGAATTTATTTAGGTTGGTGAAATAATGTTTAAATTTTTATGGAATTACTTTAAAGGATATGTTATTATAAAAATTGTAGGATTTTCTATTGAAAGATTTTTAAATTTATGTTTAAATAAAAATATAAATATTTATAAATTAGAAGAAGTTAACGATGGTGTTATATGTAGAATAAGCATAAAAGACTTTAAACAGTTAAAAATTATATCTAAAAAAACTGGTTGTAAATATAAAATTATTTTTAGATATGGTATGCCATTTTTTATATTTAAAAATAGAAAAAGAAAAATGTTTTTTATAAGCATTATATTTTTTGTATTTTTATTATATTATTTTTCTTCTTTTATATGGACTATACAAGTTATAGGTAATAACCAAATAGATAATAACCAAATTTTAGCTTTTTGTGAAGACAATGGCTTATATTTAGGTGCTTTCAAAAGAAAAATAAATATAAAAAATATACAATCTGATTTAAAAAATAATTTTGATAACATATCTTGGGCAAATATTAGAATAGAAGGAACAAAAGCCACTATAAGCATATCTGAAAATATAAAAAAAGAAAATACTACACAAAATAATGAACCTTGTGATATAATAGCTAAAGAAACAGGCATTATAACAAATATTGTTACAAGAACAGGTCGCCCTCTTGTAAAAGCAAAAGATGTTGTGCAAAAAGGCGATATACTCGTGTCGGGAGAGCTATTTTTAAAAGAAGGCGAAGAAATTAAAGGTACATATAATACATATTCTGACGCTGATATAAAAGCTAAAGTTGAAAAAGAAATAAAAGTTAATGTACCTTTAGACTATTATATTAAAAATTATACAGGAAATAAAAAAGTTACATATGATTTTTTTGCATTTAATAAGAGATTTACTTTAAAATTATTTAATAATATTAAATATCAAGATTATACAATAGTAACATCTAGAAAACAATTAAAACTGACAGAAAACTTTTATTTACCTTTTATTATAAAAAAAACCGAGTATAAAGAGTATATACCTAAGAAAAAAACATATTCTATAGATGAAGCTAAATTATATGCTAATAAGCTTATAACAGAAAAAATTATAGAAGAAATAGATTTTTCTTCTGATATTTTAAATAAAGAAATTTTTTATGAACAATTAGAAAATGAATTGATAGCTATCGCTAAAATAACATTAATAGAAGATATAGGAGAAAGAGTACCTATATCTGTTAGCTATCAAAATGAAGGGAGCAACATTGAAAATGGAACAGATGAAACTACAAATAGCCAATAATCAAATTTTAAATGTTTTTGGCCAATATGATATAAATATTAAAAAAATTGAACGAAGCTTTGCCGTTAATATAGTAAATAGAGGAGAAGATATAATAGTATCTGGTAGCAAATATTCTCTAGGTAAAGCAGAAAAAGTTTTAAAATCGTTAATATCTATATGTAACCGTGGAGAAGAAATAACAGAGCAAACTATTAATTATCTTATAGCACAAGTAGAAGATGAAAAATTTAATGAAATAGAAAAAATAAATGACGATTTTATTTGTGTTAATATCTCTGGCCGTCCTGTTAAACCTAAAACTATAGGGCAAAAAAATTATATAGATACTATTAGAAAAAATACTATTGTTTTTGGTATAGGCCCTGCTGGTACAGGTAAAACATATTTAGCTATGGCTATGGCTATTACCGCTTTTAAAAATAATGAGGTAAACCGTATTATTTTAACTAGACCTGCTATAGAAGCTGGTGAACATTTAGGTTTTTTACCAGGAGATTTGCAACAAAAAGTAGACCCTTATTTAAGACCATTATATGATGCTTTATACGATATTATGGGGGTAGAAAATTTTCAAAAAAATATGGAAAAAGGTGCTATAGAGGTTGCTCCCCTAGCCTATATGCGTGGTAGAACTTTAGATAATGCTTTTATTATATTAGATGAGGCACAAAATACAACGCCAGAGCAAATGAAAATGTTTTTAACTCGTATAGGATTTGGTTCTAAAGCTGTTATTACAGGCGATTTAACTCAAATAGATTTACCAACAGGCAAAAATTCAGGATTAATTGATGCGGTTAAAATATTAGAAAATATAGAAGATATAGGTATATGTAAATTAAATAATAAAGATGTTGTAAGACACCCTCTTGTACAAAAAATAATAGGTGCATATGAAAAATTAGAAAAAGACAAAGAAAAAATTAAAGAAAAACAAATGAAAAAACAAAATAAAAAATATAGTAAATGATTGAAAAAACAATCATTTACTATAAAATTAAGGAGTTTTTATGGAGCTTTTATTTGATAATAACACAAATTATACAATAGATGAAGAAACTTTTAATTTAATGAAAAATTGTATGAAAGAAAGCCTTAAATTAGAAAATTTTACAGAAGATATAGAAATAAGCTTATCTATTGTAAATAATGATGAAATTAGAAAAATTAATAATTTACATAGAAATATAGATAAAGAAACAGATGTTTTATCTTTTCCCCTACTAGATGATTTTAATAATATTAATAATATGGTTTGTCCTATTCCTATTGGAGATATAATAATAAGTATTGATAAGGCCATTTCTCAAGCTAATGATTATGGTCATTCTTTAAAACGTGAATTATGCTTTTTAACAGTTCATAGTATGTTACATCTTTTAGGATATGACCATATGACAGAAGAAGAAGAAAAGGTTATGTTTGAAAAACAAGAAATTATTTTGAATAACTTAAATATTAGGAGATAAAATGTTAATAGAAACAGAAAGGTTAATATTAAAACCACTTACTATAGAAAATTTTCAAGATTTAAAATTACTTTTAAAAGATGCAAAGGTTATGTATGCTTATGAACACCCTTTTTCTGAAAAAGAATGTGAAGACTGGTTTAATAACCAACAAAATAGGTATAAAAAAGAAGGATATGGCCTTTTAGGTGTATTTTTAAAGGAAAATAATAAATTTATAGGACAAGCAGGTATTACCAAACAAAATATAAATAGTAATCTTTTAGATGAAATAGGATATTTACTAAAAAAAGAATATTGGAAAAAAGGATATGCGATAGAATGTGCTAAAGCTTTAAAAAAATACGGATTTAATACTTTAAAATTAAATAAAATATATTCAATAATTAGAGATAATAATATATCTTCTCAAAATGTTGCTAAAAGAAATAATATGAAAAAAACAATAACAATAATAAAACACTATTATAATATAGATATGCCACATTATGTATATTGTATAACAAAAGAAGAATTTTTAAAAGAAAGGGATAATAAATATGTATAATAATTTCCGCTCAGGGTTTGTATCGTTAATAGGTAGGCCAAACGTTGGTAAATCTACCCTTATGAATAGTCTTATAGGAGAAAAAATAGCTATAATATCTAGCAAACCTCAAACTACTAGAAACAAAATACAATCTATATTAACAGAAGATGATTTTCAAGCTATATTTATAGATACACCAGGTATACACAAACCAAAATCTAAATTAGGTAACTATATGGTAAAATCTGCCGAAACTACTTTAAATGAAGTAGATATAGTATTATATCTTATAGAGCCTTTTGAAAAAATTAAAGAATCTGATTTATCTATTATAAAAAGATTAGAAAATGTAAAAACACCTGTATTTTTAATAATAAATAAAATAGACACAATATCGCCAGAAGATATTTTAGCTGTTATAGAAAGCTATAAATCTGTTTATAACTTTGCGGAGATAATACCTGTATCTGCTTTGAAAGGTAAAAATAAAGATAATCTTTTAAAATGTATAAAAAAATATTTACCAGAAGGTCCACAGTTTTTTCCTAGTGATATGATAACAGATCAACCAGAGAGACAAATTGTTTCAGAGATTATTAGAGAAAAATCTTTAAAGCTTTTACAAGATGAAATACCACACGGTATAGCTGTTGAGGTTAGCTCTATGAAGCCTAGACAAAATAAAGATATTATAGATATACAAGCAACTATATATTGTGAACGAGATTCTCACAAAGGTATTATAATAGGTAAACAAGGTTGTATGTTAAAAAAAATTGGATCTAACGCAAGATATGAGATAGAAAGACTTTTAGGCTCACCTATCAATCTTCAAATATGGATAAAAGTTAAAAAAGATTGGCGAGACAGCGACTTTTTATTAAAAAATTTTGGATATGATCAAAAACAAATATAATTGTCAATAGTATATTGCCCCCTTTTATGGTAAATTTTCAATAGTATATAAATATTTAATTTACTAAAAATATGTATTATATATTATATTA
Source organism: uncultured Eubacteriaceae bacterium (assembly GCA_946497035.1). Classification (GTDB taxonomy): domain Bacteria; phylum Bacillota; class Clostridia; order Lachnospirales; family CAG-274; genus Tyzzerella. The sequence continues at coordinate 25,453 of CAMMIW010000016.1, read as the reverse complement.
TAAATGGGGGCTTAATTATGGAAAACTTATTTTGGAATATTTTTGAAAAAAGTGGAGATATTAATGCATTTTTAGCATATAAAGAATATAAAAATGAAAAAACAAGGGAAGAAAAAAATAAGATGGGTTATTAAGGAAGGATAAAATGAGTACATTTAAAGCTAGGGGTATTATAATAAAAGAAAATTTGGTAGGTGATAACGATAAATCACTTATTATATTATTAAAAGATTATGGCAAATTTACCGTATGGGCAAAAAATTGTAGAAATAGCAAAAGCAAACTTTTGGTAGGTTCTTCTCTATTTTCATATGCCGATTTTATTATATATGATAATGGAAGAACTTTAACTTTAAATCAAATAGATATAATAGAAAATTTTTATGGACTTACTGAAGATTTAGATTCTCTAGCTTATGGTACATATTTTTTGGAGTTTGTAGATAAAAATACACAAGAAGCAACACCTATAAATGATGTAATGTTATTGCTTTTAAAATCTTTGCTTATTTTATCGAAATCTACAGTTATATCGCCAAAATTAATAGCAAAAATATTTGAAATTAAATTTTTACAGCTAAATGGATATATGCCCCTTATAAATAATTGTACTTATTGTAACAAGCCTATTAATGATGATATAGATGTATATTGGGGTAATAATGGTATTATTTGTAAAGGATGTAAAAGCTATGAGCAATATTTAATAAAAATAAATAATAATACTATATTAGTTATAAAGCATATTTTATCATCTTCTATAGATAAACTTTATAATTTTAATGTTTCAGATAATGTTTTAAACGATTTATCTTTAGTAAGTAAAAAGCTTTTAAATGCACATTTGTATACAAATTTAAAAAGTACATCTTTTATAGAACAATTAGAAAATATATAGCCCCCTACTTTTTTATTTAAGTAAGGGGCTTTATCATAAATAATTATATTTTAGTCACTTTTTGAAGGTTCATAAAAATTTTGTATAAATTCTGTAACTGGTAATGGCTTAGAATGTAAATATCCTTGTATTATATCACAATGCATAGTTTTTAATATATTTTCTTGCTCATTAGTTTCTACCCCTTCTGCGGTAGTTTTAATACTTAAATCTTTACACATACAAATTATATTTTTCATTATAACTTCGTTAGTGATATTTTCTCCTAAGTTTCTTACCATAGTTTTATCTAATTTTAGGCCGTCAAAAGCTATTTCAGATAATATACTTAAATTACTATATTTAACACCAAAATCATCTAAAAGTATACTAATACCCATATTTTTTATATCTTTTAATACAGTGCATATTGCTTTTTTCTCTAAATCTCCTATGCTTTCGGTAACCTCTATCTCTACATATTTATAATCTATATCGTATTTATTTTTTATATCTAACACCATTTTTATAATATCTTCTTCTAGCAAAGTTCTCCTAGAAAAATTTAAAGATATAGGGATTAAAGGTTTATTTTCATTTTTCCAGCTTTGAAGTAGCTTTAAAACTTCTTCAAAAACAAACAAATCTATATATTGTATTAAATAATGATGCTCTAATATAGGTATAAATTTATCTGGCGGTATATATCCCCCTTCTAAATTTCTTTTTCTTATTAAAGCTTCTGCACCATATAATTTATTATTTTCTAATGCTATTTTAGGTTGTAAAAATATTTCAAATTCTTTTGATTCAATAGAAATCATTAGTTCAGAAAATAACGAATTTCTTTTATATAAATTATTATTGTTAATAAGCTGCTTACTTTTGTTGCTTTCCATTTTTCTAAAATATATAGCAGAATTAACAAGATGATTTAGCTCTTTTTCATCTTCGCTCCAAGCTTTTCCATAAGTCATAGATAAACCAATTTTTTCAAGAGATTTAGATAAAATATCTATTTCCTGTAAAAAAGAATCATAATTAATATTTTCCATTATAATCAAAAATTCATTACCATTTAATCTAAAAATAGGCTTATGATAAAATTGAGTTTTTAAAATATCTGCCAAATCTAAAATTATTTGATCACCAGCAGCAATGCCGGCAGTATGGTTAATATTATTAAGCTCGTTTAAAGCTAAACATAAAATCCCAATATATTTTACATTATCTGGATCATATGCTTTTTCATAGTTTCTATATGCATTTCTATTTAATACACCTGTAAGACTATCATAATTTTTTTCTAAATTAAGCTCTTTTTTAAGGCTATTTTTTATAATTTCTTCGCCAATAAAATATGAAATATTACTTGAATACTCTTCTAATTTTTCATAATAAATACTATCTTCTAATTTATCGTTGTTTATACATAATATATAGCCTATATATTTTTCGTTATTTATTATTGGTATAATTAAAATATTATATAAATGATATTTTCTCATAAAATCGTATAAATTATAAGATAAAGAGATAGCTTCTTGTTCGCTACTTAAATATTTAATTTTATTAATAGGCGAATATAAAAATTCATCTAAAATAATTTGTTCTAAGTTTTGTTTTATTTCTTCATTTAAATTATTATTAGTTAAATTGTATGAAGATAAATTACTATCTTTGTTAATTTCAAAAATAAAACCAAATTCAGATTTATATAATGTGCATACTAACTCTAAAATAAATTTAATGTTATTTTCATAGTTATATTTTTTAGAAAGATGTGTTATAGCAGATAATATACTTCTATTTATCTCTGTATTTACATCTTTATTTTGAATGTTATCAATTAAAGATACGCTTGTACCTATAGTAAACATACATTTTTTGTCTTTAAAAGAAACTAACTTATTTTTTAATAAAAAGTCTTTTTTTAATATTTTGTTATATTGGTTCCAAACAAAAAAATCAGAATAGTTCCAAAAAATATTTTTACAAAGGCTACAAGGTGTTTGCCTATTGTGAATAAGTTTGTAACATTCTATACCTATACATTGTTCTTTAGGTTTATTTAAAAGCTCAAAAAAGCTATTGTTACCATCTATAAGCTTATAATCAAAGGCATCTATAACGTATGCTATTTCATTACCTTCATTAGATAACAATTCTTCCATAGTATAATAAGTTTTATCACTTTTAGTTGATTTTTGTAAAAAGTTTTCATTAAAAGGTTTTTCTAAAACTAAATCACTATTTGCATTATCACCTTTTCCCCAGCATATCATATTTTTAATTTTACTATTTTTTATTTTATAGATAGCTTTATCACAAATATTATACATATGTAAATAAGTAGATTTTTTGCTTACAAACGCACCTATACTAAGAGATATATTAACTTCTGAAAAATCTTTAATTCTTAAATATAGCTCACAAATTTTGTTATTAATAGTCTCTTTATCAATATTTTTTAAAAATATTATAAATTTATCAGAGCTTATTCTAGAAAGTATACTATTTTCATCAAAAATATATTTAATTAAACTTGCTATATATTTTAAAACTTCATCACCTAAAATATTACCACCTAAATAATTTATGTTTTTAAATTCATCTACATCTAATAAAAGCATACAAAATTCATCATTTTCATTACATTGTTTAAATGTTTCATCAATATTTTTTATTAAATGCTTTTTATTAAAAAGGCCTGTCAAATCATCTATTTCTGTTTCATATTTTATCGCCATTTCTTCTTTCTTTTTATTGTCTATATCTCTTAAATATAATAGAGCTAATATATCTTTTTTGTAAGGCTCTTGAAAAAGGCTTATTGTTAGCTCTAGCCATCTAATAGACTCTTTACCAATAATTTTTCTAAATTCATATTTTATAATACTTTCGCCTTCTTTATGTAGCTTCATTAAATTTTCACAATTTAATGTTTTAAGATAGTCTTCTCTATCTTCTGGATAAATTAGTTTATTTATATTTTTTTCTAATAATTCTTCTACAGTAAAATTATCTATAACTCTGTTATATATACTCCATGAACCACCAACACGCAAAAATTTTTTATTTGTAATATTAACTTCACCATAAGCTACCATTTCTTTTAAAATAGCCTTATAAAATCTAGATTGAATAACATAAGCTATTTCCATTTCTTTAAGGCTATTTATATTTTCTAATGTACCTATAACAACATTGGAAAGTTCAGAAGAAACCTCTTCTTTAGATAATGTCATTTTAAACCAAGTATATTCGCCATTTTTATTTTTCATTTTAAGCTCACATATAGCTTTTTTATTACCGTTATTTATTCTTTCAAATGCATCTAAATATACATCTTTAAAATATTTTTGAACATTTCCATTTTTAATCCAAATTTCAGGAAAATTTTCTACATTTGATTGTTCTTTATAGAGCTGACTATAATGGGTATGAACATAAGCAGTATTACTATCTTGACACCACTCAAAAATCTCATTTTCTGTTTTAGATAAAACAACATTCATTTGATGTAAATCATTTATATTTTGATGATAACCTTTAATAGTTATAACACCATTATCTATGCTAGAGAGCTTACCAGAGCATCTTACTATTATATCGCCTAGTTTTGGATGTTGCCAAGGATATTGTATCTCTATTGCCTTATTGCTAGTGCAAACTTGTTCTATAGCTTTTTCTACATAAGAGTAATATCCTTTATGTATTCTAGAGTACCAAAATTCAAAGCTTTTTTCTGGCGAAAAATAGTCAGTAGCACCTAATAATTTCAGCATAGTATCGTTACAATACATTCGGTTAATACCTGTGTTATTATCTATTTCTATACTCCATAAACCTATTTTACTACTATCTAGTATATCTACAAAATTAAACCAGCTAAAAGGTTTATTTTTTTTATTTTCTTTCATACAATCTCTCCTTAAAATAAATTTAAGATTTTTGGTTGTTTAATAATATATCTTTTTTTATGGTATTTTCTATTGCTTTGACTATGCTTTGTTGAAAATTATTTTCTTCTAATGTACAAATACCTTCAATAGTCGTACCTCCTGGAGAGCAAACGTTATCTATAAGCTCCCAAGAATGTTTGTTACTATTTTTTAGCATATTAGCACTACCTATAGTAACATCTATCGCTATTTGTAATGCTTCTTTTTTATTCATTCCCATTTTTTGAGCGCCTTTTGCTATAGAATCTAAAAATAAATATATATATGCTGGGCTACACCCTGCTATAGCTGTAAATATACTAAATTTATCTTCTGGTATATAAAATGTAGATCCTACCTTTTCAAATAAATTTATAACTTTATTTAATTTTTCATCACAAATATTATAATAACAGTAGGCAGATGTAGATAAACATATTTCTGCATTAATATTAGGCATAATTCTCACTATGCCAACATTGTTTATTATATTTTTTATACTATCTATTGTTATACCTGCAGCAATAGATATAATAACTGGTTTATATAAATCAATATATATTTTTAAATCTTCTAATATTTTAAAAAATATGTTAGGCTTTATAGCTAATATTAAAAAATCTGAATTTTTAACTAAATCTTCATAATTATCACATATACTTATATTAAAATTATTTTTAAAATCTTGTAATTTTACGGTATCAATATCATATGCAAATATATTTCCACTATTTATACCTTTAGCTAAAAACCCTTTTAATATAGAGCCGCCCATATTACCTATACCTAAAAAACCTATATTCAAATTAATCACCAACTTATCAATATTTTTCTTATATTATACATAAAAAATTATAATAAGTCAATTTTATAAGGCAACTAATTTATATTATATATTTTCGTATAAATTAGTTGCATCTTCTTTTCTAATAACATCTTTAACATCTAAAACTCTTATCTTTAAACAATTGTTACCTAAGTTTATTTGTATAATATCGCCAACTTTAACATCTAAAGAAGCTTTAGCCACTTTATCATTAACTAAAACTCTGCCAGCATCACAAGCTTCATTAGCGATAGTTCTTCTTTTAATTATTCTAGATACTTTTAAATATTTATCTAACCTCATATTTTTAGCTCCTTTATATTTATAACAAAACAACATCATAAAATAAAATCTCTCTTTAATTTTAAAAAGAGAGATTTTAAATAAAAAATAATTTTTATTTATATTATGTAAAAAGCTAATTTTTAATACCTTTAGCTTTTATATATAAATAAATTAGTATTTTTAAAAAGCTATTAGCTTATTAATATTATTTTTTATTAACAGCATCTTTTAATGCTTTACCAGCTTTAAATCTAGGTGCTGTAGATGCTGGAATTTTCATTGGTTCTTTAGTTTGAGGATTTCTTCCCATATGCTCAGCTCTTTCTATAACATCGAAAGTACCAAATCCTACTAATCTAATTTCGCCTTTATTTGAAAGTTCTTCTTTTACAACATCTTCAAAAGCTTTTAAAGCTTTTTCAGCATCTTTTTTTGTTAATTCTGATTTTTCAGCAATAGCTGCGATTAATTCTGCTTTGTTCATTTTGAAAAGCCTCCTCAATAAATAAATTAATAATACATTAAAATGTACCTCTATCTAGTTATAACCGCTAAACAACATTTTGTCAAGAATATTTTTACATTTTTAATAAAAAATTTAAAAATTTATTAAGTTATAATAAATATTATGGTAATTTTAAATAAATATATAGGTTTATATACCTATATTTTTATTTTATTCATCTAATTAAAAAAATAACCAAATTTTTTTATTTTTTATTTTCCGCTACTTCCTAATTTTCCACTACCTCTTTTAGATGGTATCTTTAAAATATCATCATAAGATATTTCACATCTTTTTAGATCATTATGAACACAATGAACTACTCCTTGAAAAAGAGCTTTTTCATATGGATATATTATATATCCACTTTTTATAATCTTTTTAATAGGTTCTTCTAAAGTATCTATATCTATTTTAGTAATTAATAAAGGTTTATTGTTTGTATTTGTTGTAGCTAAAAACCATTCTCCCCTATATGAACTATCTATAACGCCTGCGCTATATTTTATACCTTTGCTACCACTTGAACCTCTCTCGTGTATTTGTATGTAATAATTAAGAGGGATAGCACTTGCTATACCTGTTGGCACAAGTTTTGTTTCATTTGGTTCTATTATCATATAATCTTCATCAAAGCAAGGATATATATCAACCCCTGCATTATATTCTTCTCTAGTAGGTATAATAGCATCTTCTCTAATTTTTGCAAAATAAATTTTATCCATTTTAATCTCCTAACAATATTATTTTATCTTCTGTTAATGTTTTTTTAACATTTATAACTCGTTGATTAGAAGAGCCTTTCCATTCTAAATCTTTATTTGAAAGTTCTTCTATATATTTTCCATCAACTAATATATCTATATATTTAATAAGCTCTAAATCTTTTATGTCTTCCCAACAATAACCTGTATATAGCCATATATCCTTATATGGAAATTTATGTTTTATTTCTTTAATAAAATTAAAAATTTCATCTCTATTTTTTTTATGTAAAGGATCTCCACCACTAAAAGTTATACCTTTTATATAATCTTTTTCTAAAGAGCTATATATTTCTTTTTTAGCATCTTCATCAAAAATTAATCCATTATTTATATCCCAAGTTATTTTATTATGACAATTAAAACATTTATGTTCACAACCAGAAACCCATAAAACAACTCTAAGGCCTAAACCATTTAACATATCGTCATGTGTAATATTATGATATCGCATATTATACCTCTTACATACTTATTCTATCTTTTATTTCGTACATTTTAGCTTCATTTAATCTAGTATCTCCATTAACTCTAGAATAACTTAAATAACCATTCATACGATCTATTTTAGTTAAGTTATCACTACCACATTTAGGGCAAATATCCATATTAAGCTGGCTATGACCACATTTATTGCAGTAAGATAAGCTAAGATTTACCCCTTCATAAAAACCTAAATCCATAGCACGTTTTACAAGAGTTTTTATAGCGTCTTTGTTATATTCTATAGGATATTTAACATATTGAATTTTACCACCGTTTAACAAGTGCCAAAAGCGTTTTTCTGTATCTTGTTTTTGTATAGGAGTAATATTTTCTGTAACGTGGGCGTGAAAAGAGTTGCTTACATATTCTCTATCTGACACATTTTCTATAATCCCAAATTTTTTTCTAAATTGTTCTACTTGTAAGCCACATAAACTTTCAGCAGGAGTGCCATATATAGCATATAAAACTTTATCCTCGTTTTTAAACTCATTTATTTTTTTATTTATATGTTCCATAACTTCTATAACAAAATTACCATCTTCATATAAAGATTTTTTATTATGTAATTGTTGTAGCTCATTTAATGCTGTTATACCAAAACTAGCAGTAACAGATTTTAAAAGGGGTTTTATTTTATCAGATGGTTTTAAATTGCCACCATAAAAACCACCTTCACAGTATGCAATAGGATTAGTAGATGCTTTCATTTCTCCAAGATAATCTAAAGTTTTTAAATGTATTTTTCTTATCATTTCTAAATAATAATCTAAAACTTCATAAAAAGGCTTGCTTTCAGATTTTGCTTTTGCATAAATTAAAGGTAAATGTAAAGATACAGCACCTATATTAAATCTACCTACTGTTACTGCCTTATCATTTTCATCAGCAGGTTGCATACCGCCTCGTTCAAACCAGAGGCTTAAAAATGCTCTACAACCCATAGGTGAAATTACAGTATTATATTTTTTATAAGCATCTGCCACGTAGCTATCACCAGTTAAGCTTAAATAATCTGGATACATAGTTTTTTTAGAACAATCTATAGCTTCATCAAAAACATCTTCAAGCTCTTTGCCAGTACCGTGTAAATTTTCGTCATATAAAAATACAATTTTAGGGAAAAGGACAGGTTTTTTATTGCCTTCCTTACCTTGTCCACCTTTATGTACTCTTAAAATTATTTTGCTAGCCATTTTAGAAAACATTGTTTTACCAAGCCCTATCGTAAATGTAACAAAAGGATAATCTCCCCTAGAAGAACCAACAGAGTTTAATTTATACTCTAATCCTTGAAAACCCTGTTCAAAATCTCTTTCTATTTTCTTAATAGCTTTTTCTTCTATAAACTTTATATCTTCATCAGATAAAGGTTCATTTTTGGCATAAGAAACATATTCTTTTATCTCATTTACATATTTTATATAGCTTTTGTTAGCATATTTTTCTAATATTTTATCAATTTCAGGAACAGTAAAACCACCATATTGTTGAGATGCCGTAGATAAAATAATATCCCCTATTACATCAAAGGCAACAGCTAAAGTTTTAGGTTCATTATACCAAAGATTACCCATTTCAAAGCCACCTTCTAATACTGTTTGCATATCAAATAAACAACAATTCATAGTATCTCGTCTTGCTGTCATATCATGTATATATATATATCCGTCATTACAAGCTTGTTTTTCTTCTGTTGTTAAAAAAAACTTTTTATAAAGCTCTTTATTTAGTTGGTTATAAATCAAGCTTCTTTTTGTAGCAACTAAAGCACTATCTGTGTTACTATTTTCTTTATCGCCTATATACATTATAGATTGAGCCTTTTGGTAAACATCATCTAGCATATGTACAAAATCTTGTTTATAGTTTCTATAATCTTTATAGCTTTTAGCAACACTAGGATTAATACTTTCTAAAGCACTTTCAACAAGATTATGCATAGTTTGTATAGGTATTTCTTTAAATCCCTTTTTTTCTATTTCACTTTTAATTAGATTACATATATTTTCATAATCACAATATTCAAAACGATACATCACTCTATTAGCAGATTTTGTGATAGCTTTTATTATTTTTTTGTCATCAAAATTTTCTAATGTACCATCTTTTTTTATAACTTTTACCAATTTGACCCCTCCTAAAAAAATATATATTTATATAAACTATAACCATATATAGTTAGCGTAATATTAATTATACACAAGTTCTAGTTTTAGTCAAGATGCTATTATTATAGTAAAATTTAATTTTAGTAAAAATTTTTACAATTTTTTAAGGATATTTTAACCTAATATTTTATGGAAAAAATTTTATTTATATAGTTTTTTATCTAAAAAAATTTTTCTATTATAAAAACTAAACAAAATTAATATTATATTGTTAATAATATTTTTAGTTTTTGAATAATATATTAATATAAATTTATAAGGAGAATTTATTATGTGTGGAATAGCAGGTTTTTCAAATTTTAATGAAAATTTTTTAAACAATGAAAAATTTTTTAAAGATATTTTAGATAATATGCAAAATTCTTTAAAAAGAAGAGGTAAAGATGCAAATGGCATATATTTAGATAAAAATTTTGGTGGTGCTCACGCAAGACTATCTATTAGAGATTTATCAGAAAATGGCAACCAGCCTATGATAAAAACAATAAATAACAATAGCTATATAATAGTATATAATGGAGAAATATATAACACAGAAGAACTAAAAAAAGATTTACAAAATAAAGGATATATTTTTACAACTACAACAGATACAGAAGTTATTTTATATTTATTTATAGAATATAAAGAAAAATGTGTAAATTTTTTAAATGGTATTTTTGCCTTTTGTATATATGATACAAAAAATGAAAATGTCTATTTATTTAGAGATAGAGTTGGCATAAAACCATTGTTTTATACAATAGAAAATAATACTTTAGTTTTTGGTTCTGAGCCTAAAGCATTATTTAAACACCCTATTATAACTCCTACTATAGATATAAATAGCTTAAAGCAAATATTAGGTATAGGGCCTGCTAGAATATCAGGAAACGGAGTGTTTAAAAATATATATGAAATAAATCCAGGACATTTTGGTATATTTAACAAATATGGTTTTAAAGAGCAAATGTATTGGGAGTTAAAAAGCAACTACCATACAGATAACTATGAACAAACAGTAGAAAAAGTATCTTTTTTAGTAAGAGATGCAATAGAAAAACAATTAGTATCAGACGTTGATATATGTACATTTTTATCAGGTGGTATAGATTCTAGCATAGTAACTGCCGTATCTTCTAATTACTTAAATAAACTAGGTAAAAAATTAAATACATTTTCTTTTGATTTTAAAGAAAATGATATATATTTTAAATCTAATAGTTTTCAACCAGAGAGAGATAAACCTTATGTAGATATTATGTTAAAAGCATATGATTTAAACCATAATTATTTAGAATGTAATGAGGAAGAACTTATAGATTTATTATATAAAGCGGTAGATGCTAAAGATTTACCTGGTATGGCAGATGTAGATGCCTCTATGCTATATTTTTGCTCATTAGTATCAAACAAAAATAAAGTGGCTTTAACAGGCGAATGTGCAGATGAAATTTTTGGTGGTTATCCTTGGTTTTATAGAGAAGATTTATTAAACTCAAATAGTTTCCCTTGGTCTAAAAATATGGAAACTAGAGAGCTATTTTTAACAGAAGATTTAAAACAAAATTTAAAATTAAAAGAATATTCTTTAGAAAATTATGAAAAATCTATAAAAAATACACCTTATTTAGATGGTGAAACAGAAGAAGAAAGAAAAAGAAGAGAAATATCATATTTAAATATAAAATGGTTTATGGCTACATTATTAGAGCGTATGGATAGAATGAGTATGTATAATGGTTTAGAGGCTAGAGTGCCTTTTGCCGACCATAGAATAATAGAATATTTATGGAATGTGCCTTGGCATATGAAATATAAAAATAATGTAGAAAAAAGCTTATTAAGAGAGGCTACAAAAGATTTATTACCTAAAGAGCTTTTAAATCGTAAAAAAAGCCCATATCCTAAAACATATAATCCTAATTATGAAAAGCTCTTAAAAAATGAACTAACTAGTATAATAAATAACAATAACTCTCCTATTAATAATTTAATAGATAAAAATAAAGTTTTAGCCTTTATAGAACAACCTGCAAATTATGATAAACCTTGGTTTGGACAATTAATGTCTGGCCCTCAACTTATGGCATATTTTATACAAATAAACTATTGGTTAAAAAAATATAATTTATCTATATAAAAATAAAAGGCTAGTTTTCTAGCCTTTTTTATCTATAATAACATTTCCATTTTCATCTAATAAAGGTGTCATAGAGCTAGACATACCTATAGACATAATATAATTAACACCTGTTTCTAAATCAACTACTATGTACACATTAAATCCTGCTAAACTTTCTTTATGCTTTATTTTAAAACGAGTATTTTTATTAAACATAATACCACCCCCATTTTATATAGGTATATTATATATTAAAACTCTAATTTTATCAACTTACATATTTTATATTATAGCTTTTTCTAATTGTTCTTTAGCTTTTTGCTCAAATTGTTGCATATTATTTTTTAAATCTTCTTTAATAGCTTGTAAATCTTTATCTACAAGGTTTTTATCTTTAACAACACATTTACCATTTACAAAAACAGTATGTACATTACTAGCGTTAGCACTATAAACAATAGCAGAATAAGGATCAAAAACAGGAAACATATTTATAGAGTCAGTTTCAATAATAACTAAATCCGCCTTTTTACCTACTTCTATAGATCCTATTTCTTTATCTTTATTTAAAACTTTTGCACCTTCAATAGTACCTAATTTAACTATATCTTTAGCAGGGAATATACTACGATCTTTATTTTCTAATTTATGAAAGTTTGCAAAAAGTTTAAATTGTGTAATAATATCAAGAGTATTACCACTAGATGCACCATCTGTTCCAAGTCCTACGGGTATATTATGTTGTAACATTTTGCTAACAGGTGCAACACCTTTAGCAGATTTTGTATTAGATCCAATACAATGAGCAACTTTTACATTATATTTTTCTAATAAACATATATCATTATCTGTTAAATAAATACAATGAGCGGCTACTAATCTATCACTTAATAAATCGATATTTTCTAAATATTCAATAGGAGTTTTATCAAAGTTATCTTTAAAATATTTTAATTCATAATCCATTTCAGATAAATGCATACTTATAGGCACATTATATTTTTTAGATAGTTCATTAGCTTTTATTAATGAACTTGTATCGTTAGTATTTGGAGCATGTGGAGCTACAAAAGGTGTTATTAAACTATGATTTTTCCATTTTTCTATAAAATTTTTAGCATAACCTAATCCACCAAAAGCCTCTTTACTATCACAAGTAGGAAAATTTATAACAGTTTCTCCTAAAAAAGCTCTTATTCCCATTTCATCACTAGCTTTTGCCACTTCATCTTCAAAATAGTACATATCCATAATAGTAGTAACACCGCTTAGAAGCATTTCACAAATAGCATATTTAGCACTATAATAAGCTAATTTTTCATTCATACATTCATTTTCTAAAGGGAACAAATATCTTCTAAGCCTATCTTTACAATCATCTCCAAGGCTTCTAAAAGGTATCATACTTAAATGGGTATGTGTATTTATCATACCTGGCATTAATATGCCATTATTACCATCTATTATATCAGCATTTTCATCTTCTTTGTAAATTTTCATATCACCTACAAAAGATATATTTTCATTTTCTATAACAACAAATCCATTTTTAAATTGTGTAAAATTACTATCCATAGTAATAATATTTACATTTTTTATAACTGTTTTCATCTATTCACCTTCTAAATTAATAAATTGTTGTGTTTTTGTATATATTATACCTTTATCAGTTATTTTTATTTCAGGAGAAACAGGTAAAGATAAAGTAGAAAAAGACATTATTTCATTTATATGTTCATAACCTAAATTATTCATAGCTTTTCTAATATCTTTTATATTTTGTGCTAATATATTTATATCTCCGTCATTTACTATTCCACCTACATTTAAAACAGCTTTAGCTATTATTTTATTATTTGAACAAACAATATATCCACCTTGCATATCTATTATATTATGTTGGGCAAGTAACATATCTTCTTTTTTTGTTCCCATAACCATAAGGTTGTGGTGATCGTGAGCCCAAGTAGTAGCTATAGCCCCTTTTTTATTAATAGCCCCGTCTACCAAAGCATATGTTTTGTTATTAGTTTTACCATAACGTTCATATACAACTAATAAAGCCAAACCACTATTTTCCCATTGTATCTCTCCATTTATAATAGGTAAAGTTTTTGTTATTTTTTTAGTAAATGTACTATTTTTATCAATTTTTATAACATTACATTTTACACTATCTTTTTTATTAGTTTTTAAATTAAAATCATCTATTGTAGCTTTGTTACATTTTACAGTGTTATAAAAATGTAATGGAAATTTTTCTTTTTTAATATTTTCACCTTTATATAGTTTGCCGTTTTTATATACATCTTTAATTTTTAAGTTTTGCAAATCATCAAGTATAATAAAATCTGCTATTTTGCCAACAGATATAGTACCTCTATCTATAAGGTTCATTCTTCTAGCTGGTGTATAAGTAGCACAATATATAGCTTTGTTAATAGGCATACCTAAATCTATGGCTATTTTAACAATTTTATTAAGGTGGCCATCTTTTAAATGATCTGCCATAACATCATCTGTTACAAAGGCAAAATATTCATAAAAATTGTTATCTACTAAAGTTTTAATAGTATCTTTATTAATAGATTTTTTTTGTATTTCTAAAAACATACCGTTAGTTATTTTTTCGTAAATAGATTCAGGTGTTTGTTGGGTATGATCTGCATCAACACCTGCATAAATAAATTTTGCTAAATCTAAGCCAGATATTTTAGGACAATGACCTTCTATGGGTAAATATGGTTTATTTTCTTTACATAATTTTATAATATTTTTAATTAATGTATCATTTTTACAAATCAAATCTTTAAAATTCATTACCTCTCCTAAACACATTATTTTAGGATTTTTTAATAATTCTAATACATCATTTTCTTCAATTTTTCCACCAGTTGTTTCTAAATTACTATTAGTTGAAGGAACACTTGAAGGAATTCCATAAAAAATATCTAGTGTTGTATCACTAGATATAAAATGGTTAATTCCGTCTATTCCTAGTACATTGGCTATCTCGTGGGGATCTGCTACAACAGTAGTAACCCCATGAGATAAAACCATTTTAGAAAATTGACTAGGAACAGTCATAGAACTTTCAATATGCATATGAATATCAATAAATCCTGGAATAATATATTTATTTTTACAATTTATAATATTGTTACATTTTAGCTCATTAATATTATTTGATATATAATAAAATTTACCATTTAAAATAGCAACATCTTTAATTTCAAATTTTTGTAAAAAGGTATTATAAACATTACCATTTTTTAATATTAAATCTACATATTCCATATCAATATTCCTTTATTTTTTATAGTTAGCTATTTAAAATACGATTCCATTGATCTATCCAGCTAGGCATAAGAGGATTAACTATGCTATAATCTATAGGTTTAGCTTTATCTGCAATTTCACCATAAGTTTTATTTTTTGCAACGTCTTCTGTTAATTGTACTGTGCTATTAGTAGGAGCTTCATTTAAAGAGCTAGCTGTTTTAGTTTGTAACTCATTACTAAGTCTCCAATTTATAAATTCATAAGCTAAATCTTTGTTTTTAGAGTTTTTGTTAATATCCATTGTGTTAAAGTTTGCATATGTGCCAGATGCAGGGCTTACGAATTCAACTTGTGGTGCTGCAGATTGTATTGTTGGTATAGCAAAATCTCCAACAACAGCTACTTGTATTTCGCCAGAGGCAAACATATTAGCTAAATCTGAAGATTTAGAGTAAGTTTTTACAATATTAGGTTTTAATTCTTCTAATGCTTCAAAAGCTTTAGCACCTTCATCTGTTGCTATATCGCCACCTTTATAGTCGTTTGCAACATACATCATAGCAGGGCCAAAAGTAGATGTAATCTCTGGTATAGATATTTTACCTGCTAATTCTGGTTTCCATAAATCTGAAAATTCTTTAATTTCAAAACCTACTGCCTCTTTATCATATATAATACCAATGCTATTTATTGTATAAGCAGGGCCATAGCCAGATTTTGTAAGCTCACTAGCTGCAGGTATAAGATCTTTAGCATTTGGTATTTTAGAATAATCTATTTGCTCAAAAATACCTGCTTCATAGCCTTCTGCTGCTTTAGACTGGGATAAATCTATTATATCTACTTTAGAATTAGGATCGCTTACTAATTTTGTATAACGTTCAGGTGTTGCTCCTATTTCTAAAACAATTTCACAGTTAAATTTTTCTTCAAAAGGTGCATAAACATCTGTTTTTAAAATATCTTCACTTAAGCCCCAAGTAGATATTACTAATTGACGTTTACCATCTGTTGTTTGAGCATCTTCTGTTTTAGCTCCACAGCCAGTTAAAGCTAATGTAGTCATTAATGTAGCAAGGCAAATTGCAAAAGTTTTTTTCTTTTTCATATTTTTTCTCCTTATACTAAAATTATTTTATTTGAAGGTAATACTAATGTTAAAGTATCCCCTGTTTCATATATTTTATCTGTATGTTCGTTTACAACAATTTTACCTAAAGGTGTTTCTACCTCATATTGATAAGCTTTTCCTAAAAAAGTTCTAACTTGTATAATACCTTTTATACAGTTTTCACCATTTTTATCATTATTTATAATTATATCATCAGGTTTAATAGTGCCTAAACATTTTTCTAAATAATTATCACTTTCCACATTAAAAATAATACCATTTTCTGCTTTATATTTGTTTCCTTCATGTCTTTCTAGCTTTATAAAATTTTCAAAGCCAATAAAACGAGCAACAAATTCTGTTTTAGGTCGATTATATATATTTTCTGGTGTATCATATTGCTCTATTATACCATTATTCATAACAGCCACTTTATCAGATATAGAAAAACATTCTTCCTGATCGTGAGTAACAAATAAAGTTGTAATGCCTAATTTTTTTTGTAAACGCTTTATTTCTACACGCATATTTATACGAAGCTTAGCATCTAAATTACTAAGAGGCTCATCTAATAATAAAAGCTTAGGTTGTATAACTAAAGCTCTAGCTAAAGCAACTCTTTGGCGTTGGCCACCAGACATCTGCTTAGGAAAACGCTTTGCAAATTCTGCCAAACCACATATTTCTAATATTTCACTAACTCTTTTGTTTATTTCTAATTTGTCTACTTTTCTTAATTTTAAACCAAAAGCAACATTATCATATACAGTAAGATGTGGAAAAAGAGCATAACTTTGAAAAACTAAACCAAAATTTCTTTTATGTACAGGTGTTTTTGTTAAATCTTCTCCATCTAATATAAAACTACCACCAGTTGCTTCTACAAAACCTGCAACAACTCTTAAAGTTGTAGTTTTACCACAACCACTAGGCCCAAGCAAAGAAACAAGCTCACCTTTTTCTATATCAAGACATAAGCCTTCAAGTATATTTTTTTTACCATCATAGCTAACATTTATTTTATCTAATTTCATAAATGACATAAGTTTTTCCTCCTATTTTGATAATGATGCTATACCTAATGTTTTTTCAACAATAAACATTATAATAATAGTAGCTAACATAAGTAAAACAGATACAGCAGATACAGTTGGATCATAATAATATTCAATATAGTTCATTAAAGTCATAGGGAATGTAGTAACACCAGGACCGCTTAAAAACATAGATATTGGTATATTATTAAAAGAATTTATAAAAGCTAACATAAAAGCGGCAGATATACCAGATGTAATATTTGGTAAAACAACTTTGAAAAAGCTACTAAATTTATTACAGCCTAAGCTCCAAGCTGCCTCTTCTATAGAAAAATCAAACTGCTCTAAGCTAGAACCAACAACCCTTATAATATAAGGCAAAACAGATAAAAAATGCCCTAATAATAAACCATAAAAAACAGGTATTCTAAGTTTAATTACCATAAATTGAAAAAGTGAAAAACCTACTACAATACCTGGTATAATAGTTGGCGATAAGAAAAACCCTTTAAAAAATTTTTTACCTTTAAAAGAATATCTAGCCATAACATAAGCTGCTGGTATTCCAACTAATAATGCAATTAAAGTTGCAAGTAAAGCTATTTGTATGCTTAAAATAAAAGAAGAGATAAAAGATTCAGATGCAAATACATTTGCAAACCATTTAAAAGAAACAGATTTTATAGGGAAAGTTATTGTGCTTTCTTCTCCAAAAGCTGTTACTGCTATTATAACTAAAGGTATAAATAAAAATAAAAATACAAGTGTAGAAAAAATAGTAAGCAACTTATTTTTACGCATTAATTTTCACCCCTTTTATCTAATTTTGATGCAACACCATTTAATATTTTAATAACTAATACAGTTATAACAATCATTATTGTAGCTATAACGCTTGCGCCCGTCCAATCTCCAACAGACATAGCTTTTTGATATATAAAAGTAGCTAAAACTAAATTTTTATTACCACCTAGTAATTGTGGTGTTGTATATGCTGTTAAAGCACCTGTAAATACTAATACCCCACCTACAATAATACCTGGTAAGCTCATAGGTAAAACAACTTTTATAAAAGCGGTAATACGATTAGCACCAAGACTTTCTGCTGCTTCCATCATATCGTTATCAATATTTTCCATAACCCCTACAACTGTTATAATCATTAAAGGTAAAAATAAATATATTGTACCAATAATAATAGCAAACTCGGTATATAATAATGTAAGAGGCTCTTTTATTAAACCAAATTTTAATAAAAATGTATTTATAACACCATTTTTACCTAAAATATTAATCCAAGCAAAGCTCCTTACAACAGAATTAGTTAATAAAGGGAAAATAGATATAGCAATTAATAAACTACGCCATTTTTTATTACATCTTGATATATAGTAGGCAGTAGGTGTACCTAATATTATACATACTAGTGTGCTAATTATAGAAATTTTTAATGTTCTAATTAAAATATTAACATAATATTCGTCTTTAAAAAACTCTATATACTTAGATAATGTAAAACCATTATCATAAATTGTAGGATATAAAGTATTAAAAAGTGGTATAACAAGAAAAATTACTAAAAGCATTAAGCCTGGCAACAATAATAACCAGTACAGTTTGTTTTTCATATAGCCCTCCTTAAAGTATTATTAATGTTTAGACTAAATTTATGGCATATTTTCATTTTGTCCTATGAAATTATAACATATGCTATTTTAATTAGCAATAATTTTACATATTTTTTGTAATTTCATAAATAAATTATATAATTAATGTTTAGTTATGGCATTAATTATATAGTTTTACTCTTTTTTTGTTAATTTTGTAGCTATAATTTATCATTTTTATTAATTTTTATATGAATTTATATTTATTAATTTTGAAATAAAAAGAGATATAACTATATGATAATATATAATTACATCTTAAAATATAAATTTTTTAAATATTTTCTTCCTTTATAAAATAATCTATAACACTAACTAAATAATCGTTACCTATTAATCTAAAATATGGATATAAATCTTTTAAAATATTTATACCTTCTTCTTTTTTACCCATAGTATAAAGCAGCCTACCCTTTGTAAAACATATTTCGCAAAAAAAAGGATTATATATAGTTTCTTTGCTCATCTCTATAGCTTTTTCACAAGTTTTTAAAGCTTTTATATATAACATTTTTTCTTCATAAAATTGTATTAAATGTGATAATATCATAATTAATGTTGCACTTTGCTTTAAGCTTTTAACTTTATAAAAATCAAAACATTTTATAAGCTTTTCATCTATTTCTATAGCTTCTTGAAGCTTACCTTCTCTAGAAAAAATTATAGCTAAATAAGCAATAAGGTTTATCTCTTGTAAAGAAAGAGGTGTTTTATCTATATTTAAAATATCTATATCTTTTTTTGTTAGGTGTAATGCTTCATATATTTTTTCTATAATTTGATAAGATGGGCTTAAATTTTGTTGTATATCTAAAAAAGTTTCTAATGAAATAAGTTTTTGTTTTTCTATATAGTTTAAATTTTTATATTCATATATTTGTTGTAATATTTTACCTGTTTGTTCAAAATTATTATTTAATGCATAGTTTTCTGCTAAATCAAATAAATCGTATAAATAATTATTTTGGCTAAAATTAGTTAAATCTACATTATTAATATCTTGCCCTAATTTATTTAATACCAATTTTAATATATTTTCAGATGGAAATTGTGCTCCAGATTCTATTCTAGATATTGTTACAGGTGAACAAATATTTTCTGCTAATTGCTCTTTAGTTAAATTCATTTGTTTTCTTAAAAACCCTATAGTTTCACCAAGTTTATATTTATCCATTTTAAAACTCCCTCTTAGTTAAATGTATCAAAACTAATTTTAAATTGTAAATAAATTATTGTCAACTATATTATTTACAAATATAAAAAATATTTATATAATATTGTTAATAAATAAAGATATAAAGGGTTGATTTATATGAGTAACTTAGATTTATTAAATATAGATTTAAAATATTTACAATTTAATATAAAAAAATTTACCAGCCAAGGATATACCTATTATCGAATACAAAAACAACTAGATAAAAATAATAAAATAAGTGTTATTGGTAAAACTAAAGATATTGCAAAGCAAAAATATTTTATAAAATTAGAACAGTACTTAAATGAAGATTTTAATAGTTTAGATTTAAAAAATATGCTTTTTATAGATTTTGTAAAATATTATTTATTTGATGTTGTTTTGCCTAGTGGATCTATAAAACAAAAAACTTTTTCTGGATATGAAGTTTTTTATAGAATACATTTAAAAAATAGTCTTTTGTCAAATATAAAGCTTAAAGATTTAAAAAAAGAACATTTGCAAAAATATTTTAATAATATTTGTAAAACAAATTTAAAAATGTCTACAATAAAACAATTAAAAACTTTTATTAGCATAGTTTTAAATTACGCTGTTGAAGAAGACTATATATTAAAAAATTATTGCAAATCTATAAAATTGCCTAAAGATAACACTATTAAAAAAGATAAATATCTTACAGACGAAGAAATTAAAACTATATTGAAAAATTGTAAAGATGAGCAACTTTTATTAATTATAAAAATTGCCCTTTCAACAGGTATGAGGATAAACGAAATATTAGCATTAACAGAAAATGATTTTGATTTTGAAAATTTATCTATTAATATTACAAAAACTATATCTTGTTCAAAACAATTTCACGATGAAAAAATATATAAAAATGAAAACATTATAACTATACCAAAGTCTAAAAGTAGTATAAGAAAAGTTTATTTTAACGATAAAATATGTAATGATATAAAAAAGTATATATTATCTGAAAAAGAACGTTACTTAAAAAGTGGTAAAAAATATAATTCAAATATTTTTATATTTACAAATAAATATTTTAAACCTTATAATTTTTATTCTTGTGATGTTAAAATAAATAATCTTTTTAAAGCTTGTAATATAGATGCTAGTGGTTTTCATATTTTTAGACATACTAGCGGTAGTAAACTTTATGAAATGGGCGTAAATATAAAAACTATTTCTGAACAGCTAGGCCACTCTAATACTAGTATAACAAGCAATATATATGTACATTTAGATGAAAAAATTAAAAAAGATGCTCTAAAAAATTTAGATTTTTATTTTGAAGATGTAAAATAAGTTTTTTACCTACTAATTTTTTATAATATTACAATTAAAATAAAAGTTAGTAAAAAGCAAAGTAAAAAAATATGATAAATTCTTTTAAAATATTGAATTTATCATATTTTTTTACTTTATTTTTTATTATTATATATAATTAAAAGAATATAAAATATTTTTTTTAATAATATTATTAAATATATTATTTGAAAGGAGAAATTTATGGATAAATTAAGTATAAGTAGTAAAAAGAAAATTATATTTTATTTAATAGTTTTCCAATGCTTTTTTATTTTTCTATTTTTTAGAGTGTTTTTTATACAATCTATAAAAGCAGAAGAATATCAAAAAATGGCCTATGAGCAACAAACAAGAGATAGGCTAATATCCCCTAAAAGAGGCGATATAGTAGATAGAAATAATAATATTATAGCTACCAATGAAAGTGTTTATTCTATAAGTGTTATAAACTCTCAAATAGAAGATGCAGAAAAAGTTGCTAATATACTATCACAACAGCTAGATTTAAAATATGAAGATGTTTTAAAAAAAGTTAATAAGAAAGTTGCATTAGAAAGAATAAAAACAAAGGTTGATAAACAAACAGCAGATAATATAAGAAATTTAAATTTACCTGGCGTTATGATTGATGAAGATATAAAAAGAATATATCCTAATAACAATATGGCCTCACAAGTTATAGGGTTTGTTGGTAAAGATAATCAAGGTATAATAGGTTTAGAGGCAAAATATGATGAATATTTAAAAGGAAAGCAAGGTAAAATTTTAACAGAAACAGATGCACGAGGTTTAGAACTAAAAAATGGTAACCAAAAAAGAGTTGCTCCAACAAACGGCTATACATTAGTTACATCTATAGATATAAATATGCAAAAATATGCAGAACAAACTTTAAAAAAAGTTGTAGAAGCTAAAGGTGCAAAAAGAGGTTCTATAATATTGATAAATCCACAAAACGGAGAAATTTATGCTATGGCAAATGAACCAGATTTTAACCTAAATGAACCTTTTACTATAAACAATGAAGAACTTTTAGCAAATTGGAGCGACTTATCTCAAAAAGAAAAAAATGATGCTTTAAATCAAATGTGGCGTAATTTTAGCATTAATGATACATACGAACCTGGCTCCACTTTTAAAGTAATGACATCTGCTATGGGGCTTAACGAAGGCATAATAACACCAGATACGCACTTTAATTGTAGCGGTGGTACAACTGTTGGTGGTAGATATATAAAATGTTGGCGTTCTCCTAGAAGTCATGGTAGCCAAACTTTTACTCAAGGTGTTCAAAATTCTTGTAACCCTGTTTTTATGGAAATAGGAGAAAAACTAGGCGTAGACAAATTTTATGAATATATGAGCCTTTTTGGTTTTAATGAAAAAACAGGCGTAGATTTGCCTGGTGAAGCTGTAGGTATAATGCATAAAAAACAAAATGTAGGACCTGTAGAATTAGCTACTATGAGCTTTGGACAATCTTTTCAAATAACTCCCCTACAACTATTAAGAGCTATTTCTTCTGTTATAAACGGTGGCCATCTTATAACACCACATTTTGGAACAAAAATTATAGATGAAAATGGTAATGTTATAGAAGAGCTAACATATGAAAAAGGACGTAGAACCGTTTCTGAAGAAGTTTCTAACCAAATGAAGGTTATTCTTGAGAGTGTTGTTTCTGAAGGAACAGGAAATAAAACTTATATACCAGGCTTTAGAATTGGTGGTAAAACTGCTACAAGCGAAAAATTACCAAGAAGAAGCGGGAAATATATCGCATCTTTTTCTGCTTTTGCCCCATCAGAAAATCCACAAGTTGTAGCTTTAGTTTTAGTTGATGAGCCTCAAGGTGTTTATTATGGTGGGCAAGTGGCAGGGCCTGTAATGAAAGAATTGTTAGAAAATATATTACCATATATGAATATTGAAAAAAAATATAGCGAAAAAGAGCTAGAAATGGAAGAAACAAAAGAAATATTAGTTCCTAACCTCATAAATTTTGATGTTAATGATGCTAAACAATTATTAAATGAACAAAAAATAAATTTTGAAATAATCGGTAATGGAAATACAATAAGAACACAATTCCCACCACCAGATGAAATGATAAATTATAGTGAAAAAATTATTTTTTATACTAACTAATTTTACGCTTTGAGTATAATTCTAAAAATAATTTTAACTAAAAATAAATATATTTAACTAATCAAATTGTATATTATTTAATTAAATAGCTTTATTTTTATTCTATATTTTTGTATAAATATAGATTAAGATTTTTTTGAAAAATTAAAAAAATATTAATAGTAAAAAGTATATAATAAATATTTGATAACATTAAAAAGGTTAGAAATAAAAAATAAAACAAGGAGAGTATAAAAAACTAATATAAAATATAACATAAAAATTATTAAAAAATTATTTTCTAGTCTAATATATTAAAATAATATATATGTGTAAAATTTAATTTAACTATATTTTCTATATTTTATTTAAATTGTATAGTAATTTTTATTCCTAATTTTTTGCATAGTTTTTTATATTATGATATTTTGGGCTATAATTTATAACATTATAGCCTATTTTAATATTATTAAAAAATATATATGTGTTATTGATTTGTATATTACATTAATTTTAATACAAATATATATTATTTTATAGTATATATATCAAAATTTGTTTTTTAAATTTTTTTATATCCTAATAAATTTAAATTTATATAAATTTGTATTGTAGTAAAAAATGGTAAAAAATGTATCAAAATTTTATAATTAGAGGCTAAAACTATTTATATTACTGACCTTTTTCAGCCTCTAACATATTTTCAATAATAATAGACATTTTAATAATAAAATTATTATATATGTTATAATACTTAATTTCTAAATAAAATCAAATACTAACTATTTATTATAAAAATAATTTATTTATTATAACATAGTAAAAATACAGTAAAATTAATGGGTAGGTTTATGTATAAATATAAAAAGGGAGCATAAAAGCTCCCTTAAATGTTTTTTACTTCTCTAACTATAGCATCTGTTAATATCTTAGAAAAATTTAAGCCTCTTTCTATTCCTATATTGTTTACCCATTCTGGAATAGATAAAGTTTTTTTAACTAATTTAGTCCCACCTATCACTTTACAATCAATATAAGTTTTAAAACTATTTTCATCTTCTGCTATTTCTTTTATAGGTGTTGGTACTGGTAAAGATTTTTCTTCTTCTATATTATATAATATAATACTTTGTAATGCCTCTTTAGAATTTGATAAAATTTCTTCTAGTGTATCACCCTCACTAAAGCAACCTTTAAAGTCTATAAATTCAGACCAATAACCATCTTCTTCACAATGTATTATACAAGGATAAATAAAATTCATTGTATACCTCCTTTTTTGTAGCAAGGCTTTTATTTAAGCCCTGCTTGTTTTAATATTGCTAATTCCAAGCCTTTTTTTAAATCTTTATTACTATGTATTGGCACCACTATTGTTTCACCATTTTTTTCAAATATATGATGACTTCCATTAATTCTAACTATTTGCCAACCATTTTTAAGTAATAATTTTTTAAGCTCTTTACCAGTCATTTATCAACCACCTTTCTAAATATATTATACTACGTATTAATACGTATGTCAATATGTTTTTAATAAAATTAATTATTTTATTAAAATATTTTAGTAACTTTAGTATTAGCATCATAAACAACTTTTTTACCTAAAACTTCTGATAACTCAGATATGCTATAATAATTTTTACCATTATCATTTATTGCCTCTAACTCTTTTCTAACTCCATTTACTTCTATAATTCTTTTAACTTTCATATAATCATCTCCTTTTAAACTATTTTTAAAATTATTCCAA
>CAMMIW010000015.1 GCA_946497035.1 uncultured Eubacteriaceae bacterium | reverse complement strand
GTTAAGACGTGGCCCTTTCACGGCTAAAACAGGGGTTCGATTCCCCTACGGGTCAGTTATTTATATAAATAATAAATAAAATTTTCTGGTGATGATGCGCTTAGGGGAAACACCCGTTCCCATACCGAACACGATGGTTAAGACCTAAGCGGCTGATGATACTTGGTGAGGGATCGCCTGGGAAAGTAAGTGGTTGCCAGAATTAACGGGGTGTAGCGTAGCTTGGCTAGCGCGCCTGATTTGGGATCAGGAGGTCGCAGGTTCGAATCCTGTCACCCCGATTTAATTATTTATTAAGTATGGATCAGTAGCTCAGTTGGATAGAGCAACGGCCTTCTAAGCCGTGGGTCGGGGGTTCGAATCCCTCCTGGTTCATTTTGCTAACATATGGTGGGTATGGCGCAGTTGGTTAGCGCGCCAGATTGTGGCTCTGGAGGTCACGGGTTCGAATCCCGTTATCCACCCTTAAGTGTAAAATTTAATATATTGAGGGTCACTAGCTCAGTTGGTAGAGCACTGGACTTTTAATCCAGGTGTCCCGGGTTCGAACCCCGGGTGACTCATATTTTTAGTCAGGTATTTTCATATCTGACTTTTTTATTTTAGTTATTTTTCAATTATTAGGGTTTAATGGGAAAGGTAAGTTTAATATATATCTAATTCCTCATACTGACCATATTGATATATAATGTTACAAAAACATTATTACATAGTCTACAAATAAAATAGATTTGCATTTTTATTTGTATTAGTTTATAATAATATTAATTTTATACATTATAAATAATATTATTTTAGGACAAAAACAATATTATTATTTTAGCATATAATAAAATAGTTAAAATTTACGAGTTCTTTTGAATTATTTGGATATAAATAAAAAGATTAAGTTTAATACATATTTAATGCCACTAACATTTCTTTTAATAATATTATCCTAACATTTATTATAGAACTTAAATAAATAAAAAACTAATTTATATTTAATAACAGAAAAGAGGTTAAAATATGGCTAAAAAAGTTGTTGCAGTATTATTTGGAGGGCAATCTTCTGAACACGAAATATCTATAAAATCTGCTTATAATATAATATCTAATATATGTAAAGAAAAATATTCGGTTTTACCTATATATATATCAAAAGATGGACAATGGAAAATATATGATGGGCCTATAGAAAACTTATGTAATACAGATTGGCAATCTTATTCTACAAATGCTATTATAAGCCCAGATACGACTCATAAAGGTATAATAAGAATAGTTGGCGATAAAATAAGAATTATGCCTATAGATGTTGTTATACCTGTATTACATGGGAAGTTTGGAGAAGATGGAACAGTGCAAGGTCTTTTAGAACTAGCAAAAATACCTTATGTAGGTTGTGGTGTTTTATCTTCTGCTGTAGCTATGGATAAGTTATATACTAAAATAATAGCCAGTAGCATAGGAATAGATCAAGCTAAATATAAAGTGGTATATAAATATGAATTAGAAAATATAAATAATATATGTAAAAAAATTGAAAAACAATTAAAATATCCTTGTTTTGTTAAACCGGCTAATGCTGGTTCTTCAAAGGGTATATCAAAAGCTAATAATAAAGAAGAATTAATAAAAGCTATAAATGATGCATTTTTATATGATGTTAAAGTTATTATAGAAGAAAATATTTTTGGTAGAGAAGTAGAATGTGCTGTTTTAGGTAACTATGATGTTAAAGCTACAAATGTAGGTGAGGTTTTAGCAGCGGCAGATTTTTATGATTTTGATGCTAAATATAATAATGAACAATCTAAAACGGTTATACCTGCTAATATACCTACAGAGATAGCAGAAGAAATAAGAAAAAAAGCTATAAAAATATTTAAGGCATTAGATGGTAGAGGTTTATCTAGAGTAGACTTTTTTATACAAAATGAAACTAATAAAGTTATATTTAATGAGATAAATACTTTTCCAGGTTTTACATCTATAAGTATGTATCATATGCTTTGGAAAGATAAAGGAATAGCATTATCAGAACTTTTAGATAATCTTATACAATTAGCCTTTGATGATTTTAATAATAAAAATGTGGAGTAAATTTTATGATTAACATTAATGAAAATCCAATAGGAATATTTGATTCTGGCGTTGGAGGCCTTACAGTAGTTAAGGAAGTTATAAATGTTTTACCAAAAGAAAATATTATTTATTTTGGAGATACTGCTAGAGTTCCTTATGGTTCTAAATCTAAAGAATTAGTTTATAAATTTTCTTGCCAAATAATAAAATTTTTAAAAGAAAAAAATGTTAAATCTATTATTATAGCTTGTAATACTGTTAGCTCAAATTGTTACGAAGATTTGAAAAAACAATTTAACGATATACCTATTATAGAGGTATTACAACCAGGGGTAAAATCTGCTATACAAGTAACTAAAAATGGTAAAATAGGCGTTATAGGTACAGAAGCTACCATTAGGAGCGGACAATATGAAAAAAAATTAAAAGAAGCTTTAAAAGATGCACAAGTATATTCAAAGTCTTGTCCTCTTTTTGTACCTCTTGCTGAAGAAGGTTTTTTAGATGATAAAATTACACTAGATGTAGCAACAAAATATTTAAAAGATTTAAAAGATTATAACATAGATTCTCTTATTTTAGGTTGCACTCACTATCCATTATTAAAAAATACAATAAAAAAAGTTTTAGGAGATAACGTTAATATAGTAGATCCTGCTTTTGAAACCGCATTAAAAATGAAAAAGTATTTATTAGATAATAATATGTATAATACAAATGGTGGGGATCATAATTTTTATGTTAGTGATAAAAATGACAAATTTGATTTTATATGTTCTTTAATATTAAAACAAAATTATATAGCTAAAAAAGTAAGTATAGAAAATTACTAAGAATTATATTGAAATATTTTAAATACTATAGTATAATTTATATTATAAATGTAAATATTAAAAATAAACAACTAATTTTGAATATTGGAGGTTATAGCTATGGCTAAAATATTAAATAGTAAAGATGAATTTGAAAACGATATATTAAAAGCAAGTGTTCCTGCTATGGTAGACTTTTTTGCAACTTGGTGTGGCCCTTGTAAAATGTTAAGCCCTGTTATTGATGAAATTGCTAGTGAAATGGAAGGTAAAGCTATTATAGCTAAAGTTGATAGCGATCAAGTAGGTGAGCTTTGCGTTGATTATAATATAAAATTATTACCAACTCTTGTTTTTTTTAAAGATGGTAAAGAAGTTGACAGAATTGTTGGTATGGCAGAGAAAGAAGATATAATTGCAAAATTAAATTCTTTAGCATAATAATAAAAAAGCTAATATTTTATTTTTATAAAATGTTAGCTTTTTTGCTTTATAAATAAATATTATTTACCAATAATAAGGGGCTTAATAAAAAGTTAAAGTTAAGATATATGTAATTTTGCTTAACACCACTTAATATTACTTAAAAGTTTATAATACAACATAAATAAAAAAGTCAACTTTTGCTTACTTTGTTCCTTTAAATATCATTACATAGCTATTTGTTTATAATATAATCATATTATTGTATTAAAATGAATATTATAAAATATAATAAATATTAGGGAGGTGTATTTATGGACGAATTTACTTCTATTCTTGTCCAAAAGTTTAATTTTAAACCTAAATATATTAGAAGAAAAAAATATATGTATATATGTAATACAGATAAAGGGACAAAACTAATAAGGCCTGTAAATATTGATACAGATAAGATATTATTTGTTCATAGTATAAAACAACATCTTATAAAACAGGGCTTTAATAATATAGATTGTTATTATACATCAGATGAAAATTTACCATATATTATAAACGAAAATATAATATATATTATGACAGATTATATAGATTTAGAAGAATGTGATTTATCAAAAGAATCTCACACAAAAAATACAATTGAGCTATTAGCTAATTTTCATAAGTTATCTCAAGGTTTTAAAATAAATTTACACAAGGAAAATATTTATAATTTAGATATAAAAAATATATTTATTAAAAAATTAGAAATTTTAAATAAAATGAAAAAAACTGTATCTAAACAAAAAAAATTAACAGATTTTGAGCTGGCTTTTATTAAAACATTCGATTATTTTTATAAAAATGCAGTAGAATCGATAGAAATATTAAATAAATATAAATATGAAAATTTAAACAATGTAGCTAAAAAAAATATAATGATATGCCATAATAAAATTAAAGAAGAAAATATATTAATAGGTAAAAAATGTTATTTAACTCAATTTGAAAATATAACAATAGATCATTTTGTGTATGATTTAGCTAGCTTTATTATTAGATATATAAAAAAGCACCCAGAAGATTATTTAAAATTAGAAGATATTTTAATTACATATTCAAACATAAATTATATAGATGGTAGCATCTTACCAATATTATATGCACTTATAAAATTTCCTAATAGATATATAGAAACTTGCCAAAGCTTTTTTGAAAGGAGAAGAAATTTTACACCTATATCAATATCTAGTGATTTAGAAAATATATTATATTTAAAAGATTTTCAAGAAAATTATATATCAAAAATAAAATGTTAAGGCTTTTAGTTTATAAATAGCCTTTAAAGTTAAGTATATAAAAGGCTATAAAATAAAAAATAAAGGTTGCAGATAAATTCTGCAACCTTTATTTTATGGTGTATCAAAAATAGGATCACCCATGGTTTGTTCTTGTGTAGTCTGTTTAGTTGTTGTTTCTGTTACTGTTGTTTGTTTAGTTGTTTGTTCTTGTGGAATAGATGGAACAACATTTCCTATCTCTTGTGGTAAAGTTGTTGTTTCTGTAGCCACATCTTGAGATGTAGTTGTATTATCATCAGATGGGCTAACTATTATTGTTTGATTTTCGTTACCTTCTATAATTGTTTGTCCTTCTGTTGTACTTTCTGTAGATGAATTAGGATCTATATCTACATCACCTTCTAAGTGAACATCACAAATATCTGTAGGAGCAGGATTCTCATCTGTATAATTAAATATAGATTTTATTTCTACACTATCTTTAGGACAAAATGGACCTGCTAATTTTCCGCTTACTTTACAAACAGAAATCACTCTATGTCTATCACAAGATTGTTTAGGCTCTGTACCTTTTAAAAACATATCTGTAATAACTCTGTTACCTCTTGGATCATTTTTACAATCTTCTGTTGCTAAAAGCCCAGAATCTAAACATATAGAAACATCTATTATGCCTTTTGGTCTTGGGCCAAAGCTGGCTTTAGGTAAATCTTTGTGTATTTTTTCCATAACATCTCGCCATAAAACTAGATGGTATTTATCATTAGGTATAACACGCTTGCCACCTACTTTAGCCATCATATTAGGCACTATATCGTCATATCTATCATAGCCAAACCATACTCCTGCTACATAATAAGGTGTATAGCCTACAAAAGTTAAATCTTTTGTTTCTTGTGTTGTACCTGTTTTACCTGCTATAGGCATAGATATATTTTTAAATTTTGCACCTGTACCTGTACCTTTTGTTACAACATCTTGCATCATATCTGTAAGCATATAAGCCGTTGTTTCTTTAATAACTTGCTTAGGCTCTCTTGTTGTATTATCTAATATAACGTTGCCATCGTGATCTAAAACCTTCGTATAAAGAGCAGGTTTATAATATTTACCACCATTTGCAATAGCAGCATAAGCCGCCGTAACCTCCATTTGTGTTACACCATAAGTTATACCACCAAGAGCCGTTGATAAATGGTTATCATTTTCTAAAGTTGTAAAACCAAAGTTTAATAAATATTGATATGCCGCATCTACACCTGCCATATCCATAGCCTTAACGGCTAATACATTCATAGACTGTTCTATACCTTCACGAACGGTAGAAGGGCCTCTATAATTTTCTCCATACCAGTTTTTAGGGCTATATTTACCTATTTTTATAGGTTCGTCAACTATAACGCTACCTGGCATTAAAACCCCCATATCTATAGCTGGTGCATATGCCGCTAAAACTTTAAATACAGAGCCTGGTTGTCTTTTAGCATCTGTTGATCTATCAAAGCCCCTATTAACAGTTTTTTCGCCTCTACCACCTATAAGAGCAGTAACATTACCTGTTTTATAGTCCATAATAACCATAGAAGCTTGAGGTTGTAAAGAAAAACTAGATCTATCTGCAACTATTTTTTGATTTTCTGTAAGGCTTTTTTCTATTTCTGCCTTTTTATTTGCTACAAAAGCTTCTCCGTCTTCTTTAGTTTTTACAAACTGTCGATAATCTTTATGTTGTTGTTTACCTGTTGTTGTATCTTCTATAGATACGGTATAAGTTACATCATATTTATAAACTACGTTAGGGAAGAGTTCTTCGTTAGCAAAAGAGCTTTCTAAAATATTTTGCATATTACTATCTTTTGTAGAATATATTTGAAGTCCACCGTTATATATATAGTTATCTGCTTGAGCTTTGCTTATATTATGTTTTTCTTGTAAATCTTCAGATACTTGCTCAAATAAAGCATCTTCAAAGTAGCCGTGTATAATATTACCTTCTACCTTTTTTTGTGCATTACCGTCAGATACTTTAGAATATATATCTTCTGCTAAAGCTTGATCATATTGCTCTTTGTTAATCATACCTTGCTCTAACATATGGTTTAATATTTTTTCAACTCTTTTTCTGTTATTTTCTGGTTGTGTTCTAGGAGAATATAAAGATGGGTTGTTAGTTATAGCTGCTATACAAGCACTCTCAGCTAATGTTAAATCTTTTGCATCTTTATTAAAATATCCTAAAGCTGCCGCTTGAACACCATTGTAGCCGTGGCCTAAAGCTATAGTGTTTAGATAAAGCTCTAATATGTATTTTTTAGCCGCCATTTTGCTACCAAATTTTTCTTCTAAATTTCTTTCATACATAACCGCTAAATATTGCTCTTGAATTTTAGTTTCTATTGTATTTCTTGTTACTTTTGTTACATTATTTTTAATAAGCTGTTGTGTTATTGTACTAGCACCTTGTAGGCCAGTTGAACCTGTTAGTTTATTTTTTATAGTGGTAACAGCTGCTCTTGCTATCCCTCTTAAATCTATACCAAAATGTTCGTAAAACCTTTCATCTTCTACAGATACTATGGCATTTTGTAAATATGGTGTTATTTCATCTAGCGTAACATATTCTCTGTTTTCTTTACCGTGAAAACGATCTATCTCTTTGCCATCTTTATCATAAACAATAGATGTATATACATTAGGCTCTACAGATATTAGCTCTAAATTAGGTGAATCTTGTATGATTTTTACAAAAACACCTGCACCTATGCCGCCTATTGTTGCTACAACAATAATCATTGTTAATATAAAACCAAGACAAGTTCTTTTAAATCTTTTTTTCTTATTTTTTTTATTTTTTTGGCCTTTCTTTTTATCAATATTATTTTTTTGTGGCCTGCTAGAATTTGGTTCTCTTTCTGTATTATTTCTACTTTTTGGGGTGGCCATATCTCTTTTTATTGGCTCTTTTTTTATCATATCTCTTTTTACCCTATCATTTGAAATATTAGAGTTGTTTCTAGCTTGTACGTTATTAGTCGTTCTCGGTCCTTTAACATTGTTTTGTGTGTTTCTTTCATTATTTCTTTGTTGACTCATTAAATCGACTCCTTTTCAAGCATATATTATACCAAATATAAATAAATTAATAAAGTAAAAAATAAATTTTTAAAGATATTGTAATAATATTTTTACAATATTTTTACATAACGTAAAGGTGATATAAAATGTTTCATAAAAAAAGAAAATTTAAAAAGAAAAAATATTTGAAAATACCCTTTTTTAGCCTTTTTATCCTGCTTATATTTATAGGCATTATATATTTTTTTGTAATACAGTTTGAAAATGAGGTTTTGCCTACTGCTATAAAGGTAAGCCAAAAATACGCTACAAATATTATAAGCCAAGAGATAAATAAAAGCGTTGAAAAAGTTATAAAAGATCTAAATTTATATACTAATGATTTTTTTAATAAAAGTGTAGATGAAACCACTAATAAAACTTACTTAGATATAAATACAATACTTATAAATAACGTATGCACAAATGTTTCGCAAGAGCTTTCAGAAAGTTTAAAAAGTATTAAAGATACAAAAATAGAATTACCTATAGGTGTTTTTTCTGGTATTAGTGCATTTTCTGAGTTTGGCCCATCTTTTAGCGTTTATTTAAGCTCTATAGGTGATGCTACCGTAGATTATGAAACAAACTTCCAATCTGTAGGTATAAATCAAATAAATTTTCAAGTTTATTTAAACATTGATTGTAGCGTAAGCATAATAAACCCTATGTATAGAAAAGATATAGACGTATCTAGAAAACTTATGCTCGTAAATACTGTATTTGATGGTGATGTGCCTAATACATACCTTAATACAAGTATTGACTAAATTTTTATAATATTATATAATTGTTTTATTGCAAAAATGTATATTATATACATTTAATATATTTTTATAGGAGATGTTTAATATGAGTGTTACATTGTTAAATACGGTTATAACAGGTGGCGAAACAGTAGCTCAAGCTACAAACCAAGGAGCAGATGTTGCAGGTCAAACTGTTGCACCTAGTGGATTAGGCTTTTTTGCTACATTGCCAGGTATAATTGTATATATTTTATTTATTGTTGTAATATTTTATTTTATAGGTATTAGGCCTCAGAAAAAAAGAGAAAAGAAAATGCAAGAGCTTCAATCTGACATAAAAATTGGAGATTGGGTTTTATTAGATAGTGGTATATACGGTAAAGTTACTGATATAGCAGATCAAGTTTTTATTGTAGAGTTTGGCACAAATAAAGGTGTTTTAATACCAGTTTTAAAACAAAGGGTAATATCTAAAGGTGAGCCTAACCTTACAGCTACATCTAAATAATTAACTTAAAATATTTATGTATATTTAACTGATAATTTATAGTTTTTTTGTAGTAATTATACAAAAACCTTATTAAAAAAGTAAGATTTCTTATTAGTAACTAATAAATCTTACTTTTTTTGTGTTTTTTCCTTGAAAATCTAAAAAATATATTGTATTATTTAATTGTTATTATAATTTATTTATAAATAACTAACCTTTATTTTACGAGACTTAATGTCAAGTTTACCCCCTAGTAACTAATGATTTTATTATTAAAAGCCAACACAAAGTGTTGGCTTTTAAATTTTACAATAAATTATACTAATATATAGGGTTTTCAATTATTATGTATTAGAAAAGGCCTACAATATTTCCCTTTTCATCTATATCTAAATTTTCTGCGGCAGGTGTTTTTGGTAAACCAGGCATAACCATAACATCACCTGCTAAGGCTACTATAAAACCAGCCCCTGCTGAAACTCTAACTTCTTTTATTGTTACATCAAAACCTGTAGGGCGGCCTAAAAGATTAGGATTGTCTGAAAAAGAGGCAGGTGTTTTTGCTATACATATAGGCATTTTATCAAGCCCTATTTTTTCTATTTGTGCAATTTCTGATTTAGCTTTAGGTAAAATTTTAACGCTATCTGCACCATATATTTCTTTTGCTATAATATTAAGTTTTTCTTCGATAGGTAATTTTTCATCATATAAAAGTTTAAAATTAGCTTCTTCTTTTAAAGCCTCTAAAACTTTATTAGCAAGAGCTATACCACCTTCGCCACCTTTTGCCCATACCTCTGATAAAGCAAAATGTACTCCTATTTTTTCACATTGTTCTTTTATAAAATCTATTTCTTCTTGTGTATCTGTTACAAAAGAATTTAAAGAAACAACGATAGGTAAGCCATATTTTTTAATATTTTCTATATGTTTTTCAAGATTTACAAATCCTTTTTTAACTGCATCTACATTAGGTATAGAAAAATCTTGTTTTTCAACACCACCATTAAATTTTAAGCTTCTTATTGTAGCCACTAATACAACTGCATCTGGTTTTAAACCAGACATACGACATTTTATATCAAAAAACTTTTCTGCTCCTAAATCTGCCCCAAAGCCCGCTTCTGTAATAGCCACCTCTGATAGTTTTAAAGCAAGATTAGTAGCTTGTATACTATTACAACCGTGAGCAATATTAGCAAAAGGGCCACCATGTATAATAGCTGGTGTATGTTCTAAAGTTTGTACAAAATTTGGCTTTATAGCATCTTTTAATAAAACTGTCATAGCACCATTAGCTTTTAAATCTTTAGCTGTAACAGGCTCACCAGACATATTGTAACCAACTATTATTTTACCAAGACGTTCTTTTAAATCTTGTAAATCGTTAGCTAAGCATAATATAGCCATTATTTCTGATGCAACCGTTATCATAAAGCCATCTTCACGAGGAACACCATTTATTTTACCACCAAGACCTATTGTAATATTTCTAAGGGCTCTATCATTCATATCTAGCGTTCTTTTCCAAGTGATATTTCTTGTATCTATATTAAGGCTATTGCCTTGTTGTATGTGGTTATCTAACATAGCACTAAGCAAATTATTAGCTGTTGTTATTGCGTGTAAATCTCCTGTAAAATGTAAGTTTATTTCGTCCATAGGCACAACCTGTGAATATCCACCACCAGCTGCTCCACCTTTTATACCCATACAAGGGCCAAGAGATGGCTCTCTAAGAGCAACAACAGATTTTACACCTATTTTGTTAAGTGCTTGAGAAAGGCCTATTGTTGTTGTTGTTTTACCTTCTCCTGCAGGAGTTGGGTTTATAGCAGTAACTAAAACTAATTTACCATTTGGTTTATCTTTTAGATTATTATAAAGACTGTTAGCTGCCTTTGCTTTATATTTTCCATAAAGCTCTAAATCATCATAAGATATGTCAAATCTTTCTAATACTTTTTCAATATTTTCCATTTGTGTTTCATTAGCTATTTGGATATCTGTTTTCATAAAAGCCCTCCTAAAGTTTATATATAAATTTTACAATTTACATTTTATCACAAATTAGACTAAAATAATAGACTTTTTGTAAATTTTATGCAAAATAAATATTTTTAATAAAAAATTGTAAAATCAATATATAGTTTTATAATTTAGGTTAAAGCTATAATATAACCTTTGTTATGTATATACAATTTAAATAGTGATATTTAACAAATTTAATAAAAAATATTTAGTTAAAATATATATTGAACATTTATAAATAACTTATTATAATTATACTCATATAGGTACAATAACTACAATTAATAAAAATTAAATTTTTTATTAGAAAGGTTTAACCAATTATGAAAAATAAAAATTTAAAATTATATTTAACTTTTGTGTTTTTTATAGTGTTAAATATTTGTTCTATAAAAATTTTTAATGATAATTTTATAAAGATTAAAATTGGATATCCCTTTGAATGGTTTAGACTATATAATAGTAATAAAATTTATATAAATCTTCTTCAAGTTTTATTACATATAATATTTTGCTATTTTTTAACATTAATAATATTAAAAATAATAAAAAAGTGTAGCTAAATAAAAGCTACATTTTTTATATAATATAAAAATTAAAACAATTTATTGATATTTTTATTTTAATTATGTATAATAAATTTATAAATGTCTAAATGTATTGGAGGTACATAAAATGGTTATATATAATGCTAAAGATTATAATGATATGAGCAGAAAAGCAGCAAATATTATATCTGCACAAGTTATTATAAAGCCTAATTGTGTTTTAGGTCTTGCAACAGGTTCTACACCAGAAGGTACTTATAAACAGCTTGTAGAATGGTATAAAAAAGGCGATTTAGATTTTGCTAACGTTAAAGCGGTAAACTTAGACGAATATAAAGGTTTATCTAAAGATAATGACCAAAGCTACGCATATTTTATGAGAAAGCACCTTTTTGATCACATTAATATTGATATTAATAATACTTTTATACCAGACGGCCTTGAATCTGATTCTCAAAAAGAATGTAACAGATATAATAATGTTATTAAATCTTTAGGTGGTGTAGATTTACAGCTTTTAGGTATAGGTGGAAATGGACATATTGGTTTTAATGAACCAGGTGAAGCTTTTGAAAAAGAAACACATTGTGTTAAGCTTACAGAAGACACTATTAAAGCTAACTCTAGATTTTTTACTAGCTTAGATTTAGTTCCTAAATATGCCTATTCTATGGGTATTAAAAATATTATGCAAGCAAAAAGTATACTATTAGTTGCGTCTGGTAAATCTAAAGCAGAAGCTCTTTATAAAGCTATATATGGCGAAATTGTACCTAGTGTGCCTGCATCTATTTTACAGCTTCATAACAATGTAACTATAGTTGCTGATGATGATGCTTTATCTATTATAAAAGAAAAAGGCCTTTTATAATAGAATATTAAAAAATAAGCTTTAATTACAAAATATACCAAAAAAGATAAAATTTTATCTTTAAAATAAATATATTATTTTTTTAACCTAGAAAGAAGGTATTTTATGATTATAAAAAATGGTTTAGTTTTTAACGAAAACTGTGTTTTTGAAAAAAAAGATGTATATATAGAAAATGGTATTATCGTTTCTAGCATAGATGATGTTATTGATAAAACAGAGATTGATGCTAATGATAATTATGTTATACCTGGCCTTATAGATACACATATTCACGGTGCAACAGGCCACGATTTTTGCGATAAAGATGTTAAAGGGCTTTTAGAAATAGCTAAATATTTAAAAAGTCAGGGTATTACCGCTTTTTGCCCTACATCTATGACTTTGAAAAAAGATGTTTTAAAAGAAATATTTAACACAGCTACAACAGATTTACCTAAAGAATGTGCTAATATAGTTGGTATACATATGGAGGGGCCTTTTTTATCTCCTGCAAAAAAAGGTGCCCAAGATGATAAATTTATAGTTAACCCAGAGGTTACTATGTTTAAAGAATTAAATGAAGCTTGCAACAATATGATTAAAATAATTACAATGGCTCCAGAATGTGATGGAGGTTTAGATTTTATTAAAGAAATGTCTAAAACAGTTACCATATCTCTAGGCCATACTACTGCTAATTATGATATGGCTAAAAAAGCTTTTGAGCTTGGTGCTACAAGAGCTACTCATTTATTTAACGCCATGCCTGCTTTTAATCATAGAGATCCATCTGTAGTTGGAGCGGCTTTAGACACAGAAAATGCCTTTGTAGAGCTTATATCTGACGGTATACATATACATCCTAGTATGGTCAGAGCAACATTTAAAATGTTTGGTGATGACAAAGTAGTTTTAGTTAGTGATGGTATGATGGCAACAGGTATGCAAAACGGAACTTATGAGCTAGGTGGCCAAGAGGTTACTATGAAAGATAGAAAAGCAACTTTAGCAGATGGAACTATTGCTGGTTCTGCTACAAATCTTTTTGATTGTATGAGAAAAGCGGTGTCTTTTGGTATACCTTTAGAATCTGCTATTAAATCTTGTACAAAAACTGCTGCTATAAGTATTGGTGTTTTTGATAAAATGGGTAGTATATCTGTTGGCAAAGTTGCTAATATTGTAATTATGGATAAAAACTTAAATATTAAAAATGTTATATAATATAAAAGGCCACCTATTAAATAGGTGGCTTATTTATATTTTTTTGGTGTAAATTTATAAGAGGATAATCTTATTAAAAGGGTAGGTAAGATTATATATACCTTAATAATTAAAAAAACAAGCTGTTTTAAAGTTTCGGTATAAAATTATAATAATATTCTAAAGGTGCATCATTTAAGCAAGCCTCTATTATTTGTCTACCTAGTGGGTTTAAATCGTTAGTACAATATTTTTTAAGCTCTTTTTTAAAGAAATTTGTAAGGATTTTAGCACCTATATCATAGGCCTCTTTGCCTACCTCAGGTTGTCTATCAACTTGTAAAAAGCCTTTAGGTATAAGCATACCATCTATTTTTATACTTTCAGGAACATAACCTAAAAGAGCACATCTAGATTCTTTTAAAACTTCTCTTTTAAATTTACAACCACCTCGTCTAGATAAATATTCTCTAGTAGCCCATTGAGCGCCAAAGCCTACTTTATAAGCACCGATATATTGGTTAGGTATTAATATATATCTTGTAGATAAAGTATTTAATATTTGATCTAAAAGCAAATTAGCCTGATCTACCATTTTGCCAGTAGCAAAAGGCCAATAAGAGCCTACACCTTCGCTTTTCATACCACCACCGTTATCTACGATAGAAGGGTTAGCAAAACCTCTAGGAGATACTAAACGCCATAACCAAGCAAGAGCAGGAGGTAAAACGTGTAACATACCTATTATGCCATAGTTTGGGTTTTCTTTAGTAGTTGGAGGTGTTCTAACACCAAAGCTTCTAATATCTATTTCTGCTGCCTCGTTTAAAACATTTTCTTTAGCTTTTCTAGGTATTATAATACGAGGGTTAGGGCAAGGTACACCCGGTTTATCTTCTGTATGTTCCCATATAAGACAAGTAGAATTAGGCACACCATCTATATTAAAGAAAACAAGAGGCTCAGGTGGGTGCATACAAATTTTTTCTGTTTCTGGCTCTGTGCCATATTTGTTTATATGATCTACGCGTAAAAACCAACCATATTCGGCATCTGCCACAACTAATTTTTTACTGCCGTTTTGTATGGAAGGGTGAGCTAAAGCCATATCATCTGTAATAGGGTTAAGCTCACAGCTATCTGCTAAACGAACTAATGTTTCTTCCCCTGTTATAATGTTTGTGCCTAAAAGTAAGCGGCCATCTTTTTTTCTATGAAAAGGCTCTGTCATTTCGCTTTTGCCACCACCAGATGCACCTTCGTGCATAATAGTTAATGTAAGCTCGTAAGGTGTAGTTATTTTAACAGTAGATGCGTGAAGAGTGTTCCAGCCTTCTTTTTCACCAAGGTTTAAAAGTATGCTATAAACACCTTTTTTAGCACTTGGCCCTGGATATAAATTATAAGAAAATACTTCGTGAATATTTTCTAATCTGTTATGAACAACTATTTGTTTACCTCCATATAATGTATGTCTAAAAGGTGGTGCTACATATATTATAGCTTTAGGGTTAAATCCTTCTTTAACTTTATCTGCTGGTATAAAACCTTGTAAATCTGCAAGGCCTGCACCAAAAAAAGCCGAATTAGCAGGCATAATAGCTAAAGCTTCATAGCCTATTTTAAGCTCGTCATTACCTGCAAAAAAAGGTAAAACTAAAAGCTCTGGTTGGGCCTTTAACCATTCAAAGGTAGCTTCTCTATCTTCATCAAAAGGTTTATTAAATCTGTCTTTATACGTAGGCTTATCTGTAGGCATATCGTCTGCTATAACCATACTGTTAGGATCACGCCTTCTAAGGCTAACATCTTCAAAATTTACTGCTATACCATTTTTGCATCTTACAACAGTAGCCTCTTTTATGTCTTTACCGTTAACATTGTATATAACATCAAAAGTATTATTTTCTTTACCACCAAGAGCAAGGTCTAAAAGCTCTTTTTTACTATTTGGCACTATTATTTTTCCTTTTGTATTTTTTAATATATTATCAACCATTTTAGGTAAAACCATTTTATCTAAAGCTATACTATGCATAAAATCACTCCTAAATAATTTATAAATTAATATTATTTTAACAAATAAAATATTTTTTTGCAAGATTTATTTTTATATAATTCTTTTTTCATAATTTTCTGATAATTTATTATATGCATATTTTATCATTTATGTTAAAAAATGTAGCTGTATAATAAATTTTTGTTATAATGCTATATAGATAGATGACAGGGAATTAGATATATTTTAAACCTAGAATTATTATTTAAGCACATAATTATAAATATAAAAAACACCAAAAAGGATAGCTAACGGAGCTATCCTTTTCATTCATAAAGAGAAGGTATTTTTTATGGGGTTTACAGAAGAACTGATTGGGGGATGTTCTTAACTGTAAATGTGAAAATATTTAAGGGTTTTCACATCTACTATTATATCACATTTAAAATAAAAATGTTAACAAAGATTAATTTTTTTTATAGGATTTTTTGTCAATTTTTTACAAATTATACACTTTAACTACCATAATTTTGCAAAAATTTCATTAATTCTTCTTTACCTACTATAGTTATTCCCTTTCTAATTTCTTCTTGCTCTTCTTTTGATAAACTTTCTAATGGTATATTTGTTATCTCTTTTAGCTTTGTTCCATTTATTTCTTTTTCATAAAATACGGCTATATATCCTTCATATTCTCCTATTATATAATGTTGGGTGCTTTCTCCATCTATAGTTTTTTGTAAAACAACCTCTTTTTGTGAAAAAGATTTAATTTGCCAATCTTTAAAATTTGTTTCTAAATCGTTTCTTGTTAAATCTATTAAAAAATAAGGTGGCACATCTTCAACAGTTTCTGTTATATTATCATTTTTATAAAAATATTCATAAGTCATTTTTGTAGAAGGAGTTATTTTTGCTACCTGTATGTTATCTACAGGTTTTTCTTCCTCTTTTATAAAATTTACATTAGCTTGTGATTTATCTATTGTTTCTTCTACTATTTCTTTATTGTTTTTATTATCATAAATATTATAGCCTATAGTAGCACTAATTATAGCTACAAGTATAATTAATATAAAAAATAATACAAAATATACCTTTTTTAACATTTTTTATCCTCCATCTAAAAACTATATATTTTATAGTTCCCAAATAAAAGATAAAAATACCTTTTTATAAATTTTATTTTTTATTTGCTAGAGCTTTTTCTATCTCTACAATAATTATAGGCATAATACATAATATTAAAACAATTAACCATTGATTTGTATTAAGAGGTGTTACCTTAAAAATATTAGCAAAATAAGGTATCATTATAACAGATACTTGTAAAAATGTTCCCACTATTAAAGCACCTATTAAATATATATTGTTAAATATATTTATAGAAAAAATAGATTTTTCTGTTTTCATATTAAAGGCGTGTATTAATTGAGATATACTAAGGGTAGCAAAAGCCATTGTGCTACCTATTATACGTTGTTTAAAAATTACCGATCCTATCGCATATGCAAGTAAAGCAAGACAACCAATCATCATACCCTCTAGTCCTATTCTTATCCATCTATCTTTTGTAAATATACCTTTTTTAGATTTTTTAACACGGCCTTCCATTAATGTTTTATCTGGTGGGTCTATACCAAGAGCAATAGCAGGTAAAGAATCTGTAACAAGGTTTATCCATAATAATTGTATAGCTACAAGTGGTGTTTTAAAGCCTATTAAAAGAGCTACTAATATTGTTACTATTTCACCTATGTTGCTAGATAATAAAAAATGTACCGATTTTTTTATATTTTCATATATAGCTCGTCCTTCTTTAATTGCATCTACTATTGTAGAAAAATTGTCATCTGCTAATATAATATCTGATGCACCTTTTGCAACATCTGTTCCTGTTATGCCCATTGCACAACCTATATCTGCCGTTTTTAAAGCAGGAGCATCATTTACACCATCTCCTGTCATAGCTACAATGTTACCTTTTTTCTTAAAAGCCTTTACTATACGCACTTTATGCTCTGGACTAACCCTTGCAAAAACATCATATTTGTATATATTTTCGTTAAGATCTTTATCTGAAATATTGTCAAGCTCTGCTCCTGTTATAGCTAGCCCTTCTTCTCTTAATATACCTATTTTTTTACCTATAGCTTTTGCTGTTTCTATATGATCACCTGTTATCATAACAGGTTTTATACCTGCTTTTTTACATTTTATAACCGCATCATAAGTTTCTTCTCTAGGTGGATCTATCATACCAACCATACCTAAAAATATAAGGTTTTTTTCTACATTTGTGCTTTTTATATCTACATAGCTTTCGCTATCTTTGTAGCATATAGCTAAAACTCTTAAAGCATCTTTAGCCATAGACATATTTTCTCTTAAAATTTCTTTTTTCTTATTTTCTGTTAAAGGCTCTTTTTTACCATTTTCATAATAATAGCTACATCTTTGCAAAAGCATATCTATAGCACCTTTTGTTATTATTTTATAGCCTGTTTTATTTCTATGTATTGTTGTCATCATCTTTCTTTTAGAATCGAAAGGTATTTCATTTACACGAGGTAAAACTTCTTCTTCCTTATTTTTATATACGCCGTTTTGTATAGCTAGTTCCATAAGAGCAATTTCTGTTGGTTCACCTATTAGCTTATTTTCAAGTCCTATTTCTACATTATTACAAAGACAAGCCATACTATATAACATTTGTTTGTCTTTTGTATATGTTTTTACAACTTTCATTTTATTTTGAGTTAGTGTTCCTGTTTTATCTGAGCATATAACGGTAGCAGAGCCTAAAGCCTCAACAGCAGGGAGCTTTCTTATTATAGCATTTTTTTTAACCATTTTTTCAACGCCTATAGCAAGCATAATAGTTACTATAGCAGGTAGTCCTTCTGGTATAGCAGCTACCGCAAGGCTAACAGAAGTCATAAACATTTCAAAAGGCGGTATTTTTCTAAATAAGCCTATAAAAAATATACCAAAGCAAATAATAAGTGCACCTATACCTAATATTTTGCCTGTTTCTTCTAATTTTTTTTGTAGGTTTGTTTGTTCATCTTCTTGGCTTATAAGCATATGAGCTATTTTTCCCATCTCTGTTTGCATACCTGTTGCGGTAACTATAGCTTTACCTTTACCATTAATAGCTAAAGTGCCACTATAAACTATATTTTTTCTATCCCCGATAGAGCTATTTTCTATCGTTATTGTATCTATTGTTTTTTCTATTGCTGTGCTTTCTCCTGTTAAAGAGGCTTCTTCTATTTTTAAATTGTTACATTCTATAAGCCTAGCATCTGCAGATATATAGTCACCACTATTTATAACGATAATATCACCTATTACAAGGCTTGTACTATCTATTTTTTGCAAAACCCCATTTCTTATAACGTTAGCTTTAGGAGAAGACATTTTTTTTAATGCTTCTAAAGCTTTTTCGGCTTTATTTTCTTGCATAAAGCCTAAAATAGCATTTAAAAAAACTATTAAAATTATAATAATAGCATCTAAAAAGTCTTTTTCTCCTTGTAAAAAGCTTGTTATAAAAGATATACCACCGGCTACTAAAAGTATTATAACCATAAAATCATTAAACTGGGATAAAAATTTTGATATGTTGCTTTTTTTATTATTATCTTTTATTATGTTTTCTCCATTTTTTTTAAGCCTATTTATCGCCTCATTATTATCTAGTCCCTTTTGTATATTA
Organism: uncultured Eubacteriaceae bacterium; assembly: GCA_946497035.1. GTDB lineage: Bacteria > Bacillota > Clostridia > Lachnospirales > CAG-274 > Tyzzerella. The sequence goes on along the minus strand of CAMMIW010000015.1, from coordinate 37,072 downwards.
GTTTTTAAAAGTTTTTCTGTTTCTTTAATGTTTTTATAATGATAGTTCATTTGTTCACCTCTTAAAAAAATTATTTATACAATTATATTAGCTTGTCTTATTTTATATGCTAATATTTTTATATTAACCTTTTTTTATATAAAACATATAATAAAATAAGGTTTTATATAAGGGGGATAAAAAATGCTTTTACAACTAGTTATATTAGCTTTAGCTTTAAGTATAGATGCTTTTAGCATAGGTGCATCTTATGGTATTAGAAAAATAAATTTTAAAATCTCTGCATTAATTATTATATCTTTTATAGCACTTTTATTTTCTACTATATCTATATGGTTTGGAGATATAATAGCTTCTATTTTTTCTGAAAGAATTACATCTTTTATAAGTATTTTAATATTAGTAATGCTTGGTTTATTTATTATAAAAAAAGGACTAGAAAAAGAAGAAAATGCAAAGCCTATAACAATACCTACTATAGATAAGCAACATAAAAATATATATTCATTTTTTATAAAATCTTTAGGCATAACTATAAATATTATAAAAACACCTTCTATGTGTGATATAAATAACTCTTTGAAGATAGACCCTAAAGAGGCTTTTTATTTAGGTATAGCCTTATCTTTAGATTGTATAGGAACAAGCATAGCTATATCTTCTTTTGAAAAATATACTTTTTTATTTCCTATATTTGTAGTTATATTTCAATTAACATTTTTATTATTAGGTACATTTTTAGGTAAAAAAACATCTTTAAAATTTTTAGACGAAACGAAAATATCTATATTATCTGGCCTTATATTAATAATTATAGGTTTTTTAAGACTTATACTTTATAAATAATTATTGCATAGATTATTATTTAATGTTAAAATTTCTATTATAATATACTATAATAGAGGTGAGTTATGAAAGGTTATATATATGGTTTTTTAGGCAATGGCTATTTGGTAAAAGGTGATAGAGAGCGTGCTACTATTTGCTTTGAAAAAGCTATAAATAGCAATACCAAAAATATATTAGCTATATATAATTATGGGCTTATACTTTTACAAGATGGAAACTTTAAAGAGGCTTTAAATCTTTTTTTTAAATCACAAGAGCTTAACAATAAAAAAGCTAATAAAAAAACATTTGCTCCTGCATCACTTAATAGAACAATGTTGTTACAAAAAAATATACCTCTTGCTATAGCTAGTACATACTGGAGATTAGATGATATAGATAAAGCTATATCTACTTTAGAAGACTTAAGAAAACAATTTGACTATGTTAGCCCTAATACTCTTACAACTTTAGGCTATTTTTATTTATTAAAAAAAGATTATGAAAAAGCTAGGGAGATATCTCAATTAGCTATTGATGATGATGAAAACTTTGCATCTGCTTGGGATAACTTAGGACAAATTTATTTAGAACAAAATGATTTAAAAAATGCAAAAGAAAAATTTTTAAAATCTATAGAGCTTAATCCTAAATCTGTTGATAGTCTTTATCATTTAGGAACTATTGAAGAAAAAGAAAATAATAAAGATAAAGCTTTAGAATATTTTAAAAAAGCTTTAGATTGTAACATTACATCTTTAAATACTGTATCTAAAGAAGATATAGAAAATAAAATTAAACAATTAAGCTAATTTTATTTATAACTTTTAAGTAGGTTAAAAGCCTACTTTTTTTGTTTTAAAATAGACAAAGTAAAAAAAATTAGATATAATATATAAAAATTACAAATAGAAGAGGGATAAAAATGTCAAATACAAAAAGTCAAGCTATGGCTAAAGATACTATTATATATATGATAGCAAAAATTATAGAGGGTATAGTAGGGGTTTTAACTATTTCTGCTATGTCCTATATATATGTGCCAGAGCAAACAGGAAGATATTCTACTATAAATATAGCTATAACAACTGTTGCTATGGTTTTAATACAATGGTTGGTTCAGTCTGTTTTAAGATATATAAATAAATATGAGTTAGATAATGAGCAAGATAAGTTTTTTTCAACGGTTTTCTTTTCTTGGTTTAAAGTTAATATAATTGTATTTTTTATAAGTAGCTTTGTTATATTATTGCTTAGCTTAGGATTTTTTAAATCTATAACAAATATTTATCCTTTAAGCCTTATTATAGTAAGTGTAGTTATGTTTTTTACTTATAATACATCTCAACTTGTTATAGGTATGTTAGCAGGTGTTAGAAAAAGTAAAATAAACTTAGTTTTATCGGTTATAAATGTGGTAGGTAAGCTTTTATCTATTATTATTTTAAATAAATTTTTTACAACAAAAATAGAATGGATATTTGTATCTTATATAATATTTGATTTTATAACAGTTTTAATAGGGTTTATAAAATTAGATATAAAAAAACATATAAAAAAGGACTATTTTGATAAAGAAATATTAAAAGTTTTAAAAATGTATGGTATGCCTTTAATGGGTAATATGATAGCTACATCTGTTTTGAATAAATCAGATATATATGTTATACAATATTTTTTAGGGGAAGATAAAGTAGGTATATATCAAACAAACTATTCTATAATAGCCTCTGCTTTTACCCTTTTAGCAGCGGGAGCTATGAGAGGTAGCTATCCTACAATTATTAGAACTTGGAGCGAAGGAGATACTGAGCTTACAAAAACGCTTATAGGTAACGCTATAAGGACGTATTTTTTAATATCGCTACCAGCAGTTGTAGGGGTATTTTGTATATCAGATTTTGTAGCTAGTGTATTATTTGAGGCTAAATATTTTGAAGGACATACAATAATGGGCTTTGTTGCTCTTGGTATGATGTTTTTAGGCCTTACAGAATATGCTATAAAACCTTGGGAGCTTAACGCAAGAACTAAAGAAATATTTAAAAGAAGTATGATAAGTGGTATATTAAATATTATATTAAACTTACTATTTATAAAAATATTTGGTTATAAATTTGCAGGTATAAGCACATTTTTAGCATTTTTTGTATATTTCTTATTAGCTAAAAATGGAACAAAAGAGCATATGCCTTTTAATATAAATAAATTGTCACTATGTAGAATTTTAATAAGTGTATTTATAATGGGGGCTTTTATATTAGCTGTAAAAATGTTTTTACCTATTAATATTATTACATTATGTATTTTAGTATTTTTAGGAATGATTGTTTATACATTAGCTTTATATTTTACGGGAGAAGCTAAAAATGAAATTAATATTATTATAAATAAACTAAAATAGTATTATATCTAATTTTGTAAATTTTTTGTGAAAATAATAGTATTATTATAAATAAATATTGTTAAAGGTTATAAAAAGTGGTAAAATAGAAATAATGTAAAAAACTATAAATATTTTATTTAAAATAGATATGAAAGGAATTTACACCTATGAAAAAGATTTGTATGATTGGTATTGGATATGTTGGGTTACCTACAGCAGCTATGTTTGCATCTAAAGGCCATAAAGTAATAGGCTATGATTTAAATAAAAAAGCGGTAGATGCGCTTAACAGAGGTGAAATAATAATAGAAGAGCCAGGGCTTTTAGAGCTTGTTAAAGAATGCGTAGCTAGTGGCAATTTATCTGCTACTACATCTTGCCCTGCCGATTGTGATGTATATATAATAGCCGTTCCTACACCTATTAATGAAGATAAAACGGCCGATATGAGCTATGTAGAAAGTGCTACAAAAGCTATTGTACCACATCTTAGAAAAGGTTGTATAGTTATATTAGAGTCTACATCACCACCACGTACAGTAGAAGATTTAATGTTACCTATCCTTAAAGAAACGGGGCTTGAGCTTGGAGAAGAACTTTTAGTGGCACATTCTCCTGAGCGTATTTTACCAGGTAAAGTTATAGAAGAGCTTAGAACAAATAGCCGTATAGTTGGTGGCATAAATGAAAAATCTAGCTTAGAGGTTAAAAAAGTATATGAAAGTATTGTTGAAGGAGAGATATTTATAACTACATCAACAACTGCCGAAATGTGTAAAGTAATGGAAAATACTTTTAGAGATGTAAATATAGCTTTAGCTAATGAGCTTGCAAAAATAAGCGAAGAGCTTGGTGTTAATGCTTTTGAGGTTATACGCCTTGCAAACCATCACCCACGTGTAAATATATTAAGCCCAGGGCCTGGAGTAGGGGGACATTGTATTGCTTTAGATCCTTGGTTTTTGGTAGAAAAATCACAAAATGCTAAACTTATTAAACAAGCAAGGCTTATAAATGACAGTATGCCACAATTTGTATTTGATAAAATAAAAAATATATTAGACGGTTTTAATGGACAAAAGGTAGCATTGCTTGGTGTAACTTATAAACCTAATATAGATGATGTTAGAGAAAGCCCTGTTATGCATCTTTTACATATGCTTAAAAAAGAAAATGTAAAAGTAAATGTATGTGACCCACACGCTAAAGAGCAGGTAGAAAATAATATGGATATTTATGATGCAGTTAAAGATGCTAGCATTATGGTTTTAGGTGTAAACCACGATGAATTTAAAGATATAGATTTTAACAAAGTATCTACATTATTAAAAGATAAAAATATTTTAGACACAAGAAATTTCTTTAGTAAAGAAGAAATTATTAAAAACAATATAAATTATTATTTATTAGGTGAAAAATAATGGAAAAAGTTCTTATTATTGCAAACCAGTTTCCCCCTATGGGTGGTTCTGGGGTGCAAAGAAGCGTTAAATTTGTAAAGCACCTTAGAGCTTTTGGTTATGAGCCTATTGTTTTTACAAGAAAAACAGAAGGAGCAAAGCTAATAGATGAAACTCTTTTAAATGATGTTCCACAAGGTGTAAAAATAGTTAGAACAAAAGCCTATGAACCATCAGAGATGGACGGCATATTAAAAATACCTTTTAAAGTTTTAGCTAAAATAATGATACCAGATAGTGCTAGAATATGGTTTGAAACAAGCAAAAAAGAAGCTTTAAAAACTATACAAGAAAATAACATAAAAATTATATATACAACAAGTGCACCTTATAGTGATCATCTTTTAGGTTTATATATAAAAAGAAAAATGCCTCATATAAAATGGGTAGTAGATTTTAGAGATGAATGGACAAACAATCCATATACATTAGATAACCCACATAACCCTATTAGAACTAAAATAGAAAAAAATATGGAAAAAGATGTTCTTTTAGAGGCAGATTATCTTATAACTAATACTCCTGTTATGAGAGATAATTTTATAAAAAATAATGGTATAAAGGGAGATAATTTTTACGTTATACCAAATGGATATGATGAAGAAGATTTTTATAATATGGACTTTACAAAAGCTAACAATGATAAATTTACTATGGTTTATACAGGGGCTTTATATGGAAGAAGAAAGCCAGATAACTTTTTTAAAGCTATAAAAAATTTAAAAGATAAAGGTATAATTAAAGATGATAGCCTAAAGGTTAAACTTATTGGTAATTATCATAAAGATAAATTGCAAGCACAAATAGATAGCTTTAGCTTGACTAATGAAATAGAGATAATAGGTTATGTGCCTCACAATGTTTGTATAAAACATCAGCTTAGCTCAGATGCTTTAGTTTTAATAGAGGGTAGTGGTGTTGGAGCTAATGCTTTTTATACAGGAAAAATATTTGAATATATGAACACAAGAAGGCCAGTTATTGCCATATTGCCAGAGGGTGTAGCTAAAGATTTAGTTTTAGAAAGTAAAATAGGTATTGTAGCTAATACAGATAATGTTTTAGAAATAGAAAATATAATAAAACAATATTATGAAAAATGGCAAAAAAATATGTTAGATTTTGAGCCAAATTTTAGCGTAATAGAAAAATTTGAAAGAAAAGCCCTTACAAAAGATTTAGCTAATATTTTTGATAAGGCTTTAGAGTTTACAAAAAATTAATTTGTTAAAAATATAATAATATATTATAATATTAAAGTATATTAGCTTAAATATTAATTTTTAACTAAAAATATAAAGGCTATAATAGCCAACATATTGCTAATATTAAAATAAAATACCTTGGGGCGTGATAATAAAATGAAAGTGCTTCATTTAATAAGCGGAGGAGATGGTGGTGGAGCAAAAACCCACGTTATAACTCTTCTTAAAAGGCTTATGAAGGAAGGCATAAATGTAGAGCTTTTATGTATAATGGAAGGTGTTTTTACAGAAGAAGCCAAAAAAGAAGGCATACCTATAAAGATTATACATCAAAAGAAAAGATATAGCTTAAAGCCTATTATAGAAATAAAAAAATATATAGCTAAAGGTGGTTATGATATAATACATTGCCACGGAGCTAGAGCTAACTATATATCATTTTTTATAAAAAATAGCTTTAACATACCTTTCATAACTACTCTGCATAGTGATTATAAGCTAGATTTCAAAGATAGTATATATAAACAGGCTATATTTATGCCTATTAATGCTATTGCACTTAGAAAGTTTGACTATATATTAGCCGTTACAGAAGCTTTTAAAAATATGCTTATAGAAAGAGGATTTAACAAAGAAAAACTAAAAGTAATATATAATGGTATAAATATGCAAAAGAAAATAAAACCTTTAGATAAAAAAGAGTTTTTAAAAGGCTTTGATATATGTTATAACGAAGATTATGTATATGTAGGTATAGCAGCAAGGCTACAACAGGTAAAAGGTTTAAAGCATTTTTTAGAGGCTAGTAAATATTTATTAAAAACTAATAAAAATATTATGTTTTTAATAGCAGGTAGTGGAACATTAGAAGATAGTATGAAAACTTTTATAAAAGAAAACAATTTGCAAGATAATGTTAAAATGCTTGGTTTTGTAAATGATATAAATAGCTTTTATAATGTTTTAGATATAAATGTTTTAACTAGTTATTCTGAGAGTTTTCCTTATGCTCTTTTAGAAGGGGCAAGGCTAAAAAAAGCTACAATAGCAACTTGTGTTGGTGGTATACCCGAAATGATAAAAGATAACGAAACAGGTTTTTTAATAAAGCCTCATAATAGCAAAGAATTAGCTAAAAAAATAGATATGCTTTTAAAAGATAAAAATCTTATGTCTAGCTTTGGCGAAAGCTTTTATAAATATGCCTATGACCATTTTTCAGACGAAAAAATGGCAAAAACACATATAGACATTTATAAAAATATTTTAAAGGAGACTAAAAAGTGAGTAAAATAGTAGACGAAAAAGGAAAATTGTTTGGTATTGTAAATATCGTAGATTTATTAGTAGCTATAGTAATAATAGGTGTTATAGCAGTTATTGGTATAAGAATTACTAGTAGTGCTAGAAATGCCGAAGGAGAAAGCCCTTTAGATGGTAAAAAAGAGATATATGTTACATTGTATGGCAATTCTATTGTGCCAGAAGCAGCAGAAACATTAAAACCAGGAGATAAGCTTGTAGCTAACAATGTTTTTACAGATGCAGAGATAGTTTCTGTAGATGTAGCTCCTGCCGCTTATATAACTACTAATTCTGATGGGGAGGCTATTTTAGAAGAGCACCCTTTATGGAAAGATATAACAGTAGTTATAAAAGATACGGTAAATGCATCTAGTCCTATTTTAAAAGCAGGAAACCAAGAAGTTAGGGTAAATTATAATTTTATTTTAAAAACTCAACAATTTGAGGCAAATTGTAAAGTGCGTGGAATAGAGCTTAAAGATATAGGCAGTACAGATACAACAGAAGCTACAGAAAGTGAAACTGTAACAGAATAGGAGGTATAAAATGCCTTTATTTATAAAAAATAGTATTATTTATAGGCTTATTGATAAAATATTTATAAAGCCTTATAATAATAGTTTATTAAAGAAAAATTTAGGTAAAATATCTAAATGTTTTAAAGAAAGTTTTTTATATAAAAAATTTCAAGATTATCTAGATAAAAAACCTTATTTTTTAAATAGTATAACATATAAAATTATTAGAAAAATAGTTAAAAAAGTAGATAAATTAATGGATTTTTTACACATAAAAATAAAAAAATGGCTTTTAGGTAGCAATACTTTTTTTGAGCTAAGAAGTGTAAAATATTCTACAAAAGAGAAAAACTTATTATTAATAGTTGTGCTATTAGCTGCCTTTAATTTAGCCTACACTATATCGGCTATTATATTTGATACATTAAATATATATGTATCTTATGGGCTTTTAGCTATAACGATAATACTTTTCTTATTTAGCAAAAGTACAAATTGTTTTAAACAAAGTTTTATTTACAAAATATTCAAGAGTTGGTGAAGATGTGAAAAAGCAAACGCTAATTATTTTAATAATATTGTTTTCATTAGCTGGTATATTTGGTGCATTTTTTGGTATTGAAAAGGTAATTATGTTTTTATCAATATTAGCTATAATAGGGCTTGTCTTTGCCAATTATCAAATTATAGCATATGCCCTTTGTCTATATCCTTTTATAGATTTTATACTAAGAAGCTTTGCACCAAGTGTAGCAAGCATATGGGACGAACTTTTATTTATAGCTATGTTTTTAGTTTGGGGCTATAAATATATTAAATATAGAGATGAGGAGGGGGTAAAACAAACACCTTTAGACCTGCCCGTTATATTATTTTTAATAGCAATGTTTATTGTGTTTATTTTAAACTCTCCAGACTATAGAATATCTTTAGAGGGCTTTAGAGCGGTTATACAATACATACTATGGTATTTTGTTATAATACAGCTTTTAAAAGACACTAAAGGGGCAAAAAGATTATGTCTAATATTTGTAATAGTAGTATCTTTAATGGCTATACACGGCGTATATCAATATATAATAGGTGTTGAAACACCAGCAGGTTGGGTAGATAAAAATGAAGCAGGAGTTAGAACAAGGGTGTTTTCTATTTTAACAAGCCCTAATATTTTAGGCTCTCTTATGACTTTAGCCTTACCTTTAACTTTATCTTTTGGTGCTATATATAAAAATAAAAAAACAAAAGCTTTATTTTATTTTCTTGCATTAATGATGGCAGGTTGTTTAGTATTTACTTTCTCAAGAGGTGCTTGGATAGGTTTTGGTGTAGCTATATTGTTTTATGTATTTTTAAAAGATAAAAGACTTTTAATACCAGTTATAATTTTAGGTTTATTAGCGGTGGTTTTAGTGCCAGGTATAGCTAATAGAATAACTTATATGTTAAGCCCAGAATATATAGAAAGTAGCTTAAGAGGTGGTAGGCTTGTAAGATGGATAACAGGCTTACAAATTTTACAAGGTACACCGCTTTTTGGTGTGGGACTTGGTCATTTTGGTGGAGCAGTTGCTATGAATAATGGTTTGTCTTATTTAGTAGGTACAGAAATGGTAGAAACTTTCTATATGGATAACTATTATTTAAAGACTGCTGTAGAAACAGGGCTTTTTGGATTGTTTGCATTTGTAATGCTTATGTATCAAATAATAATAAATGGTTTGAGAACTATTAGAATAACAACAGATAAAGTATCTAAAGAGCTAGAGATAGGCATTTTAGCAGGGCTTTTTGGGGTTATTGTGCATAACTTTGTGGAAAATGTTTTTGAAGTGCCTATGATGACATCTTGTTTTTGGCTTTTAGTGGCGGTACTTATGCATTTTTGGTATATAAATTATAAAGATAATAATGAAACTTTAACAAATAAATTTTAAGAAGGGATAACCAATGATTAACTTATTAATAGCTGGGTATCATGGATATGGAAATTGCGGAGATGAGGCAACTTTAATGGCTATGACAACAAACATTAAAGAAATGGCACCAGATGTTAATATAACTGCTATTTCTCATATTCCTGAATTAACAAAAACTGAATATAATATTAATTCTATACAGAGGTTTAACGCTATTGAAGTGATGAGAGCTATTGTAAAAAGTGATATCATACTATCTGGAGGAGGCACTTTAATACAAAATGGCACTAGCACCCGTTCACTTTTATATTATTTAAGCATTATAAAAATGGCAAAGCTTTTTAAGAAAAAGGTGATGCTTTATTCTAATGGTATAGGCCCTGTTAATGGAAAGCTAAATAGAAAATTAGTAAAAATGGTAGTAAATAACGTAGATTTAATTACTCTTAGAGAAGAATTTTCTAAAAAAGATCTTTTAGATATGGGCGTTAAAAAACCTCAAATTCATATTACGGCAGATGCAGCTTTTACCCTTAAGTCTATATCAGATGAAAAGGCAAGACAATTTTTAATAAAAGAAAAAATACCTTTAGATAAAGATATAATAGGCGTATCTGTTAGAAACTGGAGCAAGGCTAAATATGGAGATAAATATATTAAAGAAATAGCTAAAGCCTGTGATAATATGGTAAAGCAAGGTAAAACAGTTCTTTTTATACCTATGGAACAACCAAAAGATATAGAAACCTCTAAAAAAGTTATGTATGAAATGAAACAAGATAGCTATATATTACAAGAGCTGTATAAACCAGATGAAATACTTGGCATAATAGGCCAAATGAAACTTATATTAGGTATGAGGCTTCACACATTGTTATTTTCTGCATCTAAAAAAGTGCCTATGATTGGGCTTGTTTATGACCCTAAAATAGAATATTATTTAGATGTTTTAAATATGCCAAATGGTGGAGATATTAGAACTGGTGATATAGATGCAAAAAGGCTTACCGCTCAAATGGAGGGTATGTTTTTAGGCCTTGAAAGATATGAAGATATTTTGATAGAAAAAATAGACATTCTTTTAGATAAAGCTAGACAAAATGAGATGCTTTTAAATGTTGAGCTTGAAAAAATAAGAAAAATGAAAAAAATAGAACAGGAAAAAGATAAAAAATAACTTATTTTTAGGGGGAGATTAAATGAAACAAAAACTTTTAGTGGGCATACAAATATTTTTAGCAACTGTTATAATAGCTACGGGTGTTACTTTTGCTAATAACCAAGCAGGTAGCTCAGAAGATCCTTTAGTAGCTAAAAGCTATGTAGATGATAAAATTAACCAAGTTTTAGAGATTATAAATACTACTGTAGGCTCTGATAACAATACATCTAACAATAATAGTAGTAATAATACAAATGTGCAAATAAGCGGCAATAGCTTTAAACCTGTTTTAGTAGAAGTAGGACAAACTATATATGGCAAAGAAGGTACAGAGCTTATATTAAGAAGTGGTAAAGGTAGTGCTGTTGTGCCGGGTGCAGAGGGTATTGCTAATCTAACAAATGGTTTAGAGATTAAAAATAAAAATACTATAAACAAAAACCATCTTATTATAATACCTAGAGATGATGGTAGAGGTGTTAAAGTTAGTGAAAAAGCGTGGTTTTTGGTAAAAGGTGATTATGAGATAAAATAAAAGGAGTTTGTGTATGTCTTTTACAGTTTGCAACATATTAGGCGTTCCTATAAATAATGTAAATTTAAATGAAGCTTTAGGTTTAGTTTTATTATATCTTGAAGAAAATGAAAAAAAGATAATTTTTACACCAAATCCTGAATTTATTATGAATGCTCTTACAGATAGCCAATTTAAAAAAATTTTAAATGAAAGTAACCTAAATATACCAGATGGCATAGGTGTAGTAATAGGTGCTAAAATTTTAGGCTATAATTTAAAAGAGCGTGTAGCAGGTTTCGATTTAGTGCAAAAAATTTTTTCTAGAATAAAAAATACAGATAAAACAGTTTATTTTTTAGGTGCTAGTGAAGAAACAGTTATTTTGGCAAAAGAAATGATGGAAAAAAAATATAAAGGGCTTAAAATAGTTGGCACTCATAATGGATATTTTAAAGATGAAGAGGGCAATATAATTATAGATGAGATAAATAAACTTAGCCCAGATTTATTATTAGTAGGGCTTGGCTCACCTAGACAAGAAAAATGGATATATAACAACAAAGATAAAATTAATGTTAAAGTTATGATAGGTGTTGGTGGTAGCTTTGATGTTATGAGTGGAAATGTGAAAAGAGCTCCTAAAATTTTTATAAAATTAAATTTAGAATGGTTTTATAGGCTTATAACACAACCTACAAGGTTTAAAAGAATGTTAAAGCTACCTTTATTTATTATAGAAGTTTTAAAATATAAAATAAAGGGTGATAAAAATGAAAAAACTATTAAAAAATAAAACATTTATAAAATATTTAAATATTATTATTGGGTGTTTTTTATTATCTATATCTTTAAATGTATTTTTAAAGCCAAACCATTTTGTATTAGGTGGTGTTACAGGTTTTGGTATTATATTAGACAGTGTTTTTCAAAAAACTTTTGGAATACCTTTTCCCCTTGCGATAAGTAATATTTTAATAAATTTACCTTTGTTTTTAGTAGCATATAAAATATTTGGTTTTAAATTTCTAGGTAACACTTTGTTTGCTACATTTTTTCTATCTTTTGCTTTAGCTATTACAGATTTTTTACCACCATTTACAGAAGATATATTTTTAGCTGCTGTTTTTGGGGCAGTTTTAGATGGTATAGCTTTAGGTCTTATTATAAAAAATAGATGTAGCACAGGAGGAACAGATCTTTTAGCTATTATAATAAATAAATATTTAAAGCATATACAAATATCTAAAATACTTCTTTGTATAGATGCTACTATTATTTTTGTAGGTATATTAGTATTTGGTGTTAAACCTACTTTATATGCTATTATGAGTGTATTTATAGTTAGTAGGGTTATTGGAGCAGTTGTAGATGGCTTTGATTTTGCTAAGGCAGTATTTATTATTAGCGATAAATATGATGAAATAGGTAATAGCATTTTAAATATTATTGATAGAGGTGCAACATCTTTAGATGCTAAAGGTATGTATACTAAAAATGAAAAAAATGTTATATTTTGCGTTGTTAAGCAAAAACAAATACCAGAGCTTAAAGATATGGTAGCAGATATAGATGAAAATGCTTTTGTTGTTATTGCAAATGTTAGCGAGGTAATGGGCAGAGGCTTTAAAGGTATTGTAGAAAATTAAATTATAAAAAGTGTAGATTTTATCTACACTTTTTTAAATAAAAATTTTTAGTTTTAAATTTTAAGGCAAGTTTTATAATATGTATAAACATACGTATCTAGTCATTATTAATATTAGTATGAAAATATAATAAACTATTTTTTTTGATTTTCTAATATAGTATTTATTGTAATATTCATTTTTTTTCTCATTTCTTCTTCTTCTAAAAATATAGTTGTTAACACATCTATAATATATATTGCTGAAAACTGAGTATTAATAAAAGAATTTTTTGTTAATAAATTTGGATTAGGCACAATAATGAAAAAATCAGAATTTAAAGATAGGGTGCTGGTAGGAAAGCTAGTTATAGATGCTACAAAGCATTTATTTTTTTTAGCCAATTTTACCGCATTTATAACATCTAATGTTTCACCTGAGCAAGATAAAGCTATTACTAAATCATTTTCATTTAATATAGAGCTATTTATAAGCATAAGATGAGAATCTGTAATAGATTGACAATGAAAGCCCATTCTTATAAGTCTAAGCATAAATTCTGTACCTGTTAGGCCAGAGCTACCAAGCCCATAAATATATATTCTTTTAGCATTTTTTATTTTGTCATATAAAATTTTTAAATCTTCTATATTAACTATATTTTTAGTCATATTAATAATATCTTTATAAAAAGAATGAACTTTATATAATAAATCGTTTTTTGTAGATATAGATGAAGAAGCGATATTTATAGAGCTAAGGTTAATTTTTAAATTTGCAAAACTTTGACAGTTTATTTTTTGGCAAAACCTAGTAACCGTAGCGGTAGAAACGTTACAATTTTTAGCAAAAATAGTAATATTCATATTTTCTATACTAGTTGCATTTTCTAATATATAATCTGCAATTTTTTGTTCTTTTAAAGAAAATTCAAGATATTTAAGCTGTATTATTTCTAAAATGTTCATTTTTTATCACCATAGTTTAAAATATATATATTATTATATCATAATAAATATATAATTCAATAAAATAATTTTAATATAATAAATTAACAAAAAATAATATATAAATAATAATAATATATAAATAATTAACATAAAATTATTTATTATAATATTAAAAAAAATATATATATACAAAGTAAATAAAAAAATATTAAAAACTTTAAATATAATTACTATTGATTAAAATAATTTTCATAAATATAATATATATATAAATTATTTTAATAAAAATGAAAATTTATTTAATATTATATAAAAAAGGAGCAATAGCTATGAAAAAAGAAGATTTAAAAGGTATATTTAGTGCATTATTAACATCTTTTGATGAACAAGGTAATATTAATGAGCAAGGTATAAGACAAATAGTAAGACATAATATTGATAAAATGAAAGTTGACGGTTTATATGTTGGTGGTTCAACAGGTGAAAACTTTTTAATATCTACAGAAGAAAAGAAAAAAATTTTTGAAATAGCAAAAGATGAGGCTAAAAATGATATTAAACTTATAGCTCAAGTAGGTTCTTTAAATATAAATGAATCTATAGAGCTTGCAAAATATGTTACAGAGCTTGGCTATGATGCTATATCTGCCGTTACTCCATTTTACTATAAATTTAGCTTTGAAGAGATTAAAGATTACTACAATACTATTATAAATAGCGTTGATAATTATCTTATAATTTATTCAATACCATTTTTAACAGGGGTTAACATTAGTGTAGAACAATTTGGAGAATTATTTGAAAATGAGAAAATAATAGGTGTAAAATTTACAGCGGCAGACTTTTATTTATTAGAAAGACTTAGAAAGGCCTATCCAGAGCACCTTATTTATGCAGGATTTGATGAAATGATGTTACCTGCTACAGTTTTAAAAGTAGATGGTGCTATTGGCTCAACATTTAATGTAAATGGTATAAGAGCTAGACAAATTTTTGAATTGGCACAACAAGGAAAAGTTGAAGAAGCTTTTGAAATTCAAAATATTACAAATGATTTGATAACAGATATTTTAGGTAATGGTTTATATCAAACATTAAAATATTTATTACAATTACAAGGGGTAGATGCAGGATATTGTAAAAAGCCAATGTCTCTAATTACAGAAAGCCAAAAAGAAAAAGCAAAAGCTATGTATGAAAAATATTTTAAATAAAAAGTTTTAAATTTATATATGTGAGAAATTTAATAATTTTTCACATATATAAATTATAAGAAATATAAATTAGAGTTAGGGGGAGTAGTTATGAGCTCTGGTTTTGGTTTTACGAAAATAGACTTAGTTATACTTATAGTTTATTTAGCAGCAGTTCTATTAGTTGGAATAGTGTTTTCTAAAAAAGATATGAAAGGAAAAGAGTTTTTTAAAGGTGATGGAACTATTCCTTGGTGGGTAACAAGTGTTTCTATATTTGCTACTCTTTTAAGTCCTATATCTTTTTTATCTTTGGCTGGTAACTCTTATGCAGATACCTGGTTATTATGGTTTGCTCAGTTAGGACTTTTTATAGCAGTACCTTTAACTATAAAATTTTTCTTACCTATCTATAGTAGATTAGATATAGATACTGCTTATCATTATTTAGAGCTTAGATTTGGTAGCAAAGGGCTTAGAATATTAGGTGCAGTTATGTTTATCATATACCAAGTTGGGCGTATGTCTATTATTATGTTCCTTCCTTGTATTGCGTTAGCACCGCTTATGAAAATTAATGTAAATATTTTAATTGTTGTAATGGGTGTTATAGCTATTGTATATTCTTATACAGGAGGTATAAAATCTGTTTTATGGACAGATTTTACACAAGGAGCTATATTAATAGCAGGTGTTGTATTTGCTTTAATATATTTAATAACTCAAATAGATGGTGGTTTTCCTGTTATTTTAGACCAGCTTACACACAATGGTAAATTTTTATCGCCTGAACAACCTTTCTTTGATATTAATATATTTAAAACAAGTGCATTTATAATTTTGGTTGGCTCTGGTTTTAATACATTTGCATCTTTTGTATCTAGCCAAGATATAGTACAAAGATTTACAACAACAACTGATAGAAAACAATTAAACAAAATGATGCTTACTAACGGTGTTTTATCTTTATTTATAGCAACAGTATTTTATTTAATAGGTACAGGATTATCAGTATTTTATGCTAACGATCCGTCTGTTGCAGATGTTACAAGAGATAAAATTTTTGCTCATTATATAGCATATGAGCTACCAGTTGGTATAACAGGTATAGTATTAGCAGCTATATACGCGGCAGCTCAATCTACTTTATCAACAGGTTTAAACTCTGTTGCTACAAGCTGGAGCTTAGATATTCAACCTTTTATTAAAGAAGATATAAGCGAAGCTCAACAAACAAAACTTGCTCAATATATTTCATTAGGTGTTGGTATATTAACAATAATTGTTGCAATGTTACTTGCTAATGGTAATATTAAATCTGCTTATGAAACATTTAATGCATTTATGGGCTTAGTATTAGGCGTATTAGTTGGTATATTTGTTTTAGGTGCATTTACAAAATCTGCTAATGCAAAAGGTACTTTTATAGCATTTATAGCTGCATCTATAGTTATTATATTTATAAAATATAAAGTGCCATCTATTACAAGCTGGTCTTATGCTATAATATCTATTGTTGTATCTTTAGTAGTAGGGCTTATAGCAAGTAAATTTTTTAAACAAAATAGCAATATTAATGAAAAAGCAACTATTTATTATAAAGAATAGAAGGGAGGTTTTGTTATGATATATAGTAACATAAAAAATATAGAAGAATATAATTTTTTACCAGAAAATATAAAAAAATGTTTTGAATATATAAATAAAAATGATTTAGCATCTTTAGATAAAGGTAGCTATGAAATAGATGGGAAAAATCTATTTGTAAATATAGTTGAATATGAAACAACAACAGAAGATAAAAGATTTTGGGAAGCCCATAAAAATTATTTAGACATACATTTTATTTTAGATGGAGAAGAAATTATAAATATTAATTTTATAAAAAATATGGAGCAAAAACAATTTGTAGAAAAAGATGATTTTTTACCACTTACAGGAGATGTAAAAACAAGTGTTGTTTTACAAAAAGAAGATTTTTTAATTTGTTATCCTAATGATGCTCATATGACTGCCGTAAATGTTTGTAAGCCTACAAAAGTAAAAAAAGCTATATTTAAGGTGAAAATATGAAAAAACAATATGTATGTATAGATATAGGCGGAACTATGATAAAATATGGTATCATAGAAGAAGACGGAAATATTTTAGAGGCTAATGAAACAGAAACAGAGGCATTTAAAGGTGGAAAATATATTTTTGATAAAGTAAAAAATATATGTGAGGACTATATTTTACAAAAAAATATAGTTGGCATATGTATATCAACAGCTGGTATGGTAAATGCCGATACAGGTGAAATAATATATGCCAATGAGTCTATCCCAAACTATACTGGTATAAACTATAAAAAATCTTTTGAGAAACTTTTTAACATTCCTTGTGAGGTAGAAAATGACGTAAATTGTGCGGGCATTTGTGAAAGTTATGTAGGTGCTTCTAAAAATACACATTCTAGCTTATGCCTTACAATAGGTACAGGTATAGGTGGTTGTATTATTATAAATAACAAAGTTATAAACGGTTTTTCAAATAGTGGTTGTGAGGTAGGATATATGAATATATTTAACGATACATTTCAAAATATTGCATCTACAACAGCTCTAGTGAAAAATACGGCAAATGCTTTAAACATAAATAAAGATGAAATTAATGGTAAAATAATTTTTGAAAAAGCAAAACAAGGTGATAAAGTTTGTATAGAGCAAATAGACAAACTTTGTGATAATTTAGCATATGGCATAGCTAATATATGCTATGTTATAAATCCAGAAACCGTTGTTTTAGGCGGAGGTATAATGGCTCAAAAAGATTATTTATATGATAAAATATTAGATAATTTAAAAAAATATTTAATAGAGCCAATATTAAAAAACACTAAAATAAAATTTGCTCAATATAAAAATAATGCAGGTATGATAGGTGCATATTATAATTTTTTAGCTAGACAGAAATAATTTAACCCCTAGTAATTAAATAATTATAATATAGTATTTTTAAATATTAAAGGAGATACTATTATGAAAAGATTAAAGAAAAGTCTAAGTGGAATTTTAATAGCTAGTATATTTATAACAACATTAAGTGGCTTTAAAGAAGCCGATAACCAAGAAAAATCTATTAATAAAATATTATGGCAACATAGCGGAGAGCTACCGCCACAAAAAGGCTATCAAAAAAATATAGGCACGGCAGGTGTTTTATATGGAAAGATAAATGATTATATAATTGTTGGTGGTGGAGCAAACTTTCCAGAAAAAAGTGTTTTGGAAGGTGGAGCTAAAAAAACTTACCAAGATGTATATTTGTTAAAAAAAGATGAAGATAATAATATACAAATAGTTGATCAACAACAATTGCCTTTTGAAATAGCTTACGGTAGCTCTGTTACTACAGATAAAGGTGTTTATTATATAGGTGGCAGCACAAACAATGAAAATGCCAACGATATAACACTTTTTACACAATCTAACGGAAAAATAAAATATGAAAAAATAGGCGATTTACCTTTTACTATAACAGATGGTATAGCAGTTGAGCATAATAACATTTTATATATTGGTTTTGGAAAACAAGATGGTAAGCCTAGTAATAGATTTATATCTTATAATTTAGATGACAATTTTATAAAAGAGCTTAATACTCTAAATGATAATTCTGTAAGAAATCAGGCCGTTGCACAAGTTTTAAATGACGAAATTTATTTATTTAGCGGTGGCGGAGATATTATATATACAGATGGATATAAATATAATATTAGCCAAAATAAATGGGAAAAGGTAGCACCTGTTAATATTAATGGTAAAGAAATATCATTATATGGTGCTAGCTCTATAAAGATTAATGATGATGAAATGTTAGTTATAGGTGGTTTTGATAAAACAGTTTATGATAATGCGGTTAAAAATTTAACCACATTAAAAGATGAACAACTAGAAAAATTTAGAGATATTTATTTTAGGTTAGATCCATACCAATATAATTGGAACAAAGAAATATTAATATACAATAGTAAAAGTGATAGTTGGAAAACTATAGGAAAAGTGCCTTTTGATGCACCTTGTGGTGCTGGTTTAATAAAAGATGATAGTTCTATTGTTTTAATAAACGGGGAGATTAAACCGGGGGTTAGAACAAATAGTATTTATGTAGGTAATATTGAAAATAATTAATAGTAAAGGTGGTTATATTTATGAAGAAAAAAGTTTTAGCATTATTTTTAAGTTCTGTATTTAGTTTTAGTGTTTTTTCAAATTTAGCATTTGCATCTACGCAAAATAATGATAGTGGTGGGCAACAAATTTTTAACGAGCAGTCTACAGGTTCAAGCTATCATAGAATACCTGCAATGTATACGTTAGCCGATGGAACGGTTTTTGCAACGATAGATGCAAGGTTTGGCTCTGAAGCAGATTCACCTAACAATATTGATATAGCTTTAATGACATTAAAAGATAACGTATGGTCAGAAGCAACTTTCCCTTATTATTTTGGAGATTATTCTAACGATAGTGGTAGAACATCTAATAGTGCATCATTTATAGATACAAACATTGTGCAAGGATTAGATGGTAAAATTCATCTTACAGTAGACGTATTTCCAGCAGGCTATGGTTATCCTAATGCAAAAGCAGGCTCAGGCTATAAAACTATTAACGGTGAAAAATATTTAGCATTAACAACAAGCAAAGATACAATAAACTTTAACAATTTTAATTATTATATAAAAGATAATAAAATATTTGATGAGCAAGGTAATGCTACAGAATATTCTGTAGACGGTTATTTTAACCTATATAAAAATGGAGAACAATTAAAAGTTAAACAAAAAAATCCTAATGGCAGCTACAATGGTAAAGAAGTTCCTATGAATATTTTTTACAAAGATTCTATTTTTAAAGTATTTTCAACATCTTATATGTGGACTATATCAAGCGAAGATGGTGGTAAAACTTGGAGTGATCCAATGTGTTTAAATTATTTAAAAAGAGATAATGAAAGATTTATGGGAACAGGCCCAGGAAGAGGACTTACTATAACAGAAGGTGAATACAAAGGTAGAATTTTAGTGCCTATATATGATAGCGAAGATGGAGAAAGAAGCGGTGTTATATATAGTGATGATAACGGAAAAACTTGGAGCAGAGGAAACAGAGTTACTTTAAGCCAACAAGATAGCCCAGGTAAAGCTAGTGAGGCTCAATTAATACAATTACCAGATGGCACTGTTAGAATGTATGCTAGAGGTAGTGCTGGTTATATAGGTTATGCAGATAGCTTTGACGGTGGTGTAACATTTGAACCTTTAAAACAAGATAAGGGCTTACCTTATGGTCATAATGGCTCTGGTTGTATGATATCTGTTATAAATTATAGCCAAAAAGTAGATGGAAAAGATGCTATAATTTTATCTAGCCCAGAAGGTCCAAATAGAAATAATGGTATAATAAGAGTTGGATTAATAGATGAATATAAAGATAGTGAAGGAAAAACAAGATATAATGTAGATTGGAAATATAAAGAGCAAGTTAATAGTGGTGAGTTTCAATATTCTTGTTTAACAGAATTGCCAAATAATGATATTGCTATAATGTATGAAACAGCACCAAGAGGCTCAAAATCTATCTATAAAACTTACACTCTAGAACAACTTAAAAACTAAACAGCTAGTAAAAGCATAAGGAGGTTTATTTATGGAAAAAGGACTTATAGTATCGTGTCAGGCTTTAGAAAATGAGCCTCTGCATAGTTCTTTTATAATGGGTAAAATGGCATTGGCAGCATATGAAGGTGGAGCAGTAGGTATAAGAGCTAATAGTATAGAAGACATAAAAGAGATTAAAAAAAATGTAAATTTACCTATTATTGGAATTATAAAAAAAGATTATGAAAATATTATACCTTATATTACACCAACAATGAAAGAGGTTGAGCAGCTTATAGAAGAAGGTGTAGATATTATAGCTGTTGATGCTACAATAAATCAAGATGAAAATTTTTTAAAAGAAATAATAGAAAAATATAAAAATCAGAAATTTATGGCAGATATATCAACTTATGAAGAAGGTATAAGAGCAGATAAAATAGGCTTTCAATATGTAGGAACTACTCTAATAGGATATACAGAACAATCTAAAAAAATAGAAAAATTTGAAGTATTAGAAAAATTAATAAAAGATTGTAAAAAAGCAAAGGTTATAGCAGAAGGTAACTTTAATACCCCAGAACAAGCTAAAAGAGCTATAGATATGGGGGCATATTCAGTTGTTGTAGGTAGCGCTATAACAAGACCACAATTAATAACAAAAACTTTTGCAGATGCTTTAAAATAAAAGTTGTTATTTTCTAATTATTAGGGTAATATTTATTATAAAAATATAAAAATAAAGGAGATAGAAAAATATATCTCCTTTATTTTCTATTTTTTTTCCTAGATTTTTTAAAATTATACATTTGGATATCTGCTAATTTTATTATTTCATCTCTAGAAAGTTTATTATCGGGCGTTACTTCTATAACACCATAGCTTATAGATGTGCTATAAGGTTTATTAAAAACTTTGCTTATATTTTCTACCTTTTCAAAGCATCTAATAACACATTTCATAGCCGTATAAATATCTGTATGTTCAAGAACAACTAAAAATTCATCTCCACCTATTCGGCCTATATCTTTACCTATAAACTCATCATTTAATATTTCGGCAACTGCTTTTATATAAAAATCTCCTTCATCGTGGCCATAAACATCATTTGTTATTTTAAGTCCGTCTATATCTATAAAAGCTATGCAAAAAAATGGAAAACCTGCTAATATATGGTCTATCCTTTTATATATATTTTCTCTTTTTAAACAAGATGTAAAATAATCATAGTTAGCTTCATTTTCTAATTTTTTTAATAATATTTCATCTTCTTTTAGTTCTTTTTCAATATTTTCTGCTTTAACAACGTATAATTGTAGCTTAGCAAATAGATAACAATATATAATAGCAACAAAAAAGCCTATTATACTACATATGCCAAATTTTAGCCATAATATAGTCATCAAAATGCTATCTTTTTCAATATATAAAAAATAAGTATTTAACATAGTAAAAATATATATACAACTTAATATAATAATACCAAACTTTAAATTTCCTTTATCTGTAACTATCATATGTATATATTTTATAGGGATCATAATAATAAGGGGTAATATGTATATGCTAACGGTTATTAAAGCTATAACGGTTACAGATAGCATTGTTTCAAAATCTTTTACTACTAAATTTATAGGTGTATTAGCCATTATAGAATGTATACATATATATATTAATCTTACAGCAAAAAAATTAACCCCAAAACATAAAGTAATGAAAATATTTTTTATCCATTCATCATTATATATAAATTTAAGCTCAATACTTATTAATAAAAAATAAGATACCATTAAAAACCATTCATACACTGGTTTTTCAAGATAAAAAAGTAAGCCTAAAATAAGCAAATTTATAAACATAGCTAAATGGATATAAATTTTTTTATTAGCACTATTTAAAAATAATTTTGATGAATTAAAAAAAATAATATAGAGATATACCATAAAAAATAAAAAAGCCATTATTTTTAACATTTATAATCTCTCTCCTTTTGATAACTTTTTCTCTATCCTCATTTTATCATCAGCAATTTTAATAATATTTTCAACACCTGTTTTTAACAATTCTTCATTTATAAATGTAATGCCTAAGCTAGCAGAAACTTTATAACCTATCGTTAGTTTATCTAATAAAATAATTTTTTTGGTTATTCTATCTAAAACAATGTTAACATCTTTTTCTTCTATGTTGTTTACAATGATAATAAATTCATCCCCACCAAGCCTAGCTATTATATCATCTTCTCTAACAGAATTTATTAAAACTTTACTAACATTTAATATATATTCATCACCTATCTCGTGGCCTAATGTATCGTTTACATTTTTTAGTCCATCTATATCTATAAAAAATATTGCAAAATTAAAAATATTATTTTTATATTTTTCTTCTAAATCTAGCATTATATATTTTCTGTTATAGCACCCTGTTAAATCGTCTTTTAATATTTTATCTTCTATATTTTTTTTACTAATGTTATTTTTTATTTTTACAAGTTCTAGTTCATCAGATTTTCTTTTAAACATTACCATATTTACACTTTTTATACTATAAAAAAATAATGTATAAAAAAGTATTATATTAAGAACAGGAGTTGATATAAAAACTGGCAAATATTCTGAAAAATATTGTTTAGATTGTAAAACAATAACATCTATTATTGTGTAAGATAACATAAAGATAACTATACCACAAATCATTATTGCATACATAGGCGCTGTAGATAGCTTAACAATATCTTTAGAAGATATATATTTTATATTGATATTAAAAATAATAGTTAATATTATAAATATTATAGATAAAGAGTGAAAAAATAATTCTTTATTATAAAAAACTTCATAAGGTGTTACATTTATAATATTTGAATATATGGGTATAACTAGTAGCTGTATTGTGCTTATATTAATGATAATTATACCAGAGCATAAAAAAGCTTGTATAAATTTAGCTTTAGAAAATATTAAAAACTCTATTGTTAAAATAAATAAAACAAAAAAATAAGAAATATAATAAGGACATTTTAAATCATAGGCTATAAGCATTAAATGTGTATTAATTAAAGACATAAAAAAGTAAATTAGACTATTTTTTTTAAAATCTGTCAAAATTTTAGATACATATGTAAATATGTAATAATTAAAGCAAAAAAATATTAAAATTGCAAGAAACACAGCTACCCTCCTTAATATATTAAACTATTTTATTTATAACACTTCTATTAAAAAATTTTATATTTATAACAAATATATTATAATATATTTGTTATAAAATTACAATAAATAATTTAACTTTATACCAATTATATTCATAAAAAATATAGTGTAAAAAAGGTTATAAGCAGAGCTAAATAAATTTTTATTGTATACAAATATTAGTCTTATAAAAATAGTAGATATAACATATAAAAAAAGGCCGTAGATTTTATCTACAGCCTTTGTATAGTTAAAGTATCTATATTTTTTGGGAAAGTTATATTTTTATGCTTCTTCTTTTTCTTCTTTGTTAGAAACATATTTTTTAAAGTTTTTCATAGTTCCTATAACAAAATCTAGTTCTTGCTCATCCATACTGCTAATGTAAGTTAATATAGTAGTTCTTTTCTTTTCAATGCTAGGTTCTTCTTTTACTATCATACTTTCATCTGCAGGGCAAGTAATTAATGTATCTAAAGAGATACTAAAAAAGCTTGCTATTCTACATAAATTTTTTATGCTAGTGCCTCTTTGGCCTCTTTCGATTAAACCTAAAAAGCCAGGGGCAATATTTAATATTTCAGAAAGCTCATCGATAGTAAGGTTTCTTTTTTGACGTTCAAACCTAATATTTGAACCTATAATTTTATTATAATCCATCTATATATACCTCCAAATTAAAATATTATAATAACAACCTTATATAAGTTATGTATTATTACTATTTTAACACAATTAGTATATGTTTTCAATAGTCAATATTAATTTTTTGTCGATTTATTTATATTTATATAATAAACTAAAGATTTTTATCTATATATTGTTTATATCCTATATTTTCTAAACAATTTGCCTTATCTATTACCATATCATTTAGGCTAGCTCTATAATTAACCACTTTTTTATTTATTTCTTCATCAAAAGCACCTAACATTTGTATAGCTAATAAGCCAGCATTTGTGCCACCATTAATAGCAACGGTAGCAACAGGTATACCGGCAGGCATCTGCACTATAGAATATAAAGAGTCTATACCTTTTAAAGTTTTTGTTTTTATAGGAACACCAATAACAGGTAGTGTAGTTATAGCTGCTACCATACCTGGTAAATGAGCTGCTCCACCTGCTCCTGCTATAATTATTTTTATCCCTCTTGCTTTTGTATTTTCTGCATAATCATATAAACGTTTAGGTGTTCTATGTGCCGATACGATAGTAAGCTCATAAGGTATGTTAAAATCGTCTAAAATTTTAGCAGCTTGGCTCATTATTTTTAAGTCTGAGTCGCTTCCCATAATAATTCCTATTTTACTCATAATTTTCTCCTATTATTCACATATAAATTTTAATTTATTATAAGCTTTTGTTGCATTTTCTTCTGCTTTTTTTAAATCTTCCATTATGCAAGTTAAATGTCCCATTTTTCTTTTAGGAACAGTTTGTTTTTTACCATATACATGAACAAAAACATTTTCTATATTTAAAGCATCTTCTAGGCCTTCTAATATAGCATCACCTTTATAGCCATCTTCGCCTAAAAGATTTATCATAACAGAAGGTTTTAAAAGGTTAGTATTACCTAATGGCAAGCCTAAAATAGCTCTTATATGGTTTTCAAATTGGCTTGTTATACAACCTTCTATAGTATAATGGCCTGAATTATGAGGCCTTGGTGCTATTTCATTTACTAATATATCATCATTTTCTGTTACAAAAAATTCTACACAAAACATACCAATCCCATTAAATATATTTATAATATTATAGGCCATAGTTATAGCTTTATTTTTGCTTTCTTTTGATATATTAGCAGGTACAAGTGTTTTATATAAAATATTATCTATATGTATGTTATTTGCTACAGGATATACTTTTATATCTTTGTTTAGGCCGCCACAAGCAAGAACAGAAACTTCCATTTTAAAAGGTACAAATTTTTCAACCATTAAAGGTATATTTAAAGTAGGGTTTAATGTATTAAAGGCTTTTTCTATATCTTCTTCACATTTTATAACATAATTACCTTTTCCGTCATATCCACCTGTGCAACATTTTAAAACTATTGGATAGGAAAATTTTTCAATAACATTTTTTATATCTTCTATCGTTTTTACAAGGTAAAAATCTGGCACATTAATATTATTTTCTTTTAAAACTGTTTTTTGAGTAAATTTATTTTGGATAATTTTTAATGAGCTAGGGCTTGGATAAATTTTATGGCCTAATTTTTCAAGCTCTATAAGACAGCTATAATCTATATGCTCAAATTCATATGTTATAACATCACATTTTTTAGCTAATAAATATATAGCTTCTTTATCTGAAAAATTAGCAACTATATGCTCATCACAAATACTACTAGCAGGACAGTTTTTTGTTGGATCTAATATAACTATATGACAGCCAAATTTTTTAGCTTCTAGTATCATCATTTTGCCAAGCTGGCCACCACCTATTATGCCTATTTTTTTATTTAAGGGATAAAAACTCATATTATAAAAACACTCCTAATGAAAAAATATTTATTGATAGTATATCATAAAAATAGTTATATGTCGACAATAAAAATACTTGTTTTATATTGCTTAATTTGTTATAATTTTTATTAATGTTATTATTTTTGGGGAGGGTAATAATGACAAATTTATTAATAAAATTATTTATAAAAGATTATAAAAATATAAAAGATGAAAACGTTAGAAAAAAATATGGTGAGCTTGGTAGCTTTGTTGGTATATTTAGCAATGTTTTTCTATTTATTATAAAATTTTTAGTTGGTGTTTTTATAAATAGCGTTGCTATAATGGCAGATTCTTTTAACAACCTATCTGATAGTTTATCATCTATAATTACATTAATTGGCTTTAAGCTAGGGGCAAAACCAGCAGATGAAGAACACCCCTTTGGCCACGGTAGAATGGAATATATATCTGGACTTATAGTTTCTTTTATAATAATGCTTATAGGTTTTGAATTTTTAAGAACATCATTTTTTAAAGTAATAAGCCCTGAAGATATATCTTTTAGTTATTCTACTATTTTTATTTTATTAATAACCATTATAATAAAACTATGGCAATCTTTTTTTAACAAAAAATTAGGTATATTAATAAATTCCCACTCTTTAATAGCAACTGCTACAGATAGTAGAAATGATGTTATCGTTACATCTGTAACTATACTATCTTTAATTATATTTAAACTTTTTAGCTTAAATTTAGATGGATATTTTGGTATTTTTGTAGCTTTATTTTTAATGTATTCTGGTTTTAACCTTGCCAAAGAAACTTTATCTCCTCTTTTAGGCGAGGCTATAGATAACGAATTGGCAGAAAAAATAAAAGCTATTGCTTTAAGCTATGAAGAGGTAATAGGTGTTCACGATATACTTGTGCATAATTATGGGCCTAACAAAAGTATCGCCTCTTTACACGTGGAAGTGCCTAACAATATAGATATAGTTCAATGTCACGATGTGGTAGATTTTATAGAAAAACGTATACAAGATGAGCTTAACATATTTTTAACTATTCATATAGATCCTGTAAATATAAATGATGAAAGAATACAAACTATTTTAAATGCTATAAGAGATGTTTTTAAAAATTATGACGAAGATTTAGACACCCACGATCATAGGTTAGTAGAAGGAGAAAATAGAATAAACTTTATATTTGATTTAGTTATACCTTACAATTTTTCAAAAGAAAAAGAAAAAAGCCTTATATGTGATATAAAAGAAAATGTAAAGGCTTTAGATAATAAATATAGATGTATAATAAATATAGAAAAAAGTTTTATAAATAAATAATTAAAAAGGAAGTTTATAATGGCTAAAACAGAAAATAAAAAGGATAGTTTAAAAAAGGAAAATAATAAGACAAGCCCTATTAAAAAGCCTAATAACGCTAGCTTATCATTAGAGATAACCTCTGTACTTATTGTATGTTTTGGTGTTTTGCTCATAATAGGTATATTTTTTGGTAGCGGTGGGTTTTTAGGAAGAGCTCTTAGCAGTCTTTTTAAAGGTCTATTTGGTATAGGTGCATATTTTTTACCAATAATAATGATAGGAGCTAGCTTATATATATTTTTTTCAGAAAGTAGAAAAATAAATATTTTTAAAGCTATATTATCAATTATAGCATTTATTATTTTAATAAGTTTCTTTCATATTATAACTAGGCAAGATATAACAAATTTTTCAAGTTATTTTGGATATTTAGCTAATGAATATGAAACAGGTAAATTTTTAGATGGTGGTGTTTTAGGAGCTTTATTTGGTGACTTATTAGTTAAAATTATCGGCACTTTTGCTAGCTACATAGTTTTAATATTGCTTTTTATTGTTACTATATTTTTATTAACAGGTAAATCTTTTTTTTCTACTATTTCTGACAATTTAAAAAATGTATCTAACTATTTTTATAAATTAAAAGATGAAAAAATATATAAAGATGAAAATAACAATAAACTAAATATTTTTTCAAAAATAAAAGAAAAAATATACGACTTGACAGATGAAACCTACTATGAGGATGATTTAGAAGAAGAACAACCACCTCCACCACCTATAAGTAAAAGGACACCTAAAAAATTGCCTAATCCTGATATGGTATTAGAAAATAGAGAAGATTTTGAAATACCAAGAAGAACTATAAAAAGATATGACAACTATATTTTTGATGGGGTAGATAAATATAAACGAGTTGAAAGAGCCGTATTTTTTGATATGAACAAAGATACTAAGCCTGATAAAGACAGAAAAATTCGCTTTGCTATAGATGAAATAAATAATCCTGAAAAATATGAAAATAACAAAAATTTACAAAATATATCTAATAATCAAAATATACTTAATGATATAAATATTAAAAATGAAAATATTATACAAACAAACGAAAATATTATACAAAATAATAATTTATATTCTACAACAGCAAATATGGTAAAAAATTTTGAAAAAGATATAAATAAAACAAATAATGATGACTTATTTAAAGTACAATCTAAAGAAAATTATTTTAATGATGTTTATAAAAAGAAAAAAACAGATAATATACCTATAGATAGTAAATTTAATATAGATCTAAAATTTGCAAATAGCTCCTCTATTGATGATATTTTTGAAAAGCCACCAGAACAGTTTTTATCTAATAATGTTGAAACCTCTCATTTAAGCGATTTAGATAATTTTTATAGCTTTGATGATGATATAGAAAAGGAAAACACTATGCCTTTTAGCCCTATACAAAACAATCAAATAGTAGAGCAAGATACTATTAGATATGAGCCTATATTAAAAAATAATGAAAATATTAATAATAGTGAAAAGTTATTAACAGAAGATGAAAATATTAATGATAATGAAAGGTTATCAACAGAAGATGAAAATGTTAATAACAATGAAAAGTTATCAACAGAAAATAAAAATATTAATAATAATGAAAAGTTATCAACAGAAAATAAAAATATTAGTAATAATGAAAGGTTATTAATAGAAGATGATGAAATAGAAGAAAATAATATTAATAGGGGTATAAATTCATCTAATAAATATGATAACAATAGTAGTTATAGCCATATAAACAAAGATAATGAAGGCTTTACTATTATAAATCAAAATGAGGATAAAAAAGAACTTTTACAAAATATTGACAAAAAGTCTGAAAAGGTGCAAAATATAGAAGAGCCTATTATTATAAGGCCTGATGTTGAAAAAATGGTAAATAAACTAGATGTAGAACAAACAGCTAAAAAAGACTATGTTTTTCCACAGCTTTCATTTTTGGCTAAAAATTGTAATGATACAGACGAAAACAACGATATAGAGCTTAGAGAAAACTCTTATATATTGGTAAAAACATTAAAAAGTTTTAATGTAAATGCCCAAGTTATAAATATAAGTAAAGGGCCTTCTGTTACAAGGTATGAGCTATCTATAGAAGATGGAATAAAAGTAAGCAAAATTTTAGGTCTTGCAGATAATCTAGCCCTTAGCCTTGCTGCTAGTTCTATAAGGATAGAAGCTCCAATACCTGGCAAGTCTGCCGTTGGTATAGAGATACCTAATAAAGAGGTTAAAAGTGTATTTTTAAGCGAAGTAATATGTGCAGAAAAATTTCAAAAATTTCCTTCAAAAGTTGCTTTTGGCTTAGGAAAAGATATAACAGGTAACGTTATAGTTACAGATATAGCTAAAATGCCTCATATGCTTATAGCAGGTGCTACAGGATCTGGTAAAAGTGTTTGTATAAATACACTTATTACAAGCATACTATATAAAGCAAATCCAGAAGAGGTTAAGCTTATGATGATAGATCCTAAGGTGGTAGAGCTTAGCGTTTATAATGGTATACCACATCTTTTAACACCTGTTGTTACAGAGCCAGAAAAGGCAGCAGGGGTTTTAAATTGGGCTGTTTCTGAGATGATGGAAAGATACAATCTTTTTGCCCAAACAGGAACTAGAAACCTTGTAGGATATAACTCTTTAAAAGAAGAAAGTAATGAACCTAAGCTACCACAAATAGTTATTATTATAGATGAGCTTGCCGATTTAATGATGGTTGCCGCAAAAGAGGTGGAAGCATCTATTTGTCGTCTTGCTCAGCTAGCAAGAGCAGCAGGAATTCATCTTATTATAGCAACACAAAGGCCTTCTGTAGATGTTATAACAGGGCTTATAAAAGCAAATATACCATCTAGAATAGCTTTTGCCGTCTCTAGTGGAACAGACTCGAGAACAGTTTTAGATACGGTAGGGGCAGAAAAACTTCTTGGTAAAGGAGATATGCTTTTTAGATCGGTAGATATGAATAAACCTTTAAGAATACAAGGAGCTTTTATATCTGACAAAGAAGTTGAAAATATAGTAACATTTATAAAAGAAAATAGCTGTCCTAATTATGATGAAAGTATAATTAATAAAATAGAAAGCTCAACAAAATCTAATGATAGTATTTCTTCTGACAATTCAGATGAACTTACAGAAGATGTTATCGCATTTTTAGTTAAAAAAGGCAAAGCATCTACATCTATGATACAACGCCAATTTAGAATAGGTTATAATCGTGCAGCCAGAATAATAGAAGAGCTAGAAGATAGGGGAATTGTATCTTCAGAAAATGGCAGCAAACAGCGTGATGTTTTAATGGATAGGTATCAATATGAAGAATATTTAAACAGATATAACAATTATTAAAATATATAAGGAGATTTTTATGAAAAAACCAGTTATCGCAATAATAATTTTAGAAATTTTACTTGTAATTGTAACTTTTACAAATAGTAAATTAAATCCACAAAGTATAGAAACACTTGTAGAAAAAGAACTTGGCAAAAATCAGGTTGCATCTGTAAATTATATATTAAAATATGAAATGCCAGAAGGCTATGAAATAGCTACTAATTTATATGGTGAGGTAGATATTACTACTAAAGATAGTAGTAGTGTATTTTCTATGGATAGCTTAAAAAAAGAAATGTTAACACCTGAAGATTTTTTTGCTCAACAAGAACAGGTTTTTCAATATGTTTCTGGTTATGAGCTTGTATCTGAAAATACTGTCGAAGAAAATGGTAAAAAATATACAAAAAAAGTTTATAAAGTTTCTACAGGTTTAACATCTTTTTATGCATTTTTTGCTACAATAGAGCTTAAAAATAATCCAGATGAATATATCGCTATTATAGGTAATGGCTCTGAGCTATCTTATGAAAAAGATTTAGATACTTTAATATCAACAGTAGATTATACAAAACAAAAAGTTGATAAAAAAAGATTATTTTCTAGCAATTTAGAAAAAATATCTGTAACTATGCCTGCTAGTTGGAAAAGACTTGAAAAAATCTTACCTTATAGTTTTTATAAACAAGATGAAAATAACGTAGCTTATTTTATAGCTAGTAGCGGTGATAAAGAAGAGCAAGATCCTAAAGAATATTTTAAGATGACTAAAGAATATTTAAATGATGTTTCTGAAGAAAATGTTATAGTAGATGATCAAGTTGAAAAAATAGCAAATAAAACTATTACAACATCTATAATAAAAATAGACGAATATACAACAGTTATATTAAATTTAATAGAATTTAAAGGCTCAGATATATTTGTATTAACAAGATCGGATATTGTAAGTGAAAGCGGTATAGATTATATTAAACCAGAAATAGATGAAATTATAAAATCTATAAAATTAAAATAAGTATAATAAAAATGCTGTAGAGTTATCTACAGCGTTTTTATTATACAGTATTATCAAATTAAAAGGGGCGGTTGCCCCAAATAACTAAAAAATTTATTTTAAGAAATTTAAAGGATTTTTAGAAGATCCATTTTGAATTACTTCAAAATGAACGTGGTTACCTGTGCTATTACCTGTGCTACCAACATAAGCTATAACCTCACCTTGAGCAACTTTTTGCCCAACAGATACGGCATTTCTGCTATTGTGAGCATATATAGTTTGATAGCCATTGCCGTGATCTATTTTAACCATATTACCATAGCCACCACTATTCCAACCAGAATATACTACAGTGCCACCGTCAGATGCTTTTATAGGTGTTCCAGCAGGAGCAGCAAGATCTAAGCCTTTATGAGTTGTACCCCATCTAGCTCCATAGCCAGAAGTTAGCCTGCCTCTAACAGGGTAAATAAAGTTACCAATAGCTTTTTTAGGAGGTGTATTTAATGTACCAACCTCTACTTTTTCAACTGTTGGCTCAGATATAACTTTTTCAGATATAACCTCTTTTTTATCTTCCACACCATTTATTTTTGTTATTTTAGCAGTAACTTGTTTGCTGCCATCTTTACCAGGTGTTATAACCTTTTTATATGTTTTAAACTCTTTATCATTTTTAACTGTTTCTATTTTTTTAGGTATTGGCTCAGTATAAACTGCCTCTTCATAAGTTACAACAGATAATAAAGGAACAGGAACTATTAAGTTTACTTTACTACCAATTTTTAAAACACTTGTTTCTGTAAGCTGAGGATTTGCTTGTAAAAGCTCATCTAAAGACATATCATTTTTCATAGCAAGCTCAAAAAGGGTATCACCTTCTTTAATCTCGTGTTGTTTGCCTTGATCTTTATTAGCAGTGAGAGCTTTTAAGACTTCGCTATTTTCTATTATATCATCTTCTGCTACATATTTATCTTCAATTTTTACATCTTGAACAAAAGTAGGTTGTGCCACTTGCTTTGCATCTTTATTTACATATTTATTTTTTATATCGTTTAAAATTTTATTAGCTTCTTCTTTGTTTTTAACAGTAGCTATAGGTTGCCCATCTACTGTTATAACAGATGCTTCTACTTTAAATGTAAAATTTTCTGCTACTTTTGCACTAGCATCAGATATAGGTGTTATTTCATCTTTAGATGCTCTAACAGGCTTAAATATAACCTCTTCGTTTACCTCAACTTTAGAGCCTGTTTTTTCAGATAAATCAGATAAGGCAAGCTCTTTTAGCTGTTCAGGGCTTTCTATATTATCTTCGCTAGTAGGTTTTATTATAGCGACCATTTTATCGCCAACATATACCTCTTGAGCATTTTTATGAGTTAAAGCCCATACAACAACACCTGTTAATACAACACCTAAAACAGTAACAGCAACTGGCTTAGGTGGTAATTTATTATTACCATTATCATTATTATCTGTGCCATTAATATTAATAATGTTGCTTTTTTGTGAGCTTAATTTAGTTTCTTTATCTTTTACAGAATAAAATTTATTTATTATATTATTTTTATGTTTTAAAAGAGAATTTTCTTTTTCTTGTTTTTTATCATCATTAATTAAATTTAAGTTACTTATAACAATATTAGTTTCTTTTAATTTTAAATTGTTATTTTTTAAAGGAAATTCTATTATGTTATCTTTATTAGCCGAGCTGGTTTTAGAAAAATTTCCTTTATTAATATTAGCTGACATAATAACCTCCATTTATTTTGACACTATATTTATATGAGATGCAATGTTATCATCATTTTTTAAAACGATATAAACTTTACTACCTTTTTTTAAATCTTTTATAGATACGTTTTCTAAGGTTTCATAATCAAAAAATATAGTATCTTTATCTACAGAAACTGAAGTGGTAGATTTACCTGTTAAATCCTGTGTAAAAACATCTATATTGTTGCTATTAATGTTTATAATCTCACCACTAAAGTTTTTATTGTATTTTCTTTCTAAAATATCTATAGCATATATCTCTGAGCTATCTAAATATAGGTTAACACTATCTAATACCTTTATAGAATAAACATCTGTTGTAAAATTATTAGCATAGTATGTATAAGAGTTGTTTCTTGTATCTTCTATCTCTATTATAGAAGATGTACCATTTATTTTTATAGACTTTATAGTACCTTTTTTAATAGATTTTTTACCTTTAGCATCTATTTTAGCAATTTTGTCTTTTTCTGTTTCAATATTTATTGTATCACCTATTTTTAGATTAGATATAGAAGCATTTTCATTATTTCGTGTTATTTCTACATTTTCTAGAAAGCCCATTTCAAATATTTTATTATCTGTAGTTTTTATTGTAATTTTATCTTTAGATTTTTCTATTATTGTGCCTATAAATAATGAATTATCATCTTCTAATATTATTTGTATAGCTTTTTTATCTTTTAATATAACTGTTGCTAAGCTATTTTCTTCTATATTGTTAATACTAATACCATTTTTTGTAATATTACAGTTTGATGATAAAGGTATTATATCTATTTTTTCTTGGCTATAAAAACCGTTATCGTCTATATCTTTATAAGATATTCCAATACTATCTTTAGATACATTTTTTATAACACCATAAATTTTATTTTGTTCATCACTATTAATATTTTTAATGTGTAAATCAGTTTTAACGTCTATTTTATAAATAATATTATTTTCTAAAGTAATTTCTGCATTACTGTTAGGTTTTATATTATTTAAGCTAGAAGAAACACCATCTATATATATATTTGCATCTTTTTCTATAGGGTATATTTTTGTTTCATTACCTATTTTGGCTTGTATAGAATTATTTTCCATAAAAATTTTTTCTATTGTAACAAATCTTGTTTGTATGTTAGCTTTATTGTTAGATAAATTTGTTTTAGTTTGTTGTAGGTTAGAAGATATATCTATATTTTTATATTGTAAAAAATTGTCTAATATAATAGATAGCTGAGCTTTAGTTATACCACTTTTAGGATAAAAGCTATTATCATCTTTAGCAGCTACTATATTTATACTATCCATATAATAACAAGCTTTTATTTTATCAGGATTTATATTAGCCTCATCTTTAAAAGTTTTGTTAAAAGACATATTGTTTACAATATCTTCTTTATTTTCTAATCTAACTAAAAATAAACATATTTCTTCTTTAGATAAAGCTCTTATTTGCTCTTTGTTATTTTTATCTATTATAACAAAGCTATTTAAATCTTGCTCTTTTAATATGCCATTTTCTAGCATAATAACTAAAGAAGCATTAGCCGAGCTATCCCAACGAGAATATTTTTTTTCATATTGTAAAACAATTTCATTATATTTACTTTTTGATATATCTATATTATTTTTATTTTCTATTAATTTTGACAAAATTTTCATAGCATCAAATTTACTAACATAGCTATCTGGCTTAAAGTTACCTTGCAAATCGCCAACCATAATGCCTAATTGATACATTTTTTGTATAGAAGGATAGGCTATATTAGTTTCATCTACATCATTAAAAATATTAGCATATACGTTAGTATGGTTAAGCAAGAAAAAAGTGGTTAATCCAAATATAGCTAATACTTTTTTTAAGTTTTTCATATAAGCCTCCTTTTGTAAAGGAATTTTAATTTTTGTAACACATTTGTAACAATTATAACCTAAATTTCTTTAAATATCAAGAAAAATTTCCTTAAATATAAAAATTTTAGATAACTTTAATAAAATACATATAGATATACAAGACAATATTATTAATATTAATTTATTTATGTATTAATATTAATATAAATAAAAAAATTTTTAGTCAATTTTATATATTATATAGTAAATGTTGGAATAAGGTTACTTATAGTTGTAATGGCTTATTTTTATAAAAATAGTAAGTTAAGCTGTTTATATATAAATAGGCTGTAGATTTTTTCTACAGCCCTATAATGAATATAAAAATTTTAATCACAAGGTGGAGCGTTGCCTTAACTTGTGAAAAAAGCTAGATTTTTAGGGGTTTTAACCCTTATGCCAGAAAATAGGCTTTTTTTCATACAATTTAATTCAAAAGGATAAATTTTTATCTTTTTGAAAGATTTAAGACTTTGCCTACCATATTATATACTATCTAAAGTTGCAACCACAATTATTATTGTTAGTAAGGTTAGCTAAACCACAGCCACAGTTGTTATGACAGCCACAACTATTGTTGTTAGCGTTAGCTGTTGCTTCTCTTGGTATATTTCCGCTAATTCCTGCTAAAAATTCTGTTTTTTGAGGTGGTGCAAAAATATCCATAGGGAAGTCTAAGCTATCAAAAAATTCACAAGGGTTAAGTGGAGAAATGTCTTCACATTCTTTTGGTATACAGAAGCCTCTTGATAATACAGAAAGATTTACAAGTCTAAATAACTTAATAATTGTAAATAAACCTATAGTAACGCCAACCTCTGTTGGTTCTAAAGCTTCATCTCCACAGCAGCATTGTCTATTTTGATATTTAAGCTCTGCACCAAGAGCTATTGCTTTAGATTCTACTAATACAAAAGGATCTGAATTGAGCTCGCTACAGCCAGAACCTGCAGGGTTTAATAAATCTGTTGATATAGAAATTTCTGTACCGATAGAACCAAATAATGTTACTTTTTTAGTATAAATACTATTAGCGTGAATTCTACCTATAACTGTTCCATCTGCTTCTCTAAATACTAATGTATATACAAAAACATATTTTAAAGTTACATCCCAAAAACCATTTTTAAATGGGTTAGCTTCTTTATCCGATACAATAACTTTTTTTACTCTTAAATTTTCCATAGAAACAGTAGCTGCGTTTGAAGGTGGGTCTATAATATCTCCTTCTTGAATTGTTTTGTTACCAAGATGTGTAAAACACTCTGCTCTAGCAGGGCCTAATACATCACTTGTAAGGCAGTCTTGTTGTCTA
>CAMMIW010000014.1 GCA_946497035.1 uncultured Eubacteriaceae bacterium | reverse complement strand
AGAATGTCAGCCTTCCAAGCTGAATGCGTGGGTTCGATTCCCATCACCCGCTTTTTTCTTTCATAACTTTCAAAATAATACCTAACATTAGGTATTATTTTTTTGTTTATTATAAATTTAATCCTATATTATAAACCAAATATATATATATAAATACTTTTTTAACAAAAACACTATTTAAGATATATATTCTCCCCCTATCCTCTTTTTTGATAATAATATCATCTCATTAATATATATTAAACCAATATTTATTATAAAAACAAAAAATAAAAGGCTAAAATTAGCCCTTTATCTCTGTATTTCAAATTCAATTTGTCCCATACTACCTGGTGCAATTTCATATTTAGCAAAAACTATAACTGGATTGCCCTTTTCATTTATATAAAAATTAGTTTCATCTGTTATCGTTTTAAAACCGTCTATACCATTATCATCATATCCAAAAAACATTACGTTTTCATCTTCTGCCATTCTTTGTTCAATCTGTTTTTTTATACTTTCATTAGCAATATTAATATAATCATCACCTAATAAGTCTTTTAAAGTTATATTTTCACCTGTTTTTAAATTTATATTATAAAAATAAGATACATTATAAGCATTTACCCAACTTTCATTAGCATTTAAAACAAGGGATAAATAATCTTTATTTTGAGATTTTACATCATAAGATACATCTACAACTATATTTTTTTGTGCAAACTCTTCTTCTGTACCACCTGTTGCTATAAAGGCATCTTTATATTCTGCTATATGTTTTTCTGCCTCTTTAGTATAGTTATCAACAATATTTTGTATTTCTTGGTTAAGTTTATCTGTTGTATTTTTTACATTTTCATCATCTGAAGATATTTTAGGAACTTCTGTATTTACTATTTTATCTTCATCTATTTTATTACCATATATAGAAACGATAGAAACTATCTCACCTATAATAGGTATTTTTGAAAACCCTCTAGCAAAAGTTTCGCTAACATTTATGCCTACAAGTATAAATAATATAAAGCTTGCAGCTGCTGTATAAAAATATTTAATATTATTTTTTGGTTTATTATTATTAATAGCCATATTTGTCATCTCCTTTAACTCTTTTGGTATTTTAATGTTATTGTATTTATTTTTTGCATCTTCTATTTTTTTCATTTTAATCCTCCTTAAATTCTATTTTTAATTTTTTTAAACCACTATATAATCTAGATTTTACTGTATTTAAGTTGGTATTAGTTACTTTAGATATTTCTAGCAATGTTAAATCTTCAAAATAATATAAAATAATTATAGTTTGTATATCTGTAGGTAAAAATTTTATTTTCTCATAAATATCAATATTTTCATTAAAATTTTCAAAGTAAACCGCATCTAAATCTTTATCTTCTGAACATATTTCTCTTTTTTTCTTTTTTAAATATAATAAATTTTCGTTTACTAATATTTTATAAAACCAAGTATTTATAGCATCTATATTTTTTATATCTTTATATTTTTCTAATGCTTTTACTATGGCATTTTGAACAACATCTAATGCATCATTTTCATTTCTTAAATAGGTATAAGATAGCCTATAAAATTTTTCTTGATTTGCTATTAAATGATTAGATAGTTTGTTATAAATTTTGTTCATATCTTTTCCTCCTTTTTATATTATATAGATTATATACTAATATAAAAAGTTTTAAAAAATTAATAATATTTTTATATATAAATATTGGTATAATTTAAAATATAAAAATATACTTTAACCTTTGGCTTATTTATTGTATATAAAAATACCACGTGTTTTACGTGGTATTTTTATATACAATAAATAATTATTAAATACTTGATTTAAGCTTAAATTCAGAAACAGATGCATAAAATACTTCTGCTTGACTTGCCAATTCTTCTGCTGCTGCGGCAGATTCTTCGCTTGTAGCAGTGTTACTTTGAGTAACCGTAGATATTTGGCCTATACCATCTGTAATTTGCTCAATAGATCTTTCTTGCTCTTTAGAAGATATAGCACAAGAAGAAGTAAG
The DNA here is from genome assembly GCA_946497035.1 of uncultured Eubacteriaceae bacterium. Lineage (GTDB taxonomy): Bacteria > Bacillota > Clostridia > Lachnospirales > CAG-274 > Tyzzerella. Next base: position 58,013 of record CAMMIW010000014.1, on the reverse strand, counting down.
GCTAGCTATTTCTTCTATTTGTTTAACTATATTAACTAAAGCTTCTGCTGTATAATTAGCTATTTTTGAACCTTCAGAAACTTTTTCAACAGAACTTTCTATAAGCTGAGTCGTTTCTTTAGCTGCTTGTTGGCTTCTAGCAGCAAGGCTTCTAACCTCTTCAGCAACAACGGCAAAACCTTTACCATGTTCACCAGCACGCGCCGCCTCAACAGCTGCATTAAGTGCAAGTATATTTGTTTGGAAAGCAATATCATCTATTACTTTTATAATGTTCGATATACTATTAGATGCATTGTTAATCTCTTCCATAGCTAATAACATATTATCCATTTGTTTACTACCATCATTAGCACTATTTTTAGCTTGTAAAGCAAGTGTACTAGCAGTCTCTGAGCTAACAACATTATCTCTAGATTGTTTAGATATCATACTAACTGTATTGTTAAGCTCTTCTACAGAACCTGCTTGCTCTGTTGCACCTTCTGCTAATGCTATGCTAGATTCAGATATTTGTTTAGCACCAATAGATACTTGTTGTGCAGATGATATAATATCTCTTGTAAGTACATTAAGATTTTGAACGATTGATCCTACAGATTTTTGAATTTGTTCAAAATCGCCAAGATAGTTTCTATCTACAGAAACATCAAAATTTTTATTTGCCATTTCATCTAATATAGTAGATATTTCAGATATATATGAACCAATAGTCTCGGCAGTATAGTTTACAGTTTGTTTAATGTTGTTAAATTCACCTTTATATTCGTTAGTTATTCTATGTGCAAAATTACCAACAGAGAACTGGTTAAGTGCATTTTGAGTTTCTTTAATAGGCACAACAACATTTTCTACAAATTTATTTAAACCATTTATAATTTCTTCCCATTCACCTATGTAATGAGATGTATCAAGTCTAAATTCTAAGTTACCTTCATTAGCAGCTTTTATAAGGTGATTTATATCTTTAGAAACATTTTTAAGAGCATTTTGTACTGATATAATACCTTCTTTTATAACAACCTTTTCTCCTGGAAAATCTTTAACATGAACGTCAAAGTTACCATCTCCAAAATCTTTTATTCTATCTATAACATATAAAGAATCTTCAACTAATGTGTTAGTTGCTATATTAATAGCAGATGTTGCCTCTCTAAAAGAGCCTTCATATCTATTGCTATTTATTCTATAAGACATATTACCTTCATCAAGCTGATTAGATAATTCATTTATATCATCTAATATATATTGGAATGTTTCTGACATATCTGCAATAGCGTTAGATAATTCTCCTATCTCATCTCTAAGGTTAGTTCTGCAATTATCTTCTAAGTTACCTCTAGAAACATCTAAAGCTACTTTTCTTAATCTATCTAAAGGTTTTCTAATAGAAGTTGTTAATGTAGTGCCAAATAGTAAAACAAAAATTTGAATTATGGCAAATACAACTAAAAATTCTGTAAAGCTTCTATTAGAAAAATCATCTGTTTGTTGAACCGCATTTGCTAAAACTTTAAAAGCTAACGTTGGTGCTTGATAAACAGATGTAAACATTTCATTACCAGAATCTGTAAGAATTTTATCTATTTCAGCTGCTTTTTCGTCTTGCCCTGCAGCAACAGCTTCTACATATAAAGCAAAGTTATCGTGATATATTTTTAACAGTTCATTTATTCTTGTTAAAAGCTCTATTTCACTTTTTCTAGAATTTCCTTCCTTTTCTAGAAAACTAATGTAATCTTCTGTTAAATATTTTGCATTTTCATAAGCTACTTTCATTTTATTTTGAATATCTTCTACTGTGTCCGGTGCAATACGCATTAAGTTATTAACTGCTGTATTTCTTAATTCAATAACTCCAGATATAACAGATATAGATTGTACTACTGTTTTTTCATTAGCGGTTATAGAAGTCTGATAAGCATTATTAATAGAATTAATAGTTCTCCCACCTATAAACCCCAATAAAAAAACTAAAATACTTATTATACCAAAACATAGTATAAATTTTGTCTTAATTTTTAAATTTTTGTAAAAATTCATTTAAAACCACCTTTTCTTTAAAAATTCTATTCTACAAAATTATAACACATACTTAATATTTTTACTAGTCTTTTTTTACAAATTTAAATATTAAAATATAAAATATATGTTATGTATTAAATATTAAAAAAATATTAAAACAAAACTAAAATAATACTTTTTTATATTCATTTTTCATGATATTATAGTATTTTGAAATACTTTTAATATATTTCTTCTTTTATCATTTTGGGAACTTTATATTTAGATGAAACACCTATGCACATATAATCACTTTCGTCTAACTGTATTTGCGATATTACAAACCTTATTATAGAATCTGTAAAAAAACACTTTTCATCTAATATTTTAAATTTAAATAATAATATCTTTCTATCATCATATGCAAATAAATTTTCTTTTTCAAAAAAATTCATATCATTTTCATATATCTCAAATTTATCGGCATAATCTGTTGATAATATTTCATATCCTGCATATTTTATATATTTTTCTATAGATAGCTCATTTATTTTCCTTATATAATCAAATTCTGTTTTTAAACTTATTTTATTATTGCTTAAATATCTTCTTGAAAAATTTTCTTTTTTCTTATTGTCTAACATATCATAATCATAACCTATACTTTTTATTGGCTCTTTATTTACTATCTTATATGCTATCCAATTTTCAAAAATTTCTACGCTAGATTTTAATATTATTTTGTCTTCTTCTAATTTTAAAGAAAATATATCATCATTTATACCTAATAAATATCCGTTTTCTAATCCATATTCTTTTAAATCTATATTATGTTCATAATATTTTTCATCTATAAAAGGTTTCATAAATTCTAAACTATTTAGTTTTATTTCTTCTATATTCCATATAGGTATTAAATCTTCTTTTATATTTGTAAATGTATCTAGCTTTAAATTATTAAAATTTATATCTATATTTTCTATAACAGTTTTTTCTAGATCTATGTCTTCATCTTGCTCCATTTCTTCTAAATATATATCATATAGCCTATCTATAAAAGCTGTGTTTATTGTTGTCCAAAGTACGTAATTATAGTTAAATAGTTGGTATAAATTTACTATTTTTTCAAAATATCGTTTTGCTCTTATTATTTTAAATTTACACTTATATTCTTTATCTTCTGTATATAGCTTGCCTTCCACTATTTTATTTTTAAAATTTTGCATATCTTTTTCTGTACCTTCAAAAAAAACAGTTTTGATATAACTTTTATCATTAATCGCATCATTTAATGTAATTTTATTTTCTTCTAAATCTTCATTACACATAGGAAATAATGTATCATTTGTATAAGAAAAATCTTCCTTTTTAGTTAATGTCATATTTATGCCATATTTTTCGTCTAATAGCTTAAATTCATCATATACACTTTTTTCTAGTATTTCATACTTTTTTTCTATTACTTCTACCATTTTAGAAAATATATCTCGCACATATTTATTAGCAAATTTTCTTTCTTCTATATCTTTTATATCTTTAAGCCTTTTTTCCATATATTCATCAAAATTAAAATCGTACTCTATTATACTTTTAAAACTTGGATGTTTTATATGTTTTCTATATTCCTCTTTCATATATCTCTCCTTATTAAATTTATATTATTTAATAAAATTTTTATAATTTTACTTTATCATATTTTTTATATTATGTATATATTTTTTTGCCAAATAAATATTATTTTTTGTATAACTTATTAAATTTATAAATATATGTATTATATATAAATAAAAAGTTTATTATAAAGAATAAATTATACTTGTTTTATATATAGTAATTTGCTATACTATAAATACTATATATTACTAGAGAAAGGAATTGTTATGTGTTTAAATTTTAAACCTATATCTGAAAACGATATAGAAAATATATCTTACTATTTTAAATTAAGAAGTAATAAAACTTGTGATAGTGTCTTTTTAGATGTTTATCTTTGGAAAGATTTTTATAACGTTAAATTTGCTATCTGGCAAAATAAAGCCCTACTTATAACTATGGTTATAGATGGTGAAGATTATTGTGCCTTGCCTATGTGTAAAGAAGAACACATTAAAGAAGCTTTTAACGTTTTATTAGATTATTTTAATAACACTTTAAATAAAAATCTTAAAGTATATTTAGCCGATGAAGAAGGTATTAATTCCTTAAATTTAGATAAAAACTTATTTAATATAAACGAAGTTGATGATGCTAAAGATTATTTATATTTAGCAGAAAATTTAAAAACATTATCTGGTAAAAAGCTTAGAAAGAAAAAAAATCATATAAATGCTTTTTTAAGAGAAAATGAAAATAATTTTTATTATAAAACACTTTGTTGTCAAGCTAGCGATACTATATTAGAATTTTTAAATAGATGGAGAGATAACAAAGGAGAAAACCAAGAAGAACATTTAGATGGTGAGCTAGAAGGTATTAAGGATATATTAAAAAATTGTAATGCATTAAATGTTACAATGGCAGGTATATTTATTAATGACAAATTAGAAGCTTTTACTATTGGTAGTTATAATGAGCTTGAAAAAATGGCTATAATCCATATAGAAAAAGCAAACCCAAATATTAGAGGTTTATATCCTTATATAAACCAACAATTTATAATAAATGCTTTTCCTGATGCTTACCTTGTTAATAGAGAAGATGATTTAGGCCTAGAAGGGCTTAGAAAGGCTAAACTATCTTATGAACCTATCGGTTACGCTAAAAAATATAGAGTTATACAATTATAGGGCGGTGATTTTTTGGTTAAATATTTGTTAAATGAGGAGAAAATATTTACAAGAACTTTATGGGAAAATATCTTTGAAGAAGATACAAAAAAATTTTTAGATTATTACTATAATTATAAAAATATTGATAATAAAATATTATGTAAATATGTAGATGAAAAAATTGTATCTATGTTACATCTAAACCCTTATAAAATGTATATTAATAATAAAAAATATTCATCTTATTATATTGTAGCTGTTGCCACATTACCTGAGCATAGAAAAAAAGGTTATATGACAGAGCTTTTAAATAAAAGTTTAAATGATATGTATAAAGAAAAAATACCTTTCACATTTTTACGCCCTGCTAAAAAAGAAATTTATTTACCTTTTGATTTTGAATATATATATAACCATAATTATTTACAGTTAAATAACAATAATTTAAAAGAAGTAGAAATATGTGAAAATGATTATGAAAATATAGCTAATTTTACAAATGAATTTTTACAAAAAAGATACAATAATTTTTGTATAAGAGATTATAATTATATTAAAACATTGTTAAAAGAGGTAAAAAGCGAAAATGGTAATATAATTAAACTTTTTGATAAAGATAATTTTATAGGTTATTATGTTTATTGGGGTGTGAAAGAAAAAATAACAAGAGCAATATTTGTAGATGAAAATTTTACAAATATAAAAGAAACTAAGCCCTTAGTTATGGCTAGAATTATAAATTTATACGAATTTTTTAAAAATTTTTCATTAAAACCAAATAATGATAATATTACATTATATTTTAATATAAAAGATAACATAATTAACGAAAATAACGGCCTATTTAAGCTTACAATAAATAGCCAAAACAGTTATTTAGAAAAAACAACCGATAATAATGAAAATATTTTAAATGTTAGTATCCAAAATTTATTAAGCATATTTTTTGGTTATAAAAATATTTGTAATTTTACAAATAATAAATTTATATTAACAAACTTTAATAAAATAAATCTTTTAGATAAAGTTTTTATAGATGAAGAAGTTTAAATTTAACTATGCCTTTGATTTTATAATCTTAGGCATTTTCTATAAATAATATTTTTATTTTTAAATAAAATAGTAAAGCTTTGTTAACATATTGTCTTATTAATTTATAAATTTAAAATAATATAGAAATTAGGTGTTTTATGGATAAAATAAATTTTACACATTTACATGTTCATACAGAATATAGCCTACTTGATGGTTCTTCTAAAATAAAAGAATTAGTTAAAGAAGTTAAAGAGCTTGGTATGGACTCTATAGCTATTACTGATCATGGTGTTATGTATGGTGCTATAGATTTTTATAAAGAAGCAACAAAAGCTGGCATAAAACCTATTATGGGGTGTGAGGTATATGTTGCATCTAATTCTCGTTTTGATAAATCTTATTCTAAGCAAAATACATATTATCATTTAGTTTTACTAGCAGAAAATAATGAAGGCTATAAAAATCTTATTAAGCTAGTATCATTAGGATTTACAGAAGGTTTTTATTATAAACCTAGAATAGATATTGAAATATTAAAAAAATATAGCAAAGGCATTATAGGTCTTAGCGCTTGTATGGGTGGGGCAGTTGCCAAAAACATTTTAACCCATTCTTATGAAAAGGCAAAAGAATTTGCCCTTATGTATAACGATATTTTTGGACAAGGCAATTTCTTTTTAGAACTACAAGATCATGGCATAGAAAATCAAACTATTGTAAACCAAAATTTAATAAAAATGAGCAAAGAAACAGGCATACCTATTGTTTGTACTAACGATATACACTATATAAAAGCAGAAGATGCAGAGCCACATGATATATTATTGTGTATACAAACGGGAAAAACCGTTAATGATGAAAACCGTATGCGTTATTTAGGCGGACAATATTATTTAAAATCGCCGCAACAAATGTTACAATTATTTCCCTATGCTCCTGAAGCTTTAGAAAACACATATAAAATAGCACAAAGGTGTAATATTTCTTTTGAATTTAACAAATATAAATTGCCTATTTTTAATGTTCCTAACAATAAAGATGCTTTTCTATATTTAAAGCAACTTTGTGAAGAAGGGCTAAAACAACGATATAAAAATATAACAGAAGATTTAATAAAAAGGCTAGAATATGAGCTTAACACTATAAAACAAATGGGCTTTGTAGATTATTTTTTAATAGTTTGGGATTTTATAAAATATGCTAAAGATAATAATATAATGGTAGGGCCAGGCCGTGGTTCTGCCGCAGGTAGCATAGTTGCATATTGTTTAAAAATAACAGATATTGATCCTATAGAATATAACCTTATTTTTGAAAGATTTTTAAATCCAGAAAGAATAAGTATGCCTGATATAGATATAGACTTTTGCTATGAAAAACGCCAAAATGTTATAAACTATGTTATAGAAAAATATGGGGCAGATCACGTTTCTCAAATTATAACTTTTGGTACAATGGCCGCTAGAAATGCTATAAGAGATGTAGGAAGGGCTTTAAATATACCTTATGCTGACGTAGATAGAATAGCTAAAATGATACCTATGGAATTAAAAATAACTATATCTAAAGCATTAGTTCAAAACCATGAGCTTTTACAAGAATATAATAATAACCCACAAATTAAACATCTTATAGATATGTCATTAAAACTTGAAGGTCTTCCTAGACATTCTTCTACACACGCAGCAGGTGTTGTTATATGCGATAAACCTGTTGTAGAATATGTGCCTCTTAATACAAATGACGGAGTTATAACTACCCAATTTCCTATGACAACTTTAGAAGAGCTAGGCCTTTTAAAAATGGATTTTTTAGGACTTAGAACATTAACTGTTATACAAGATACTTTTAACGAAATAAACCGTATAAACAATATAAGCATTAGCGAAAAAGATATAAACTATAAAGACCCTAAAATATATGAGCTTATATCTACTGGATATACTGATGGTATATTCCAATTAGAAAGCTTAGGTATGAAACAATTTATGAAAGATTTAAAGCCTGAATCTATTGAAGATATTATAGCCGGTGTATCTCTTTATAGGCCTGGGCCTATGGATTTTATACCAAAATATGTTAAAGGTAAAAATACAAAATCTGAAATAAAATATACGCACCCTCTTTTAGAACCAATATTAAAAACAACTTACGGTTGTATAGTTTATCAAGAGCAAGTTATACAAATAGTGCAGGAGCTAGCTGGATATACTCTTGGTAGAAGTGATCTTTTAAGGCGTGCTATGGGTAAAAAGAAAACAGATGAAATGGAGCTTGAGCGTAAAAACTTTATATATGGTATTGATGGAGAAGTTGATGGCTGTGTAAAAAGAGGTATAGATGAAAAAATAGCAAATCAAATATTTGACGAGATGCAAGATTTTGCAAAATATGCCTTTAACAAATCTCACGCCGCTGCCTATGCAGTTATAGCTTGTCAAACAGCTTGGTTAAAAGCTTATTATCCAGTAGAATTTATGTCTGCGCTTTTAACGAGTGTATCTGATAATGCTACAAAAATTTCTGAATATATTGCAGATATAAAAAGAATGAATATAGAGCTATTGCCACCAGATATTAACGAAGGTTTTGACAGATTTAGTGTGTCTAACGGTAAAATTAGATTTAGTTTATCTGCTATAAAAAATGTAGGTAAATACCTTGTTAAAAATCTTGTTAAAGAAAGAAATGAAAACGGCAAATATTATTCTTTACAAGAATTTTTAAAAAGATTAGATGGTGAGCTTAATTCTAGAGCTATAGAATGTTTAATAAAAGCAGGTGCTTTTGACTCTCTAGGTGGCAAACGTTCTCAATATTTATCTGTGTATAAAAAATATTATGATAGCATTAGTCAATTAAAAAAGAAAACTATTGAAGGACAATTAGACTTATTTTCTATAAATACATCAAATGAAAGCACATTAGATAAAGATAATTTACCTAACATACCAGAGCTTAATAAAAAACAAATTTTATCTTTAGAAAAAGAAATACTGGGTATATATATAAGTGGCCACCCGTTAGATGAGTATTATGATACGTTAAAAAAATTTACTAGCAATACAACTTTAGATTTTGTAGAAAATGAAAACAACCAAATAGAAAATGTTAAAGATAATCAAAAAGTTATTTTAGGTGGTATAATATCTAATGTAACACCTAAATTTACAAAAAATAATAAACAAATGGCCTTCTTAACAATAGAAGATTTGTTCGGAACAATAGAAATTATTGTATTTCCAGAAATATTTTATAAATATTCAAAATATTTATTAGAAGATAATGTTATTATTGTAGAAGGCACAGCTAGTATATCTGAAGATCAAAAACCAAAAATTATTTGTAAAAATATAAAACCTTATGAAGAGATAGAAAATATAAATAAAACTCTTTGGATAAAGCTACCAAAAGAGCTTAACATACGTATAGAAGATATAGAAAAAATCATTTTAAAAAATAATGGTAATACACCTGTTATTGTATATGATGAAAGTAAAAAAGCTAAATTTAAGTTAAATAATAGCCATTGGGTTAACATATGTGATGATTTTTTAAGCGAGCTAAAAAATATTTTAGGTGAAGGTTGTATAATTTTAAAATAAATATTTATAAAATTATACATAAGTTTTAAAATATTAGCCTTATATCTACGTAATAATGCTTGACATATTTATTATATTTATATACAATATTACATATAGTATGTTATTTTTTTGTCAATTTTAATAATTTAAAAATTTTTTAAATTTAGTATTGACTAATATATACTTTTAATTGTAAAATTTAAGTAAAGGTGTTAAAAATTTAATCATTTAATCGAGGTGTTTTAATGGATAATCAAATTAAAAAAATTGGTATTTTAACAAGTGGTGGTGATGCACCTGGTATGAATGCATCTATCCGTGCTATCGTAAGAACTGCTATTAAAAATAACATTGAAGTAGTTGGCTTTATGCGTGGATATGAAGGTTTAATAAACTGTGATTATATAAACCTTGATAATAAAAGTGTTTCTGAAATAATGCAACGTGGTGGCACTATCCTTTTATCTGCTCGTTGTAAAGAAATGATGACAGATGAAGGCAAACAAAAAGCTGTTAAAGTTTGTAAAGACTTAAACATTGATGCTTTGGTTGTTATTGGTGGTGATGGTTCTTTAACTGGTGCGCTACATTTATCTAAATTAGGCGTTAAAGTAATGGGTATACCTGGCACTATCGATTTAGACTTAGCTTGTTCAGAATATACAGTTGGTTTTGATACAGCTGTAAATACTGCTATGGAAGCTATAAACAAAATAAGAGATACATCTTCTTCTCACGAACGTTGCACTATTATTGAGGTTATGGGCAGAAACTGTGGTGCTATAGCTTTATGGTGTGGCTTAATTAATGGTGCTGAAGAAGTTTTAATACCTGAAAGACCAGACGTTACAGAAGAAGAAGTTATCGAGCTTATCGAAAATAACAGAAAAAATGGTAAAATAAGTAACGTTATCGTTTTAGCAGAAGGCTTTACTAAAGTTGAACCTCACGAATTTGCTAAAAAAATAGAAAAAATTACTGGTATAGAAACTAGAGCAACTGTTTTAGGACATCTTCAAAGAGGTGGTGCTCCTACTGCTGTAGATAGAATGCACGCTTCTATGATGGGCTATAGAGCTGTTGATGAGCTTTTAAAAGGTAATATTAACAAAATTATGATATATAAAAATGGTAAATATGACGATATCGATCTTGAAGAAGGCTTAAAAGCTACTAGAACATATGATAATAGTCTTTATGAAATAATTAAAACTTTTGCTTAATATATATAAAGGAGTATTTTAAATTATGAGAAAAACAAAAATTATTGCTACATTAGGTCCTGTTAGTAACTCACCAGAAATGGTTAAAAAACTTATCGAAACTGGTATGAACGCTGTTCGTATCAATTTTTCTCACGGTAGCCATGAATCTCACAGTGAAACTATAAACACTGTAAAAAAAATTAGAGAAGAATTAAATATGCCTATTCCTCTTATTTTAGATACTAAAGGCCCAGAGATAAGAACAAAAGTTCTTAAAGAAGAACCTGTTAAACTTGAAAAAGGTAACAAATTTATTCTTACTACAGATGATATTGAAGGAGATGCTTCAAAAGTTTCTGTTACATACGAAGATTTTGCCAAAGATCTTAGCGTTGGTGCAACAGTTTTAATTGATGATGGCTTAATTGAGCTTCAAGTTTTAGAAATAAACGGTAATGATGTTGTTTGTGAAGTTATAAACAGTGGTATGTTAGGCTCTAGAAAAGGTATTAACCTTCCTAACGTATCTATTAAATTACCTGCTCTTACAGAAAAAGATATTGACGATATTAAATTTGGCGTAAAAATGGGCTTTGATTATATCGCTGCATCTTTCATTCGTTCAGCTTCTGATGTTTTATCTATCCGTAAAGTTTTAGAAGAAAACGGTGGCTCTGATATTAAAATTATATCTAAAATAGAAAACCGTGAAGGTGTAGACAATATTGATGCTATATTAGAAGTTACAGATGGTATTATGGTTGCTCGTGGGGATCTTGGTGTAGAAATTCCTTTTGAAGAGGTACCTATCATCCAAAAACAATTAATAGATAAATGTAAAGCTAAAGGTAAATTAGTTGTTACTGCTACTCAAATGTTAGAATCTATGATAACTAACCCTCGCCCTACTAGAGCTGAGGCTAGTGACGTTGCTAATGCTATTTTTGATGGCACAGATGCTATTATGTTATCTGGTGAAACTGCAAAAGGTAGCTTCCCTGTAGAAGCTGTTAACGCTATGGTTAGAATAGCTACAAAAATCGAATCTTCTATAGATTATGTAGAAAAATTTTATAGTAATGCTACTAACAAAAATACTAACATTACAGATGCTATTAGCCACGCAACTTGCACAACTGCTAACGACTTAAATTCTCCTTGTATTGTGGCTATTACAAAATCTGGCTTCACTGTTAGAGAAGTTTCTAAATATAGACCACAAGCTCTTATTTTAGGCTTAACTCCTGATGAAAGAGTTCAAAGACAATTAAATCTTACTTGGGGTTGCTATCCTTATTTAATAAATATTGATAGTATTTCTTCTGGAGATTTATTCCAAAATACTGCTAATATTGCTAATGAAAAAGGATTTGCTAAAAAAGGTGATGTGATTGTTACTGTTGGTGGTACACCTTTAGGACAAACAGGCTCTACTAATACTTTAAAAGCTCAAACTTTATAATTTAATATAAATAAAAAATGATTCTTTTTAATTATTGAGGGGTTAATGGTAATGGCAATGTTTAAAAATATATGTGATATTGGCTAATGCCCCTATACCCTAATATTTATTATAAAACCTAAAAAATAAGGTTGTAGATGTTATCTATAGCCTTATTTTTTAAGTTATTTTAAATTATTAAGATTAAATAAAATATATCTAATACTGCATATTACTACTTTGATTATCGTTAACACATCAAAAAAGACTGTAGATAAAATCTACAGTCTAAAACTACATATTAAGAAATAGCTTGTGGGCCAACTTTTTTATGTTGAGATAAAGGTTTTAAGTGTATATTAGCTCTTTGTTCACTTTCTGCCCAATATATTTCCTCTGCAACTAAACACTCTGGGTTTAAATTTACCCCGTCTAATATTAATTCTTTAAATTTATGATAACCTGCTCTATCTATCAAATGGCCACCGTGAAGATATTGTGGTTTATAGTCCATAACCCACGCTGAAAATTTTTCCCAATTAGAAAATACTTGTAATAAAGCTTCTTCATCTATCCAATTTAAAAACATTTTTCCCATACGAGGATACTGTTTTCCACTACGTCCACCAATTGTTACTCTATAAAACTTTTTAGGGTTTCTTGTCCAAGCGCTTGTAGGACAAACTAAAACACATTCGCCACAACCAACACAGCAACAAATATCTTTATCTATCTTACCTTGAGAATTTAAAGATAATACCCTTGTAGCATGATGCTCACAAGCTTTAACACAACCACCACAACCAATACATCTCTCAGGGTGATATATCATTCTAGCAACACCTATAACACCAAAATCATTAAATTGTGCTTTAGCACAATCGTTAGGACAACCAGCTACAGATAATTTTATATGGTAATGGCTAGGAAAAACTATTTTTTCAATTTTTTTAGCAAGTTGATGGGTATTTACATTAGCTTTTATACAGTGTGAATTTCCGATACAAGCCATAATGTTTCTAGCACCTATTGTAGGGTAGCCTGCATCATTAACCTCCATATCAACATCACACTCTTCTACCTCAACTTCTCTAATATATTCTTTAATATATTTATTAACTTCTTCTATATATGGATATTTTATACCTGGTATATTTAAAGTTTGTCTCATACCAACATGAAATGTTCCATTTCCCCATTTTTGAGCAACTTCTTGCACCATAGTTAAATGTTTTGCATCTATTAAAGATCCTGGCACACGTAACTGAAGCATAAATTCTCCTGCTATTTTAGATTGTCTATAACAATTTATACGTACCTTTTTTACATCTATATCATAATTCATTGTTAGCCCTCCCTTAATCTACTAAATCTTTAGCAACTGTATAATTAAATACAGGCCCTTCTAAACATACATAAACTTCATCTATACGGCAATGGCCACATTTACCTACCGCACAAGACATTTTTCTCTCAAAAGAAACCCATATTTTATCTTCTGGTACACCACATTTTGCAACCGCTAAGCTAGTAAATTTCATCATAGCAGGTGGCCCTACAATTATAACTTCATAATCATCTCCAAATGACTTATAGTCTACTTTAGATACAAAATCTGTAACAAAACCTACATTCCAACCATCTATTTTATCTTTATCTAAAGTGTAATAAGTAGTAAATTTATTTTTCCATTTTTCTAGCTCTTCTTTAAATATTATTCCATCTTCATTTTTAAAGCCTGCTATTAAAGTTACGCTTTTACATAAATCTTCTTCATAACAACAATTTAACATACTTCTAACAGGAGCTAAACCTGTACCACCTGTTATAACTACTAAATTTTTACCTTTAAATTTTTCATCAAAAGGCCAACCATTACCATAAGCCCCTCTTAAAAATAATGTATCTCCAACTTTTTTTGAAAAAATTTCATCTGTAACTTTACCAACAGCTCTAATAGTAAAATCTAACCAACCATCACCATAAGCAGAAACAGAAATAGGAGCTTCACCTATTTTAGGTATAGATAATTGTAAAAATTGGCCGTGATTTACTTTTATATCTGTTTTTACTCTAAAAGTGTGCTCTAATAAGCTTTCTTTTTTTATATCTAATATCTCACATGGAATAGGTTTTAAAATATTATTCATATTAACACTCCTCTTTTTCAATTTCTAAAATAGCATTATTCATTTTTTCTACTGTTGCTACAATAGATATAAATTCTGGGCAACGATCTATACAACGTCCACAACCTGTGCACATATGATAATCTTTAAAACGCTTTTTATAATCATAAAATTTGTGTAAAACTTTATATCTCATTCTGTCGCCGGCTGTTGTTCTAAACATATGCCCTCCTGCCATATTGTCAAATCCCGCAACCTGACAAGAAGCTGTTGTTCTTCTTCTTTCACCAACATTGCTATTTTCATTATATATAATATCTGTTGTTGTAAAGCAAGTGCAAGTAGAGCAAGATGTAGTGCAAGCACCACAAGATATACAACGTTTGTTATATTCTTCCCACATTTTATGCTCTTTTAATTTTGTTAATATATTTTTATTTTTTATTTCAGGTATATTAACTTTTAGTTCATTTTCTTCTATAAATTTTAATTGAAAATCAACTTCTTCACCGTTAAAATAATCTGTTAAATCATCATCTTTAACATCTACTAACCAGCTATTTGATTCATTTCTTATAGCTATTGAATAATTGTTACATTTGTTACAATCCATACTTACGCAAAAGCAAGTGTCCCAACCTTCTGTACATTCTATTAAAGCTATTTTTACCTTTTCTCTCATTCTTTTATAATAAATATCGCTAAATCCACCATTTTGTAAATAAATTTTATCTTGTCTTTCCATAGCATTAACATCACAAGGTCTCATAAATATAAGTATTTTTTTATTTTTTTCCTTGCTTTCTCTAAATTCATCTTCTGTAAAATAAAATAAAGATTGTGTTATAGGTGATAAAATTTCTTTTGCTGCATAATCTGATTTTTCATCAAATACAATATCTTCTACCTGTTCTATTTTATCATAACGAACAATATCTGTATCTGAATATCTCCCTTGTTTTAAAAACCTTTTAGGAGCATATATATCATATTCTTTTGATAATTGTTTAATAATTTCATTAACTTTTTCATAGCTAAATTTATATGCCAAAATAAAAACCCCCTAAATAAATTTGTTAATTTTTTATCTTTATATTTGTATAATATCACTTTTTATGTTATTATACAAATATAAAGATACAATAACTAATATTGGTTTTATCAATAACAGAGGTGATTTTATGATTACAATAAAACATTTTATAATATTTAAAGAAGTTGCAAATGTTAAATCTATGTCTAAAGCAGCAGAAAATTTATACATTTCCCAACCTACTATATCTCAAAAAATACAAGAAATAGAAACATTTTATAATATTAAACTATTTCAAAGATACTCTAAATCTCTTGGTATAAGCGAAGAAGGTATGATTTTTTTAGAGCATACTAACAAAATTTTAGCTGAAATAGATTCTTTAAATTCAACATTTTTTAATAATAAAGAAAAAGTTTCAATAAAAATAGGTACAACTCTAACAATAGGCACAACGTTAGCACCAAAGCTTTTTAAATCTATAGAAAATGAATATCCAAATTTGAGCTTAAAAGTTTATGTAGATAATAGTCAAAGCATAGAAAATCTTATTTTAGAAAATAAATTAGATATTGCTCTTATAGAAGGTAACACTCATAATGATAATATTTTAAAAATACCTATTGTAGAAGATGAAGTAGCATTAGTTTGTAGTTTTAATCATCCTTTTAAAAAATATAAAAATATTAATGTATCACAACTTAAAAACTCCCAATTTATCGTTAGAGAAAAAGGAAGTGCTACAAGAACAAAATTAGAAAAATATATGAAAGAAAATAATATACCTTATACTATAAGTTGGGAATGCCACAGTTGGGAATGTGTTAAAAATGCTATTTTAAATAACCATGGTATAGCTCTAATACCAACTAACCTTATAAAATCTGAAATAAAAAATAATTTAATAAATATATTAAATTTAAAAGATTGTAACTGGAATAATACTTTTTCAATATGTTATCATAAAAATAAAATATGGAACGAAAATTTAGAGTTATTAAAAAATTATATATCAAATTATAATTTTAAAAACTAAAAAAATATATAAATTAAAATATTAAAATGTAAATCTTAATATTTTAATTTATATAACTTTAGATAAAATTTTATATTTATTTAACTATATTTATAACTTTTTCTAACAAGCTATCTAAAGTAGCTTTATCTGATACGAATGTTTTAAAATTATATTTTTTAGCTTCTTTTTCAGTTTCTTTACCTATACATACTGCTCTAATTTTACTATAATCTAGGTTATAATCTTTAACAGATTTTATAAATCCTATCACAGTAGATGCACTAGTAAATGTTACTATATCATTATAATCAAAATTATAATTAATAAAATTAGCTTTTTCATATTTTGTTTCATATAAAGCTATATCTTTAATATTTTTATCTTTTAATATATTTATAATATCTTGGCTACCATCTTTTGTTCTAGCTATAAGTATTTTATCATCATTTTTTATATATTTTAATAGCTCATAGCCTAGCTCTCTTCCGCAATAATTTTTAGGCATAATATCTACAAAAAGTCCCTTTTCTTCAACAGCTTTTTTAGTAGCATTGCCAACAACTGCTATTTTTTTGTCAAATAAACCTCTTATATCTTTTTTATATAATTTCATATTATAAAAAAATTGTTCCACACCTTTAGGGCTAGTAAAAACTATATAGTTAAAATCTAAATTATTGAAAGTTTTTTCTATCTGTTCATTTTGTATAGGTATAGTTTTTATTGTAGGTAAATCTATAACTTCTGCCCCATTTTCTCTAAGCATACTACAAAAACTACTATTTTTATCTTTAGGCCTTGTTACTAAAACTCTATTATTTGATAATGGTAAATTTTTTCTCCAACTAAATTTTTCGGATAGCTCACAAACCTTACCTACTATTATTATAGCAGGTGTTTTAGCCTCTTCTTCTATACATTTTTCACAAATATTATTAAGTGTACCTTGTATATTTCTTTGTTTAGATGTTGTCCCCTTTTCTAATATACACACAGGCATATTTTTATCCATACCAGCATTAATAAGTCCCTCACATATAATATTTAAAGATGATAACCCCATTAAAAAAAGGAGAGTTCCATTTAATTTTACAAGACAATCAAAATCTATATTTATATTATTATCTTTATTATGGCCTGTTATTATATGTAGTGAGCTTGTAAAATCTCTATGGGTAACAGGTATTCCATTATAAGCAGGTACAGCTATAGCAGAAGTTATCCCATTTACTATTTCAAAAGGTATATTATTTTCTTCTAATAGCTCTAGCTCTTCTCCACCTCTACCAAATAAAAAAGGGTCGCCACCTTTTAATCTTACAACCTTTTTACCTTCTAAAGCATATTTTAATAATAATTGGTTTATATCACTTTGACACATAGTATGATTATTAGAAGATTTGCCTACGTCTATAAGGATAGCACTATCTTTAGCTAAATTTACTATACTATGAGAAACAAGCCTATCATAAAGTATAATATCAGCATTTTCTATAACTTTTTTACCTTTTATTGTTAATAATTCAAAATCTGAAGGCCCTGCACCTACAAGCCAAACTTTACCTTTTTTCATTTTATAATCTCCTTAAATTCATTAGCTAAATTTATACCTATTTTTTCATAATCTTCAATATTACCTATTTTTTCTTTTATAATATAGTTGTTGTCATCAGCATAAAAACCTTTTAATATTATATTGTTATCTTTTATTGTTGCAAAAGCACTTATAGGTAAGCTACAACCACCATTTAATTGTCTAACAAAGGCTCTTTCACATTTTGCTTCATATTCTGTTTTTTTATCATTTAAAAAATTTAAAAAAGAATAATCTTGTCCTTTTTTACCTTGTATAGCTATTATACCTTGACAACAAGCGGGTATTATTTCATCACTTGTAAATATTTTGTTTATTCTATTTTCTAAATTTAACCTTTTTATACCTGCATAAGCTAAAACAAGAGCAGAATATTCTCCATTATCTAGTTTTTCAAGTCTTGTTAATATATTACCTCTTATAGGTTTAAAGCTATAATCTTTATATATTTTTTTTAGCTGAAAAATTCTTCTTTTACTACTAGTACCTATAGGCTTATTAATATCTATATTATTAGCTCCTTTAGGCAGTATTAAAACATCTAAAGGATTTTCTCTTTTTAAATATGCTATAATAGGCAATTTTTCATCTATATCCATAGGCATATCTTTTAAGCTATGAACAGATATATCTGTTTTATTTTCTATTAAAGCTTTATCTAATTCTTTTATAAATAAACCTTTTCCACCTATTTTATCTAAAGTTTTATTTAATATAATATCTCCTGTTGTTTTCATAGTTACAAGCTCTATATTTATATTTTTATATTTTTCATTTAATTGTCTTATTACAATATTAGATTGTTCTACTGCTAATTTACTTTCTCTACTGCCTATCTTTAAATTCAAATTTTCCACCTTCTGTTCATCTAAAAAATTTTCTATAATATTTTTAGTATCTTTTATTAGTTTATGATTTTTTCCATCGCCACATATACCTACAGTATAATCATTTTTATAAATAATAGCAGGGAAGAAAAAATCACATTTATTTTTATCGCTAGCTACATTTACTATAACATTATTTTTTTTACAATCTAAATATATTTTATTATTTATATCATTATCATTTGTTATAGCTAATGCTATAAAAGCATCTTTTAAATATTTTTCATTATAGTTATCTTTTATTATTTTTATATTTTGTATATTATAAAAGTCATTTAAAATTGTTGGTGCTACTACGGTTATATTACATTTTGTATTTATTAAAGATTTAACACGCCTTAAAGCTATTTTACCTGCACCAAATACAACAACTTTTTTATTTTCTAAATTTATAAACATAGGAAAATACATTATATATCCTCACTTAAATAGTTTTTTTCTAATATATTTATAAAATTTTTAAAATCATCATTATCCATATTATCTCTTAAACAAAATATTAATTTTTCTATAGATTTTTTACTAGCCTTTTCTACTATATTTTTAGTATCATTATTTACTAGCTTATTAATACGAAATATTGTATCATCTGCCGCCTTTTGGCTTATATTAAAAATACTACTTATTAAATCTTTATTAAAATACCATTTATAAAAATTTTGTATATATTCATTTAAAATAGCTTTAGCTTTTTCCATATTTTCATTAATATTTTCAAGCTCATTTTTATCTATTTCAAAATCATCTATATTAAAGCCAAAAACACCATCTATTTTAAATATTTTTTCATCTATATCTCTAGGAACAGCCAAATCTATAAAAACCGTATTTTCTTTTAAATCTACCTTTGAAACATCTTCACATTTTAACATATATCTATTAGTTGATGTAGTACATATAATTATATCAAATTGTGGTAATATTTTTACCCTATCCAAAAAATTTGCTATATTTATCCCTACTGGTATAATTACATTACCTTTATGATGTTGTCTTAAAGTCATTGTAACATTAGCACCATTTTTTATAAAAGTTTCACTAGCAAGACGCCCCATTTCTCCATTACCTATAACTAGGCATTTTTTATCTTTTATATTAATATTGATGCTCTCTAATTTTTTTATTACACTATCTATAACAGAAAAAATACCTTTATTAAATTTTATTTGTGATTTAACTTTTTTACTAGCCGTTATAGCATTTCTAAATAAAATATCTAAAGTTGTATTTAAAAAATTATTTTCTCGTGATATATCTACGGCATTTTTCACTTGAGTGATAATTTGCTCTTCTCCTAATATTTTAGATTTTAAACCTGCCGTAACCATAAATAAATGTTCTATAGCCTCTTTATCTTCTCTATAAACAAAATATTTTTTAAATTGTTGTAAATCTATATTTTTAAAATCACATAAAATATTATCTATTTCATTTATCAATGTTTCTTCATAGTTTATCCAGATTTCTGTTCTATTACAAGTAGATAAAATTACACACCCTAATATATTTTTATCTTTTTTTAAAATTTTAAAAAAATCTACTATCCTAGTATTACTAAATGCAACTTTTTCTCTATATTCAAGAGATGCTTTTATATGGTCTATACCTATCATTTTTATTTTCATACAACAAAACTACCTTTCTATATTTTATAAATTTAACTAACTATATTTTGATTATATCATAAACTATATAAAATTTTTAGTATTTTTTATTAATTTTAAAACATTGTTTTAAATATATTAATATGTTATAATAATATGAAAATATAGGTTGGAGGAAATTATTAATGGAATGGATAGAAGCTAAAATATATACTACAAGAGAAGGTATTGAGCCTGTAAGTGCCGTTTTATTAGAAACAGGTATAACAGGCATACAAATAGAAGATGATGACGAGCTTAAAGAATATTTAGAAGAGAGCTCTATGTATTGGGACTATGTTGATGAGGGGCTTTTAAATAAAGAAAAAGAAGAAACAAAACTAAAAATATATGTTAGCGATAACCCTTATGGTAATGAAATATTATTAAACGTTATAGAAAATATTAAAAGGCTAAAAAATATGGAAGATGAAATAGGGCTAAATTTAGGTAGATTACATATAGAAACTATATGCAACTTAAATGAAGAAGAATGGCTTAATAAATGGAAAGAGTTTTACAAGCCTTTTACACTTGGTGAAAAAATACTTATAAAACCTGTTTGGGAAGATGTAGAAAATAATGAAAATAAAATAATATTTAATATAAATCCTGGCCATGTTTTTGGAACAGGCCTTCATCAGACAACACAACTTTGTATAACAAACCTTGAAAAATATGTAACTAGCGAAAGTGTTGTTTTAGATTTAGGCTGTGGTAGTGGTATATTATCTATTATATCTCTTTTATTAGATGCAAAAAGTGCTTTTGCCGTAGATATAGATGAAAATGCAGTAAAAGTAGCTTATGAAAATGCCCAACTAAATGGAATAGACAAAGATAAATATTTTGTTACAGCAGGTAACGTTGTTACAGATGAAGATTTAAAAGAAAAAATAGGCTATAAAAAGTATGATATAGTTTTAGCAAATATTATAGCAGATGTTATATGTTTTATATCTACTGTTGTGTCTAACCAATTAAAAGATGATGGTGTATTTATAGCTAGTGGCATTATAAAAGACAGACTAGATGATGTTTATAATGCTTTAAATGAAAATGGCCTTGAACCTATAGAAACTATTACAAAAGATGAATGGGTTTGTGTTATTTCTAAAATAAAAAAATAATGTGAATATAGAAAGAGTGTTTTTATGTCTAAATTTTTTATTTCTAATAATTTAATAAAAGATGATAAAGTTTTTATAGATGGAGAAAATGCTAACCATATTATAAACTCTTTACGTTGCAAAATAGGAGAAGAAATAGAAATCTCTTCTGGTGATGGATATGACTATATTTGTAAAATAGAAGAAATATCAAAAAACAATGTAGTTGCTAAAATAATAGATTGTTTTGGTAATGAAAGTGAGCCAAAAGTTAAAATAACTCTTTATCAAGGGCTACCTAAAGCCGAAAAAATGGAGCTTATTATACAAAAATGTGTTGAGCTTGGCATAGATGAAATTGTACCTGTAAATACAGATAGATGTATAGTTAAATTAGCAGGTAAAGAAGATAAAAAAATAGCCAGATGGAACAAAATATCAGAAGCCGCCGCTAAACAATCTAGACGAGGTAAAATACCTACAATACATTCGGTTATAAATTTTAATGATGCTATAAAACAAGCTACAAAAAATGATTTAAATATTATACCTTATGAAAAAGAACAAAATATAGGTATAAAAAATATAATAAAAGATTTTAAAGGTGAAAATATAGGTATTTTTATAGGTCCAGAAGGTGGCTTTAGTGAAAAAGAAATACAAATAGCTAAAGAAAATAATGTTTTGCCTATAACATTAGGTAAAAGGATACTTAGAACAGAAACGGCAGGTTTTATAACAACTGCTATTTTACTTTACGAATTGGAGGCATAATATGATTTATTTTGATAACTCTGCAACAACTAAAATAGATAATGAAGTTTTAAAAGAAGTTATAGAAACTATGAATAATAACTTTGCTAATGCTTCATCCTTACATAGATTAGGCTATGAAGCCGAACAAAAAATAGTAAATAGTAAAAAAACTATAGCAAATATTATAGGTGCTAAAGAAGATGAGATATATTTTACAGCAGGTGGCACAGAATCTAACAATATAGCTATTTTTGGTGCTTGTGATGCCTATAAAAAATATGGCAACAAAATTATAACAACAAAAATAGAACACCCATCTGTTTTAAAATGTTTTAATGAGCTTGAAAACCGTGGTTTTGAAGTTTGTTATTTAGATGTAGATAATAAAGGTTATATAGATATAGATAACCTTATTAACCAAATAGATGATAATACAATTTTTGTAAGCATTATGTATGTAAACAATGAAATAGGAACTATACAAAAAATTGATGAAATAGGCAAAAAAATAAAAGAAAAAAATAAAAATACTATTTTTCATACAGATGCAGTACAAGCTTTTGGAAAGTTAAAAATAAATGTAAAATATATAGATTTAATGAGTGTTAGTGGTCATAAAATTCACGCTCAAAAAGGTATAGGCTTTTTATATGTAAAAAGTGGCATAAGGCTTAATAACATTATTTTTGGTGCAGGGCAACAAAAAGGCATTCGCTCTGGCACTATAAATAATGAAGGTATAATAGGTATTTGTAAAGCTAGTCAAATTGCCTATGAAAATTTAGATGAAAATTTTGAAAAAATATATAAAATAAAAAAAGAGATTATTGGTTTAAAAGATAAAATAGAAAATATGTATATAAATGGTGATGAAGAAAATGGTATACCATATATATTAAGTCTTAGTTTTAAAGATGTTAAAGGAGAAGTTTTATTACATTCTTTAGAAGATAAAGGTATTTTTGTTTCTACTGGTTCTGCTTGTGGCTCAAAAGGTAAAAAAGATTTATCTACAATACATTATGTAAATGAAAATAATGTAGGCTCTACTATAAGAGTAAGTTTCTCTTTTGATAATACGCTAGAAGAGGCAAAACAATTTAACGAAACTATTTTAAATATTATACCTATACTTAGAATGTATACAAAAAGATAGGAGAAAATTATGCAAAATGTTTTATTAGCTAAATATGGCGAAATTGCTTTAAGAGGAAAAAATAGACACTTAATAGAAAATAAACTTTTAAAAACTATATGTAAAAATTTAGAAAAAGTAGGTAACTATTCTGTAACAAAAGAACAAGGTAGAATATTAATAGAAAATAGAGAAGATGATTTTGACTATGATAAAGTTATACCTTTAGTTGTTAATATATTAGGTATAACGGCAGTATGTCCTGCTATAAAACTTGATAATAGCAATATAGAAAATATAAGAGAAAAAGCTCTTTTTCATATGAAACAACATTGGTCAGATAAACCATATACCTTTAAAGTAGAAACTAAACGTTCAGATAAGCAATATCCTATGAGCTCTAGAGAAATATCAACAGATATAGGTGGATATATTTTTGATAATATGGAAAATATATCTGTTGACGTAAGAAATCCAAATATAACTTTAATGGTAGAAATAAGAAACTATACCTATATTTATAGTAAGCTTATAAAAGGTTTTGGTGGCTTACCTATAGGTACATCTGGTAAAGCTACTGTTTTATTATCTGGTGGTATAGATAGCCCTGTTGCCGCTTTTATGATGGCTAAAAGAGGTGTTTCTATTGAGGCAGTTTATTTTCATAGCCCACCATATACGTCAGATAGAGCAAAACAAAAAGTTATAGATTTAGCTAATCAGCTTTCTACATTTACAGGGGAAATAAAATTACATATAGTTCCTTTTACAGAAACTCAACTAAAAGTATACGAAAGTGTTCCACCTGAAAAAATGACTATTTTATTAAAAAGAACTATGTTTAAAATTGCAGAAAAAATAGCTATAAAAAATAATAGTCAAGGACTTGTAACAGGTGATAGCATAGGACAAGTTGCTAGTCAAACAATGCAGGCTATAGATGCTATAAATTCGGCAGTTAAAAATTTACCTGTTTTTAGGCCTCTTTGTAGTATGGATAAACAAGAGATTATAGATATAGCTAGAAAATTAGGTACATTTGATATTTCTATTAGACCTTATGAAGATTGTTGCACAATATTTGTAGCAAAACACCCAGAAACTAAACCTAAAAAAAATATTATAGAAAATATAGAAAAAAATATAATAGATTTAGATATATTGATAGATAAAGCTATTGATAATATAGAAACTATAGTTTTATAAAACACATTTTTAAATTGTTAAAGTTTAATATAAAAGGTAAATCTATCCCCTTTTGATAAGACTAGCATCTTATCAATCTAAATTAAATTAAGGCTGTAGTTAAAATCTACAGCCTTAATTTATAATAAGTATTAACCTGATACTAAAAATACTAAAAAATAAAATTAATTAAAGTTTACTTTTTATATTTTTAGCTTGCTCTAACATTTCTTTAGCCGATGCTAATGTAAAATCTGTTATAGTAGCACCGCCTGTCATTCTAGCTATTTCCTTTACTATTTCACTATCTTTTAGCTTTTCTATGCTTGTTATAGTATTTTTATCATTAGATAGCTTGTTAATTAAAAAATGTTGATCGCCCATAGCAGCAATTTGTGGTAAATGTGTAATACAAATAATTTGATTATTTTTAGATAACAGAGACATTTTTTCTGCTACCATTTGAGCCGTCCTACCACTAATACCTGAATCTATCTCATCAAATATAAAAGTATCTATCGTATCAACAAAAGATAAAACTGCTTTTAAAGATAACATTACCCTGCTCATCTCTCCACCAGATGCTATTTTAGAAAGTGGTTTAACGTCTTCTCCTAAGTTAGTTCTTATTAAAAATTCTACTTTATCAAAACCATTTTGATTAAAAGTATCTTTTTGTTTTATATCTATTTTAAATTTAGAGTTTTGCATACCTAAATCAAATAAATGTTTTTCAATATTTTTTTCTAAATAGATGGCCTTTTGCTTTCTAACATTACTTATATTTATACAAGTTTGTTTTATTTCTTTTTCAATATTTTCTTTTTTGCCATATAATTTTAATATTTTTTCTTCGCTATTTATTAGGTTGTCTAACTTAATTTTTGTTTCTTCCTTAAAATTTAATATTTCGGTAATTGTAGTGCCATATTTTCTTTTTAGTTTTTGTATTAAATCTAACCTATTTTCTATTTCATTAAGCCTATGCTCATTATATTCTATGCTTTCATCATATTTTTTAATATCTCTTATTATTTCTTCAAGCTTTGCATAAATATCTTGCAAATCGTCATATATATGTTGCTTTTCTTTATCTATATTTATTATTGTTTCTATATTGTTTAATGCAATACCTATTTTATCTAAAGCTGCCAAATCATCTGAGCTATATAAAAGGTTTATACTATCTGTATAAAGTGATTTTAATCTTTCTGCTTGAGATAAAATTTTTCTTTCTTCTAAAATAATTTCTTCTTCATCTTTAGATAGTTTAGCATTTTCTATTTCATTTATTTGATAATTAAAAAAATCTATTAAATCTTCTCTATCTTTTCCCATAGATAAATCTGATATTTGTTTTAAAACTTTTTTATAATCTTTAATTAAATTAGAAAGCTTTGCTTTTGGCTCTATTAAATCACTTTCACAAAATCTATCTAATAATAAAATATGTTTTGTAGGGTTTAAAAGAGATTGATGCTCATGTTGACCATGTATATCTATAAGCTTCTCACAAATTTCTTTTATCATACCAAGTGTTGCTGGTCTACCGTTAACTTTGCAAATATTTCTACCAGATTTATTATAAGTTCTAGCTATAAGCACCGAGCTATCTTCGTCTATATCTACACCAATATCTCTAATCTCATTTTTAATAGTTTCAGACTTTAAAGTTAAAAGAGCTTCAACCATAGCATAATCTTCGCCTTTTTTAATAAAATCTTTTGTTGCTCTTGCTCCTAAAACAAAAGCTAAAGAGCCTATAAATATAGATTTACCTGCACCAGTCTCACCTGATAATATGTTAAGCCCTTTGTCAAACTCTATTAAAGCTTCATTTATTAAAGCTACATTTTTTATGTAAAGCTGTTGTAACAAATTGACACTTCCTTTTTTTAATTAAGAATTAATTTTAGCTTTTAATTTTTCAACAAGCTTAATAGCTTTTTCTTCTGTTTTTACCACACAAAAAATGTTATCATCACCTGCTATGCTACCTATTATTTCATCATTTCCCATAGAATCTAATGCGGCTGCAACACCCATAGCCATACCATTTAAAGTTTTTATAACAATAATATTTTGAGCATAATCTATGTTTAAAACCCCATCTTTAAAAACTCTTATAAATTTTTCAGACATTTGATTTCCATCTTGTAAAAAAGCCTGATATTTTTGTTTTCCACCGCTTACAGCAACCTTTGTAAGCTTTAGCTCTCTTATATCTCTAGATATAGTAGCCTGTGTAACTTCAAAACCTGATTCTTTTAATTTTTCTGTTAGCTCTTCTTGTGTTTCTATATCATATTCTTTTATTAGTTCTATTATTTTAGAATGTCTTTTTGTTTTCATAAAAATCACTTCCTTATCTCAAACATTTTTCTTCTTAGTATATCATAAAAACTAAGCCTACTTGTTTTTATAATGTTGGTATAAAAAGAAGATTTTTTAATATAAACACTGTCTCCATATTTAATAGGTATAGAATCTTGTCCATCTAGAGATAAATATGCCACATTATCTTTATTAGTAACATATGCTCTTATTTTATCATTTGAAGATATAACATAAGGCCTAGAAAATAAGGCGTGAGGACAAACATAAGTAATAGCCATAAGCTCTGTATCTGGCTTTAATATAGGGCCACCTGCCGAAAGGTTATAAGCGGTAGATCCTGTAGGAGTAGATATAATAAGTCCATCTGCGCTAAAAGCATCTACAAATCTATCGTTTATATCTATACCTATTTTTACCATTCTAGAAACATTACCATTATTAATGTTTACTTCATTTAAGCATATATATTCTTTATTATTAATTGTGGCACTAAGCATCATTCTTTTTTCTACATTATAGTTGTTATCTAAAACGTTTTTTATAGCTATATAGCCTTCGTGTTTTTCCACATCTGTTAAATAACCTAATGTTCCCATATTTATACCTAAAATATTTTTATTAAATTTGGCTATTTTTTTAGCCCACCTAAGAATTGTTCCATCTCCACCTAAAATAATTATAAAATCTGACTGTTTAAAAAGCTCTGTTTGATTTAAAAATAAAACTTTTTGGCTATATATCATATTTTTAAAATTTTTAAGTATTAATGGAGTTGTATTTTGTTTAATACAAAAATTTATAAGCTCATTAGTATATACAAAACTTTTGTCTTTATCCTCATTTGTTATAAAACCTATTTTCATAATAAAAAACCCCTTTTATTTTAAATTTTCAAAAGCTTCAAAAACTACTTTCTTAAAAGGCAAAATTTTATTGTTTTGTTGTTTGTTTAAACAAATAAGATATTCTATATTACCTTTGCTACCTTTTATAGGTGAATATGTAATATCATATACAAAAAGCCCCTGCTCTATGCAAAAATTGCATATATCTTGTAAAACTTTTATATGGATATTTTTATTTTTTACAATTCCGTTTTTGTCTATATTTTCTCTACCTGCTTCAAACTGAGGCTTTATAAGCATAGTTATAATGCCTGTATCTTTTATAAGCTCGTTAATTTTATAAATAATTTTTTTAAGAGATATAAAAGATACATCTACAGATACAAAGTCAAATTTTTGAGTTGATTCAAAATTTCTTATATCTATATTTTCTATAGATACAACTTTGTTATTATTTAAAATTTTATAATCTAGTTGATTAGTGCCTACATCTATTGCATAAACAAGCTTAGCGCCATTTTGTAACATGCAGTCTGAAAAGCCACCTGTAGATGCTCCAATATCTATACATTCTTTGTTTTGTAAACATATATTAAAATAATTTAAAGCTTTTTCTAATTTAAAGCCACCTCTACTAACATACTTAGGTATGGCCATTTTATCTATATTGATAGTATCATTTTCTAAAACTTTGTATGATGGTTTTTTTATATTTTTATTATTTATATAAACATAACCTTTTAAAATAATTTCTTTTGCATATTCTCTAGAATATCCATATTTTTGTTTAATAGCTATATCAAGCCTATTTTCCATTTTTTATATTTCCTAACTTCTTTTTAATAGTTTTATATATACCCTTTGGATCTAACCCATATTTATTGTGTAGCTGCTTTATTGTTGCTTGTTCTATATATTCATCTGGAAAAGCTATATTATATATTTTTTTATCAAAAATTTCATTCTTTATAAGCATAGTTATAAGGTTAGACCCAAAACCACCTTTTAAAACATTATCTTCTACTGTAAAAATATAATCAAAATTATTTTTAATATTTTCTATAAGTCCATTATCTATTGGAGATATAAACCTTGCATTTATTAACGATATGCTATAACCTTCGCTTATAAGCTTTTCATATACTGGTTTTACATTATCTATCATAGTTCCAACAGATATAATAGCTATATTACCTTTTTGACTTATAATTTCACATTTATTATAACAAATTTCTGGTTCATTTTCACTATAAGTATTGTTAGCTATACCTTTTGGATATCTTATAGCTATTGGCCCATTATGTTTATTAACCGCATAATCTAACATTTTTAAAAGCTCACTTTTATTTTTAGGAGCTAACACAGTTAAATTTGGTATATGTGAAAGATAAGATATATCAAATATACCTTGATGGGTTTCACCATCATCACCAACAACCCCTGCCCTATCTATAGCAAATACTATATGTAAATTTTGTATACATATATCATGTATTATTTGATCATATCCTCTTTGTAAAAATGTAGAATATACAGCAAATACAGGCGTAAAACCGCTCATAGCAAGACCACCACCAAATATAACTGCATGTTCTTCTGCTATTCCAACGTCAAATAATCTATCTGAATATGCTTTAGCAAAAAATGAAAGCCCTGTGCCTGAAGGCATAGCCGCCGTAATAGCTACAAGCTTTTTATTTTTGTTAGCCTCTCTAACCATAAATTTGCCAAAAACATCTGAATAAGTTTCAATTGTATTTTTATTAATAGGCTTACCTGTTTCTGTATCAAAAGGTGCTACCCCGTGATAGTTATAAGGATCATTTTCTGCATGAGCATAACCCATTCCTTTTTTAGTTATAATGTGTAATAAAACAGGTTTGTCTATATTTTTAACATTATTTATAGCTTTTATAAGCCCTGATATATCGTGGCCATCAATTGGCCCTATATATTTTATACCTAGTTGTTCAAACATTACGCTTGGTAAAACTGCATACTTTATACCTTCTTTTGTTTTTTCTAAAACTTTATTTATTTTACCACCAACTATATTAAATTTTTCTAAAAATTGTTTTACATCTATTTTAGCTTCTATATATTCTGGGGCAGAACGTAAGCTACTTAAATGTTTGCTCATAGAACCAACATTTTCGCTTATAGAAATTTGATTATCATTTAATATAATTAAAAGTTTTTTATTGTTAGCACCAGCATTATTCATAGCTTCATAAACTAAGCCACCTGTCATAGCACCATCACCTATAACAGATACTACGTTATAATTTTTGCCTAATAAATCTCTAGCGGTAGCAAATCCAAGACTTGCCGATATAGATGTGGAGCTATGGCCTGTGTTAAAATGATCATAGATGCTTTCTTCTGTTTTAGGAAAGCCGCTAAGCCCATCTTTTTTTCTAAGGCTATCAAAAAGCTCTCTTCTACCTGTTAAAATTTTATGTGTATATACTTGATGGCCTACATCCCAAACTATTTTATCTTTAGAAAAATCAAAACAATAGTTAAGAGCTATCGTAAGCTCTATAACACCTAAATTAGATGCTAAATGTCCACCTGTTTTAGATAAAGAGTTTATTAAA
Organism: uncultured Eubacteriaceae bacterium; assembly: GCA_946497035.1. Classification (GTDB taxonomy): domain Bacteria; phylum Bacillota; class Clostridia; order Lachnospirales; family CAG-274; genus Tyzzerella. Next base: position 27,702 of record CAMMIW010000014.1, on the reverse strand, counting down.
AAATCTCTTATTTCTTGTGATAAACAATTTAATTGATCTATACTAAGTTTTTTTAAATCAGACGGACTATTAATATTATTTAAATATGACATTTTAGCCCTCCTTTTTCAACATATTTTAGGTTATATAAACCTTATAAAAAGGTGGTTATCACCTTTTTATTTATACCTTAATATTAAAAAAATTTATTTTAAAACATTATAATTGCAATAAATATTCCTAATATAGCCCCCGCAAAAACTTCTACAGGGCTATGGCCTAAAAGTTCTTTTAGTTTAGAATCTATTTTTATACCGTGTTTTTCAAAGTTTGCAATAAATATGTTTAAAACCTGTGCTTGCTTACCTGCAGCACGCCTTACTCCAGATGCATCATACATAACAACCATACTAATAACAAAAGTTATAGCAAATAATGTAGAGTCAAAACCTTCTGTAAAACCTGTAGAGCAAGCAAGAGCCGTAACAAAAGAGCTGTGTGAGCTTGGCATACCACCAGAGCTTACAATTAATGCTGGGTTTATTGTTTTATTTTTTATACAATCTATAATTATTTTTATTACTTGAGCTACAAACCAAGATAAAACAGCCGTTTGTATTATTTTGTTATTAATAATTTCTTGAAAAATAGTCATAATATTCACCTTAATTCTACTTATAGTTTTTGGTTTTATAATAATTATTGGTCTAATCTTATTAAATATAACATTTTTATTTATATCCCCAATAATAAAAAAAGAACCTACCTTTTTTAATTTTTTCTATTTATTAGTTTTTCAATATAACTATAAATATATTTATCTTTTAAATTTAGTTTTTCTAAATCTTCTAAAACTTGTGACGATAATATATTATAGTCTTTTTTAGCTTTTTCTAAGCCAAATATACTAATATAAGTAGATTTATCATTTTTTAAATCACTATTAATCGGCTTCCCTATTTTATCTTGATCTCCTTCTATATCTAATATATCATCTTGTATTTGAAATGCTATACCTAATTTATAAGCCATATTTTCAATAATTTTTATTTGTTCATCATTAGCACCACCTATTATAGCTCCACATTTTATGCTAGCTAAAATAAGCTTACCTGTTTTATTTTCATATATATCAAAAAGCTCTTTTTCGTTAATTTTTTTACCCTCTGCCTTAATGTCTAAAGCTTGACCTTTTATCATACCTTTTGTGCCAGATGCAATGGCAATACAATTTATAGCTTTTAAATATTTTTTTTCAAAATCTTTTTCTAGCTTATCTAACATTATTTCAAAAGCAAGGTTTAAAAGCCCATCACCTGCTAATATAGCCGTAGCCTCATCAAATTGTATGTGACAAGTAGGTAAGCCTCGCCTAAGCTCATCATTATCCATACTAGGTAAATCGTCGTGTATTAAAGAATATGTATGTATACACTCTATAGCAACAGCAAAAGGTATAGCCTCTTTATATGTGCCACATAAGGCCTCACACATTAAGAGCATTATCATAGGCCTAAAACGTTTACCACCTGCTTTTATACTGTATTGTATAGGTTCATACATTTCTTTTCCACAATATTTTTGTAAATATTGTAATATTTCATCATTTATAATATTAACCATATTATTTTTGTCTAATGTATTCATTAATACTCCTCCACATCATAAAAAGGATTAAGTTTAAATAGATCATTAGTCTCTTTTTGAAGTATAGAAACTTGCTGTTCTATATCTTTTAAGAAACTTGCACAAAATATAGCTGTTTCAACCCCTTCTTTATATAATTTTAAAGAAGCTTCAAGGGTTGTTTCATTTTTTTCCATTTCATTTGCTATTTCTTCTAACCTTTTTAAAGAAGTTTCAAAATTTTTCTTTTTAGCCATAAAAACCTCATTCTATTATTTTAGCTTTTTTAGCCCCATCATAAAAATTTAATATAACTTTATCGTCTTTTTTTAAATCTTTAACAGATTTAATGTTATTTTCTTTTTCATCAGATACAAGCGTATATCCATTTTTTAATATATTAATTGGAGATAAAGCTTCTATTTTACTTATATTAGAATTTAAGATAAATTTATTTTCTTTTAACTTATTATTTATATTATAATTTACTTTTTGTAATTTATTTTCTACAATATTTTGATAATCTAATATTTTATCTAAAAAATTAGTAAAACAATGATTATTAATATTTAATTGAAATTTTAATTTATTTTCATCTAGTTTATTATTAATAGATTTATTAATACTGTTAAATAAATTATATAACTTTTGTTGTAAATCTTCTGCTTTAGGCAAGCATATTTCTATAGCAGCAGAAGGCGTTGGAGCTCTAAAATCTGCCACAAAATCTGCTATAGTAAAATCTATTTGGTGGCCTATACCTGTAACAATAGGTATAGAAGAATAAAAAATAGCTCTTGCTAAGCTTTCATCATTAAACGCCCACAAATCTTCTTTGCTACCACCACCACGAGCTAAAATAATTACATCTAAATTTTTATAATCGTTAGCCATATTTATGGCATTTATTATGCTTTTAGGTGCCTCTTGCCCTTGAACTAAAGCAGGTATTAAAATTATTTTAACATTTGGATTTCTTCTCTTAGCCACATTTAAAATATCTCTTATAGCTGCACCTGTTTGAGAAGTAATAACACCTATATTTCTAGGCATTTCGGGTATATCCATCTTATAAACTTCGTCAAATAAACCTTCATTTTTTAGCTTTTCTTTTAAAAATTCAAAATCTAAAAAAATATTGCCTAAGCCACTATTTTTTATATTTTTTACACATATTTGATATTGACCAGATTTAGAATAAGATGATATATAGCCAAAACATATTACTTTTGTACCATTTGAAAATGTATTATTAATATTTAGTGCATCTTGTTTATACATGACAGCATTTATAGAACATTCTTCATCTTTTATCGTAAAATATATGTGTCCAGAAGTATGCCTTTTAAAATTAGATATTTCGCCTTCTATATATATACCATTTAATAAAACATCATCTTCTAATAAAAGTTTTATATAATTATTAACTTGTGTAACAGAATAAATATTATCTTTCATATAACTATATTTTACCTAAAATAGCATTTATAAACCTATAAGATTTTTCTGCTCCATATTCTTTAGCAAGCTCTATAGCCTCATTAATAGCCACCTTTTTAGGAACATCATCAAATATTATTTCATAAATAGCTAATCTTAATATAGCTAATTCTGTTTTATCTATACGGTTTATATCCCAACCTTTAGAATATTTTTCTATATTTTCATCTATTTGTGGAAGTTTATTTACCAAATCAAATATTTGTTTTTCTATAATAGATTTATTTATTTTTAATGGTACAAAATTTTCATTTTTATTTTTTTCTGCTTCTTCTTCTGCCTGTAAAATTTCATAATATTTATTTAAAATTTGTAATATTTCATTTTTATCAAAAAATTCTAATTGAAAAACAAGATTAAAAACGTGGTTTCTAGTGCTACTTCGTGTTTCTAATTTTGCAACAGGCATATGTAGATTTTCCATTATATCACCTCTTTTGCTATTCTTCGTTAATATCTATATTTTTATTTTTGTCTATTTCGATAGATACAATGTTTATATTAATTTTATCAATTTGCAGCCCTGCCATATTTTCTATAGCAGTTTTTACTTTATTTTGAACATTTTCGGCAACATCTAAAATTTTATAATTTTGTTTTATAGATAAATTTATATTTATTGTAAGTTTATTATCTTCATTAAGAATATTTATACCTTTTGATGCTGTCTTTTTACCAAATTTTCCTATTATCTCACTTGCTAAATTAGAGCTAATAGAATAAACTCCATCTATTTCCATTGTAGCAGTATGAACGATAGTTACCAAAACATCATCTGCTATTTGAACTATACCTTTATTATTTGTAAAAGCCATATATAACCTCCAAAAATTTATATTTATAAACAATATATCTAATAGTAAACTACAACTATTATACCAAATTTTTTATATTTTGAAAAGACAAATATAATATATTTTAACCTAAAATATATTATATTAAACCAACATACAAAATAAAAGCTACCTGAAAAACAAGTAGCTTTTATTTTGTATTATTCACCTAATCTCTCTAATATATCAAAAAAGTTAGGAAAAGATATGTTAATACACTTATAATTATTTAAAACTATTGGTTCTTTACAAACTAAAGATGCTATAGCTATACACATAGCTATTCTATGATCATTATAACTTTCACATTCACTTGCAAAAAATGTTTTATTTCCTTCTATAATCATACCGTCATCTGTTTCTGTAATGTTAGCGCCTATTTTGTTAAGCTCTGTAGAAATAGTTTTTATTCTGTTGCTTTCTTTATATTTTAGTTCGGTAGCATCTTTAACTATGCTTGTTCCATCTGCTAAAGAAGCCACCAAAGCAAATAAAGGTATTTCATCTATCATAAGCGGTATAATATGCCCATATATATTACAAGCTTTTAATTTTGAAGATTTAACCTCTATATCACAAACCTTTTCTCCGCTTATATATCTAACATTTAAAAATTTAATGTTAGCACCCATTTTTAAAAGTATATCTAAAAAGCCTGTTCTTGTAGGATTTATACCTACATTTTCTATAATAATATGTGAATTTTTAGTGATTAAAGCTCCCACAATAATAAAACAAGCAGAAGAGATATCTCCACATATATTTATATTTTGAGCAACTAGTTTATTAATACTATTACTTTCAATTACATTTTTATTTATAGAAATATTAGCCCCAAAATATTTTAACATTATTTCACTATGATCTCTAGACTTAAATTTTTCTATAATTGTAGTTTTACCATTTGCATAAAGACTAGCCAACAATATGGCAGATTTTACTTGTGCACTAGCAATAGGCATATTATATTGTATATTTGATAAATTTTTTCCAAATATATTTAAAGGAGCATATCCTTCATCACTTTCTATATTAGCTCCCATTAATTTTAATGGCTCAATTATTCTTTTCATAGGCCTTTTTATTATAGAGCTATCTCCTGTAATAGTAGAAGAAAAATTTTGTGCCGCCAATATACCACATATAAGACGTATAGTTGTGCCACTATTACCTACATACAATGTTTCTTTAGGCTTTTTTAAACCATAAAGCCCATTACCATAAACTTTTATAATATTATTTTCTTCCACAATGTTTATACCTAACTGTTTAAAACATTGTATTGTAGATATACAATCCTCTCCTTTTAAAAAACCACTAATAGTGGTAACACCTTCTGCTAGTGCCCCAAACATAATAGCACGGTGAGATATAGATTTATCGCCTAAAACTTTAGTTTTTCCATTTAAACTTTTATTGTGTATTAAAAACTTTTTCATTATTTTCCCCTATAATATTAAAATTTTTTAATTTTATTATACACTATAGGTTCTTCAAATCCAAATGTTATTTTTTCTTCTTTTTTAAATATTTCACTAACATATAATGTGTCTTCTTCTGTTCTTTCATTTAAAATAAAGGTTGTTACTGGTGTAAAATGGCTTATACTTTTACCTTCAAAACCGTTATTTACAAATTCATATACCATAGGTGTAAATTTTTCAGATATTTTAAGCTCATTATAATCCATAACCAATTGTTCGTTGTTATTTCTAAAATCTTCTTTAGCAACACCTTCTGGTAAATCATAAGATGTTAATACCACTTTTTTATCTTCATTTTCAGTGAATAAAAATAAATGCGGTAAAATATTTTTAAAATTACCTTGTTCATAATAGCTTTCTTCTATAACAAAAAAGCCTTTAAAATCTTCTGGTAAATTTTTTATTTTATTATTGCAAATATTATTTATATGTTTTGCTTTTGGGTGTACTACTTTTCCTTCATTTTCTTCGCTTTCTATTTGTTTATCGTTGTTAAACTCGCCACATAAATAACTTATAAATAATTTCAAATTTTCCATAATACAACCTTCTTTCTATCAAAACAAATTTTATAGGTTCTAAAATAATTTTACATAAAATAGAATTTATATTTTAAACCCTTTTTATAAAATTATTTTTAAGACTAATTTATATATTAATAAAATTTAGCTATTCTAGCCTTTATTTTTTACCCTAATAATTGAAAAAAATAACAATTTTTTATATATAATTTTAAAAATAACTTATTCTATTTGTGCCATACCTTTTTTGCTAGATAAAACAAGCTTTAACATAATAGGTGTTAGCAATGTTGTAAATATTACAACAACAACAATAGCCGAAAAAAGTGATTGATCTAATAAACCTGCTTGAGATCCTTTTTGTGCAACAATTAAAGAAACTTCGCCCCTTGCTACCATACCTACACCAATAGCTAAAGCCGTAAAATTGTTAAATTTACATATTTTAGCACCTATAAAACAACCTATTATTTTTGTTAAAATAGATACTATTAAAAGCACTACCGCAAAAAATACTATGCCTAAAGTTATACCGTGTATATTTGTTTTTATACCTATACTAGCAAAAAATATTGGTGAAAATATTAAATATGATAAAATTGTAACTTTTTTTGCTATATAATCTTTCACACCAATGTTACAAAGAATTATACCAGCAAAATATGCTCCTGTTAAATCTGCTATGCCGAAAAACTTTTCAGCTATATAAGCAAGAATAAAGCAAAAAGCTAAAGAATATATAGATGATCTTCTCTTACCATTTTGTTTTTCTATTTGGCCTTTAAATTTGTGTATAACCCAATATAAAATGCCTATAAATATAAAGAATAATATAATTTTTATAAAAACACTAGATGGTTTTACATTAACATCTGTAACACTTATAATAACTGTTAATATAATAATACCTATAATATCATCTATAATGGCAGCCCCTAATATAGTTGTTCCCATTTTGCCTTTTAGCTTGCCCATTTCTCTTAAAGCTTCTATAGCAATAGTAACAGATGTAGATGTAATAATGACACCCATAAAAACTGCTTTTAACATGAACAACGGATCTACGCTTGCGTTGTCTTTATAAAATAAATAATATACAATCGTACCACCAGCTAAAGATACAACAATTTCTATTATAGCTATTATAACAGATGCTACACCTGTTTTTTTAACTTCATCTAAATCTGTATCTAGCCCTGCTAAAAACATAAGCAATATAACGCCCATTTCAGCGGTTTGAACCACAAATTCAGTTTCTGTTAAAACACCCAATACTGATGGGCCTAGTATAACACCTGCTAATAATGCACCTACAACTTGGGGCATATGCACCTTTTCTGATACTAAACCAAAAAATTTAGTTGATAGCAAAATTATTGCTATAATTAATAAAAATTCATATTCCATTTTTCACACCTCTTAAGTTTATTTTATAATTAGTCTTATTAAAATATTTTACACCTTTAAAAATAAATTTCAACATATTTTTTTAACAGTATATTTAATATATTTTACCCCTTTTCAAAATTATTAGTAAACATTACATAATTATATTAATCAGTTATTTTAAATTTTATAACATATGTATAATTTTTTTAATGTATAAATTTATCTTAAAAAATATTTACAAAAATTATAGAAATTATACATATTAATATTTAATATATTATGTTTTAGCTATAGTTTTTGTATAGTTATTATATTTTAGCTATATGTTTTTACACAAATTACAAATTTTTTCCTATAATAATACAAAATTTTTTATTTTATAAAAAAATTTTCAATATACATATTGAAATTACTATAAAATGTGTTAAAATGTAAATTGACTATTTATTTTTTTGATATATAATTATCTTAAATATAAAATAAATTTTCAAATAAATTATAGAATGGGTGCGATATCTCAAAAGGATATTTAAGGGTGTTATATAAAATGAACTTAGAAAAACAAAAGTTAACTCCTATTTTTACTGCTCTATCAAAATATAGAGAAGAAAATATAGTACACTTTGACGTTCCAGGTCATAAAAAAAATAAAGATACTTTTATTGCTAAAGCTATGGGAGAAGATATTATATCTTTTGATGCTAATTCTACAAAAGAGCTTGATATGTTATCTCATCCTGTTGGCGTAATATTAGAAGCAGAAGAACTTTTGGCAGAAGCTTATGGTGCTGATAATGCATTTATGCTTGTTAATGGTTCTACATTTGGTGTGCAGACAATGATACTTAGTGCTTGTTCGCCAAAAGATAAAATAATTATACCTCGTAATGTGCATAAATCTGTTATAAATGCTATTATTTTATCTGGTGCAACCCCTATATTTATACAACCAGAAATAGACTATAACTATGGTATAGCAAATGGTGTTAAAGTAGAAAATGTTAAAGAAACTATTAAAGCTCACCCAGATGCTAAAGCTATTTTTATAATTAATCCTACTTATTTTGGTGTAGCATCTGATCTTAGAAAAATAATAAAAATATGCCACAGACATAATATAGCAGTATTAGTAGATGAAGCTCACGGTGCTCATTTACCTTTTCATCCATATTTGCCAGATTGTGCTATGAAGCTTGGTGCGGATATGTCTACTGCTAGTTTGCATAAAACAGCAGGCTCACTAACGCAAAGCTCTGCCCTTTTTCACAATGAAGGTATAATAGATATAAATAAAATAAGAGGCACTATAAACCTTATGCAAACTACAAGTGCATCTTATTTATTGTTAGCTAGTATGGATATAGCTCGTTCTAACCTTGCTTTAAAAGGCAAAAAAATATTTGCTGAGCTATTAAAAAAATGTGCCGAAGCAAAAGTTAGGCTATCTAAAGTTGAAGGTATATCAGTTATATCTGAAGACTATATAGATGAAAATGATGAACATGGCATTTATGATTTTGACGATACAAAATTTGTTATAAAAGTTAACGAGCTTGGGCTCTCTGGTTTTCAAGTTTATAAAATTTTAAAAGACGAATATAATATACAGCTAGAGCTTGCCGAAAGTTATGTTGTTTTGGCAGTTGTTGGCATTGGCGATACAGATGAAACTATTGATACATTAGTTTCTGCTTTTGAAGATTTATCTAAAAGATTTTATGGTAAACAACCACCATTTAAAATAGAAATATCTAATTTCTTTGAAAAACCAAAAACTATCGTATTGCCTAGAGATGCTTATTTTTCTCCTAAAAGCACAATGCGTATAGATGATGCTTTAGGGCAAATTTGCGGCGAATCTATTATGATTTATCCTCCAGGTATACCTCTCATTATTCCTGGCGAGCTTATAACAGAAAAAATTATATCTAGTTATAATTATTATATGGCTCAAAACTGTGTTGTTATGAACGATGATGAAGAGCCAGGCATTATAAAAGTTCTTGGTGAAGAGGAAAACAACTAATTTTTTTAGAAAGGAGCTTAAAATATGAATATAAATTTTTTACCTAAAAAGTTTTTAGGTTGTGAAAGTAACTTTGAAGATGCTAACATTGTTATTTTTGGTGCACCTTTTGATGGCACTACAACATTTAGGCCTGGCACAAGGTTTGCACCTCAAACAATGCGTATAGAATCTATAGGCCTTGAAACATATAGCCCATATTTTGATTTAGATATAGAAGAATATAAAGTAAATGACAATGGCGATTTAGATTTACCTTTTGGTTCTACTCAATGTGCATTAGATATAATACAAGAACAAGCAAAAAAAATATTTGATGCAAATAAAAAGCCTCTTATGATAGGAGGAGAACATTTAGTTTCTCTACCTACAATAAAAGAAGCTTTTAACAAATATCCCGATTTACACATTATACATTTTGATGCACATACAGATTTAAGAGAAGAATATTTAGGCGAAAAACTTTCACATTCTAGCGTTTTTAAAAGAGTTTGGGACTTTGTAGGTGATGGCAAAATATATCAATTTGGAATAAGAAGCGGTACAAAAGAAGAATTTTATTGGTCCAAAGAAGGCCACACTTATATTAACAAATTTAATTTTGACACTTTAGATGAAATTGTAAAAAAAATAAAAGATAAACCTGTATATTTTTCTATAGATTTAGATGTTTTAGATCCTTCTATTATGTCTGGTACAGGTACAACAGAAGCAGGTGGCGTTAGCTTTAACGAGCTTATAAATGCTATTAAAGAGGTATCTAAGCTAAATATTATAGGTGCAGATATAGTAGAGCTTTCTCCACATTATGATCATAGCGGTGTATCTACTGCAGTAGCTTGCAAAATACTTAGAGAAATGTTATGTGCTATGCTTAAAAAATGTTAATTTATATGAGGGCTTTATGAAAAATTTTTATAAAATAGTAATATGTTTTATATTATCTATTATTGTTTTGATATTTGCTATTGGTATAGGTAGCGTTTTTATACCACCTTTAGATACTATAAATATTTTACTATATAAACTATTTAATTTTAATTTTTTAGAAATAAACGAAACTTTCTTATCTATTTTATGGAAGATTAGGCTACCACGAGTATTGCTCGCCTTTATTTGTGGTGCTGGTCTTTCATTAAGTGGCACAATTATACAGTCTTTATTAAAAAATTCACTAGCATCATCTTATACTTTAGGTGTATCATCTGGAGCGGCACTTGGTGCTAGTGTTTGTATATTATTTAAAATATATATATTTGGTATTTTTTCTATACCAATATTTGGCTTTATTTTTGGTATAACAACGGTTTTTACAGCTATAATGTTAGCATCTAAATTAGATAAAACTATGCAAAATAATGCTATAATACTTACAGGTATGGCTTTTTCTCTTTTTACTAATGCTATGCTCTCTATATTAATGACTTTTGCTAAAGAAGATTTACAAAGCCTTGTTTTTTGGCAAATGGGAAGTTTTTCTATGAAGGATAGTATTTATTTAGCTATTTTATATCCATTTATTATAATTATTTTTACACTTATATTTTTTAAACATAGAGAAATGGATATTTTAACCTTTGGTGATGAACAAGCAAATATTAGCGGTGTTAATGTTAAAAGTGTAAAAATATTTTTATTATCTATGGCCTCTTTATTAACAGGTTTTATCGTTTCTATCGTAGGGGTTATAGGATTTATAGATTTATTTACACCGCATATAACAAGAAAAATATTTGGTGCTAGCCATAAATATGTTCTTTTTATGTCTTTAATATTAGGCGGAACTTTTATGGTTTTATGTGATTTAGTAGCTAGAACTATAGCTTCACCTATTGAGCTTCCTGTTGGGGCTATTACATCTGCTATTGGAGCTCCATTTTTTATATATTTATATTTTGATAAAAGGAAATAATCTTATGATAAAAATAAATAATGTATCTGCATATTACAATAAATTTAAAGCTTTAAATAATATTAGCTTTAATATTGAATATGGGCAAAATTTGAGTATAATTGGGCCTAATGGTTGTGGTAAAACTACCCTTTTAAAATGTATATCAAATAATATAAATTTTGAAGGCAATATATATATTAATGATGAAAATATAAAATCTTTAAAAAGAAAACAGTTAGCTAAAAAAATTGGTATGCTTAGCCAATTAATGTCTATTAGCTTTAATTATTCTATTTTTGATACTGTTATGATGGGTAGATATGTTCATCAAAACAGATTTTTAATAAATAATGATAAAAAAGATATAGATATAGTTTTAGACGCCTTAAAAATTGTAGATTTACTAGACATTAAAGATAAATATATATCAAATTTATCTGGAGGACAACTGCAAAGAGTTTTTCTTGCTAGGCTAATAGCTCAAGATCCTGATATAATATTATTAGATGAACCTACAAATCATTTAGATTTTAAATATCAAATAGAGCTCATAAAATTTTTAAAACAATGGGGTGAAAATAATAATAAAACTATTATAGGTGTGATACACGATATAAACCTCGCTATGCTCTTAACAGATAATATTTTAATTTTACAAAATGGAAATATGAAATGTTTAGATAAAAGCCAAAATATTTTAAAAAGTAATATTTTAAATGAAATTTATAACATAAATATTAAAGATTATATGCTAGAAACTTTAAAAAAATGGGAAATTTAATAAATACTGTAGACTGTTTATTTAGTCTACAGTATTTATTTTTTAGTTTGTTGTTAATTTAAGGTTGTTCATTTAAACAACCTTCAAATAATTGAAGTTTGTTTTGTAACAAAAGTTCTAATTTCGTAATACTATCTACCATACTATTTACAGATTTATTTACCGCAAGTAGCTCTTCTACTGTTTTAGCTTCTGCAACTATTTTTTGAATTTTTTCACCTTCTGCATTTAAAATATGAGATAAAGCTGTTTGTTCTAAAGCTACAGAAGTGATAATATCTGTTATAGCTTGATCTCTTGTTCCTTCTCCTGGTTTAATTACTGGCATACTCATAGTTAAAAACCTCCTAAAATTTATCTTTTAAATTTTTTAAGTAATACAACAAATTGTATCACTAATTTATAATATGAAAAAAATGACACTTGTTACAAATTTAATATAAAGTATTTGCAACACTTTGTCATCTTTTTTCATAAAATACAAAGAACTAAATTAATAAAAATATGAAAAACTTGAATATATATGTAAAATAAATCTTTTGACTGTATTATATAAGGTATTCAACTTGCAGAAGTTCAATATTAATTTTGGAAATCAACTTTTAGTACTATAGTTGGATAATTTTACACCTGTTTAACTATGATTCCACAGTTTTAAGAGTAAACTCTATTAAAATTAAAGTAACTATTTTATAAATAATGGTATAGGTAGAGCTTATAGAACTATTTAACTAAAGCGTAATTTTAACATTTGATATTTTAACATATAATATATTATCAAAACAAAATCCTATTATTAATATTATAAAAACAATAATTTATAAAAACATTAGATAAATAAAATAATTTCTAATGTAATTTATGAAAAATATTAAAACAAATAAACAAAGCTTTTAAAAACTTTTAAAATAATAAAAAGAGTGCATATTTAACTAAAATAAATATAACTTTTAAAAATATGCTTTCTTTCTATTAGCTTATTTATACATTATATACTATATAATTTCATATCTATTTTTAATTTTACCAAGCTTTATTAATCTTTCTTCTATAGCTAATGATGAACGTTTAAAATGCCTACAAATTTCCTTTTTACTTTTACCACAATCATACATATGACATAAAAGATTTTCATCTTCTTTACTCCAAGGTTTACCTGCATTTTCATATTTTTTAATATTTATCTTTTTGTTATTTTCACATTCACCTAATAATGTGTATAAGGCTCTTACAATTTCAACTTGGTTACAACTATCATATTCAGATAAAATTTCACCTGTAATAGGATTTATACCTCCTGCTAGTATTAATATTAATTCTTTTGCACGTACTATATCCATACCTAATCCCTCATTATTTTTTATTATTTCCTATAAAATTTTGTATATAATTAACAATATTATAACATAATCTATTTTTAGTGTAAATATATTCAAAATTTAAAAGTAGATTAATATTTTTCAAATTTACCTATCTTTAACTACTTATGATTAGCTATCCAAATATTAGTATCCCTATTTATTATATTGTTAAAAAAGACTTACTAAAGCATTTAAACCTTAATAAGCCTTTTTATTTATTGATTATTAGTTTCTATATTTTCCTTTATAAATTGCCTACCTTCATGATCTGCTTCTGTCAATATAGGACTTAAAATTATAAAATTATTCTAAATATCTAGTATACTTTTACCTTTTAGTACATTTTCTAAAAGAACAGGTATCTTTTCAGGGTTGCAAGCAAAACAAGGTATATCTAAACTAGCAATTTTTTTAGCCATACTTTCATCATAATAAGGTTTACCACTATTAGAGATTGCTAAAAGGCAAATAATAGTTACACCATCATTTTTCATTTCATTAAGTTTTCTTATTAAACTTGCTCTATTTCCACCTTCTTCTAAATCAGATATTAAAAAGAAAATAGTTTTTTTAGGATTTTCTATATATTTTTTACAATATTCTACAGACCTATTAATATCTGTACCACCACCTAAGGTAAATCCAAAAAGTAAATCAACAGGATCTTCGCATTTTTCACTTAAATCTACAATATTAGTATCAAAAGCTACAACATTAGTTTTAATAGAAGAAATACTGGCAAGCAAACAACTTAAAACAGAAGAATATAAAACAGATTCTCCCATAGATCCACTTTGGTCTATATCTAAAATTATTTGCCATTTATTAGCTAAATTTGAACTCTTATCAAAAAAGTATACTTTTTCAGGTATAATTGTATTTAAGTCTTTATTATAATTTTTAAGATTTTTTTTAATAGTATATTTAAAATCTAAAGCAGCAGCTGAGGGTATAGGCGAATGTTGTTTTTTATTTACAGCAGCTGTTATGCACCTTCTAACATCATCTGCTAAAAGTTTATTTATTTCATCTACAACTTTTTTTATAAAAACTCTAACACTCTCTTTAGATTTTTTAGGTATTTGTTCTTTTAATAACATAATAGTTTGAGCTAAATTTATATTAGGTTCTAAATTTTCAAGTATTTCAGGTTCAAAAATAAGTTCTTTAAGCCCATAACGTTCTATTGCATCATTTTGAATAATTGTTACTATTTCTTTATCAAATATGTTTTTTATATCGCCTAACCATTTTGTAACAGAAGGTGATGAAATACCTTTTTGACTACTTCCCAAGCTAGTTTGCCCATTACTACCATATAAAGAAGCCAAAGCATTTTCAAGCATAAAATCTTCTTGTGATAATATCAAAGGTGTATTATTATTCATACTATTAAAACGTTCTTCACTTTCAGCTCCTAAAATTAACCTCCAACGGCTTAACTTTTTTTCCATAAAATCACCTACCTTTTATATATCATCAAAATCAAATTCATCTAAACCTTGTATTATTTCGCTTTCACTAATAGATAAAGTTTCATTCAAAATTTCACTTACATTTTGTTTATTTAGCCCCCAAATTTCACCTAAATTTTCTGCTATATTATCTTTTTCTTTAGAAGAAAAGTCTACAAATGAACGTCTTAAAAATACTAAGGCTCGTTTAAATTCTTCATAATCTAGTTGTTGTATATATTCATCTAATTTTTTCCATAAATTAAGCCTTAATATTAAAGAATATCTATTTTGCATAGATATTCCTTCAAACCATAATGCACATAAATCTGCTGGTATAGCCTTTGACATACGAAATTCAATAATTTGTTCTAGTTCTTCATTTGATATTAACCCTTTTTCAATTAATAACGAGGTGCAATAACCAGATATTTTACTATTATAAAAATCTTTATAAGCTATATTTTTTATAAATTTTATAAATAAATCTCTATCTAAAAAGTTTAAAGTAACATATGTTTCATTTAATGTTGAAATAGCTTCTATTATTTTGTTACAAACTATATTATTACAAATACATTCATTTTCTAATATTAAACAGGCTTTTAAAAATAATTGTTCTACAATAGGTTTTAATGGTTCTACATCAAATTTTCTAATATCTCCAAAAGCTAAAATATTAGTTATACTTTTAATAGTTTTACTTATTGGTACTAATGAAATAGCATCTACCGAAATTTCTTGTAATAAATCTAAACTATATTTTATACATTCAGGCATACCACACAAAAAAGCATCATTTAAAATATTAGCTATTTCTACTATTTCAATATCTTTATTTAATTTTTCTTTTATAACAAAAGAAGTTGCTTGTGAAATTATATCACCATTTAAACAATTTTCTATTAGCCTTATTTCACACTCTGGTGTCCATCTTAAATTCCAATATTCAGCCCAGGTAGCATTTTTTTGTGAAGAACCTTTTATAGTACAAAAATTTATATTTAAAACTCTTAATCTATGTAAGAAAAATGATCTTTCTAAATCGATAAAAGCTAATTTTTCAGATTTAACATTTATTTTTTCTCTTAAATCAAGTTTTAATTCTTGATAGCTATTAGTTCTATATTTTTCAAGTTTTAATTCTTCTAGATTTTTGTAAAAATCATCTTGTATAGAGTTTCTACTTATACCAAAAGGTAAGCTTCCTATTTTTTTACCTATTTCAACACTAACAAAAGCTAAAGCTAAACTTGCTTTACTTCCCTCACCTATACAAGTTATAGCACTATCTTTTAAGTCTTCTAAACAAGGTATATTAAACCCGTTTAACTTTGCTAAATTTTTTGCTAAAATAGTAGCCTCTATAATATGTGCAGATGAAAGTATGTTTCCGTTTTTTCTATACTCTCTTGCTAATTTAGATAAATAAGTAGAAGCTAAATTATCTAAATTGTGCCTATTTTTCCAAATAAGCTCATAATAGGCAGGTGCTTTATTACCAGCCCCATAACCTGATATATTAGATATTCTATAATAAGAATATGGCATAAGGGTTTTTTTAGTTTCTTCAAAAGGTAATAAATTTATTTCATCATCTGTCATATAAACATTATCTAATAATCCGTTTATATGATAAGCTCCAGTAATTACTACTATTTCATCTTCATTTATACCACTATCTATTGCATCTTTTATTTGCCTTTTCATATAGCTTTCACGCACTATTATTTCTGGATAGTCTTTTTCACTACCTTCAACTAGCTCTCTAAGATTTGTACTAAAAGTGTTTACACCTTTTAAGTAATCATTATATGTATTAGTATATTCTATTGTATAATCCCAAAAATTTTGATAATCTCCATAATATGAAAGCCTGTCCAATCTTTCATAAATATTAAAAGTTTTTTTATTTTCTTCTATATCTTCTTTAGATACTTTTTTTCTTATGGCTAAAAACACATTTGTAGGTAAATCTATAAATCTACATTCACATTTATTTTTATACGCCCATAAAATAGCTTGATATTCTGGGCAATATTCTGCCATAGGATAAACTAAAGTTTCTATTGGTAAATTGCTTGTAAAAGCCATTATTGCAATAGGTAACTTTACTTTTGGTTTTGTTATTTCTGGTATAAATTCATTAAAATCTGAAGGTCCTTCAATTAAAATAAGTTTTGGCTTTTTATCATTTAAAAAATTTACTAAATGATATGCTCCCATAGGTGAAAAATGTCTTACACCAAAAATTTGCATAATATCACCTCTATTTATTTAAGTTTCTACATTCTTTATAAAGTTCTAACCACTCTGAACCCCTTCTTTTCATTACATTTTCTAAATATTCTATCCATAAATTAGCATCTTTTTCTTCATCTTTAACTATTGCACCTTGTAAAGAAGAAGCTAAATCAAAATTAGTTATTGTTCCATTACCAAAGCTACCAGCTAAAGCCATACTATTTGCAAGTATTGAAATTGCCTCAGCAGTAGATAAAACTCCACTTGTTTGTTTAATTTTTTGTTTGCCATCAAGAGTTAACCCATTCCTTATTTCTCTAAATATAGTACAAACTTTTTCTATAGTATCTATTGATGGTAAATTAGCATTAATATCTAAATTTTTAGATAATTGCTCAACTCTTGTATTTACTATATCTATTTCTGTTGATAAATCTTGTGGTGAAGGTAAAACAATTATATTAAATCTACGTTTTAAAGCAGAAGACATTTCATTAACACCTTTATCTCTGGTATTAGCTGTAGCTATTATTGAAAACCCTTTTTGTGCTGGTAGCTCTTTAGATAATTCTGGTATAGAAATTCTCTTTTCTGATAATATAGATATTAAAGAATCTTGAACCTCTAAAGCACATCTAGATATTTCTTCAACTCTTGCAATAGTTCCTGTTTCCATAGCATTATATATTGGGCTTTTTATAATGGCATCTTCTGAAGGCCCTTTAGCTATAAGCATTGCATAGTTCCAAGAATATCTTATTTGTTCCTCTGTTGTACCAGCTGTGCCTTGTATAACTTTTGTAGAATCTCCATTTATAGCAGCACTAAGATGCTCCGATAACCAAGATTTAGCCGTACCTGGCTCACCTATTAAAAGTAATGCTCTATCTGTAACAAGCGTAGCTATTGCTATTTCTACAACTCTTTTGTTACCTATATATTTAGGTGTTATAACTTTATTTCCTGCTTTCCCTCCTATAATATAAGTTAAAACAGATTGTGGGGACATTTTCCAGCCATTAGGTATATGATTTTTTTCATTTTTTATTAATGCCTCTATTTCATCTCTATACATTTGCTCTGCTGACATGCGTTGAATATCATTCATAAAAATTTCTCCTTTGTTAAATATATTTAATTTAATAAATAATCAAAATTATTTTTTATTTTATTTAATAATATTTTAGTGTTATAATCTTTAGATTTAATTTTTTCTAATCGTTCATTAAGTTGCAAAATAAAGTCATTTTTTATTGATTTAAAATTATTGTCATTCATACTATAAAAAACTTCTATAAAATTACTAGAATATGCTGTGAAATAGCCATAATCTTTAATTACCTTATCTAAATTTTTATTCAAATATTCACTAATTAAATAACTAAGGTTTTCACCACCACAATCATTTATAATTTTTAAACATTTTAAAATTAATTCTAATGAAAATGGAATTCTATTTGATAAAACATAGTCATATATATATTCTCCTATTTCCTTATCATTATAAAGTTCACTATTATTTATAAGAAATCCTAATATATTAGATTTACATAATATATTTGTATTTTCTATTATATTATAAGATTTATAAAATAAAATTCTATCATTTTCTACACTAAAATCAAATATTAATCTATCTTTATCACATACAAGTGCAAACCACTCACTATAAAGATTTTCATATAAATCTAACTTTAAATTTGTTAAATCTGATTCTATATTATTTAAAGAATAATTAATCCTATCACCATTTATACTAACACATTCACTACCTGCATTAATTATATTTTTACCTTTTTCATATCTAATAGCAAATAATATCATTTGTAAATTTAAAACTTTAGTTTCATATAAAATTTTATCTAAATTATCTGAAAATGATATATTACTAACCTTTTTAGGAAATACTTTTTCATAAAATTCTTCAAAAACTTCTTTTGAAGGTTTTGTTAATAAACTAGCTAAAAAATATGAAGATATAAACATTTCTTCTTTATCTTCTTCATTTATTTTAAAAGCTAATTGTATAAACCTTTTATCATTTGTACTTAATATACTATATACTAACATTTCAGAAAGTAAAAGTTGTATACATTTATTATCACTATTTAAGTATTTAAAATAAACTTCTTCCAATTTATTACTATAACGATAACAAATACTTTTAAATAAATTCATATAACTTTTTTTATTTTTTATTGGTTTTTTTATAAAATCAACTAAATTTAAAATTTTCTCATTTTCTTCTAAATTTTTTTCTAATATTTTAGAATATACATTTGCCAATAAGTTGCTTTCAGAATATGCAATATTGTTATTCAAATAAACTACTATATCGCTATTTTCTAAAACTTGATTAAGAGAACAGTCCATATTGCAATATTTTGAATCACAATCTATATTTTTATTACATTTTATACACTCACATTTTATACAATCCTCTTTTAAATATTCGTGTGGTGAAGTTAGAGCTTCTATTAATATGTCTTCAATAGTATTATCATTTTCATCTCCTATTTTAGCTAAGCTAAACATTAAATAAAATAAATTATCGAAATAATCTCTACTCTTAGTATTATATAAATTTAATAAAATATCTTTATTATTTTTATCATAAGATAAACATTTTATGACTTCCTTTTTTAAGTCTCCTTTAGCTTTATCTAATAAACTTAAATAAAAATCATTTTCTTTTTCTTTAGAAATATTACCTATTATTTCTAGTATATAAATGTTACTTTTGCCTTTTAAAGCAAATTTTTCTTTTAAAATATTTACAATTTTTTCATTTCCAATTTCTATTAAACAATCTTTTATTAAAATAGGTATTTCAGGATATTTATCTTTTAATGAATCAATAGTATAATTTATCACTCTATAATCTAAAATAACTCTTTTATTTATTTCTATAATATTTTGTATTTCTTGAAATCTACCAGAAAATTTATTTGTAAAAACATTAATTGCTGATTGTATTTGACTGTATAAATTTTCCTCTATATCTAAATCATATGTATTAATTTCTTCCAAATTTTCAATTTTTATAGTGGTCCCTTGAGTGGTTAAAATTGCATCTATCAAACCTAATAAATCTAAATATGTAGTAATTTTATTGTCTTCTTGCAACAATTTTAAACATAAAGTATACACTTTTTTTAATACTGGTATATTTTCACATATGTTACCTAACTGTTCTATATTGTTTTTTAATCTAAAGTCTTGCTCTATAATATTTATACCTGCTATACCTATGTTTAATAAACTTTCTCTTAATCTAAATAATATTTCCATTTATAATCACCTACCAAATATTTATTTAATATATTTTATAATCTTATAATTTTATTATTTGTAATAATAGATAAAGGTTCTATATTTACACTATTATCTTTATCATCATAAAACATTCTACCAAATAGACAAGATTTTTCATTATAATATTTTGGTGAAATATTATTTATTGTTTCAATAGTATTTAATTCTAAGTTTTTAAGTTGTATAAAAGTTTCTTTATCTTGTAAAATATATTTATCTTCACTAATACCTATTTTATCAAAAGAAATATTTACTAAAATAAAATCATCAGATAAAGTATTTTTTAAATAGTCTTTAGCTTTTTTAATAGCACTATTTAAATCAATAGCTTTATTAATAATATTTTTATAATCTTCATCTTGTAAAGGTTTAGTATTAACACTTTCAAATCTAATACGTCTATTTATATTACCAGGATAATATACAATATTTGTATTTTCTATTTTATCAAATATACTATCATCTTTTGGTAAATTTTTAACTTTAAAAGGTCTAAAATTATATTTAACTAATAATTCACCTGTTTCACAATCTATATAATAACCTGTATCAGCAAATTGGTTTAATTCTTCTTTTATATAAAAATATAATTGAATAAAATTTCCATTTTCTTTAGTTAATCCTAATTGTTTAAGTCTTTCTAAAGTCCAAACTCCCCCTAACGCCTCATATAATTCATTTTCATCATCTTCAACATTACTCGTTTCTATTTTTCCATTTAGATAATCTCTAGATTTTTTAATAAGTGAATTTAATTTTATAAGTATTTTTAATAATTCATTGTAATTTTCTTCTTTTTCTAAATTATCTAAATTTTGTGTAAGCTCATAAAAATAACTTTGAACACCGGGCATATAATAGTTACCTAATTGTTTTATCAAATCTTTATATTCTGAATTATTTTTTAAAGAACCTAACCCATTATTTAGTATATTTTCAATCATTTTTTGAGCAATATCTAATCCTTCTATTTGCTTTTTAAATTTTTTAATTTTTGCTGTTTTATTTACTTTTTTAGGTTTTATCTCTTTTTCATCTTTAGGTTCATTTCTTTTTTCTTGTTTTTTTCTTTTAGTCAAAATATCTTCAGGTATATCACATATAGTAAACTCTTTTTGTTCTAATATTTCATACATTAAAGCTATACTATGTTTACAAGGAAATTTCCTGCTAGGACAGTTACAACGTAATGTAGGTTCAGTATTAGAGCTAATAAAATCAGCTGAAGTTATATAACTTTTACTTCCACTACCTTTGTACTCTCCCATAAAAAATGTTTCATCTTTAGACTTAAAAAGTTTTATAAAGTTACCTTTTAAGCATATAGATTTTGCATTTTTTATTGTAGAATTATCAGTTAGTGATAAAATATCATTTTCTGTTATATTCATATAATACCTCCTAAAATATTTTAGATTAATATATATATTGTATCATAATTTATAGAATATTTGTAAATATATATATAAATTTGTCAAATTTTTTAACTTTATCTATATGTCATTCATTAATTTATCTCTCTTAATAATTTTTCTATTTTTTATACATAAGAAATTTTTAATATAACAATACAAAAAGACATAATTTTATATTATGCCTTTTTATATTTACTTTTTCAAATCTTTTAGTAGTCTTTATTTTATATTTCATTTCCTAATATATCCTCTATCATTTCATCTCCTGTATTATAATATTTTATATTATTATCTTTTGATATATTTTTTGCTTCTTTCATAGCTTCTAATGTTTCTTTATTAGGATTTATTGCTGATATTTCAAATGGTATTTTTCCTTGTCTTACTACTGCTTTAGTAAATATTGTGTATGCTGTTGTAAGGTTTATTCCCATTTCCTTAAATAAAACTTCTGCCTGTTTTTTTAAATCTTCATCTATTCTTATAGTTATTGTTGTTTGTTTCATATAATCACTCCTTTTCTTTATTATATGAAATAAATTTCATTAAGTCAATACATTGTTATTACATTCTAACTTTATAAAAAAGACTTACTAAAGTATTTAAACTTTAATAAGCCTTTTTCTTTTAATTATTAGTTTCTATATTTTCATTTATAAATTGTCTACCTTCATGGTCTGCTTCTGTCAATATAGGACTTAAAATTTATAAATATTTTTAATAATTAAGTGAATATAATAATTTTATAAATAAATAAACAATATATTAAATTTAAGTATTTTTCTTTATAAAATCTTCAAATTCATTTTCAGAATAAGTATATATATTTTTAAAAAATAAGTTTTTATATTTTTCTAATCCAAAAAGAGTAAAGTTTTCATTAGCTTTTTGATAAACATAATTAGCTATTCTCTTTTTTGAATTACTATTTTCATTTTTATCCTTATTATATACTAAAATGAAACTTGCATTTTCTCTTATATAATTTAAATTTTTATTTGTAATATCACAAAAAATTAACAAACTGCTGTAAATTTTTTTCTTTATATTATTTTGTAAAGTATTACTAGAAATTTTTCCATTTTTAAATTCAATAAAGAAAATATGATTTTTTAAATTCATAATAGCATCAACTGAATTAAGCATTTCTTCTGTTGTTTTGTAACTATTAGCATATATCCTTTTAACTTCATCAAAATCAACTGCTAAATTTTCTAATTCAACCATATATTCATTAATATCTTTTGTATTATCATCTTTTGATAACTCTTTCAAAGTTTCTTGATTTTTTTGAAATAATTCATAATCATCAATTTTCATCTTCTGCATACTCCATATTTTCTAAAGTTTGAAAAGGTTTTGCTAGTTTTTTATATATTTCTTCAATATTATTAGAAACATCTTTTATTCTAGAAGTTCCATTTTTATTATTACTAGCTAAATAATACTTTGTTTGATTTTCTAATTTATATTTTTTAGAATAAACTTCAATAGCATTTAAAAAATATGGGCTATGTGTTGTTAATAATATATGCATATTAAATTCTTTATTCAATAAAACAATAATTTCAGCAAATAATAATTGCCATTCAGGATGTAAGTGAATTTCAGGTTCATCTAAAATAATTATACCATTATATTTTAAAGCACCATTTTCTAATAACATTTTTAAAATTGCAAAAGTCTTTATTCCTATTGAAAGATTTTTTACATTTATTGTTTTTTCTGTATTTTCTAAAGTATAATTAAACCCTTTAATTTCATCTCCTATTATTTTACCACTACAAATTAAATTTATTTTTTTATATATACTTTTTAGTTTATTTTCAATACTTAATTCATCGATAATATTATTTTGCTTAGTAAAAAATAACTTTTGTAACAAAGATTTATTATAATTTAATGATATATTTTCTTTACTTTCTTGATTAAATTGGTCTAAAATAAGTGGGTTATCTATATAAATAGCATCTGTAATAACTGCTGTTTTATTTTCAAACTTTAATATATTACTATTTCCATCTAAATTTATTAAAATATGTTCATTTTTTAATTTTAATTTTATTTCTGAAAATGCTTCACATAAAACACTTGTTACTTGCTGATTAAATATATTATTTAAGTTTTTTTGTAAAATTCTTTTTATAATATCTTCATTTGGAACATATAAATCTTCTAAAAGTTTATATATTAAATCCTTAGTCCTATCATTCTTTTTACTATCAATATCATTACAATATAAGTTATATAATGGCTCTAAAACATATTTTTTAAACTCATATGTATTAGTATTCAAATATTCATAATTACTTATTATATTATCAATAATACTATCTATATATCTTTTATTTATATACACATCATAAGAAAGAAAGTTATCAATCAATAATATTTTATCTTTAATAAAATCTATTTTTTCATCAAGTACTTTTCTTTCAATATCATATAAACTTTCAAATATAGTAAAAAGTGTTTTTCCTACCGTACTCTTACCTGTATTATTGTTTCCAGTTATAACAGTTATTCCATTTATTTCAATTAAACTTTCATTTATTTTTCCTATATTTTTTAAATACAACTCCATTTTTTCACCTCTTTAATATATTAATTTATTATAATAATAATTTTATATTATATTCATTCATAATAATAACAATTATAAATTATAGTTTTTATTATGTCAATTTAGACTTTTATATAATTGTAATTAGACTTAAAGATTGTAAATATAAAAATTAATTTTGAATTTACTATTATCTTATTTTTTGTAATAAAAAAGTAATTTTTCCTTAAAAAATCTTTAAATTTTATTATCTAAGTTTTTTAAAGTAAATCATATATAAAAAAAATTAAATAAAAGACTTACTAAAGTATTTAAACCTTAATAAGCCTTCCTATTTTAATTATTAGTTTCTGTATTTTAATTTACAAATTGTCTAACTTCATGGTCTGCTTCTGTCAATATAGGACTTAAATTTTATAAATATTTTTCTACTTCTTCTTTAGTTATATCATATTCTTTTTGTATTCTATTTATAATAATTTCTTTATACAGAAACATATTATAGTTTATTATTTTAGATGTAACAATATTGTATTTTGATATTAAATATATAATTGAAACTCAAATATATTTAAGCTTTATAATTCAATTTTTTATCATATATTTTTAATTAAATTTATCTGCTATAAAATACATACTTGGATTACTTATCAATTCTATAAAATTTAGCCTTTCCTTCCATTTTTCTTTATCTTCATATTCCTGCTCATAATATTCATTTAATACAAAATCATATATTGAGCTTCCAGAATTAATATTAGATATTAACTCTTCTAAAAACATATTTACATTTCCATTGTAAAAATGTAATGCTTCTATTTCATCTTCAAATATAGTAATTGGTATATTTTTACCCTCTTTTAATAAATACCATATAAATTCCCTTCTAGAATTTTCAATATCTTTTAAAATTTGATATAAATCATATTTATAATAGTCATTTAATACAAATCTTGCAACAGAATCGTTATTCAGTTCATAGACATAAATATTTAATTTTGTAGAAATTTCTGATATAGCATAATATAATTTACGTGAAATTTTCCCGATAGTTTTACCATATCGATGTTTAATTCTATTATCAAATTGTTCATCTTCAATATCATTTCCAAAGTCTTGTAACAATTTTAATTCCATCATATTATTTTCACTATATATGAACCTATTATACCTTCCTCTATTATAAAATCTAAATATAAGTTCAAGAAAATTTTTTTCATCTTCTTCTAATGATAGTTTTTTATGTTTATATAAAAATTCATACATAGCAACATGGTTATGACTTAATAACAAATTATAAGTCTTTTTTCTATCATATGAAGACTCATTATAATTCATATCATAATCCATTAATTGAATTAAAATTTTAAATAATCGCTCAATTCCTTGTGATACCTGATACAAAGATGTAAAAAGATAATCTACAATAATTCTATTATCACTTTTAGGAATATAAACTCTATTTATGTCTTCTATACCTTTCCAAATCTGTACTCCTGCAATTTCAACCTCCTTAACAAGATAAAAATTCATCTCCAATATTCCTCTGTCAAAATCGTTTCGCCCTATTTTTATTTCTAGCTGTTTAACTCTACTAATAAAACTTGACTGACGTGTAGAAAATAGTAATAAACGATTATTATCCTCTATCTCATCTGGAAAACCATCATAGTTTATTTTAAACCCATATTCTTCTGCCTTTTCAGAATATGAAAATCCACCTCCTTCATATCCAAAATATGTAAGTGTTGTTTCTTCAATACTATAACTTCGTATAAGCATTTTCCAAAATTGCTTTCTTATATCTGTTGAATTAATATCTATTGATGTCATTCCCAAATAAGATGAAAATTCTTCTTTTATTCTACTATCTATCTTTTTTGCGATATTAAATTCAATATCTTCAATCAATATTGCAAATATATAATCATTATATTTTTTATAACTCTTATCAACTGTACATAATTTATCATTAATTACAAATGGAGTAATATCTTCATATATTTCCCTATCTAAAATATCTCCTTCTGATATTACTACTTTACACATATTATCTACTAACTCATTTCCCTTGATAATATATTCAAATATTTTTTCGCCATAAAGTGATTCCTTAATTTCACCAATATCAAATAAAAAAGCCACCATACATAATCCATATTCATTATTTAACTTTTTTTTCATAATAATTTCTCCTTAACATAATTTATATATTATTAAAACTATACTAATTTAAACTTTTACTACTATAATTTATATAGTCAATAAAAAAGTTTTCATATCTATTTCTTTTATATTTTTAACATCTCTCTTGATATTTTTATTTTAATACTAATATATAGTATTTTATCACATTATACTTTAAATTACAATTTATATTATAGTTATATTTTGATATTTAACTTAAATAACTTACCATCAACTATTGTAATTGTTCTTATCATTATTGTAGTAAGTTTATCTTCGTATTTTATAGTTGGCATATCATATTTACCACCAACTGTAAGTAATTTTTAAATTGCTCATTTTTCTACACCAATTTTTAAGTATACTGATTTGTTTATAACTTCTTTATTTTACTTTATACTTACTTCAAATTCTTGTACATTAAAAATATAATAACTTGTACTTTTTTTCTTTTATAATATAACCACTAACTTTCAATTCTATATATAGTATATAATTCTCTTCAATTTTAGCTTGAATAGTCATTAATTTTTACCTCTACTATATAAAAATTAACTGAATGAGTTATTTTTGTTGTTGTTATTACATTAGGATCTTATTTTCAACTAAAATTTTTCTTATTTAATAATATTTCTATTACTATTTTTGCTATTTCTTTATCTTCCATAAATATTTTAAATACTTTATCATCTAATAAAGAATATTCTGTATCTATCTTCTTATACATCAACTTATTCCTTATCTTCAGTTTTATTACTTTTATTATATCATAAATTTCTTTACTTATCATCTTATTTTTATTATATTTTTAAAAAGACTTACTAAAGCATTTAAACCTTAATAAGTCTTTTTATTTATTATTTATTAATTATTAGTTTCTGTATTTTCTTTTACAAATTGTCTACCTTCATGATCCATATAATAATTTTCTTTATGTATTAATTCTCCTACAGGCACTACTTCATAACCCTTTTCTTTAAGGCCTTTTAATATAGCATCTAAAGAATCTGGCGTATATTTTGCATCATTATGAAATAACATAATTGAACCATTACCTAAATGTTTATGATTTAAAACTTGTGCTATTTCATGATCTACTCCATATTCTTTCCAATCTAAGCTATCAATAT
>CAMMIW010000013.1 GCA_946497035.1 uncultured Eubacteriaceae bacterium | reverse complement strand
AATTTTATAGATAAATTATTTAATAGTGGAGATGATAAAAATGAAAATAAATAAACTAATAGCACATAGTAGTAATTATACTAAAGGAAGAAATAAAAAAATTGAATTTTTAGTTATACATTATACAGCTAATAATGGAGATTTAGCTAAAAGTAATTGTAATTATTTTAAATCTGCTAATAGAAATGCCTCTGCTCACTATTTTGTTGATGAAAAAGAAGTGTGGCAAAGTGTAGAAGATAATAATACAGCTTGGCATTGTGGGACAAGTGGAAAGTATCATCATAATAAATGTAGAAATGATAATTCTATAGGTATAGAGCTATGTTCTGAAAAAGATAGCAAAGGTAACTATTATTTTAATAATGAAACTATAAACAATGCTATAGAGCTTACAAAAATGTTAATGAAAAAATATAACATACCTATTGAAAATATCGTAAGACACTATGATGTAACTAGAAAAGTTTGTCCAGCACCATTTGTAAGTAATAATATAGCTTGGAATAATTTTAAAAAAAGTTTAAAAGGAGATAATTATATGAAAGTTAAAAGAATTGTAGAAGTAAATGGAGTTAGAAAAGAGTTAGATGCAATAAATGATAATGGTAAAAATTATTATAGTATATTAGAACTAGCAGAAGTTTTAGGTAAAAAGGTTGTTTATGATGCTAATACTAAAATTACTAGAATAGTTTAATAAAAAAGATACACTTTAAAAAGGGGGCAATAACCCCCCTTTTATTTTTATATTTATACATAAACCTACCCGTAAATTTTGCTATTTTTTTACTAATTAATTATTTATTAAATTTAATTACTATTATGATTTATGAATTAAACCTATTAAAAATCAACAATAATAAGTTATTTTTGCAATAGTAATTATTATTACGCTTTTGCATTAAAATTACTCAATTTAAAATTAGATAAAACATCTTTTGTTTTATTTTGGCTTATTAAAGTGAAGCTTTCATCTAAATCTTTAAAAGATACATCTTTTAATGTTAAGTTTTTATTTTTTAAATAATTATTTAATAATTGTATGTTATTTTTTACAATATTTTTTGTGTTATCATTTTCTAATCTAAATTGGCAGCTAATATCATTATTAATTTTATTAATATAAACTTCTAATTTTCCTAAATTAAGTAAATTTAAAGATAGCAAAGCAGAACCACTATTATTTTTAGAACTTTTATTTTTATTTTTTTTGTTAGAAAAAACAAAAAGCTCGGCCGTTGTAGAAAAATTATTAATATTTAAAGGTATTTGTAAAAAAATATTATTTTTCATATTGTTCATAAAGTCTATATTTTTATTAAGGTTATCTAAATTGTTTATAATATTGTCTATTTTATTTTCGCCCATATTAGCCATATTTTCATTAATATTTTTAGAAATATGAGCTATCTCTTCAAAAAATTCATTTAAGTCTTCTGTAGAAGAATTTTTAAAATCAAAAAATTTTAGTTTATTTTGAAAATTATCAAAATTATTTAAAATATCTTTAAACTTATTACTTATTTTTGGATTAGATTTTAATATATTTAATATTTCCTTTTGTAATATATTAAAAGACTGTTTATCTAATGTATCATTTAAGTTACTAATATTATTTTTTATAACATTATCAGTAATATTATTTAAATTAGTATCATTACTAAAAATTTGTTTTAAATTTTCTAATTTGTTAGAATGTATTAATAAATCTTCATTAATATTTATATCTAAAATTTGTTTTAACAAATTAGATGTATCTTCTGTATTTTTAGTAATATTGTTTAATATATTAGTTAAATTTTTAAAGTCTCCATTTTTAAAATGATTTATAAATTGCATTTTTAAATTATTTGTATCATTTATAATAGATTTAGATAAATTTTCAAAACTAGTGTTATTAAATATTTTTTCAAAACTTAAGTTTTCACTATCTAAAAATGATATGTCAGAAAATAAATTTTCAATTTGTTTTGAAAGAGCTGTATCTTTAGATATATAATTATCAATTTGATTACCTATATTTATGGTAGGTTTAATATTATTTTCTATCAAAAATAAAGCTTTTTCTATAGGAAAATCTTTAAAAATTTTAGTAGATTTTATTATATCTTCTAGGTTTTCTTTAGTTATTGGTAAATTATTTTGAACTAATATTTTTATTAGCTCCATATTTTCTTTAGAAGGTGCTTGGTTAATACTATTTAATAAAATTTTTAGTTCATCTGTAGAGCTTAACAAAGGTACATTTTGGTTTTGTGTTTTATTAATATTTTCAAAGGTTTCATCTATCAATGTATTATTTGTTATTTCTGTATTTTGCACTAAGTTTTTGTATAAAAAGCTAGTTAACGTATCTTTATTAATATTCAAACTATCACCTCACAAATTTATATATAAATAATATCGACATATTTTTAATTTTTATATAGTTTTTTGTAAATAAAAATTGAACCTTTAAATATAATGTTTTTAAAAGTTTTTTAAAATAGTTGAAATATTTTTAAAAATATATTAAAATTAAGTAAATACGCTTGCTTAATAAATAAATTGTATATTTTAATAATTTTAGAAATAAACATTATACAGGTGATTATTATGAATTTTGAACACATATCTGTGCTTTTAAACGAATGTATTGAAAGCTTAAATATCAAAAAAGACGGCGTCTATATAGACGGAACTATGGGTGGTGCTGGCCATTCTAGTAAAATAGCTAACTTATTAGAAAATAGAGGAAGGCTAGTTTGTATAGATCAAGATGAAAATGCTATAAAAACAGGTAAAGAAAGATTAGCTCAATTTAACAACGTATCTTTTTTACATAACAATTTTTCTAACATATGTGATATATATGAACAATTAAACTTAAATAAAACAGGAATAGATGGTATTTTATTAGATTTAGGCGTTTCTTCACACCAACTAGATGAAGCATATAGAGGGTTTTCTTATATACAAGATGCACCTTTAGATATGCGTATGGATACAAGAAACGATTTTTCTGCTTATACCGTTGTAAACAACTATAGCAAAGAAGAGCTTAGCAAAATAATATCTCAATATGGAGAAGAAAGATGGGCAAAAAGAATAGCAGAATTTATATGCAATGAAAGAAAGGTTAGACCTATAGAAACAACCTTTGAGCTTGTATCTATTATAAAAAAAGCTATACCAAAAGGAGCAAGAATAGATGGGCCTCACCCAGCTAAAAGAACTTTTCAAGCTATAAGAATAGAGGTTAATAAAGAGCTTGAAATATTAAAAGATACCATAATAAATATGGTAAATATATTAAACAAAAAAGGTAGACTAGCTATAATA
This sequence comes from uncultured Eubacteriaceae bacterium, assembly GCA_946497035.1. GTDB lineage: Bacteria > Bacillota > Clostridia > Lachnospirales > CAG-274 > Tyzzerella. Next base: position 59,001 of record CAMMIW010000013.1, on the reverse strand, counting down.
ACCTTTCATTCTTTAGAAGATAGAATAGTTAAAAATATATTTAAAGAGCTAGAAAATCCTTGTATTTGCCCTAGAGATTTGCCTATATGTGCTTGTGGTAAAAAATCTTTAGGTAAGGTTATAACAAAAAAGCCAATTGTTCCAACTGAAAAAGAATTAGAAGAAAATCATCGTTCTAGAAGTGCTAAGCTTAGGGTTTTTGAAAGAAAATAAAAATTTGTAAAGGAGAATAAATGTATGCAATATCGAAAAAATAGGTATAATACCAATAAAAATAACTATTATAACTATACTTCTGTGGCGCACGATTATGAGCCAGATTATAATCGCAACAAAGGTATAAATAAAAGAATAAAAAAAGTAAAAAAGGAAAAATACGTTAAGGCAGAACAAGGCCTGAGTTTTTTGTCTTTAAAATTTTTAGCATCATTTATTATTATTGCAACATTTATCGTAGCCATAATTTTTGTAGAAGCCCTTACTATACAAAAAAGATTTGATATTGATACATTAAACAGCACTTTAAAAGAAATTAATGAAAATAATAAAAATTTAGAAACAGAGCTTGCAAAAAACTTAGATTTAGATTATGTAGAATATATTGCCTCAACAGAACTTGGTATGCAAAGGCCAGCAAGTCATCAAGTTGTACATATAAATGTTCCTAAAGAGAGCTATTCAGAAAAAGGAAATGTAAAAGAAAAAGAAGAAAATTTATTTATTAAATTAGCAAGATTATTTAAAATTAGTTAAAACTACTTAGTAGTTTTAACTAATTTTGGTTATTTTTAAATTATTAGTGATTAAATTAAAAATCTCACATCTATAATATAATAGTTATTATAAAATATAAAATAAGGACTGATTAATATTGAGTAGAAACAAAATAAATATAAAAAATAATGGAAATAGAAGAAACACATCTAATAAAAAGAAGAAAAAGAAAAATATAAAAGGACGTATAATATTTTTAATATTTATAGTTACAGGAGCTTTATCCTTTGTAGGTATATTTAGAGTTATGTATATAAAAGCTCAAAGTGGCGATAAATTTGAAAAAGAAGCTATAAAAAACCAAATAAATAAAGTTACAGATAAAGTTATAAATCCAAATAGAGGTAGCATATTAGATAGAAATAACCAACCATTAGCTATAAGTTCTACTGTTTTTAATGTTGCTTTAGATATAAGGTTATTATGTGAGCTAGAGCCAGAAGAAACAAACAAAATATTATTAAAAGTTTCACAGTTATTACAAATAGATATTAATGAGTTAAACAGCTACTTTATAAAAGATGCTACAGGAAAATTTACACCTGCACCAGAAAGTGATACCCATTGGAAAGTTATAAAGAAAAAAATATCTTATGATTTAGGTAAAAAATTAGAAGCAGAAAAATTAAAAGGTGTAAATTTAGAAGCAGATACCCAAAGAAATTATCCACAAAATAATACGGCTGCTCAAACTATAGGTTTTATTATGGGAGATACAAGCTGGGGCTTAGAAAAAATATATAATGAGCAACTAACAGGTACGCCAGGTAGAATATTTAGAACATATGATGATACATCCGCCGTTGTTACCAACGATATAGAGCCTATAAAAGGTAACGATTTAGTTACAACAATAGATTTAACATTACAACAATATGCAGAAGAGGTTGTAGAAAAAACATATAAATCATTATCACCAAAATATACACCTGAAAATGTTTCTATCGTTTTAATGAATCCAAAAACAGGTGAAATTTTATCAATGGCACAATATCCTGATTTTGATTTAAACAACCCTAATAATATATCTTTATTAGAAGATCCTACTTATAAGGCAAATTTTGAAAAGATGACACCAGAAGAACAACTAAAAATAAAAAATGCTACTTGGAAAAACGTAGCTATAACAGATGCCTTTGAACCAGGTTCAACATTTAAAGCTATAACAGTTGCAGCAGGCTTAGAAGAAGGCGTTATAAAGGAAAACGAAACATTTTATTGCCCGGGCTATAGAAAAGTTGCCGATTATACTATAAGATGCCATAAAAGAGATGGCCACGGGACACTTAATTTAACACAGGCTTTAGAAAAATCTTGTAATATAGCTATGTTAGATATTGCGGACAAATTAGGTAGAAATGCTTTTTATAAATATCAAAGAGATTTTGGCTTTGGATATAGAACAGGTATAGATTTGTATGGAGAAATAAAAGCCGATACGTACATTGTACCTGTAGAAAAATTAAATGTTACAGAGCTTTCAACAAGTGCATTTGGACAAACTTTTACAGCAACGCCAATACAAATAATAACTGCTTTTGCAGCTACTATAAATGGTGGTAATGTTATGAAGCCTTATGTTGTTTCTCAAATAATAGATGAAAATGGAAATATTGTAGAAGAAACTAAACCTGAAATAGTAAGAAAAGTTGTATCTGAAGAAATATCAGATTTTTTAAGAGTAGCTATGATACAAACTTTAGAGCAAGGTGGTACAGGTTATAAAGCTAATATAGCAGGTTATAATATTGGTGGTAAAACAGCTACTGCTCAACAGGGTAGACGTTCTGATAATATATATACACTTGGTTTTGCAGCTTATATGCCAGCAGAAGATCCTGAATATCTTATGTTAGCTACTATAAGTAAGCCAAAAGATTATATAAAAGCACCACCAGGAACTGTTTCTCCTGTTCCTATGGTTAAAGAATATTTTCAAAAAATTATAGACTATAAAGCTATTCCACCATCTAATGAAAAGCTTGTATCTCAAGAAAAACCTGTTTCTAGTGATCAAGTTTTATTAAAAGACTATACAAATAGAGATCTAAAAACTGTTATAAAAGAGCTAAACTCGGCGGGTATAGATTTTCAAATTGTTGGTGGTGGTGGAGATTTGGTTGTTAAGCAAATACCACCTGCTAATACTAGCTTAGATAAAACAGGTAAAGTTTTATTATATGTAGAGTCTAAAGATGATGGAAAAGAGCTGGTATCTGTTCCAGATACAAAAAATTTATCTGTAGATGAGGCTACTAAATTATTGAAAGATGTTGGATTTGAAGTATCTGTTGTGGAGCAACAGTTAACTGAAAAAGAGAAAGAACTAAAAATTAAAAATGAAGAAGAAGAAAATAAACAGCCTAATGATGAAAATAATAACCAAGATGCTACAGAAAATATACAAACAGATATAATAGAAAAAACTGAAAATAGTAAGGAAGAAAAATCTAGTAACAATAAAAAAGTTTTTGAGCAAATACCTGAATCTGGTATTTTTATAGAAAAAGGAAGTATTGTAAAAATAAAAGTAAAATAATTTGATAAAAGAGTAACCACTATAAAGGGTGTAGATAAAGTCTATACCATTAGAATTAAGACAAAGTCGAAAAATTTTTAGACTTTGTCTTTTTATTCTATTATTACATGTAAATTAGTTAAAAATAATATTAAATAATTAGGTATGAAGAATTTCCTATCTTTTTCTATTTAAGGAGAAAAAATTGAAATATTAATAATACCAATAATAGTATTAATAAAAGTTGTTTAAGTGTAACCTATGTTTGATACTTTAACAACTTTAATAATGTTATATTTTAAAATATATTGTAAATATATACAAAGTACAGTATACTAAATGTAAATTAAAATAATAAAAATATATAAAGGGGATATAAAATGATAGATATGAAAAGAGAGCAAGAAAGAGAAGAACTATATAAAACAATATGGAGCATAGCAGAAGATTTAAGAGGAAACGTTGACGGCTGGGACTTTAAGCAATATGTATTGGGAATGTTATTTTATAGATATATATCTGAAAATTTAAGAAATTATATAAATAAAGGTGAAATAGAATCAGGGGATATAGATTTTAACTATGCAAATTTAGATGATGAAGAAGCAGAAAGTATAAGAGAAGAAATAGTTAAAGAAAAGGGCTTTTTTATATTACCAAGTCAGTTGTTTGAAAATATAGTTAAAAAAGCTAAAGATGATGAAAACTTAAACGAAAATTTAAAAAATATATTTGATAGTATAGAAAATTCATCAAAGGGAACACCAAGCGAAGAAAACTTTAAAGGATTATTTGAAGATATAGATGTAAATAGTAATAAATTAGGTGCTACTGTAAATAAAAGAAATGAGCTATTAACAAAATTACTTGAAAAAGTTGCAAGTATGAATTTGGGAGAATATAAAGAAACAAAAATAGATGCTTTTGGAGATGCTTATGAATATTTAATGGGAATGTATGCATCTAATGCTGGAAAAAGTGGAGGAGAATACTATACGCCTCAAGAGGTATCTGAACTATTAACACATATAACAATAGTAGGGAAAGAAAGCGTAAATAAAGTGTATGATCCTGCTTGTGGAAGTGGTTCTTTATTATTAAAATTCGTAAAAATATTAGGAGAACAAAATGTTAAAAATGGTTTTTTTGGACAAGAAATAAATATAACAACTTATAATTTGTGTAGAATAAATATGTTTTTACACGACATAAACTACAATAAATTTAATATAGCAAATGAAGATACATTAATAAATCCAAAACATAATGATTTTGAACCATTTGAGGCAATAGTATCTAATCCACCATATTCTATAAAATGGGTTGGAGATGATGATAAAATACTTATAAATGACAAACGTTTTGCAAAAGCAGGGGTATTAGCTCCAAAAAGCAAGGCAGACCTAGCTTTTATAATGCACTCTTTATCCTATCTTGCAGAAAATGGAACAGCAGCTATTGTATGTTTTCCGGGTGTAATGTATAGAGGGGGAGCAGAGCAAAAAATAAGAAAATATTTAGTAGATAATAATTATATAGATACAATAATACAATTACCTGATAATCTTTTTTATGGTACAAGCATAGCAACTTGTATAATGGTAATAAAAAAATCTAATAAAGTAGATAATAATGTGTTTTTTATAGATGCATCTAAAGAGTTTGTAAAAGCAACAAATAATAATAAGTTGACAAATGAAAATATACAAAATATATTAGATATTTATACAAAAAGAGAATATAAACAATATTTTTCTAAACTTGTTAAAAATGAAGAAGTAGCAGAGCAAGAATATAACCTTTCAGTTAGTGCATATGTAGAACAAGAAGACACAAGGGAAAAAATAGATATTATTAAACTTAATGAAAAAATAAAAAATATTGTAGCAAGACAACAAGTTTTAAGAGATGAAATAGATATAATAATTATGGAAATAGAGGGATAAAATGAGTAAGTTACAAGATTTAATAGATAGGCTTTGTCCTGATGGTGTCGAGTATGTGGAAATACAGAAAATTTGTAATATTATAACACCACCATATAAACTTAAGAGAAATGAATATAAATTAATAGGTAAATATCCTATTATAGACCAAGGACAAAAATTTATAATTGGGTATACAGATGATAATTTAGCTATTTTAGATAAAGATGAATATATTTTATTTGGAGATCATACAAGGGAAGTAAAATTTGTTGACTTTGCATTTGCTCAAGGTTCAGATGGATTAAAAGTTATTAAAGTAAAAGGTAACGTTAACACAAAATATTTGTATTATTGTTTAAAAAATTTGGATATTCAAAGTGAAGGTTACAGTAGACACTGGACAAAATTAAAAGTTAAAGTCATACCTACACCAGACCTACAAATCCAAATTGAAATTGTGCGAATATTGGACAATTTCACAGAGCTTACAACAGAGCTTACAATGGAGCTTACAACAGAGCTTACAGCACGAAAAAAGCAATATGAATATTATAGAGAAAAAATGCTCACCTTTGGATATAATGTGGAAAGAGTTAAGTTAGAAGAAATTTTAACCTATGAACAAACTACAAAATATATAGTAAGCGATACAAAATACAATGATAGTTTTAATATCCCCGTATTAACAGCAGGACAAAGCTTTATACTAGGATATACCAACGAAAATACAGGTATTTATAATGCTTCCAAAGATAATCCTGTTATAATATTTGATGATTTTACAACATCTTTCCATTGGGTGGATTTTCCTTTTAAAGTTAAATCATCTGCTATGAAAATATTAAAACTAAAAGATGCAACTAATGCTAATTTTAGATATTTATATTATGCTATGAAGTGTATAAAATATATGCCAAAAGAGCATAAAAGACAATGGATTAGTATTTATTCTAAAATAAAAATACCACTTCCATCCCTTGAAGAACAACAAAAAATAGTTGACATACTAGACAGATTTGACACTCTTTGTAACGATATAACAAAAGGTTTACCTGCCGAAATAGAGGCAAGGCAAAAGCAATATGAATATTACAGAGCTAAACTTTTAAATTTTAAAGAAAAAGCAAATAAAAATGAACTTTAAAAAATAGGAGAAAAAATGATAGATTATAATATAATTGCTACAACAAATGAAAAAACTGTTATTACAGAATATAAGCCTTCCAAAGAAGATAGAGATGAAAGCTATCAAACAGAAATGCAAATGGAAAACAAGTTTATTAATATGCTTAAAAAACAAGGTTATCAATATGCTAATATAAAAAATGAAGATGAACTTATAAAAAATTTAAGAGATTGCCTTGAAAAGCTTAATAATATTACTTTTACAGATAGCGAATGGGAAAATTTTTATAAAGATGCTATTTTATCTAATAATGAGGGTATTATAGAAAAAACTAAAAAAATACAAGAAGATTTTATACAAACATTAACAAGAACTGATGGAACTTATAAAAATATTAAATTTATAGATAAAACTAATATACATAACAATTTTTTACAAGTTATAAATCAATATGAAAATAAAGAAGGAAAATATAATAGCCGATATGATGTTACTATACTTGTAAATGGTTTTCCACTTGTTCATATAGAACTAAAAAGAAGAGGGGTAGCTATTAGAGAAGCTTTTAATCAAATTAACAGATATAAAACTAATAATTTTACAGGTTTATATCAATATGTACAAATATTTGTTATCTCTAATGGTACAAACACTAAATATTATTCTAATACAACAAGAGAAAATCTTTTTAAAGCTAATGGTAAAAAAGTAAATAATAGCTTTGAATTTACTTCTTATTGGGCAGATGAAAACAATAACATAATAAACGATATTGTAGATTTTACAAAAACTTTTTTTGCTAAACATACTATATTAAATATTTTAACTAAATATTGTGTTTTTACTTCTGAAAATTTATTACTTGTTATGCGTCCTTATCAAATAGCTGCAACAGAAAATATAATAAATAAAATAGAAATATCAACTAATTATAAAAAACTAGGAACTATTGATGCAGGAGGTTATATTTGGCATACAACAGGGAGTGGAAAAACTTTAACTTCTTTTAAAACGGCCGTTATTGCCTCTAAATTAGATTATATAGATAAAGTGCTTTTTGTTGTAGATAGAAAAGATTTAGATTATCAAACAATGAAAGAATATGATAAATTTGAAAAAGGAGCAGCAAATGGCAATTCATCTACAAAAATATTAAAAAGCCAATTAGAAGATGAAAGCACAAAAATTATTATTACTACTATTCAAAAGTTAGATGTTTTTGTTTCTAAAAATAAAAATCATCATATACTGAAAAAGCATTTTGTTATTATTTTTGATGAATGCCACCGTTCACAATTTGGCTCTATGCACGAAAAAATTACAAAGGCTTTTAAAAATTATCATATTTTTGGTTTTACAGGTACTCCTATATTTGCAATAAATGCTCAAAAATCTTCTAATAATTTAATGAAAACAACAGAACAACTTTTTGGTAATAGATTACATACTTATACTATTGTTGATGCTATAAATGATAAAAATGTTTTACCTTTTAGAGTAGATTATGTAAAAACTATGAAGCCTATGGATAATATTATAGATAAAAAAGTAAAAGCTATTGATACAGAAAAAGCATATTTGTCAACAGAACGTATAAGTAAAATTGTACAATATATTTTGCAACATTTTAACCAAAAAACTAAAAGGAATGATAGTTACCAATTTAATATAACTAAAAATATAACAGAAATTGCAAAAAATAATAAAGCTTTGGAAAGAAAGCAAAAAGAAAATATATCAGGGTTTAATTCTATTTTAGCAGTTGCATCTATTGATATGGCAAAAATTTATTATGAACAGTTTAAAATACAACAAAAACATACTATAAATCCTTTAAAAATAGCTATTATTTATAGTTATGGTGTAAATGAAGATGAAGAAGCTCTTGATTTATTAGATGAAGAAAATCCAGAAACTACTGAAAATCTTGATAAGCCTTCTCGTGAATTTTTACATAATGCTATAAATGATTATAATATATTATTTAAAACTAATTACGACACTTCAAGCCAAAATTTTCAAAATTATTACAGAGATGTAGCTCAAAGAATGAAAAATAAAGAAATAGACATTCTTATTGTTGTAAATATGTTTTTAACTGGTTTTGATGCTACTACTTTAAATACTTTATGGGTAGATAAAAAACTTAAAATGCACGGACTTATACAGGCCTTTTCTCGTACTAATAGAATACTTAATTCAATAAAAACTTATGGTAATATTGTATGTTTTAGAGAAGAATTACAAGAAGAAACAGAAAAAGCTATCGCAACATTTGGTAATAGAGATGCAAAAAGTATTATCCTTATGAAAACTTATAATGAATATTATAACGGTTATAAACATGATGGAGTTTATTATAAAGGATATAGTGAACTTATAGAAAAATTGCAAATTAACTTTCCTTTAGGAGCTCCTATTGTAGGAGAAGAAAATAAAAAAGATTTTATAAATACTTTTGGCATTATATTAAAAGTAAGAAATATATTAACTTCTTTTGATGATTTTAAAGGTAATGAAATATTAACAGAAGCTAATTTCCAAGATTATCAAAGTATTTATTTAGATTTTTACCAACAATATAAAAAGGATAATAATGTAGATAAAGAAAACATTAATAATGATATAGTATTTGAAATAGAATTAATAAAACAAATAGAAATTAATATAGATTATATACTTTTACTTGTTGAAAAATATTATAAGTCTAATTTTAAAGATAAAACAATTTTAACTAATATTAGTAAAGCTATAAATTCTTCTTTACAACTTAGAAGCAAAAAAGAACTTATAGAAAAATTTATACAAAGCCTTGATAATAGTTCTAATGTTATTGAAGATTGGGTTAAATTTGTAGAAGAAGAAAAAGCAAAAGACTTAGATAAAATAATTAAAGATGAAAATTTAAAAGAAGAAAAAACTAAAAAATATATAGAAAATTGTTTTGAGGCGGGAGAAATAAAAACAACAGGAACAGATGTAAATGATATTATGCCACCTATTAGCCGATTTGCTAAAAATACTATAAATAGAGCAACAAAAAAAGAAAATATTATTAGAAAATTTTTTAATTTTTTTGATAAATTTTTTGGAATATAAATTTAATTTTAGATGCTTAAAACAGGAAAAGCCCTTGTATAGGGCTAATAAAATACTAATTTAACTGGTGGTGTTGACTTAATTTATTTTTATTTTAATGATTTAATATTATCATTTAATTGAAAATAATTTTTTGTAAAATTTATTAAGTTTTCTTTACGCATTTTTGAAAGCTCACTTGATAAGGCACTTCTATCAATACATAAATAATCTGCCAGTTGTTGCCTATTAAAAGAAATATAAAAAGAATTAGAGTTATTTTTTAAAGATTGGTCATATAAAAATGATAAAATTTTGTTTCTAATATTTCTTTGAGAAATGTGATCTAGTTTTTTATTTATGTCTTTGTTCTTTTTTAACATTATTTTAATAAAATTATCCATAACTTTTAAATTTTTATCACAACAATGATTTTGCAAATTAAGAGATTTTTTTATATCAAGAAACATGATAGTAGTATTAGTTGCGGCTAATATATTATTTGGTAAAGGTTCTTCATCATAATAATAAGAAGCACCAAAAATATCATTTTCACATACTTGGCATATAATACTTCTATTACCAAAAAAATCTTCCTTTTCTATATGTACTAAGCCTGATACAACCAAGCCTAGTCCATTTATTTTATCGCCAATATTAAATATATATTGGCCTTTTTTATAATCTTTTATATGTAGTAAAAGATGATTTAATATTAATTTTATTTCATCTTCTGAAATATTAAAAAATAACTTTGAATTTTTTATTATTTTAATATATTTTTCCATTAAAAATCTCCTTTTCGTTGTTTATACAACTGAAATTTTTATAATATTAAGGTATAATGTGTTTAAACTTATTATAATTTAGTATTTAGTTTTTGTAAATATTTTTATAAAGGAGATTTTATTATGGAAAAAATGTTTTGTTATCAATGTGAACAAACAGCTGGTGGCAAAGGTTGTACTATAATGGGGGTTTGTGGTAAAACACCTGAGCTTTCAAGATTGCAAGATTTGTTAATTTATCAATTAAAAGGTATAAGTTTTTATGCTTATGAGCTTTTAAAAAAAGGAAATAATATAGATAAAAATATAGTAAGCTTTGTAGAAAATAGTTTATTTACAACACTTACAAATGTAAATTTTGACTTAGATGTTCATGAAGAGCTATTAAAACAATCTCAAAAAATAAAAGAAGACTTAAGAGAAAAATGTGATAACATAAAAAATGATTGTGAGCAAGCAAATTATAATCTTTCTAAAACAAGAGAAGAAATATTAAAAGATTCTATAAAAGCAGGTATAAAATATGATGAAAATTTAGATCCAGATATTCGTTCTTTAAGAGAAACAATTGTTTATGGTTTGAAAGGTATATCTGCATATGGCCATCAAGCAAGAGAACTAGCTTTTTTTGATGAAGATGTTGACAATTTTTATTTTAAAGCTTTATGCTTAGTTACAGATAATAGTTTAAAATTAGAAGATTTAATTAAACTAGCTATGGAAACAGGTGAAATGTCTGTAGCTATAATGAAAAAATTAGATGAAGCAAATACAACTATATATAAAAATCCAAAGCCACATAAAGTAAATGTTAATATTAAAAAAGGTCCTTTTATAATAGTTTCTGGCCACGATTTAAAAGATTTAGAGATGCTTTTAAAACAAACGGAAGGAAAAGGTATAAATATATATACTCACGGTGAGATGATACCTTCTCACGGATATCCAGAGTTAAATAAATATCCACATTTAGTCGGAAATTTTGGTGGGGCTTGGCAAGAGCAACAAAAAGAATTTGATAATATACCAGGTTGTATACTTATGACAACTAACTGTATTATGAAACCAAAAGATTCTTATAAAGATAGAATTTTTACAACAAGTGTAGTTGGCTGGGAAAATATTAAATATATAGGGAAAAATGAAAAAGGAGAAAAAGACTTTAGTGAAATAATAAATAAAGCGTTAGAGCTAGGCGGCTTTAAAGAAGATGAACAAATTAAAGAGATAACTGTAGGTTTTGGACATAATGCTTTATTAAGCAATGCAGAAACAATAATAGACTTTGTTAAAAATGGTAAAATAAAACATTTCTTTTTAATAGGTGGTTGTGATGGCTCAAGAAAAGAAAGAAGCTACTATACAGAGTTTGCAAAGCTTGTACCTGAAGATTGTGTAATTTTAACTTTAGCTTGTGGAAAATATAGATTTAATAAATTAAACTTTGGCGAAATATCAGGCATACCAAGGCTTTTAGATGTAGGACAATGTAATGATGCATATTCTGCTGTTAAAATAGCTCTAGCTTTAGCAGATGCATTTGAAACAGATGTAAATGGATTACCACTTTCTATTATTTTATCTTGGTATGAGCAAAAAGCGGTGGCAGATTTATTAGCTTTATTATCTTTAGGTATAAAAGGTATGTATATTGGCCCTACATTACCAGCATTTTTAACTGAAAATGTATTAAATTACTTAATAAAAACTTTTGAATTAAAACCTATCAGCACTCCACAAGAAGATTTAAATAATTGTTTAGCTTAATATAAAATTAGAACCTATCAACTTTAATTGATAGGTTTTTTAAATTATATATGTTTTATATAAATTTGACAAGGGTTGTGTTTATCCCACAAAGTAGGAAGTCACTCAAATTCTTTAAAATTTAAATATTTATAAAATTTATTTGTTATATCATAAATAGGGTAAATACCTTTATATTAAATCTAAAAAATCTTCTTCACTTATTATATTAATATTAAGTTCTTTAGCCTTTTTATTTTTAGATGAAGTTGAGTTTTTATCATTATTAATAAGGTAATCTGTTTTTGAAGATACACTATTTGTAACTTTACCACCTAAATCTTCAATTTTTTGTTGTAATTCTTTTCTATTTTTAAAAGTTTGTAAATCGCCTGTTATTACAAAAACTTTATCTTTTAAAGAAGTATTTTCTGTATTATTAATATTATCATTTAATTTTAATAATGGGAGAACTTTATTAATTAAATTTAAGTTGTTTTCATTATTAAAATAATCGACTAATGATTTTGCCATAATCTCTCCAAAGCCATCTATAGCTATAATTTGTTCAAGGGTAGCATTTTTTATATTATCAAAATTATAACTGAAATATTTGCATAAAGTTTTTGCGTTGCTAAGGCCTATATGTTCTATACCTAAAGCATATATAAAATTAGCAAGTGTAGTATTTTTAGATTTTTCTATTGCATTTATAAGGTTATTATAAGATTTTTCGCCAAAGCCTTGCATATTAATTATATCATCTTTATATTTTTCTATATTATATATATCTGTATAATTTGTTATAAATTTATTGTTAATAAATTTTTCTATAGTAGCTTTAGAAAAATCTGTTATATTCATTGCATCTCTTGATACATAATGAACAATACCATTTATTACTTTAGCAATACAAGTTGGATTAGTACATTTTAAGGCTAAACCATCTCTTATTTGTATAGTTTCTGCTTTTCCGCCACAGGCGTTACATTTTTCAGGTATTTTTAAATTATCACTATTTGTTTCATTTTCTGCTACTTGTGGTATAATCATATTAGCTTTATAAACTTTTATAATATCGCCTATACCTAATTTTAAATTTTTAATAATACTTATATTGTGCAAACTAGCACGGTTAACGGTAGTGCCTTCTAGCTCAACTGGTTCAAATATAGCTATAGGGTTAATAAGGCCTGTTCTAGATGTGTTCCATTCTACATCTAATAAGGTAGTGGTAGCTAAATCATCTGCCCATTTAAAAGCTATAGAGTCTTTAGGAAATTTTGATGTTTCACCTAAACTATTGCTATATAAAATATTATCAAAAGTTATTACTAGGCCATCTGTTGCAAATTTATTTGTTTCTACCTTTTTTTCAAAATTTAAAATAGTTTTTTCTACATTATATTTATCTACTAAAGCATATTCTACTATTTCAAAACCTAAAGAGGCTAAAAATTGTAATTGTTCAGATTTTAAATTAAACTCTTTATTACATTTTACTAAAGAAAAGGCTAAAAAGCTAACATTTCTATCTTTGGTAATTTCATTATTAAGCTGACGAACTGTGCCACTACATAAGTTTCTAGGGTTTTTATATTTTTCTGTTATTTCTAAATTTTCGTTTATATTTTCAAAATCTTTAAAAGATATTAAAGCTTCGCCACGAATAATAAGTTCATCTTTAAAAGGAATTTTTAAAGGGATATTTTTAAATACTTTACAATTATGGGTAATATCTTCACCAATTTCTCCGTTACCTCTAGTAACTGCACTAATAAGGTTGCCATCATTATAAGTTAATACAATTGTAAGTCCGTCCATTTTAAAAGATAATAGGCCTTTTTTTGTTGATAAAAAATCTTCTATTTTAGATATATCTTTAGTTTTATCTAAAGATAACATTTTTTTATCGTGTTTAACTTTCTTTAGCTCACTTAAAACTATATATCCAACTTGTTGAGTAGGGCTATTAGATAATATTATGCCTGTTTCTTTTTCTAGAGCTTCTAGCTCATCATAAAGTTTGTCATATTCAAAATCAGACATTATCTCATAGCTTTCTTGATAATAAGTCCTTCTAGCTTTATTAAGTTTATTAACAAGATTTTTTATTTTTTTTATCATTTTTATCTCCTTATTTGTTTTTTATTTTATAGTAACATAGGTATAACAATTAATCAACAATTATAAATTAAATAATAGTAATACAAAAACTAAAAGTAATAAATTATTAGAGTTAAAATTGTTGTTTATAGAAAACATACAATTTTCATCTATATCATAAACACCATCTTCTTTAACAGATGGATCTATATTTAAAGTATTTACTGTTATAATATTATTTTCTATTTTTTCAGGATTTTTAGGCATCATATAATTTAAAGCAGATACATTTGTTACAATATTTATAATATTATCTATATTTTTGTGGCTTTCTTCTAGCATGAAAGGTTTAATAGCATTTAATAATATAACTTCTTTAGGTGGGTTATTTTTAAAATTATCTACATTATTTTTAAATTCTAAATTTATTTTATCTATATATTTAGTTTTAAATAAATTTGTAACTAAAGAAAAAGCTTCTTTCATATCATTTTCTATAACTTCTTTATCTTTAATTTTTTGTGCTATTTCATATATAATACTATTTTCTTGCATAACATACCTCCTGAGATAGTAATTTATAAACATCTATTAAACCCCAACCTTGTTGGTTTTTTGGCAAATGTAAATTTTTACAACATTTTTTTAACATAAGCTTTACATCATCAGGTTGTAAATTTTTATATTTTTCTAAAAGTAGAGCAATAGCACCAGAAACTATAGGTGTAGACATAGATGTTCCGCTTAAAGAAAAATAGTTTTTATCTACTATATCGTTAGATTGTTTAGAAATATTGTTAGACAAACAAGATATAATATTAACACCAGGTGCTATTATATCTGGCTTAATAACACATTCTAAAGTTGGGCCACGTCCAGAAAAATTTATAAGGTTATTTCCCCAAACATTAGCAGTAATATTATCATCAGAAGCACCAATAGTTATAACCTTCTTGCTTATAGCAGGCGAGCTAATAGTATATTTTTTAGGTCCATCATTGCCTGCGGCTATCGTAACTATAATGCCACTATCCCATATTTTTTCTACTGCTTTAACTAGAGGGTCGTTAGATGAAGTATTGTTTGTGCCAATAGATAAGTTAGCTATTTTTATATTATATTTTTCTTTGTTATCAATAATCCATTGAAGTCCTGCTAAAACATCAGAGGCATTTCCTTTACCTTCTTTATTTAAAACTTTAACACCAATAAGGTTACATTCTGTAGCTATACCTTTATATTTTCCGTTAGAGTTTATCCCATTACCTCCAGCAATACCTGCAACGTGAGTTCCATGTCCGTTATCATCATATGGCCTAGATTTGTTATTTATAAAATCTTTAAAGGCTACTATTCTATTTTTAGGGTATAAAAAATCTTTATTAGGTGCAATGCCTGTATCTAAAATAGCTATACCTATGCCTTTACCTGTGTATCCTTTTTCTTG
The DNA here is from genome assembly GCA_946497035.1 of uncultured Eubacteriaceae bacterium. GTDB lineage: Bacteria > Bacillota > Clostridia > Lachnospirales > CAG-274 > Tyzzerella. The sequence goes on along the minus strand of CAMMIW010000013.1, from coordinate 43,490 downwards.
AACAATATTAGCATTTACAGTTTTTCTAGCTGTGTCCATTTGCATAGTTATATGAGTATTTTGAAAAACAGTTTTTAAACAATTTAGATTTTTTAATTTTTCTATGTTATTTTCTTCCACTTCTATAACAATAGAATTTATAATAGGTATTTTATATTTTATTTTGGCAATAGATTTTAAAATTTTTTCCTCTTCTAAGGAAAAATTACTTTCAACTATTAATTCTATATTACTCATATTTTGCCCCTTTTTATAATTTCTATTTTAGTTTATGCTAAAAAATGTAAAAGTGTTATTATTTTTTTACAAAAAATATACTTGTACAACATTTTTAGGCTTGTTCGAATAAAATTTTTTAAAATTTGGCAATAATTTTATTTTGCTTGCATATAATTAAAATATACATTTTTTGGAGGTAATAACTATGAACTGTGGAGGAAATAATTTTATTTTAATTTTCTTTTTATTAATGATGATGCAAGGTAGCTGTGGCTTTGCAGGAGATAGCTGTATGCTTATTTTATTATTATTAATATTTATGATGCAAGGCAATAATTTTGGTATTTGTGAAGCAAAATAATGTTATAAGAGGCTATAGATTTTTTCTATAGCCTCTTATAACATATAAAATGGATAAAAAAATTAAACCTTGTAAATTTATAATAAATAAAGTATAATATACTTATATAGTAAAAAAAAGGGGGATAATTATGTTAATTTGTAAGGTAGTTCGTGAAGTTGCGGGCGGAAATGTCTATAAAACAATATTTCCACATGCTATAAAACATTTTGGTGTTTCAAACAACCCTATGGCTTTAAATAGAACAACTAATGAAAAAAAATCAGGAACTTATAGAATTACTATTAGAACGTTAGATAGAAAAGAATACCATTTAACAGATGAAAGCTTTAATTATGAGGCGGTATGTTTGTTATCCGAATTAATAGAGGCTAAAATGGGGCTTAGAGTTTTAAAAGAAAGACATAATGATATAATAAATAAGCTAGATGAAGCCGATAAAAAATTTTTTACAGATATAAAAGAAGGCGCTGTTATGGTACATTCTGAAAAGCTTAACAACACGTTAAAACAAATGGAACAAATTTTAGCTAATTAACTTTTTTATGGTTCTTTTTCAACTATTGTGGTGATAGATATCAAATATTTATTATAGAACCTATTTTATTAATCTTTATATTATCCCAACATTTATATATGATAAATGTTAAGGCTGTAGACAAAGTCTACAGCCTTATTTACATCTTTAATATTTTTTAATTTATAGTGTTAACAGAGTTTATATCACATATAGAATATACAGTTATATCTCCGTTAGTGTTGCTCACACCCATAATACCATCACCTGCAGCAAATATTCTACCATTAATATTTTCTTTAAATGGTAAATATACATCTTGAGTTGATGTAGCTATATCACTTATAACAGATGTTGTTGTATTAGTTAATTGGGCAGTAGCTAAAACATTTTCTGTTTGGCTTGATATTGTAGCTCCATTTAAAACATTTTCTGTTGTAGTAGATACTAAATCTGTTGGTTTTATAGTTGTAGTATTTGTAATATTTTCTATGTTATCAGTAGTTTTTTGAATACTTTCTATAACAGTTGCCGTTGTAGGTGTTTGAACGTTGTTTATTTCTGTTGTTGTAATATTGTTAACAAGCTTTGTTGTTGTAGTAACTGGAGTTATTGTATCTATAACAGGTATTGTTGTAGAAGATATTGTTTTTATAAAATTATCTGTTGTAGGAGAGCCTGGTTGATTAACTGTTACAATTCTAGGTTCTTGTGTTGAACCACCTATAACTTTAGTGTCATTATCTAAAACATATTTTTGTGTATTACCATTAAATGTAATATCTTGGTTACCAACTTTAACATTTAAAACTATATCACTTGTAGGGTTTGTACCATCTATAGATTGTTGTGCAATAGTAACTTGTAAAACACCTGTTCCTGTAGATGTTAGCTCAGGTATATTTATAGCTGTTGGAGTAATATTTTGAGCTGTATCTATATTAGATATAACACCCGTAACTGGAGTTCCTGCTCCAATACCTGTTACAACCTGGCCTGTTGTAGAAGATACTTGATTGACAACATTTTTTGTTTGGTTTGTAACATTTGTTACGATAGTGGCATTATCTGTTGTTTCTACTTGAGATACAACATCTATTGGATTTACAGTTATTGGTGCGCTAACATCTTTTGTTGTTTCTGTAACATCTGTTAATACTGTTGTAGGTGTTGTTTGTATCTCAGAAACTATATTAGTATCTTTTAGATTTACAGCATTTACAACAGGCGTTGTTGTTGTTTGTATAGTAGCATTTGTAGAAACTTGTTTTTCTGTTGTAGATAATGTTGATGTTTTTAAAACATCTTCTTTTGTTATGTCTGTTATAATATTTACTGTTTCTACTTGTGCCGAATTTCCATTATAGCTAATAGTATCTATAGCGTTAATATTTTGGTTAATATAATTTTGTATGCCTTGAGCACATTGAACATCTGTATTTCCACAAGAACCACAGCTACCATAGTAGTTTTTATTATCTGGATCATTACAAGTTGTTGCAATATTTTTTATACCATTTAATAAATCTGAATTAAATGTACTACCAGTAGTAGTAGATGTTAAAACAGTCATTTTAGCAATATCACAAAGAGATATAGCAACACCTGGTGCTATTAATGTTGTTTTTGTTAAATAAATAGAATTAACAGTTAATTTTGAAAAATTTATAACATTTGATATACCGTCATTAGTTACAATCTCAACATCTATATTAAAGCCTAAAAGTTGCTCATTTTTTACTGCATTTATAATTTCTATAAGTGTTTTTCTAATACTATTTAAAGAACAAGAACTATCTATCTTATCTGGAGCACAAACTTGGTTGTAGGCATAATCACAGCCGCTATCACAGTTACAATTTAAAAAATTTTTATTTGAATAATTATATAAGCTCATTTTTAAAAGCTCCTTTCTATAATTTTTTATACAATAAACACTTGTACACTATATATTATGCAAAACTGTAAATTTATGCCACAAAAATAGGTAAATTTATATATAAAAAGACTAGAAATTTATTAAAAATTTATATATAATATATTTAGACTAAATTTTATGAGGTGAATTGTTTGAAAAAATTAAATTTTTTTATTTTATTTGTTTTTATATTAATAAATTGTGTAACTTTTCAAGCTTATGCTAATGAACACTTTATAAGTGTAGGTTTAACAAAATATAAAAACTTGACAAATATATCTTTAGATAATAAGTCTGTTGGGATAGGTAAATTTGATAATAATACATTTCATTTAGATACAACTTTAAATGGGAACAATTTTAATATAAAGCCTTTAAATGGATATGGCATAAAACATAATAACAAATTTTATAGCTATGATGAGGCTTTAAATTTTGCTAAAAATTATAATAAAAGCTATGTTTATAAAGATGATAGTTATTATGTTATAACAGGCAGTTTTAATAATAATACAGAAGCTAACAATTATATGACAAGCCAAAATATTGTAGGTGAAGTGGTAAAATTAGAAAATACTATAGGTATTTATGATAGCTCAAATATTTTAGCAGGTTATAAAGATAGTATAGCTATAAAAACAGAAGAATTTGTATCTATATCAAAAAGGCCTTATAGAAATGTTATTAATATTACCATAAAAAGTGGTAACTTAAATATTGTTAATATATTAAATGTAGAAGAATATTTATATGGGGTTGTTCCATCTGAAATGCCACCATCTTGGCATAAAGAGGCTTTAAAGGCTCAATCGGTTGCTGCTAGAAATTATGCTTATGCTAACCTTGGTTTACATAAAAATGATGGTTATGATGTATGTGATACAATACATTGTCAGGTATATAACGGGGTATCTAATGAGCAACAATCTACTAATGATGCTATAAATGAAACAAAAGGTGTTTTGGCATATTATAACAATCAGTTAATAAATGCGGTATATTCTTCATCTAGCGGTGGATACACAGATGATGCGGAAAATGTATGGAATAGTAGCATACCTTATTTAAAGGCGGTAAAAGATGAGTTTGAAGAAGGCGGTAAACAATGGACTAGAACTTTTACTTTTGATGAGCTATCTTCTATAGCATCTATAGGCTCGGTTAATGAGGTTATATTAGAAAATTCTTCTGTAACAGGGAGAGCAACTAAATTAACTTTTGTAGGTACAAACGGACAAAAAGTATTAGAAAAAGAAGAAATTAGAACATTTTTTTCAAAAACTATAGGCGGTAGCTTAGATAGTAGAAATTTTAAAATGGCTCAAGGTAATACATATATATCACAAAATAATAATACAAATAATCAGAATAATAGTGACAACAATAAAGATAAAAGTTTATACGCTATTTCATCTAAAAATAATAATACTATAAATAAAGATAATACTTTTGTAATAGATAAAAATAACAATAAATCAAAATTAACTAATACATATGCTATTGATAAAAGCCAAAATACACTAAATATAACAAATACTGCTCAACAAAATAATAGTAACAACAGTAATGAAAATAATAATAACAATAATAATATAACTTACGTTTCTAAAATAACTAGACAAAATTCAAACTCTATTACATTTGTTGGCAAAGGTTGGGGGCACGGAGTTGGTATGAGCCAATATGGTGCTAATAGTTTAGCAAAAAAAGGATATAAATATGACGAAATTTTAAAATATTATTATACAGGTATAGAAGTTAGATAAGGAGAAAAATATGCAACTAAAAGATTTTTATTTTGATTTACCAGAAAGGCTTATAGCTCAAACTCCTTTAAAAGATAGGACAAACTCTAAGCTAATGGTTATTAATAAAGAAACAGGAGAAATAAAACACGAACCTACTTTTAAATGTATATTAAATTATTTAAAAGAAGGTGATTGTTTAGTGTTAAATGATACAAAGGTTATGCCTGCTAGGTTGTTTGGCAAAAGAAAACATACAGGAGCTAATGTGGAAATATTATTATTAGAAAAAAAGGAAAATGACAAATGGGAGGCTCTTGTAAACCCTGGTAAAAAAGCAAAAATAGGAGATATTATTGTATTTGGAGATGGTTTGCTAGAAGGAACTATAGAAGATATTATAGAAGGTGGCAACAGAATTATAAGCTTTAAATATGATGGTATTTTTGAACAAATTTTAGATAAATTGGGGCAAATGCCTTTGCCACCATATATAAAAGAGCAATTAAAAGATAAAAATAGATATCAAACAGTATATGCTAAAAATGAGGGCTCTGCTGCTGCACCAACAGCAGGGTTACATTTTACAGACGAACTTTTACAACAGGTAAAAGAAAAAGGTATAAAAATTGCAAAGCTTACTTTACATGTTGGTTTAGGTACATTTAGGCCGGTAAAAGTTGATAATATATTAGAGCATAAAATGCACTCTGAATATTATAATTTAGATGAAGAAAATGCAAATATAATTAACCAAGCTAAAAAAAATGGTGGAAGAATAATAACAGTAGGTACAACAAGTACAAGAACTTTAGAATCTATAGCAGATGAAAATGGATTTGTAAAGGCAGATAGTGGCTATACAGATATTTTTATATATCCATCATATAAATTTAAAATAGTTGATAACCTTATTACAAATTTTCATTTACCAGAATCTAGCTTAATAATGCTTGTTAGTGCTTTTTCTAACAGAGATAATATTATTAATGCTTATAATGAGGCTGTTTTAAATGAATATAGGTTTTTTAGCTTTGGTGATGCAATGTTTTTAACAAAGTGGTGATTTTATGGATTTATTTCAATATCAAAGTCAAAAAATTTTACAAAAAGAAGCTCCTTTAGCTAGTAGACTAAGGCCTAAAACTTTAGAAGAATTTATAGGGCAAAAACATATAATAGACAAAGATACTTTACTTTATAGAGCTATAAAAGCAGATAAAATTTCATCTTTAATATTATATGGGCCATCTGGTACAGGTAAGACCACTTTAGCTAAAATTATATCAAATAGTACAAAAAGTATATTTTGTCAGATAAATGCTACTACATCTGGTATAAAAGATATTAAAGAGATAGTTGATAAAGCTAAAGATACTATTGCTATAAATGGTAAAAAAACTATACTTTTTATAGACGAAATACATAGATTTAATAAAAGCCAACAAGATACATTGTTACCTTATGTAGAAGACGGTACTATCATTTTAATAGGTGCTACAACAGAAAATCCATATTTTGAAGTTAATAGAGCTTTAATATCTAGAAGTATTATTTTTAAATTAGAGCCATTGTCTGTTGAAAATATAAAAGATATAATTAAAAATGCTATAAAAGATAAAGAAAATGGGCTAGGTAATTTTAATATAAAAATAGATGAAGATGCTCTTGACTTTATAGCTAATATATGTAACGGAGATGCAAGAATAGCTTTAAATGCTATAGAATTAGCAGGGCTTACAACAGAAAAAAATAAAGATAATATAATACATATAAATTTAAAAATAGCAGAACAATGTATACAAAAGCGAGCTATAAATTATGATAAAAATGGAGATAACCATTATGACACTATTTCGGCTTTTATAAAAAGTATGCGTGGTAGTGATGTAGATGCGGCCGTTTATTATCTTGCTAAAATGATTTATGCTGGAGAAGATCCAAAATTTATAGCTAGAAGGATTGTTATATGTGCATCAGAAGATGTGGGAAATGCCGACCCTAGAGCATTACAAGTGGCGGTGTCTGCTTTTCAAGCAACAGAGATGATAGGTATGCCCGAATGTATGATTATTTTATCTCAAGCCGTTTGTTATGTAGCATCTGCCCCTAAAAGCAATGCTTCTTATATGGCCATAAATAAGGCTATGGAAGATGTAAAAAATATTAAAATAAAAGAAATACCAAAGCATCTTAAAGATTGCCATTATAAGGGAGCAAAAGAGCTAGGTAACGGTATAGGCTATAAATATGCACATAATTTTGAAAAAAATTATGTAAAACAACAATATTTACCAGATGAAATAAAAAATAATATTTATTATAATCCATCTGAAAATGGATATGAAAAAAATATAAAAAAATGGTTAAGCTTTTTAAAAGACAATTATTAAGCTTAATATTTTTTATTAAATATTTATTTTATTGAAAAGGCTATATAAAAATTTTATTTATATAGCCTTTTTAAGGTTGTATTATAAATCCATTTTATATAAATATATTGACAAAAGTAAATAAAATAGTTAATAATATAATTAATAGAATAATCTATAACATACAATGGAAAAAACTAACTATAATAAATTTATATCTTATATAAAAGGAAAGTGATAAAATGGGTTATCAAGAAGAGCTAATTAAAAGTATAAGGAAATTAAAAGAAGAAAAGGAAGTGAACTATTTTAATGTTGAAAATGATATACAAAAAGGTTATATTATTGTAAAATATGAAAAATTGTTATTAGAAGAAAAGAAACTTTATGACGATAAAATAAAAATTATATTACCTAAAAATTTTAAAATAATGGATAAAGATTTAGTAGCCAGTAAATATACTTTATCAAATAGCCCAGACTATGTATATACAAGCGAAGATACAACTGTAAATTTTAATTTTAGTCTAGAAGAAGTTGAAATTTTAAATGATGAAATAGAAGAAATAAGAGATATAGTTTTAAACGAATTTAAAAGAATTTATCCTGCTAGTAATATGGAAAATATAGAAATAATAGAAACAGAAGGGAAAAAGATTGGTACATTTTCATTTGTTTTACCTGTTTTAGATGGAGATTTATTTAATAAAATATATTTAGTTCCTCTTAAAATAGGCCTATTAATATTAACATTTAGCTGTGATATATTTCAAAAAAAAGAATGGGAAAATATATTAAACAATATTGTTTTAACTTTAAGAGAAAATAATATATAAATCATATGTAAAATAAGAAAGGGGGATAAAAATGGGTAAAAAGAAAATAGGAAATATAATAAAAAAGTCTATTAATTCTGTGGCAATAAGGATAAATATTTCAAATAATAAAGATAAACCATTATCGCCTGATAAAGTTATATTAAATAAAACGAATAATAGTATAGCTAAAATAATAAAGGTTGATAAAACAACAAAAAAATATATGATAAATAAAGTAAAAGCTACTATTGCAAATACTATAAAAACTAATATTTACAACAAGCTAAAACAACCATTAGATAATATAGCCTATAATAGTAAAGAAAATAAAAAAGAAAATGGTTTAAATAAAATAAAGGCTCAAAAACAACAAATAATAAATACAGGTTATTTTAATTTACCTATAAAAGGAAAGGTTGTTACAAATACAAAAAGTTATTTTGCAAAAAGCATAAAAAATACTATAAAATCTCTAAATAAAAACCAAAAATTAACAATTAATAACAAAGGGGTTAATATAAATAGGGAACTTGTATCACAAATAGAAATATGTAAAATAAAAGTTAAAAAAGATGATAAAATAAACAATGATAAAATTAATAACAATATATTAAAAGATAAAACAGAAACTAAAACTATAGAAAAACCACTAGAGAAACCATTAGAAAAACAGCTTATAAATTATAAAACAGATAAAAACTATAAAATTGATACGAAAGATAAAAATGATGTAGTTGTAGGAGATCCTTTTAATATAGTAACAGGTAGTTATTTAATAAATCAATGTGATATGATAATAAATGATATATTAGAAGAAGTACCAATAGAAAGAAAGTATCAATCAACAAATAAAAATGTATCTTTAATTGGTAAAGGGTGGCAACTAACTATTTTTAGTAACTTACAATTTAATGAAAATAAAAAATATATTAAAATATTAATGTTTAATGGAAAAACAGAAACATTTGAGGTAACAGAAGATAAAATAGCAAATATTAGAAATGATGATGAAACATTAATTTTAAAAAAATAGAAAATGGATATTCATTATATAATAATATAACAAAACAAACTTTAATATATGAAAAAAATGGCTTATTACTATATGTCATAGATAAAAATGGAAATAAAAGAAAATATATATACAAAGAAAATATATTAGAAAAAATATGTTTTCCTAGTGGCCAATATTTTAAATTTGAAATAGTGGAAAATAAAATTATAAAAATAATAGATAATATGAACCGTCAGATAAAATATACATATGATGGAGATTATTTAATAAGTGTGGAAATACCTAATTTAGGTATAGAAAAATATAGCTATAATGAACAAGGGGTTATAGAAAGTGTAATCAACTGTGATGGTATAACATTTGTAAATAATATGTATGACGAAAAAGATAGAATAATATATCAAAAGCTATCTACAGGGCAAGAATATAAGGTAATATATGATGATATAAATAAAATTAATACATATATAGTGCCAAAAATGAACAGAGAAACTAAATATGTTTATAATAAAAATAATTTAATAACAAAAATAATTTATCAAGATAAAACATATGAAGAAAGAAAATATGATTTATGGGAAAATATTGTTTATAAAAAAGATAGGTTGGGAAATGAAACAAAATACACTTACAATAAACAATGTTTAAAAACAGAAGAATATTTGCCAAATGGCCTAACTACTTATTATGAATATGACGAAAACAACAATTTAACAAAACAATGGGACAACTTAGGAAAAGAATATAAATATGAATATGATAAAAATGGCAACATTATAAAGAGCACAGGAAAAATAGATGATAAAAACCAACTTATAATATTATATGAATATGATGAATATGGCCGAATTATAAAAGAGATAGATCCTGAAAAAAGAGAAAAAATATTTGAATATAATTTTATTAATGAGAAATTTAATAAACCTACAAAATTTATAACAGGTGAAAACAATATATATAACTATACTTATGATAAAGCGGGAAGATGTCTAAGTGTTGAAAATCATTGTGGAATAAAATATTTAGAATATGATGCTATGGATATAGTAACAAAAGAGATAGATCAAATGGGCAATATAACTATTTATAATTATGATAAAATGTTTAATTTAAAAAAGGTTATATTACCTAACAATATAGAAAAAGGGTTAGCAACAACCTATGAGTATGATCCTTTTAACAATTTACTAAAAATAGAAGATGCAGAAAAAAATATATATGCTACATCTAGAGATTATGAAGGAAACTTATTAAAAGAAATAAATCCAAATAGCTATAATATTGAAACAAATGACGGAAAAGGTATATCATATATATATGATGAATATGACAACAAAATAAAAATAATATATCCAGATGGTGCTATAGAAAGAATAAAGTATGATGCTAATGGCAATATGATTAAAAAAATATTACCAGAACAATATGATGAAAAAATAGATGATGGTGCTGGTTATGTTTATGAATATGACTGTATGAATAGGCTAACAAAAATAACAGATGCTAGACATAACGTATTAAAAAAATATGTTTATGATTTAAAAGGTAACATAATAAAAGAAATAAATTCATCTGGATATAAATTAGGAAATGATGATGAAAATAAAATAGGTATTTTATATAAATATAATTATATGAACTGGTTAATAGAAAAAAGAGAGCCTATAACAAAATATCAATATAAACTTACAACATATGATTATGATTTATGTGGAAACTTAATAAAAGAAAATAGATATATAGAGTATCAAGAAAAAGATAGCTATATTGGACAGGTTCATACAATATCATTTATTTATGACAAAGATAATAGAAGAATAGAAGTAAGCGATTGCACAGGAGCAGTACAACAATATAAATATAACATATTTAATAAAATATGTAGCGAAAGAAGAAAGATAAATAGTAACTTGTGGCAACAAATAGACTATGATTATGATAAAGCAGGTAAGCTAATAGAAATTAAAAAAATTTTAAATAATGAGATAAATGCAATTACAAAATTTGAATATGACAAAAATGGAAATATAATAAAAATAAAAACACCTAATGGTTATGAAATTATACGACAATATGACAGTATAAACCGATTAATAAAAGAAAGACATATAGAAAAAGGTATAATAGATAACAGTACAACATTCAAATATGATAAAGCTAGTAATCTTATTCAAATAATAGATAACAATAACAATAAAACAAATATAGATTATGATTTATTAAATAGAGAAATACGAAAAATAGAAAAAGACAATAGCATTACAAGAAAATATTATAATCTAAATGGTTTATTATGTAAAGTTATAAAACCACAACAGTATGATGAAAAAATAGATGATGGCTTAGGATATGAATATAACTATAACCCTATGGGGCAACTAACACATATTATTGCACCAAACGGAAATATAATTGAAAATAATACTTATGATCCACAAGGCAATTTATTAACATATTTAGACGGTGAAAAAAATAAAGTAACTTTTGAATATGACTTAATAGGAAATCCTACTATAATAAGATCTAAAGGAAAAATAAAACAAAGATTTGAATATGATGCTAGAGGTAATATTATACAATTAACAGATGGTGAAGAAAATAAAACTAACTATATACTTGATAAATGGGGTAGAATAACATCTATAGAAAAAGCAGACGGTAGCATAGAAAAATATACATATGACTATATAGGAAATATAACAACCTCTATAGACGGAGAAAATAATAAAACTCAATATATATATAATAGTGCAGGGAAAATAGAAACTATAATAGATGCAAATGGAGCAAAAGAACATTATTTATATGATTTTGAAAATAGGTTAAAAGAAAAAATAGATAGAAATGGTGTTGTAACTCAATATGGATATAATATGTATTCTAGTCTATTATATAGAAAAACAAAAAATAATAATTTGCAAGAAATATATAAATATTCAAAAGACGGATATTTGGAAAGTGCTATATGTAATGGTATGATCTATAATTATACATATGATGTAATGGGAAGATTAGAAAGTAAAAAAGCTAGCGGCCGTAACCTTATATCTTATGAATATGATAAAAATGGAAATAAAATAAAACAAATAGATGTAACAGGAAAAATAACTACCTTTAAATATAATTTGCTCGATTTATTAGAAAATGTAATATATAATGAAGATAATATAGCAACATATAACTATTATAACAACGGATTAATAAAAACTATTAAAAATGGTAGTTTAGATGAAAAATATAAATATGATGAAGATCTAAATTTAACAGGTTTATCTATTTATCATAATGATAAGCTTCTTTTAGAAAATAGATATGCTTATAATAATAATAGTAACAAAATATTTAAACAAGAAAACTTAAGTAATATAACAAAATATTATTATACACAAACAAACCAATTAAGCAAAGTTAGAAAATATGAAGAAGCTTTTGATTTAAACCAAACATTAATATATGAAGAAAAACTTTTTTATGATAAAGCAGGTAATAGAACTAAGCAAATTTTTAATGGAAAAGAGCAGCTATATAATTATGATAATAGAAACAGGCTAGTTAGTTTTATAAAAGATGATAAAACAACTTATTTTAAATGGGATAATTGTGGTAACTTATTAGAAGATAACAAAGGTAAATATATATACAATGAGTTTAATCAAATGATAAAGGCAGAAATGTTTAACGGAAATATACAAATAAATAAATATGATGCCGAAGGCTTAAGGTATGAGATGGAAGAAAATGAGCAACTTGTTCAATTTATTTTTAATACAAAAAAAGAAATAGTAGCAGAAAAAGAAAATGAATGGACAATATATATAAGAGGCTCAGAGCTTTTAGCAAGCAGTAATGATTATGGAAAAACTTATTATCATTATGCAAATGATGAAATGGGAAGCTGTATATATATAGCAGATAATAATAAAATATTAAACAAATATGAATATGATGCTTGGGGAAATATTTTAAGCCAAAAAGAAACTATAAAAAATAGGTTTAAATTTACAGGGCAACAATTAGATAATATAACTAACCAATATTATTTAAGAGCAAGATTTTATAATCCTACAATAGCAAGATTTATACAGGAAGATACGTATAAAGGAGATGGTCTTAATCTTTATACTTATTGCGCTAACAACCCAGTATATTATGTAGATCCTACAGGTAATATTTGTGAAGAGGTTTATAAAAGATTAATAGATAAAAGAAATGCAGGTAGAAAGTTAAAACCTAACGAAATCGAAAGTATTGAAGTATATGAAAAGCTCAATCAAAGGCTTTTAGAGAGTATTAAAGAAACAGAAGATTTTGTTACATATAAAAGAGTTCAAGGGCAACTAAGCAAAGATATTCTTTTAATTAATGAAGAAAACAAACTTTATATTAACCCTAAATGGATAGATAGCCAACTAAATGTTAGTATAGGTAAAGATCACGCTAAATATTTTAATAGCTTAAGAGGAGAAGGTTCATATATTGTAGAATTTGATGTTCCTAAATGGTTAGATGATTTTGTAAGTGAATATGCTATACCGCAAAGAAATTATAAAACAAACCCATTAAACCAAGCTAATATGGCACCTAAAATAGTTGATAGAACTGTTTTTGAAAAAAATAATTTTGAAGGTGTTGCTTATGAAATACCAGCTCCTATAAAAGATTGGCTTATAAAATATAGTAAAAATCCGAGAAAGGTTGTAGATTAATACAAAGGTGATATTATGTTAAAACCAAAATATGCAGAAAATATTATTGTTGCAACAGTATATAAAAATGTTTTTAATTGGTATGTAACAGATAAAGAGCTATGGCTTATGGATTTGACTTATGATCCTATATATTGTGATGAAAGAGATAATATTATAGTTTTAGATGAAAATACGGCAGAAAAATTTTTAAACAATATAAAAAACTATAAAATGACTACTAACCAATTAAAAGAATTATTCATTAATAATTTAAAATTTGATGAAGAAGATGCATTATATAATTTTGCTCCTTCAATCTATATAAATTTTGATGAAAGATGTTTATATTCTTCATATCCTGAAAATATTTTTTTTCAAGAATATGTTCCACAAAAATGGACTGGAGAATATGTTAATATTTCAAGTTTAATTAATTTTATCAATTATGATAATAGATATTGGATTATAAATAATAAAAGCTATTTTAATTAATAATTAGCTAAAAGGGGTGAAATAATGAGTAAAAATGTAGTAAATGGTGCAATATTAAGTTGCTCTTTAGGAACTTGCAAATCTAAATTAATAATACCAAAATTAAAAAATTCTTTAGTGAATAATGAGGCACAGGCAGTAGTATCAGATAACATAGTTGGAGTAAATATAACAAATTTTTGTAGTTGTAATAAAAGCTCTCCCCCGTTACCTTGTACACCTGTAATATTATTAAAATGGCAATTAGCAAATGAAAAACATATGATAGAAGGCGAAGTGGCATTATTAGATAACTGTATTTTACCTTGCTTAAACGGAGGTATAATAAAAATAGAAAAATTTGGACAAATGGAATAATAAATATTTTGCTAAGACTTTTAAATTACTAATGTAAAATGAAAAACTAACTTTATTTAATATATTTTATCGGTTTATATAATATAAATAATAGAAATATTCATAATATTTTGGATATTTCTATTATTTTTTGTTATATATAAATTTTGTAAAACTTTAATAAAATAGTTCTTTTTTATTGTTTAGGAGGGTAAATGAAAATATAAGATTTTATATTTGCCTCTTTTTATAATTTATAATATTACCAAAAAAAATTATAATAAAATATTAAAAATAAGGCTATAATATAAACAAAAATAGTAAGCTAAAAAGTTTTATCCTAATTGGGATATAATATTTTAACAAAACTTATAGTAAATATTGTAATAAATGTGATAATATGGTTTAAAAATGAATAAATATAAATACAAAAAATGTTAAAATATGTAAATTTTTAAGGTTATTATAAAAATATTAAGACAAATATTGAAAATATTTGACAAAATATGATATTTATTGTAATATTGTATATGTATATTATAAAAGTATAAATTTATTATAAAAGGGAATATAAGTTTAAGATAAATATTTTTAATAAATTTATTAAAATTTAATCATAAAGGAGAAGAAAATGAAAAGTTTTAAAATAAATACAGAAATATATTTTGATCAAAATTCATTAGACTATTTGAAAACTTTGAATAACTTAAATGTATTTATTGTTATTGATTCTTTTATGGTTTCTAATGGTACTCTAGATAGTATAACAGAATTAATATCTAGTCAAAACATAAAAGTTTTTAGTGATATTTTACCAGACCCAGACATTAGTATGGTAACAAAAGGTATAGATAGTATTAAAGATTTTAAGCCTGATGTAGTTTTAGCTATAGGTGGAGGCTCTGTAATAGATGCCACAAAGGCTATAATACATTTTGGGAAAAGCATATTAAATTTAGATAATGTAAAATTTATCTCTATACCTACAACTAGTGGCACAGGCTCTGAGGTAACTAGCTTTTCTGTTATTACAGATGCAGATAAAGGTATTAAATATCCTTTAGTTTCTGATGAACTTTTACCAGATATTGCTATATTAGACCCTAATCTTACAAAAACTGTTCCTAAACATATAACAGCAGATACAGGTTTAGACGTTTTAACTCACGCTATAGAAGCTTATGTTTCTACAAAAGCTAATGACTTTACAGACGCTCTTGCTATTAAATCTATTTTGCTTGTTTTTGAATATTTACAAAAATGTTATGAAAATGGGCAAGATTTAAAAGCTAGAGAAAAAATGCACAATGCTTCTTGTATGGCGGGTATGGCTTTTAATAGTGCTTCTTTGGGGATTAACCACAGTATAGCACATATTTTAGGGGGAAAATATCACATACCTCACGGTAGAGCTAACGGTATATTGTTACCATATATTATAGAATTTAATGCAAATGTGAAAGATTATAAAAGTGAAGTTTCTGAAGCTGCTAAAAGATACTCTGAAATAGCTATATATTTAGGTAGCAATTCTAAAAATGTTCGTTCCAATGTTAAATATTTAATAAATAAAATAGTTAGCTTGCAAAAAACTCTTAATATGCCAAAAAATTTAAAAGAAACAAAAATAGATTTATCTAATTTTGAAGACTTAAAATTTGAAATGGCAGAAATAGCATTAAATGATAAATGTACTTTAACAAATCCAATTAAACCTACAAAAGAAGATATTGTTAAAATTTTAGATAGGGTGAAAGAATAATTATGGAAAAACAAAGAGTTATTCAAGAATATGTTCCGGGTAAACAGGTAACGCTAGCTCATATTATAGCTAGCCCAACAAAAGATATTTATACAAAGCTTGGAATAGCTGATGAAATAAAAGATGCAATAGGAATATTGACGATTACTCCTAGTGAAGCAGCTATAATAGCATCTGATGTGGCTACGAAGGCATCTGATGTAAGGTTAGCTTTTATAGATAGATTTAGCGGTTCTGTAGTTTTTACTGGAGATGTAAGCTCAGTAGAATCTGCCTTAAACGAGGTTTTAAACGTTTTAGGCAATAAGCTTAACTTTACTTCTACTAGTGTAACTAGAACTTAAGGGGTGATTTAGTGAAAAAAATTATTTTTATAGGTAAAACTGGTTGTGGTAAAACAACTATTTGTCAAAAGCTAGATGAGTTAGATATTAAATATAAAAAAACTCAATCAGTTGAAAATTATAAAAATTCTATAGATACTCCTGGAGAATATATTGAAAATAGAAGGCTTTATCAAGCCTTAGTTGTTACAGCGGTAGATGCAGATATTATAGCAATAGTTTATGACCCTACAGTAGATGAAAACTTTATAGCTCCTAATTTATCTTCTATGTTTACAAAAGAGGTTATAGGTATTATAACAAAAATAAACTTAGCTAATGAAAGCCAAATAAAAAAAGGTGAAGATATATTAAAAATGGCTTCTGTAAATAAGATATTTAAAGTAGATACTATTGATAACGTTGGAATAATGGAGCTTAAAGACTATTTAGAAAGCTAGGTGTAATTAATTATGAAAGAAAAAATAATAAGTGTTGGTATTGATATAGGTACTAGTACAACACAATTAATATTTTCAAGATTAACAATAGAAAATATAGCATCTGGATTTACTATACCAAGGATTTCTATTGTAGATAGGGAAGTTTTTTATAAGAGTGATG
The DNA here is from genome assembly GCA_946497035.1 of uncultured Eubacteriaceae bacterium. Lineage (GTDB taxonomy): Bacteria > Bacillota > Clostridia > Lachnospirales > CAG-274 > Tyzzerella. Next base: position 26,300 of record CAMMIW010000013.1, on the reverse strand, counting down.
TATATTTTACACCACTTATTTCTCAAAATCAAATAGACGGATTAAAAATAAAAGATATAGTTGAAAAAGAATATGAAAAAGCTAACATTAAAAAAGAAGATATATCAACAGGAGCTGTTATAATAACAGGAGAAACAGCAAGAAAAGATAATGCTAATGATGTTTTACAAAATTTAAGCGGTTTTTCTGGAGATTTTGTTGTTGCAACAGCTGGTGCAGATTTGGAAGGAATAATAGCTGGTAAAGGTGCAGGAGCACATATTTTTTCAAAAGAAAATTTTGCAACAGTTGCTAATATAGATATTGGCGGAGGGACTAGCAATATTTCTTTATTTAAAAATGGTGAAATAATAGAAACAGGTTGCCTTGATATAGGTGGAAGACTAATAAAGTTAGATTCTAATAGGAAAATAATTTATATAGCCGATAAAATTAAAAAAATAATAGAAAATAAAAATTTAAAATTAAATGTAGGTGATATAGCAACCTATGAAAATATAAAACCTATAGCAAACGTTATGGTTGAAATATTAGAGCAAAGCATTGGTGTAAGACAGGCAGATAATTTATTAGATATTGCTATAACTAATAAAAATATATCCCAAAAAGAAAAAATACAATTTATTTCATTTTCTGGTGGTGTTGCCGATTATGTATATAATGAAGAACCTATAGATGATTATTTTAAATTTAATGATATTGGTATAATATTAGGTGAAACTATTAGAAATTCTAAAACTTTTTTTGAAAATATAAAGCTTATAAAACCTATGGAAACTATTAGAGCAACTGTTGTTGGTGCTGGAAGTCATACTACAGAAATAAGCGGAAGCACTATTACTTTTACTAAAGAAAATTTTCCTATAAAAAACTTACCAATATTAAAAATATTGAAAGAAGAAGAGGAAAATGAAAATACTATAGCAGCTGCTATTAAAAATAAAATAGAATGGTTTAAGCTAGAAAATGAATTGCAACCTGTTGCTATAGCTATAGATGGTAAAAAAAATCCAAGTTTTAATGATATAAATGTATATGCTAAAGGCCTAATAGAAGGTATGAATGAAATAATTGTTCAAGATTTACCTATTATAATTATTGTTGAAAATGATATGGCTAAAGTATTAGGACAAACTATAAATTGTCTTTTGAACTTCAAAAAAGAAATAATTTGTATAGATAGTATAAGCGTAATGAATGGTGATTATATAGATATAGGAAAACCTATAGCTGAAAATAGAGTATTGCCAGTCGTTATAAAAACTTTAGTTTTTAATTAGGAGGAGAAATTTTTATGATTTTAAAAACAAAACTTTTTGGAAAAAGCTATGAATTTAAAGATTTATATGATGTAATGGCAAAAGCTAATGAAAAAAAAGCGGGGGATATATTAGCTGGTATAGCTGCTAATAGCTCTGAAGAACGTGTTGCTGCAAAATTAGTTCTTTCTTATGTTAAGTTATCTGAGATAAGAGAAAATCCAGCTGTTCCATATGAAATAGACGAAGTAACAAGAATTATACAAGATGATATTAACGAAAAAATATACGATGAGATAAAAGATTGGACTGTTTCTGACCTTAGAGAATGGTTATTAGATGATAAAGCAACATCTTTTGAAATAAACAGAATATCAAAAGGGTTAACATCTGAAATGATAGCGGCTGTATGTAAACTTATGTCTAATATGGACTTAATAGCTGTTTCTAAAAAAATAGAAGTTACAGCACATTGTAACACAACTATTGGCAAAAAAGGAACATTATCTGCTAGATTACAACCTAACCACCCAACAGATGATCCAGATGGTATTTTAGCATCTTTACTAGAAGGTTTAACTTATGGTATAGGAGATGCTGTTATAGGTCTTAACCCTGTTGATGATTCTGTAGAAAGTGTTGTAAAAGTATTAAAAAGATTTGAAGAAATAAAACAAAAATTTAAAATACCAACTCAAAATTGTGTTCTTGCACATGTTACAACTCAAATGGAAGCTATTAAACAAGGTGCACCAACAGATCTTATTTTCCAATCTATAGCAGGTAGCGAAAAAGGTAACGAGGCTTTTGGTTTTAATGCTAAAACTATTGAAGATGCTATGAACTTAGCTTTAAAACATGGCACAGCAACAGGTCCTAACGTTATGTATTTTGAAACAGGACAAGGCTCTGAATTATCATCAGAAGCACACCACGGTGTTGACCAAGTTGTTATGGAAGCTAGATGTTATGGTTTTGCTAGACATTTTAAACCATTTTTAGTTAATACGGTTGTTGGATTTATAGGACCAGAATATTTATATGATGGTAAACAAGTTATAAGAGCTGGTTTAGAAGACCACTTTATGGGTAAATTACACGGTTTACCTATGGGTTGTGATGCTTGTTATACAAATCATATGAAAGCAGACCAAAATGATATAGAATCTTTAGCAGTTCTTTTAACAGCAGCAGGTTGTACTTACTTTATGGGTATACCACACGGTGATGACGTAATGCTTAACTACCAAACTACAGGTTACCATGAAACAGCTACATTAAGAGAAGTATTTAATTTAACAGCTATTAGTGAGTTCCAACAATGGTTAGAAGATATGGGCTTTGTTAAAGATGGAAAATTAACAGAAAAAGCTGGAGATGCTTCAGTATTACTTTAATTTTTAATATTGTAGGAGGAAATTTTTATGAATGAAAACGACATAAAACTTATGGTTTCTGAGCTTTTAGAAAAAATGGTTAAAGGGGAAAATGTAGCTCAAAATCTTAATGTAAATTTAAACCAAGAAAAAACAACTAGCCAACCAAAAAGCAATATATATTGTGATGGTGAATTAGAAGATATAACAGAAATAGACTTAAAAAAGGCTCTTTGGGTTGATAATCCTGTAGATAGAGAAAGCTATTTAGAAATTAAACAAAGAACACCTGCTAGGTTAGGTGTTGGAAGATGTGGGACAAGATATAAAACTATTTCTACATTAAGATTTAGAGCAGACCATGCAGCGGCTCAAGATTCAGTATTTTCTTATGTTGATGAAGAATTTATTAGAAAAAATAACTTATACGCTGTTGAAACATTATGCCAAGATAAAGATGTTTATATAACTAGACCAGATTTAGGAAGAAAATTTTCTAACGAAACTGCTGATAAATTGAAAAAAGAAATAGGTACTAACCACAAAGTTGTAATAATGGTTGGTGATGGTTTATCTTCTGCGGCTGTAGAAGCTAACATAGAAGATATAATACCTGCTATTAAGCAAGGGCTTAAAATGTATGGTATAGAATGTGCACAAACTATACCTTTTGTTAAACATTGTCGTGTTGGTGCTATGGACCATTTAGGTGAAATTACTGGAGCAGATGTTGTTGTTCTTTTAATAGGTGAAAGACCAGGTCTTATAACAGCAAAATCTATGTCAGCTTATATAACTTACAAACCTACTATTGGTATTGCAGAAGCTAAAAGAACTGTTATATCTAATATACATGAAGGTGGTACAATACCTGTTGAGGCAGGTGCACATATTGCCGAATTGGTAAAAATTATGTTAGAGAAAAAAGCTTCTGGTATAGATTTAAAATAGGGGGATATTTATGAAAAACGATAGTATAAAAGTTAATATTCTTAGTACAAAAATAATAGCTAATGTAACAGATGATATGCTTAAACAATTTGATGTACCTAAAGGGTATAGAAGCTTAGGGCTTATAACTTGTGATTGTGATGATGTTTTATATACAGCTTTAGATGAAGCTACAAAAGATGCACAAGTGGAGGTAGTTTATGGTAAATCTATGTATGCTGGTGCAGGTAATGCTTCTACTAAATTAGCGGGTGAAGTTTTAGGTATTATAGCAGGTCCAAGCCCAGCAGAAGTTAAAAGTGGATTAACATCTATTATAAATTTTATAGAAACAGGTGTTAGCTTTAAAAGTGCTAATGATGATGATAGTATTGTTTATTATGCCCAATGTGTTTCTAGAACAGGCTCTTATTTATCAAAACAAGCTAATATAAGAGAGGGAGAAAGCCTTGCTTATTTAGTTGCACCGCCTTTAGAAAGTATTTATGCTTTAGATGCGGCTTTAAAATCAGCAGATGTAAAATTATGTGTTTTATTTGAGCCTCCAACAGAAACAAACTTTGGTGGTGCTTTATTAACAGGAAGTCAATCTGCTTGTAAAGCTGCTTGTGATGCTTTTGCTAGTGCAGTAAAACAAATAGCAGAAAATCCATTTTATGAGTAATAATATTTAAAGGTGGGATTTAATTGAGTGCTATTGGTATGATAGAAGTTATTGGCCTTTCAAATTCTATAGTTATTTCTGACCAATGTTTAAAAACTTCAAATATAAATTTATTAGGTATTGAAAAGGTTTCTAGTGGTAGAGTAACAGTAAAAATAGTTGGTGATGTAGGTGCAATAACTAGTGCTATACAGTCTGTTGAAAATATGGACAGTGTTATTTCAAGTTCAATTATTCCTAGCTTAGATAATGAAGTTTTTGAAATGTTTAAAAAAGATGATAATAATATTTTTAAAAATAAAAAAATAAAAAATTTAAACATTGAACTTGAAACAAATGATAATTTAGAAAATTTAAAAGAAAATAATGTTTCTGATGTGGAGCTTGAACCTTTACAAAGTGTAAGTTCTTTAGAAAATATCGAAGAAGATACACAAAATAACAATGTAAAAGAAGATATTTTGCAAAATCAAATTAAAGTAGAAGATGAAAACATTTTACAAAGTAACAATGATGGTTTAGAACAAAAAAATGTTAAACAGCTAAGAGAAATACTTTTAAAAAATGCTAAATTACCTTACAAAGAAGTTAAAAAAATGAGAAAAGATGAACTTATAAAAAATATTAGAAATAATTTGAAAGGAGAATAAAATGCAATTACAAGATAAAGATTTATTATCTATCCAAGAGGTTAGAACTTTAATTAGTGAAGCTAAAGAAGCACAAAAAAAACTTGCTAAAATGAATCAAATGGAGATAGATAAAATTATTGATGCTATTTCTAAAGTTGGTTTAGAAAAATCTGAAGAACTTGCTAAAATGGCAGCATCAGAAACAGGTTTTGGTAAATGGGAAGATAAAGTTATAAAAAATGTTTTTGCATCTAAAATGGTTTATGACTATATAAAAGATTTAAAAACTATTGGTATAATAAATAGAAATGCTCAAGATGAAACTATAGATATAGCTTGCCCTATGGGTGTTGTAGCAGGGCTTATACCTTCTACTAATCCAACATCTACAACTATTTATAAAATAATGATAGCATTAAAAGGTGGTAACTCTATAATTATATCACCACACCCAAATGCTAAAAACTGTATTTTAAAAACTGTAGAATATATAAGAGAAAAAGCAGAGCAAGCAGGTTGTCCTAAAGGTGCTATTGGTTGTATAACTATACCTACGTTACAAGCTACTAATGAGCTTATGAAAAATAGAGATACAGCTATTATATTAGCAACTGGTGGAGAAGCTATGGTTCGTGCGGCATATTCTTCTGGAAATCCAGCTATTGGCGTTGGACCTGGAAATGGACCAGCTTATATAGATAAATCGGCAGATTTAAAACTTGCAATTAAAAGAATAATGGATTCTAAAACATTTGATAACGGTACAATATGTGCATCTGAACAGTCTATAGTTATAGAAAAATGTATGGAATCTAGTGTTTTACAAGAGCTTATAAACCAAGGTGCATATATATTAAATGATGATGAAAAAGCAAAATTAGCTAAATTTATTATGAGAGATAATGGCACTATGAACCCTCAAATAGTAGGTAAAAGTGTAGAAAAAATAGCACAATTAGCAGGTCTTACAAATGTACCTACAAATGCTAGAGTATTAGTTGCTAGAGAAACAAATGTAGGCTTTAAATATCCTTACTCTAGAGAAAAATTAGCTCCTATATTAGCTTTTTATGTAGAAGAAAATGTAGATTGTGCTCTTGAAAAATGTAGAGAAATATTATTAAATGAAGGTTCTGGACATACTTTTAGTATGCATTGTAATGATGAATCTATTATAGAAAGATTTGCTTTAGAGATGCCTGTATCAAGAGTAAATGTTAACACACCTTCTACTCTTGGTGGTATAGGTGCTAGCACAAAACTTATACCTGCTTTAACACTTGGTTGTGGTGCTATCGGTGGTAGCTCTACATCTAACAATATAGGACCATTAGATTTAATAAACATTAAAAAGGTTGCTAAAGGTAAATTAGAATTAGATGAGCTTAAAAATAATGCTAACTTACCTTCTAATAACAATATAAATAGTTCAGATGAACTAGTATCATTAATTCTAAATAAACTTTTAGAAGAATTAAAAAAATAAATATTTAATTAAATGGAGGAAAAAATTATGGCAAATACAAACGCATTAGGAATGATTGAAACTAGAGGACTTGTTGGGGCAATTGAGGCAGCAGACGCTATGGTTAAAGCAGCAAATGTTCAATTAGTTGGTAAAGAGCAAGTAGGTGGTGGATTAGTTACTGTTATGGTAAGAGGTGATGTTGGAGCTGTTAAAGCAGCTACAGATGCTGGTGCTATGGCAGCAGAAAGAGTTGGAGAGCTTGTATCTGTACACGTTATCCCAAGACCACATTTTGAAGTTGATGCAATATTACCAAAATCTAATAGTGTAGAGTAATAAATAAAAAATTACACTAAAAAGCTCATTACTTTTAGTGGTGAGCTTTTATTTATATTAATTTTAAATAATGTTTTTTTATTATTGGGGTAAAATAAAAAGGTAATAGTTAATATATAATTTTAATTATTGTTGTATTATTATTTATGTAATATTATCCTAATGTTTATTATAAAACTTAAATAATATGTATTATAAAAAAGGGGTTTTTTTAATATGTCTCTTATAACAGAACAAATGTTAAAAAAATTAGTTAAAGATGGTAATGATATTGTATTAAAAAAATCAGATATAATAACACCTTTGGCTAAAGAATTTATTGAAAAAAATAATTTGAAGGTAGAATATGAATTACCAAATTTTGATAGAAACCCTGAAAATATAGATGTACGAGAGCAGCATAAAGTTGTTTTTAAAGAAAAAATTGAAAACGAAGGCCAAGAAAATGAGTATAAATATAAATTTGTTACTATATTTGGTGCAAAATTAGATTATAAACCAGAACATATGACTCATTTAAAAGGAAATATTCTCGTTTTTAAAAATCATAAACAGATTGTTTTTAGGGGTAAAATGGATACTTTAGAATCCAAAATATTAGAAGCACAAATATTTTTTGAAAATAAAGGACTAAAAAAATTAGTTGATGATTTACAAGAAATTCTTATTTTTGTAAGAGATATCGTAAAAGCTGAAGTATTAGATATGAAGCTTAAAGATATGAATTTATTAGGGTTAGATGAAAAACAAATAAGAGATATGTCTCATAATCCTAAAGAGTATTTTAATATTGGACACGAATTTCCAGATTATAGAATGGGCGATTCTGTTATTTGTATAAATTCTATCCGTGCTTTTACAAGAGAAGTTGAAATAGCGGCATATGAAGCATTTAAAGATGAATATGGAAGCGTTTCAAGAGAAGATATTATACAATCTTTAAATAGGCTTTCTTCGGTTTTTTGGATAATTATGTTTAAAATAAGACTGGGTGAATATAATTAGTGTAGTTAGGAGAAAATATGAAAAGCTTAATAGATAATATAGTTAGTGAAGTTTTAAAAAAATTAAAAGATGAATATTTTATAGAAATAGAAGCATCTGGTAGACATATACATTTAAGCCAAGAAGATTTAGAAGCTCTTTTTGGTAAAGATTATGTTCTTACAAAAGTTAAAGAGCTTTCTCAACCTGGCCAATATGCTTGTAAAGAAAGAGCAACTATAGTAGGCCCAAAAGGAAGTTTAAAAAATGTTATTGTTTTAGGCCCTGTTAGAAAAGAAACACAAGTAGAAGTTTCTTTAACAGATGCGAAAGTTTTAGGTATAGATGCTCCTATCAGACAAAGTGGCGATATAAAAAATACACCATCTATAACAATTGAAACAGATAAAGGAAGAGTAACTAAAGAACAGGGTGTTATCGTTGCTAAAAGGCATATTCATATAGAAGAAAAAGATAAAGATAAATTTAATGTATGTGATGGAGAAATTGTTAAAGTTAAAGTTCTTTCAGATAGACCACTTATATTTGATGATGTTGTAGTTAGAATTAGTCCAAATTTTAAAACTTATATGCATATAGATTATGATGAAGCTAATGCTTGTGCATTTAAACCTGGAACTGTAGGCATAATTTTAAAATAATATTTTAGGAGGTGATTTTTTGCCATATATCACCGATAGTATAGTAGATGAAATTTATGAAGAAGTTTTAAAAAGAATTAAACAAATTTATAATAAAAATTTAAACTCTTTTAAGCCTAAAATAGTTGTTTTTGGAAATAAAAATGAAACATTAATTAATAAATTTGATATTTTAGAATTTGAAAAAACAGATATTAATAGTATAGATTATATTTTTATAACTGAATTATCTTGTAAAATGTTAGTTTCTTTAGCAACTCTTATGTGTTTATCAAAAGAAGAACAATTTATTTTGAAAGCCTTATCTATGGGTAAAAAAATATACGTTTTAAAAAATAATATAGAATATAAAAGTTATATTAAAACGTTGCCTAAGGAAATTTATAAAAAATATTTTCAATATGAAAGCATTTTAAAAGATTTTAATATAAAGTTTATTGATAAAATAGAGATAAATGATACTAAAAAAAATTTAATATCTTTAAACAATGTAAAAGAAATTATACAAGATAACAAAGTTGTTTTAGGAAAAAACGATATAATATCACCTTTAGTTAAAGATTTTCTTAATGATAATAATATTAAAATAGAAAGAAGTTAATAAATATGAGAATAGGAAAAGTAGTTGGTAATTTGTGGGCAACTAGAAAATCTGAAAAATTAAGTGGAGAAAAATTTTTAATTGTTAAAATACTTAAAGATAAAGAAATTTTTACTGAAGATGTATTTGTTGCCTGCGATAGAATAAGCGCTGGTATTGGTGATATGGTATTATTAGTTGAAGGAAGTAGCGCTAGAAAAATTGATAACACTAATATACCAATAGATTGTGCTATTATTGGGATAATAGATTCTATGGAGTTAAATTATGAGAAATAGTGTTGGTTCTTTGGAATTTAAAAGTATTAGTAAAGGTATAGAAGTTTCTAATGAAATATTTAAAAATTATGATTTAGATATTATATATGCTAAAAGTGTGTGTCCTGGAAAATTTTTAGTTATTTTTTCAGGAGATTATGAAAGCATAAATAACGCAATAGATTTTGCTATAAATATGAGCGATAATTATCTTATAGAAAACTTTATTATACATAAAGTTCATAAAAAGCTTATAGATGCTTTAAAAACCTCTTCATTTAATAAAAATATAGACGGAAAATGTTTTGGGGTTGTAGAAACACTAAAAATTTGCACAGGCTTAAAAGCTTTAGACTATATTTTAAAATATAATGATGTTGATATTTTTAAATTACAGTTAGGATTTGCTATAGGTGGTAAATTAGTATTTTTAATAAGTGGAAATACAAGCGATATAGAAAATGCTATAAGTAGTATTAAAAATAATTTAAGCTCTAAAGAACTATTAAATGTTGCAGTTATGTCATCTGTTTGTAAAGAATTTTTAGAAAAATTTTAGAAATAGAGGTAGAAATATGAGTATTAACGAAATTATTTTATATATAATGGTTCTTTTTATGGTTTTAGGTGCTATAGATAAAATCATAGGAAACAAATTTGGGATAGGAGAAAAATTTGAAGAAGGTATAATCACTATGGGCTCTTTAGCTATATCTATGGTTGGGGTTATATGTTTAGCTCCTGTTTTAGCTAATATATTACGTCCTGTTATAGTGCCTGTATTTGATTTATTAGGTGCAGACCCTGCTATGTTTGCAGGAAGTATTTTAGCTAACGATATGGGCGGAGCTCCTTTAGCGGTAGAATTGGCTAAAACACCAGAAGCAGGGCTTTTTGGTGGGCTTATTGTAGGTGCTATGATGGGTCCAACTATTGTATTTACAATACCTGTAGCACTCGGTATAATTAACAAAGAAGATCAAAAATATTTAGCTATAGGTGTATTATCTGGTATAATAACTATACCTATAGGTTGTTTTGTTGGTGGGTTAGTTGCTGGTTTTGATATTATGATGGTATTAAAAAATCTTATACCTATTATTATATTTGCCGTAGTAATCGCACTTGCATTATTTTTCTTTGAAAATTTTATGTTAAAAGCTTTTACTGTTTTTGGTAAAATTGTTGTAGCTATAATTACAATAGGTTTAGCTTTAGCTATTATTGAAAAATTAACAGGTATTGTTATAATAGAAGGTTTAAATCCTATAGAAGAAGGGTTAACTATCGTAGGTGATATTGCAATAGTTTTAGCAGGTGCTTTCCCGCTAGTATATTTTATAACAAAAGTATTTAAAAAGCCTCTTCTTAAATTAGGTCAACTATTAAAAATGAATGATGTTGCCGCAGCAGGTCTTATAGCCAGCCTTGCTAATAGCATACCTATGTTTCAAATGATGAAAGATATGGATAATAGAGGTAAAATAATAAATGTTGCTTTTGCAGTTTCTGCAGCTTTTGTTTTTGGTGATCATTTAGGCTTTACAGCTGGTTTTAATAAAGATATGATTTTCCCAATGATTGTTGGTAAAATAGTTGGTGGTGTAACGGCTGTTTTTGTGGTTATTATTATTTCTAACAAAATGTTAGCAAAAGAAAAAAATTAATTGCGGAGGATAAAATATGAACTTAGAAAATATAGATAAAAGTCTTTTAGAAAATATAATTAGACAAGTTATAGAAGAAAAACTTTTAGGCTTAAATAACAATGTAGATTTTGTTAAAGAAAATAAGAACGGCGTTATTTCTATAAAATTAGATACAGTAAAAGTTTCTGAAGAAAATAGATTAGATACGGGCAATTGTAAAGATATTGTTTATACTAAAGATGTTTTAACACTAGAAGAAAGTCCAAGATTAGGTGCAGGTATAATGGAAATGAAAGAAACAACTTTTGATTGGACTTTAAATTATGATGAAATAGACTATGTTATAGATGGTCATTTAGATATTATAATTAACGGTGAAAAAGTTTCTGCCGATAAAGGCGAGTTAATTTTAATACCTAAAGGAAGTAAAATTAAATTTTCTGTTCCAAATTATGCAAGATTTTTATATGTAACATACCCTGCAGATTGGAGCAATCAAAATTAAAATTTAAATTTAATAATATTAGTTTTTAGTTAGGTTGTATATTATTTTTAGTGGCGGTTAAAAATTAACCAAAACTAAAATAGTATACAACTTTTTAGTTATTTTTCAATTATTAGAGTTTAAATGAAAAGGCAAGGTATATAATACACAAAAAATATATAAATTTTTTATTATATGTATAGATAACTATTTAAAAATATGGTATATTAAAATATAATGATTATATAGGTAAATTTATAAAATATTTTGTTTTAAAAAAATATACACAAAATACTAATTTAGATGTATAATTAATATAATAGAATATAGATTTTAAGAGGTAATATGATGATATTAAAAGATTTAATTAAAGATTTAAAATATATAAAGCTAATAGGTAATGAAAATGTTGAAATAAATAATCTTACTATAGATTCTCGAAAAGTAGATAAAAACTATATGTATGGTGCTATAAAAGGTTTTAATGTAGATGGGCATAAATTTATTAATAATGCTATAAACAGCGGTGCATCTTTAATAGTTTGCGAAGATATAGAAAATATAAACAAAAATGATAATATAGCTATTTTACAAGTAGAAAACACTAGAATAGCTTTAGCTAGTATATGTAAAAATTTTTACAATAATCCTACAAAAAATATAAATCTTATAGGTGTTACAGGAACTAATGGTAAAACTAGCACAACTTATTTTTTAGAACAAATTTTGCTTGAATATAAAAAAACAACAGGTATTATAGGTACTATTGAAATTAGAGAAAACGGTAAAAAATTAGATTTTGATTTTGCAACAAGCACAACACCAGATACAATAGAGCTTAATGAGCTTTTTAACAAAATGGTTAATGATAATATAGAAAATATTGTTATGGAAGTATCTTCCCATGCATTAGAGCTACACAAATTAGATGAATGTAATTTTAATATAGGTATATTTACTAATCTTACACAAGATCATTTAGATTTACATAAAAATATGGAAAACTATTGTAATGCTAAAAGTAAATTATTTAATATGTGTAAAATAGGTGTAATAAATATAGATGATAAATATGCAGAGCATATAATAAAAAATGCTAATTGTAAAATATTTACATATAGTATAGAGAAAGAAAGTGATTTACAAGCTATAAATATTCAATATTTTATGGATAAAGTAACTTTTGATATAAATATTAACGATAAATTAGAAAATTTTGTATTAAATATACCAGGTAGATTTAGCGTTTATAATGCTTTAGGGGTGATAGGGGCTTGTCTTATGCAAAATATACCTATTGATATTATAAAAGAGGGTATAAAAAATATAAAAGGTGTTCCTGGTAGAATACAAACTATACCTAATGACAAGGGATTTAATGTAATTGTAGATTATGCACATTCACCTGATGGCCTTGATAATATAATAAAAGCTGTTAGAGAATTTACTAAAGGAAAGGTTATAACAATATTTGGTTGTGGTGGTGATAGAGATAGAAAAAAACGCCCTATTATGGGAGAAATATCTGCCAAACTTTCAGATTATACAATAATTACATCTGATAACCCTCGTTCTGAAATACCTGAAAGTATAATAAATGAAATAGAAGAAGGTGTTAAACATATAACAAATGATTATGAAAAAATAACAAGCCGTAAAGAAGCTATTTATAAAGGCATTAAAATAGCAAAACCTTTAGATAGTGTTATAATAGCAGGTAAAGGACACGAAGACTATGAAATTTTTGCTGACAAAACGATACATTTTGATGATACAGAAGTAGCAAAAGAGGCTTTGGAGGATTTATAAAATGAAACCTATTTTAATTGAAGAAGTTGTAAAAGCTATAAATGGTTGTATAAACAACAATGTTAATACAGAAAATCTTTTTATAAAAGGTATTTCTACAGATACAAGAAATATAAAAGAAGGGGATTTATTTATTCCTATAATAGGAGAAAATTTTGATGGCCATAATTTTATAGATGTTGCCTTTCAAAAAGGTGCAATAGCTTGTATTAGCCAAAAAAATATAAATACAAACAACCTTATAATAAATGTAGCAGATACAAAAGAAGCTTTAAAAGATTTAGCTATGTATTATAGAAGTTTATTTAATATCCCTGTTGTAGCTTTAACAGGTAGTGCAGGTAAAACAACTACAAAAGATATGTTAGCCTCTTGTTTATCTATAAAATATAACACATTAAAAACACAAGGTAATTTTAATAATGAAATAGGTCTACCTTTAACTATATTTAACATAGAAGAAGATACAGAAATAGCTGTTTTAGAAATGGGTATGAACCATTTTGGAGAGATAAGATCACTTAGCAAAATAGCAAAACCAGATATTGCTATAATTACTAATATAGGTATTGTTCACGCTGAAAATTTAGGTAGTCGAGAAGGTATACTTAGAGCAAAATATGAAATATTTGAATATTTAAAGCCTGATGGTATAAAAATTTTAAATGGTGATGACGATATGTTATGCTCATTAAAAGAAGATAAAGAAAAATGTTATTTTTATAGCATAAATAATAAATTAGATGCCTACGCTACTAATATAAATGAAAAGGGAATAAATGGAACAAGTGCTACTATCAATTATTTTGATAAAAGCTTTAATGTAAACTTAAAAATACCCGGCAAATATATATTATCTAATGCGTTAGCGGTTACCCTTACTTGTAGTAAACTAGGTCTTACAGAAAATGAAATAAAAGAAGGCTTAGAAACTTTTAAACCTAGTAAAATGAGAATGGATATTATAAATACAGAAAAATATACTATAATAAATGATGTTTATAATGCTAACCCTAGCTCTATGAAAGCAACATTAGATGTTTTAGCTAATAGCCAAGGTAGAAAAGTTGCTATACTTGGAGATATGTTTGAGCTTGGAAACTATGCTAAAAATATGCATTTTGATGTAGGAAAATATGCCACAGAAAAGAAAATAGATGAGCTTATTTTTATAGGTGAGCTTAGTTATTATATGTTAGAAGGTGCAAAAAGTAATATAAATAGTAAATCTAATATAAACTATTTTAAAAAGCAAGAAGAATTTTTTGACAATATAGATAAATTGTTAAAAAAAGGTGATACTATCCTTGTTAAAGCATCTAGAGGTATGAAATTAGAAAATACAATTGATAAAATTATAAGGAGAGAAGAAAATGGAATTTAATTTATATTCTGCTATTTATGCTATATTAATAGCTTTTATTATTAATGTATTTTTATGCCCTACTATTATACCATTTTTAACTAGATTAAAATTTGGTCAAAATGTAAGAGATGACGGCCCACAAAGTCATCTTGTAAAATCTGGTACTCCAACTATGGGAGGTATAATGATTTTAATAAGCTTAGTTATATCTTCATTATTTTTTTTAAAGGGAAACAAAGATGGTATAGCTGTTTTATTTGTTACAATAGGCTATGGTATAATAGGTTTTATAGATGATTATATAAAAGTTGTGAAAAAACGTTCTTTAGGCCTTAGAGCATATCAAAAAATAATAGGTCAGCTTATTATTACTGGTGTATTTTTATATTATTTATACAATTATTCTAATATTGGCACAGATATTTATATACCATTTACAAAGGGCAAAACATTAGAGCTAGGCATTTTATTTATACCTTTTTTCTTTATCGTTATGGTAGGAACTGTTAATAGTGTAAATTTAACAGATGGTCTTGATGGTTTAGCATCTGGTGTTACTGTTTTAGTAGTTATATTTTTCTTATTTAATGCCATTGCTATAAATAGGGGACTTTTACCTATAACAGGTGCTGCTGTAGGGGCTTTACTTGGTTTTTTACTTTTTAATACACACCCTGCTAAAGTTTTTATGGGAGATACAGGTTCTCTTGCCCTTGGTGGGCTAGTTGCTAGTATAGCTATAATAATGAAAATGCCTTTATTTATAATTATTGTAGGTATAATATATGTTTTAGAAGCTATATCTGTTATGCTGCAAGTGGGATATTTTAAGCTTACAAAAGGTAAAAGGCTTTTTAAAATGGCACCACTTCATCATCATTTTGAGCAATGTGGTTGGAAAGAGGTTAAAGTTGTGGCTGTTTTTTATATAGTAACAGCTATAGCTTGTCTTATAGGATTTTTAGCTACAAAAAATTTCTTTTAGTATCACAATAAAATAGGAGGCTTTTATATATGGAATTTTATAATAAAAATATACTTGTTTGTGGTATAGCAAGAAGCGGTATAAGTGCTTCTATAATGTTAAAAAAACTAGGTGCAAATGTAACTATACAAGATTTAAAAAATGAAGAAAATATAGAAAATATTAATATTTTAAAAGATAATAAAATAAATTTATATTTAGGTAAAAATCCAGATAACAAACTTATAGATAGTATGGATATGATGATAGTAAGCCCTGGGCTACCTACAGATTTAGATTTTATTAAATATGCAAATAGTAAAATACCTGTTATAAGCGAAATAGAACTTGCTTATTTAGTTTGTAAAGCTCCTATTATAGCTGTAACAGGTACAAATGGTAAAACTACTACAACAAGCCTTTTAGGATATATTTTAACAAATTATAAAAAAACTTATGTGGCAGGTAATATAGGAACACCTTTTTCTCATTATGCACTAGATATAGAGGAAGATAACATAGTAGCCTTAGAGCTTAGTAGCTTTCAATTAGAAACGATAAAAACTTTTAAACCTATAATAGCATCTGTTTTAAATATAACTGAAGATCATTTAAATAGACATAAAACAATGAAAAACTATATAAAAGCCAAAGAAAGAATATTTGAAAATCAAGATGAAAATGATTTTTTAATATTAAATTATGATGATTTAGAATGTAGAAAAATGGAAGAAAGAGCAAAATCTAAAGTTATTTATTTTTCTACAAAACAATGTATAAAAAAGGGAGCATATTTAAAAGATAATTATATTTATATAAATGATTATCCTTTTATAAATATAGACAATATAAAAATATTAGGAGAACATAATATGCAAAATGTTATGGCAGCTATATTGATGAGTATATGTTATAATGTTCCAACAGATATTATTATAGAAAGCTTAAAAACTTTTAAAGCAGTAGAGCACCGTATAGAATATGTTGCCACTAAAAAAGGGGTAGATTATTACAACGATTCTAAAGGTACAAACATAGATGCAACTATTAAAGCTATAAATTCTATGAAAAAACCAACATATCTCATAATTGGCGGATATGAAAAAAATGCTGACTTTTTACCAATGATAAAGGCTTTTAAAAATAAAGTTAAAAAAGCGGTTATTATAGGGCAAGTTAAAGAGCGATTAGCAAAAGACTGTGAAAAGCTAGGCTTTAACGACTATGTTACAAAAAATAGCTTTTTTGATGCAATAAACTATTGTTATAATAATGCTAAAGAAGGTGAATGTGTTTTATTATCACCTGCTTGTGCTAGTTTTGATATGTTTAAAGATTATGAAGAAAGAGGCAATATTTTTAAACGCTATGTAAAAGATTTGAAGGAGTGATTTTATATTGGCTACATCAAGAAAAAGTTCACATCTTAAAACAAGCGAAAGACAAAGAATAAATAAAAGAGATAATATAAGAAACTTTCATATAGAGCAAGTAGAAGAAGTTATTATACATAGAGGCAAAATAGATCCTATAATTTTATTAAGCCTTATTATTTTAGTAACATTTGGTGTTATAATGGTATTTAGTGCTAGTTATTATGTAGGCAAAACAAAATTTGATGATATTTTACATTTTTTTAAAAGACAAACTGCTTTTGCTATTATGGGCTTTGCCTTATTGCCTATAATAATTGCTTTTGACTGGCGTATGTATAAAAATATTTCGAGAATGGTATATATTATATCTAATATATTTTTAGTATTAGTTTTATTTTTAGGAAAAGAAGTAAACGGTGCTAGAAGATGGATAGAAATAGGGCCTATACAGTTTCAACCATCAGAGATAGCAAAGGTAGGGCTTATATTATATTTAGCTAAATATTTATCTGATAATGAAAATATATTAGATACTTGGGAAGGCTTTTTTAAATGCTGTGTTGTAATAGGTATACCTACTGGGTTAGTTTTAATAGAAAATACAAGCACGGCAATTATAATGGGTGTTATAGGTATGTCTATTATATTTGTTGCATCTCCTACAATAAAATATTTTTTACCAATGATTGCAGGTGGTGTATTAGGGTTAGCAGGTATTATACTTTTTGGAGAATCATTTAGAATGCAGAGGTTTCAAGCTTGGTTAGATCCTTTTGCCGAAAGTGTTAAATCTGACACAGGTTACCAAACGGTACAATCTTTATATGCGATAGCATCAGGGGGATTTTTTGGGCTTGGTATAGGACAAAGCCGACAAAAACTAGGCTTTATACCAGAAGCACAAAACGATATTATTTTTTCTATCATATGTGAAGAGCTAGGTCTTGCAGGTGCAGCAATATTTATATTACTTTTTTCTATGATAATATGGAGAGGGTATGTTACGGCTATGCGTTCTCCAAAACTTTATATGAGCTATGTATGTGTTGGTATAACTACTATGATAGCTATACAAGTTATTATTAATATTGCCGTTGTTACAAATACTATACCAAATACAGGTATACCATTACCTTTTGTTAGCTATGGTGGTACTTCTTTATTGATAATGATGGCTTGTACAGGGATAATATTAAATTTTTCACGATATTTTAAAGATTAAAAGAGGGTTATTTATGAAAAATATAGCGATTATTGTTTGTTCTGGTATAGGTAAAAGAATGGGATCTAACATACCTAAACAATTTATAAAAATAAATAACAAGCCTATCGTTTGTTATACAATAGAAAAATTTGAAAATTGTAATGATATTGATGAAATAATAATAGTAACAAATAAAGAGTATTTAGATTATTTTAAAAATGATATAATAAATATATATAATTATAAAAAAATAACAAAAATTGTAGAAGGTGGCGAAGAGCGTTTAAATTCTGTTTATAATGGTATAAACAATATAAATAATATAAATAATAAAGATAGTATAGTTGTTATACATGATGGGGTTCGCCCTTTTATAGATGAAAAAAGTATAACAGATGTTATAGAAAATGCTAGTATTTATAGTGGGTGTATTTTGGCAGTTAAGGCAAAAGATACTATAAAAATATGTAATAACGATTTTATAGAAAGTACACCTAATAGAGATAATGTTTATTTAGCTCAAACCCCTCAAGCTTTTAAATATAGCTTAATAAAAGAAGCTTATGACTATATTATAAAAAATAATATTTTTGTTACAGATGATGCAAGTGTTATAGAAAGTTTTGGACAAAAGGTTAAAATAATAGAAGGTAGCTATAATAATATAAAAATAACTACAAAAGAAGATTTAAAGTTTTTTTAAAAAATTAAAGTTAAATAGGGCTATACATATAGCTCTATTTAGCTTGTTTAAATATATTATCTAAAAGGTTTGTAAAAGCAATAATAAAATTTTCATCTTGATTTTTTGTACGTTTTTTAGATTTAAAATCATACTTTCCTGTTTTTCTCATTTTTTTGCCTATATGTCTTCTCAATAAAAGTTCATCTATATTTTCATTTGTATAAAAAGGCTCTTTACCACTTGTTGGGGGGAAGTAAAATCTCCCTTGTAACAAGGGTAAAGAGCTTTTTTTGTTATTACAAGCTCACAAGATTTTAACTCTTTTCTCCTATATTATTTCTTGTGAGTTTTTAAAAGCCAAAAAGGCTATTGTACATTGACAACTAAATAGAGTAAAGTTCAGATACAATTATTATTGATGAGCAAGTTTAATGTACGCCAAGACTTAAAGTTAGTTATTTTTCTATGATTTTTATGATTAATTTTAATGAGCGATAAATCTTTATGTTATTTGTGTGTTTTTATAAAGATATATACATTTTGCCAAGACTCAATAATAAGGGAAAACTTATTCGGTAGACGTTTATCGCCGTTTTATGAAGCAATAGCTGTCTGTAACACACTCATATCATATATATTTATATAATTTTAAAAATTTGAAAGGAGATTTTTATGGATTATTTATTAATTCCTAAAATTCTTTTTAGAGATGAAACTCTAAGAAGAATGAATTGTAAAAGTAAAGTATTATATTCTTTTTTATTAAATAAATTTGAAAAAAATATTAATGAAATAAATTTAGACTCTTTAAGAAAAGAAATTAATACTAACGATATGACAGAAAAAGTTATATTGAGATGTTTAGAAGAGCTTAAAAAATTTAAACTTCTTGATTTTTCAATTTTAGAAAAAAATATTTTTATGAAAAAATTAACTATATTTGATTAATTATTTATGGGGGAGAAGTATGTTAAAAAAAGAAGATTTATCAAATACTAAAGGGTTTTATCAATTACCAAAATTTCTATTCAAAGCTGAAAAATATAAGAAAATGTCTGTTGAAGCTAAAACTTTGTATGCTTTAATTATTGATAGAGTTAAATTATCTATTAAAAATAATTGGTTTGATAGTGAAGAAAATGTATATATTATATTTACTAATGATGAAGTAAAGACAGAATTAAATTGTTGTGTAACGACTGCTATAAAAGTTATGAAAGAATTAAAATCTTATGGGCTTATTATTTCAAAAAGACAAGGCTTATGTAAACCAAATCTTATATATCCACAAAAAGTAGATGAAATATTAGAAGTTGTTAATGCAAAAAAATTATCTTTAGAAAAAAATAAAGATGTTAATGTAAATGAAAATATTACTTATGTTGAAAGTAATATTGAAAATACACAAGTGGATGTTGAAGAAAATAATATATTTAATAATAATATTTTTGAAAGTAAAATTACAGATGAAGATGAATTAAAAATTTATGAGAAAATATTAAAAGAAAATATTTATTATGATGAAATTACTTCAAGAAATTTCAATAAAGATAAAATAGATGAAATACTTGAAATAATGCTTGAGGTAGTAACTTCTAAAAAAGAAAGTATAAAGATTTCTAAAAATAATGAAGTTTCAACAGCCTTGTTTAAATCAAGAATATTAAAAATAAATTCATCACACATTGAATATATTATTACTTGCATTAATCAAACAACAACTAAAATAGTAAATATGAAAAATTATTTACTTTCAACAATATATAATGCAGTAACAACTATGGGTAATTATTATAGTAATTGGGTAAATAGTGATATTTATTCTGGAGCATTTTATAATTTAAAAGATGATGAAAGGGCTTATAGTTGATAAATGTCAATCCAAGATGAAAATAATAAAAAACTAGTAGAAATTTCTTTTGAGGCTTCAAAGATGACTTTAAAAAATTTTACTAAAACCATTAAATTTTTAAGTATAAATAGTATTAAATTATATAATTCTAAACCTCAAAAGACTTTAAAACAACTTGCTAAAACTGAAAATTCTATATCTAAAATAGATTTAGAAAATTTAAAATTAAATAATAAAGATTTTAAAACTTTTAAAAAAATTGCTAAAGACTGTGGATTAAAATATTCTTTAGTTTACGATAAAAATGCTAATAAATACACATTTTTCTTTAATAGTGGAAAAGCTGAAATATATGAACAAGTTTATAGTAGACTTAGAGCAGAAATTAATAAAAAAGATAATAATAAAAATATTAGTATTTTTGAAAAAATAAAACAAAAGCAAAAAATTGTTAATGAACAACAAAAAGAGAAAAAGCAAAAACAAACTAATAAAATTTCAAGGTAGGTGTTTTTGTGAAGAAAAATAAGTATATAAAAAATTTTAAGAAATATATAAAAAAGATAAACAACAACAAGTATATAAAAACTATTTTTAAATTTAGTAAAAAAGGTTATTTAATTATATTTTGTATATTAATATTTATATTTTTAAATAAATTTTGTTTTATAGTAAGAGTAAGCCCAGAAGAAGATAGTTTGAGTAAAATTTCTTATGCTATGGATAATCTACACCTTATATTTATAAAAGGTGGCATTATTAGTTTAAATAAATCTGATATATCTTTAAGTATAGTAATAATGCTTATTTTATTTTTATTACTTTCTTCAAAAACCAAAAGGAAATTAAAAAATGGTATTGAATATGGTTCTGCTCGTTGGGGAAATAACAATGATTCTAAAAATTTTATTGATGAAAAATTTGAAAATAATGTTATTTTTTCTGAAACAGAAAGAATGACACTTTTTAAGCCTAAAGATATAAAGTTTGCTAGAAATAAAAATATAGTTGTTATTGGTGGTTCTGGCTCTGGTAAAACTAGATTTTTTGTAAAGCCGAATTTAATGCAAATGCACTCAAGCTATGTTGTTACTGACCCTAAAGGAACACTTGTATTAGAATGTGGTAAAATACTAAAAGAGAATGGTTATAATATAAAAATATTTAATACAATAGACTTTGAAAAATCTATGCACTATAATCCTTTTAATTATATAAAAAAAGAAGAAGATATACTAACGTTTGTTGATACTCTTATATCAAATACTCAAGCTGATGGACAAAATGCTGATTTTTGGACTAATGCTGAAAAGATGTATTACACAGCTTTAGTAGGTTATATATGGTATGAATGTGAAGAAGATGAGAAAAATATGGAAACCTTACTCTTATTGGTTGATAATTCTAAAATAGGAGAAGATGTAGAAGATAAAAATGTAGTTGATTTGCTTATGGACGATTTAGAAGAAAAAGACCCTTTCAATTTTGCTGTTCGCCAGTATAAAAAATATAGAAATGGAGCAAAAGAAACATTACAAAGTATATTAGTATCTTGTGGTGTTAGGTTATCCCCTTTTGATACAGAGGCATTAAGAAAATTAACTGCTTATGATGATTTAGATTTAGAAAGTTTAGGAGATAAAAAAACAGCTTTATTTATTATTTTATCTGATACAAATCCTACTTTTAATTTTATTATATCAATTATGTATACTCAACTTTTTAATATATTATGTGAAAAAGCTGATATTAAACATAATGGTAGATTGCCTGTTCACGTGCGATTTTTATTAGATGAATTTGCTAATATTGGCAAAATACCTAATTTTGAAAAATTAATAGCTACTATAAGAAGTAGAGAAATTAGTGCTTGTCCTATTTTACAAACTAAAAGTCAATTAAAATCTTTATATAAAGATGGTAAAGATGAAACTATTATAGGTAATTGTGATACAATGGTATTTTTAGGTGGTGGAGAAAAATCTACACTTAAAGATATATCTGAACTTTTAGGAAAAGAAACTATTGATTTTATAACTACTTCTGATACAAAAGGAAGTAGTCCTAGTTTTGGAACAAACTTTCAAAAAACAGGTAGAGAACTTTTAACAGAAAGTGAACTTGCTACAATAGATAATGGAAAATGTATTGTACAAATAAGAGGTGTACCCCCTTTTTTATCAAATAAATTTGATATAACAAAACACAAAAAATATAAAAAATTAGCTGATTATAATGATAAAAATTTATTTGATGTTGGAAAATATTTAAAAGAAGTTGAAGACAATAAACTTCTAATAAATGAAAATGATAGTGTAGTATTAACAACTGATGTTGATAATATTGATGATAGCATAATTAAGGAGTGATACTATGGCATATGTTACTGTGCCAAAAGATATAGTAAAAATAAAAGAAAAATATTTTAATTTTACAACAAGGCAGATAATAAGTATATCAATATCTGCTTTTTTTATATTTGTTATTTTTTCAAATTTAAAAGATATTATAGGAACTGAAGTAGCTATGTATATTAGTTTTATAATTATATTTCCTATTTTATTTTTAGGTTATTACGAAGATGATGGAGTTTATTTAGAAGATAAAATAAAAAATATTATTTATTTTTATAAAAATAACAAACCTAAAGTTTATAAAACTGAAAACTTTTATACTAAAGGTTTATTAACAAGAAAACTTGAAAAAGCTATTAAAATAAAAAATTAAAGGAGTTGAAATATGATATTTTTCCATAAAAAAAGAAATATTGATTATGAAAAGTTAAAAGGCTTAAAACTAACAAAAGAACAAAAAAAGAGAATAAATAAAATAATTAATGAAAAAAGTCCAAAAGATAGTACTCAAAGTATGCTTTTTTTTGATGAAATTTTGAAAAATGGTGTTTGTAAAGCTGGAGATACCTATTCAAAAACAGTAAAATTTTTTGATATTAATTATATGTTGGCTAACAATGAAGACAAAGCTAATATATTTAATTCTTATTGTGAATTTTTAAATTACTTTAATGAAAAAATAAAAGTTCAATTAACTTTTTTCAATAATAAAACAGATGGTAATGAACTTTTAGAAAAAATTCATATGCAGTCTAAAGATGATAATATTGAATATTTAAGAAAAGAATACTACCAAATGTTAAAAAATCAATTAGAAAAAGGAAATAATGGTATTATAAAACTAAAATATTTAACTTTTTCTATTGAAGAAGATAATTATAAAAAAGCAAAACAAAGCCTTGAAAGAATTGAACTTGATGTAATAAATAATTTTAAAACAATGGGAGTTTTTGCTGAAAGCTTAAATGGATATGAAAGGCTAGAATTATTACATAATATTTTAAATAAAGATGAAAGCTTTAATTTTGATTTTAATTTGATTACAAATACAGGGCTAACAACAAAAGATTTTGTAGCTCCTATGTGTAGCAAAAATAATAAATCTAATATTGAGTTAGATAAAGAAATTGCTTCTACATTTTATTTACAAATTAATGTTAATGAAATGGAAGACAGAATATTAGCAGATTTGTTGGAAATAGATAGAAAATTACTTGTAAATATTCATTTAGTACCTTTTGAACAGTCAAAGGCAATAGAACTTGCTAAAAAGAAAAAAGTTGAAGTTGAATCACAAAAAATAAAAAATCAACAAAAAGCATTTGCTAATAGGTATGATATGGATATTCTGCCTTTAGAATTGCAAGAAAATATAGAAGAAACTACTAATGTTTGGGAAAATTTAAAGAGTAGAAATGAACATTTATTTTTAGCAACTATTATAATTACTACTTTTGGCAAAAATAAATCTGAACTTGAAGATATAAATAATTATTTAAAAGGTGTAGTACAAAAACATAGTTTAAAATTAAAAGCATTAAACTATCAACAAGAACAAGCATTAAATTCATCTTTACCAATAGGAAATAATTTATAAAAATACAACGTAGTTTAATGACAACCTCAACAGCTATATTTGTTCCTTTTACAACAGAAGAATTACTTGTTGAAAGTAAAGAGAGTCTTTATTATGGTTTAAATGCTTTATCTAATAATATTATACTAGCTGATAGAAAAGAGTTAAAAAATCCCAATGGACTAATATTAGGAACGCCAGGCTCTGGTAAATCGTTTATGGCAAAAAGAGAAATAACTAATATAATGTTATCTACAAATGATGATATTATCATTTCAGACCCAGAAAATGAATTTTTTCCACTTGTAAAGGCTTTTGGTGGACAAGTAATTAATATAAGCCCTACTTCTAAAGATTATATTAATATAATGGATATAAATCTTAATTACTCTGATGATGACAATCCTTTATCATTAAAGAGTGATTTTTTATTGGCTTTTTTTGAACAAATTTTTTTAACTGGTTTAAATCCAGTAGAAAAATCTATTATAGATAGATGTATAAAGCTAGTATACCAACCTTATATGTCTAATCCTACTGATGAAAATATACCATTATTGAGTGATTTATATAACTTAATAAGAAAACAAAGAGAAGATGAGGCTAACAATTTAGCAGTTGCATTAGAACTTTATACAACAGGTAATTTTGATTATTTTAACAATAAAACTAATGTAAATTTACAAAATAGGCTAATATCTTTTAACATAAAAGAATTGGGAACTCAACTTAAAAAGGTTGGAATGTTAGTTGTTCAAGACCAGATATGGAATAAGGTTACTAGAAATAGAAATTTAAAAGTAGCAACAAGGACTTATATGGACGAAATTCATTTACAGTTAAAAGAAAAACAAACAGCTAATTACACAATAGAGAATTGGAAAAGACAACGTAAATATGGTGGTATTCCAACAGGGCTTACTCAAAATGTAAAAGATTTTTTAGCAAGTCCAGAAATTGAAAGTATATTTGAAAATTGTAGTTTACTAAAAATTATGTCCTAAATAATAAGAGTGAGAAGTGAGAGAAAGACATAGAAAAAGACGATAAATCATAGGTTTTGGGGCGATATAAAAAAAGAATAGATGAAAATTGAATAAAAATAGGACACAAAATTTAGTTAAGATTAAAAAAGGCTTGTAACCCCATGTTTTCAAGGGTTATAAGCCTTTTGTTTATTTTAGTATTAATTTAAAGATAAAAAATAGCATTTTCAAAATAAAGATATTGCAAGATTTAATATATAAGCCTTGCAACGTCTTGCAATATTCTTGCAAAGCTAGGTAAACAGGGCTTTAGGTGGCTTTAGAAGAAAATTTACAAGGACAAAAAACAAGCCTTAAAAAGCCAAAATAAAGCTAAAAACAAGACAGAGCAATGGGACATTTGTGTAAAAATTGAGTAAAATTGTCCCATTGAGCCATTTTCAAGGTCTAGAGCTATGTTATGTATTAAAAAATACCTAAAAAGCAATGGGACATTTTAAATATAATATTTATACAAAACTATATAATAAATATACAATTAAATTATTTTATACAAACAGAGCAAGGTTCATAGTTTTTAAAATTTTCATCATCAATATTTAATTGTATTAAGTTGTTTTTGTCTTTTACATATCTACAATCTTTTAAATGATATTTAGTACCAGTCTTTGTAGCATAAAATATTTTATTATTAGCCACTTCTATTAAATTGCTAGATGCAGTATTATTTGGTATGTTGTTAGGTGTATCATTATTTTTTAAAGATACTAAAATAAAAATTAAGCATCCTATTAAGATTGAGCCA